>NZ_JBGFFD010000009.1:0-191909 GCF_041224435.1 Chryseobacterium tongliaonense | reverse complement strand
TCTACAGTCTTTGTTTCCAATGGAATACCAATCATATTAGCTGTGATCAGCTTTTGGTTATTCTTTTCGTGAGCATACTGGTAGGTAGTTTCTGAAATTGTATTGTCAGGAGACTGTACTGAAACAGATTTTAAATTGATAGGCTTGTTAATATCGGTATCAGAATATAAATTGTTGGTTACTGTTTCCATTTTATTATTTAGAAAATATTCTACCGTTTTAGATTCTATATTTTCTATCTTTCCAGAGTTTATTGATATTATTTCTTTATTCACTGGATAATATGATACATAAATTGGCTGTTCATTTGGCAAAGTAGTGCTACCAGTAACTCTTTTGGGGAATTTTGATATATCTAAATTTAATGCAAATGCTATTTGTTCAGGGTCACCCGTGGTAAATCCTGCTTTAGAATTTTTCAAAGAATTAAATATATATTTATTAGTTTGTACTTTTACAGTGTCATTAGTTTTATTTAATATAATGTTTTTTTCCAATAAACCATTTTTCCATTCATCATAATTAGAGTATACGTGGGTATATAACTTATCACTATCTGAATTATTTGTTTGGGAAAAAATATTAATATTCTGGCCTAAATCATTATATTCAGTAACTTGTTTATAAGTAATAACATCTGAAGAACCATATGCATTATAATTAGCACTTGAATTATTAACCACCAAATATTTCTGAATGGAAGGAGGATATATTTCGGATCCATCTATTGCCTGTGTTATATATCTTTTTAATAAACTTGTATATTGAAAAGGCATATTCAAAACACCACTGCTTTTATATGTATTTGTGGATTGATCTAAGATTTCATATTTATAATTATATGTGTTAACAAAGTTATTTTCATTTTTATCTTCAATTTTTTTTATTCTAAGCCCTCCAATAGGGAGATTAGTATTCACTGTAGTATACTTTCCATAAATAACATCTATCCCATAACCACATGAACATTTTCCCATCCTGGATAATGATATATTAATTGGACTGTTTATATCAGTGAGTTCGAAAACACCTGGTTTACCATTGGTACCATAATGATTACCATTTACAGTGGCATTTCCATAACATGATGTTTCATGAACTTGACTGGTTTCGTCATCCATATTATTTTCACAGGTATTTCCAAACGTTAATTTAATTTTTGGTGCTTCTTTTCCGATAAAAAAACTAGGTGGAATTGTTACAGTTTGGTTTACATTTCCGAAACCATCGCTAATACCTCCTGCCGGTTCACTAAGAACATTTGTAAAATTGTCAATATCTCCCCAGAAGTAGTCTGTTCTTGTGAAATACTTATTGGCATTTTCATAATATAGATATTTGCTTCCACCTGTTGGGTAATCAACCCTATTTAAAACGCCAATTTGAGTATACATTGGATTGGTATTTCTATTTCTTACATATTGGGCAGGAATTGTTATGTTTTTAGATGTGTAATCCGTATAAATTTTATCGGGAATATTAGAAGAATTCTCATTATATATAGTCGAGTTAATATAACCCCAATAGTCATCATTATTAGAATTACGTGAGGGCAAAGGATAACTTTCATTATAATAAAACTTGTAATAACTATTTTGTAAATCGTCATATATGTTTAATAATTTAAGCCTGTAATCCTGAAAATTATTGCTTCCAACATTTGAAACAAAATATGAAAAATTCAAATGATAGTTTTTTATTACTTTTCCATAATTATCTTTTACAAAAACTTGACGTAATGCTACGCCATTATTTCCCGTAATATCTTTTCTTATGCTGCTTCCATCAGAAAAAGGTAATCCATCATTGGAATAATTAAAATAGATAACCCCATCAGGAAAAATAATTTTTGTAATTATTTTCTTTATATTTCCAACGGTTCCCATATACCTTTCATAGTCAGGTAGACTTAAAGGCAAATCTGCAGTAGGGTCAATTGCATCAGTAATATCAACATTAGCTTTTTCTGTAATACTTTTTTCTGTATAAGAATAAGCCTTTGAATATTCAAATGAAATTTTTTTATTAGTTATAGTTCTTATACTATCAATCTGATACATAGTTTCAGAACTGGAAGTAGTACTTCCAGTACACCTGAATCTATTGTTGTATTATTTTTAGTGCTCAAAAAATAAGAAGCCCCATCGATACTTACAATTTTAATATTTTTTTTATTATTTGTTGCGGTTATAAGAATATCTTCGTTTGGGATTGTATATCCTGTATCGTTATTAAAGATAAAGCTCCCACTCCCTGAGGGTAATGAATAATTAAATAAATCCGGTCTAGTATCATAAATCCCTTCATAATGATCATCTATCATCTGACGGATATCATTATCATACATTTCTACGCTTCTAATTTTGGAATTTACAATATTAATATCTTTAGTGTAAAGTGAAAAATATTTATCATCTTTATCTATAATATTTTGACTTATAGTATTGGGAATATTTAAAGACCATCCTAAACCAACGGTACTTGCAACTTCATTTAATTTGATTCCACCTGTATTATATGATAAAGAAATTGGAATATTAATTCCATCAACATTTATGGTATAAAAAGGTATGTTTATATTTGCCTTTCCTCTAAATAAATCAATAGGTAATTTACCAACCTTATCGATTGCATAGGCATTTGCAGATGTAGGAAAAGCAACAGGGTTTATTTTCTGTTGTGAGCTACCGTTGCTTACCTGAGCCCACATATTACAATTTACTAGTGCAGTAATAGTTATAAATAAATTAAATATTTTTTTCATAGTTATTTTTTAATCAATTTAGCATTCGCTGTTTTATTCGTATCCGTTTTCACTACCACAAGATATGCTCCCTGAATAAGTGCCTGTGTATTAATCTTAGTCACCGTATTCTTTGTCTTCAAACTCTGAAGTTGTCTTCCACCTAAATCATAAAGAATAATCTCAGCTTCTTTAAAGTCAAATCCTATTTCCACATAAGCATAATCTGTCACAGGATTCGGATAGATCTTAATATCCTGCTTTTCGATCAGCTGATCAATCTGCTTATCTCCCAATTTTACAATCTTCCAGTTCTCCTTTCCTAGTTCTTCAGCACTGGTTCCTACCAAAATGATAGAACCATCTCTGTTCAGTTTAATATCTGAAAGTCTTTCCTCTCTTTTTCTGGATTCTCCTTTCACATGCTTTCTCCACTCTTCATTTCCATCCTGATTCAGATACAGTATCCAGAAGGTCTCATCATCATTTTCTATTCTTCCTTCTGCCTGGGTATAGCCACCAAGTAAGATTCCTTTTGAGGATTTATCATCTGAAGAGTGTAAAACACTCATTCCCATGAGTACGTCCCTGTTTTTAAAATTGTAGGATTTCTGCCAGATTTCTTCACCTCATTCATCAAGTGAGATCAGCCAAAGATCTGTTCCTTCTTCTATGCCAACGGTTTTATTTCCTGATCTTTCCGATCTTGATTCTCCACCGATTAAATATCCTGTGGATGTTAAAGCAAGCGTTCTTAAATGATCATCACCTTTTCCGCCATAGTTCTTTTCCCATTCTACTTTACCGTCTTTGCTGAGTTTTACGATCCAGTAGTCGCCTTCACCATAATTTTCAGTTTTCTTTGTTCCTCCCCCATTACTTCGGGAGTATACTCCTAAGAGTGCTCCACCATCTTTTGTTGGGATCATTTTTTCAACTTCATCCAGTCCTTTCCCTCCTAAAACAAGTTGTGAGATTTCTTTTCCGTTTTTATCAAGTCTTACAACCAGAACATCTTTTGAACCATAACCTTTTGCTGCATTCTGAACATTTCCAGCCACAAAAAATCCTAAGTCTGTAGTCTGAATTACTGATCTTGCTTCTTCATCAGAAGAACCACCCAGAGTTTTCTGCCACAATTCATCGCCAAACTCATTGATTCTTACAAGCCAAATGTCAGATCCATCTTTGGAATCCTCTTTTTTATCCAGTCCTTTTCCTGAATAAGAAGTTCCAGCTAAAAGAAATCCACCTTCCTGAGTAGCTACAGTAGCTGAAAGAAAATCATGGTTTTTTCCTGCAAAGAACTTTTCCCAAACCTCTTCACCTTGTTGGTTCAGTTTCACCAAATGAAAATCGTAACCATTGTTTTGTTTATTGTCCGTAGAAAGCTTAGAAGCTTGAATACTGCTTCCTGTAATTAAATATTGCTGGTCAATAGTAGTGGTTACCTGGCTCAGAAAATCCTGTGTAGAGGATTTGATGTCTTTCTGCCATACCACTTCCTGGGCAGACACACCCAAAACAGTGCACATTGTAAGTACACCCGTGTAGAGTTTTTTCATACTTGTGTTTAAGTTATTATTTGTTTTTTAATTTGCTGCAAAAGTAATTATTTTATATCACGATAAAAAGATGTATATGAATGATTTAACACAAACTTTTTATCAATACAAAATTAATCCTCTAAAGCGACAGAACTTGACGTGTTTGGAAAACATATTTTAAATTTTCAGATTAATTTTAAATAAAAAAGCCTCCATCTCATCTGATGAAGGCATATCTGTTTAAATAAAAGCTCTGCTTAAAAATCTTTTATCTTTTATTAATATTCCAGCTCCAATTTCTCTTTCGTATATCCTCTTACTTTTTCGGTAAGCTCAGGATTGCCCGCCAGTTTTTGTCCGTAAGAAGGAATCATTTCCAATAATTTGTCCTTCCATTCCCCATGAAGTTTTTCAGGGAAGCATTTTTCAAGAACATTCAGCATCGCATATGCAGCCGTGGAAGCTCCCGGTGAAGCTCCTAATAATGAAGCGATCGTTCCTGATTTATTCACCACCACTTCGGTTCCGAATTCCAGTTTTCCACCTTCTTTTTCATCCTTTTTAATCACCTGAACCCGTTGCCCCGCCACTTTCAATTCCCAATCCTCTTCTTTCGCATCTTTGACAAATTCCCTCAAATGCTGCATTCTTTGAGACTTGGTCATTGCTACCTGCTGAATTAGGTATTTCGTTAAAGGAATATTGTGCCACCATGCTCCGAACAGCGATCTTATATTTTTTGTATTGATGCTTTCCGGCAGGTCAAGATAGCTTCCTTCTTTGAGAAATTTGGTTGAAAACCCTGCAAAAGGGCCGAAAAGAAGCGCTTTCTCACCATCAATGATTCTTAAATCCAAGTGGGGAACAGACATTGGCGGCGCATCCACTGTTGCCTGGGTATATACTTTTGCCTGGTGTTTTTTTACCAGTTCAGGATTATGAGTTACCAGCCACTCTCCGGAAACCGGAAAGCCTCCATAGCCTTCACTTTCTTTAATATCCGAACTATCCAACAAAGGTAATGCATATCCTCCGGCACCGATAAATACAAAATCGGCAACGACTTCCTGCTTATGGCTGTGAATCCTGTCCTTTACTTTCATTTCCCATTTTCCATCATCTCTCGGGTCAACATCTTTCACTTCATGATACAGGAAAACCTCAACATTGGAATCCTCCAATAAGTGTCGCCCCATTTTTCTGGTTAAGGTTCCGAAGTTTACATCAGTTCCAAGATCCATTTTGGTGGCGGCCATTACTTCAGACTGATTTCTTTTACTCATCACCAGCGGAATCCATTCTTTCAGCTTTTCGTGATCCATTGAAAATTCCATTCCGGAGAATAAAACAGATTGCGTCATTTTATCATGTCGCTTTCTCAGATATTCAGCATCTTTTTCACCGAATACCAGGCTCATATGCGGACATGAATTGATAAAATCTTTTGGATCCTGAATATATCCTTTATTAATAAGGTAAGACCAGAATTGTTTTGAGATTTCAAACTGTTCGGCAATACTTTCAGCCTTTGAAATATCTATGGTTCCGTCAGGTTCTTCAGGGGTATAATTAAGCTCACAAAACGCCGAATGGCCTGTGCCTGCATTGTTCCAGGCGGCTGTACTTTCTTTGGCAAATCTGCCCAGCCTTTCAAAAATTGCGATTTCCAGGTTGGGATCAAATTCGTGTAATAAGGTAGCTAAAGTGGCGCTCATAATCCCGCCTCCTATGAGTACAACGTCGTATTTTGGTTTCGGTGTTCTGCTTGTTAGCGATTGTGACATAATCTAGAATTTACATCAAATTTCGGGAAAAGTTTTAAAAGCAGGAACTCGTTTTGCGATTTTAACATGTTAATTTTTAATGTAAAAACACTCTTGGATTGTGCAAAAAAAATTGATCGAAAGTATCGATTGAATTTTATTAATCCGTCAATAGAATTACTAAAGTTTTAATACTTCAACTCCGCTTAGTATGACATTTCCAATACTCATTGTATTTATTGTGAAATGTCATACTAAGCGGAGTCGGAGCATGTTTATGATTGTATTAATTCAATTTCGCAGTCAGTTTTCTAAACTGTTTTTCTGCATTTTTTCCTTCATACAAAATTCCGTAAATCGTATCAATGATCGGCAGCTTAAGATGTTTTTGTTTTGCCGTTTTATAAATTGAATCGGCCGCATAATAGCCTTCCGCAACCATGTTCATCGACTGTATTGCAGATTTCACCGTATATCCTTTTCCGATAAGGTTTCCTAAATTCCTGTTTCTTGAGAACAATGAATAAGCTGTTACCAGTAAATCACCCAGATAAGCGCTTTCATTTACATCTCTCGGTGCTTCATAGATAGCTTCCAGGAAAGTTTCCATTTCACGGATCGCATTTGAAACGAAAACTGCCGTAAAATTATCCCCATAGCCTAATCCACTTGCAATACCTGCCCCGATGGCGAAAATATTTTTAAGAATCGCACTGTATTCATTCCCTAAAATATCTTTACTGGAATGTACTTTAATGAAATCAGAATTAAAAACATCCAGCAGCTTTTCAGAAACCTCATCTTCTACCGTGGCAATCGTAAGATAGGATAATCTTTCCATAGCGACTTCTTCTGCGTGACAAGGGCCTGCAATAACCGCCTGGTTTCTGAATCCGATCTGGAACTCATCTCTCAGGTAATGGGCTACAACGTCATTCACTTTAGGAATAATCCCTTTAATGGCCGATACGAAGATTTTGTCTTTATATTCACAGTTCATTTTATCCAGTGTATCCGAAAGATAAATGGAAGGCGTTGCTAAAACCACCACATCACATGCAGTAACAAGTTCGTTAATATCTGTGGTAAGCTTTAAGTTTTTAAGGTTAAAATTAACAGCCGTTAAATAAGTCGGGTTGTGCCCGCGAAGCTCAATCGCTCCTTTTACAAATTCACTTCTTACACACCAGTGCACTATTTTACAGTTTTCAACAAGCATTTTTACGATTGCAGTTGCAAAACTTCCACTTCCTACGACCCCAATGGTCATATCATTTTTGTTTTTTTTTGGATCTGGAGATTCTGAAATAATTTTCTTTTTTGCCATAATTGAAATGTGAACTGCAAATATATTAAAACAAAGATTTAACAGTGCTTTTGAAAGGATGATAAAACCCATTTTTAGAAAAAATTAACACTTCAATACAATTAAATAGATAAAACACCGTTAATTACAGAAATAACTCATTTTTTATTAGAAAAAATTCACAAAGTTTATTTTTAATTAAATTTGCACCCTTAAAACTGTTTTTAATACTAAGAAAAATATGAAGAAATTTCTAAGCAGCAAAAAGAACGTAAATATTCTTCTGGGAGGACTTTTACTAGTAGTTTTTGCACAAGGCATTTTCATCGCAAGGTTATTTTCCGAAAGGGATGACAAAACATATGAGGTGAACCTTGTAAAAATAAACACTGAAAGAGACAGTGTAGATTATCTAAAAATGAAAACCGATCTTAGTCTGGTAGATCAAAGCGTCGCACAGCTCAATTCATTCCTGAAAGCGAAAGACATTCCGAGTGAAAAGCTGATGGTTCTGAGTAAAGACAGCATTTCCAATTCTGTTTATTTAGCAAAACAAGCCAACAGGTACAGCCAGTATTTAATGGATTTACAGAAAAAACTGATGGAGGTTCCTCTGGGAATGCCTACTGACGGATATATTTCTTCCAACTTCGGAATCAGAAAAAATCCGATTCCCTATAAAACGGTTTTTGCCTCTGTGAAATCAGGTGTTTCTGCTTCTGCAAAACCTGCGGCTGTAGCAGCTGCAAAGCCTGAAGTAAAAGCAGAACCTGTGGAAAGAATTATCGAAATAACCGACAGTTACGGTACTAAGAGAGAGGTAAAAGTAATGGTAACACCAAAAGTTGCCACCACTACTCCAGCTGCTCCGGCTCCTGTAACCAATTCTACAAAAGCTGTTGCCGGTATTGCTTCATCAAAAACTCCTGTTGAAAAAAATAATCCACCTGCTGAAGCTGATCAGATGCAGTTTCATAAAGGCCTTGATATTGCCGTTGCTTTCGGGTCTGATGTAAGAGCCGCTGCAGCCGGTACAGTAATTTTCTCCGGACAAAAAGGAGGTTACGGAAACTGTGTGATTGTTTCTCACGGAAACGGTCTGGCTACCCTTTACGGCCATTTATCAGAGCTTATAGTAAGAGCCAACGATAAAGTAAAAGTGGGACAGGTTATAGCCAAATCAGGAAATTCCGGGCGTTCTACCGGGCCACACCTTCATTACGAAGTACACAAAAACAATACACCGGTCAATCCGAAATTGTTTATGAATTTATAATAAAAAAACTGCTGTCTTCCGATAGCAGTTTTTTTATGATTATTTCAGGATACTCAGTGTGCCTTTCAGATGTTTGAAGGATCCGTCTGCTCCTGCAATATTGGTATAAACGGTGTTTTTGTTATAATCCTGAATGTGGGTAACATTCATGCCGGATTGAGGCTCGTGCCAATAGACCATAAATATATTTTTAGCGACTTCTACTGCAGTATATTGAATGGTTTCTGCAGCTCCTTTAGATTCACCATCTGTTCCGATGAAAGACATTGTTTTGTTGTCTTTAAAATCCAGGATAAATTCTATGGTTCCGAAACCGACCCTGATTTTATGACCGATGGCCGGATAAGGAGATTTTAAATCCCAGTTCATTTCTCCGAGAAAAACCTTCACGCCCATTCCCAGTTCATCTTTGCCCGGAAGCTTAGGATATTTGTTGACCATACAATTTACAATGTTTTCTGAAGTTTTATTTTCGCTCACTGCTTTTTTATAACTTTCAAGATAATTCTTAACAAAATCCAGGGAATCGGGAGATAAAGACAATGTTGAAAAATGGGAAGGAACAACCTGTGCAGGCTGTAATGCTTTCATTGCATCGATTTGCCCAATCCATTGGTCAATAGCTTCTTTATTCTGGGTATCCGCCATCCAGAGATGGGAATCAACCGATACTGAAATTCCGCCTAAAACTGTTTTCAGAGAAGGAATCCAGAGAAAACTGTGAGCCGGGTCATCAATATTCTGTTTAATTTCAATTTTATTTCCTTCAAGATCAGGAATCGTATTCACGGCTTCCGGAATAATGATTTCTGATGGCGCATCTGTTTTCAGCTGTGGTTTCCATACGGCCAACTTATCGTCTTTTGAAGCAGAAATAAGGTAAGCCGTTTGAGCAGTTGAAATAATTTTCACCTTGGGAAATGCTTTTTTGATCACATCCAATCCGAAATAAAAATCGGGATCGCTATGGGAAATAAAAACCGTAGTCAGATTTTTTCCGGTAGCTTTTATCTCTTTTACAAGCTGCTCTGCATATTGTTTCTGAAACTGTGCATCTACAAGCATTACATCTTTATCCCCGTAAATAATGGTTGATGTAATGGGAAAAATTGCTTTTGCTCCCGGATTATATACTTTGATCTTCAGGTTTCCTGCAAATAAAGCACTTACAAAACCTAATATTGCAACGAATGATAATAATTTCTTTTTCAACATCATATAATTCAGTTTAAATTAATACGCTGCTGTGAAACGTTCACGGATGTGGTTATTCTGTTCCAATTCGTCTACTAAAGCTACTGCTACGTCTTCTACAGAAAGGATGCTTCTTCCGTTTTCATCAAAAACCGGGGTTTCAAGAGAAGTTCTGTATTTTCCTGTTCTGGTTCCTACATTCGCCTGGTTCATTTCTATTGCAGGGCTGAAGAAAGTCCAGTCTAACGTATTGTTTTCTTTAATTTTGTTTAAATAATCTCTCGCTGCAGTTGCTCCGGGTTTGTATGCTTCCGGAAAGTCGGGAGTATCTACAATCTGTACATTGTCTGGGGTATAAAGGCTTCCGGCACCTCCTACAACGATTAATCTTTTTACTCCGGATTTTTCCACTGCTTTTTCAATATTTTCAGAACCTGTAAGAAAATCGTTGTAAAGATTCGGGTTCGTCCATCCTGCATTAAAAGTACTGATCACGGCATCACTTCCTTTCAGGCTTTCTGCTAATTCATCCACATTGTTTACATCAACGCTTTTCGCTGTTACTTTTTCATTCTGATCGATTTTGGAGGCATCTCTTACGATAGCTTCTACCGCGTATCCTCTGCTTTCCAATTCTTTCACTACGTGTGAACCTACAAATCCTGTCGCACCAATTACTGCTACTTTTTTCATAATATTTTATTTAAATTAATTGTAATAAATTTTGTTACATTTATGGCTAAAAATTTTTAGCTGAACTGATCAGTGAATTCTTTCAATGACTTGTCTCCTAAAAAATTTACAACCAAGCGGTCTGTTTCTTCGAATAAGGTATTTAAATGAGTGTTGATCTCCTTTCCTACGCTGCATGCAGGATTGGGATTATTATTTTTCTTTCCTAAAACTTCAGTATTTTTTATAGCTGAATATATCTCGGAAATATTAATCTGGTCTGCATTTTTAGCAAGCTGGCTCCCTCCTTCTTTTCCCTGTCTGCTTACAATTAAGCCTGCCTCTTTTAAAACACCGATCTCCTTACGCACAATGACAGGATTGATATTAATGCTACCCGCCATCCACTCGGAAGTCAACCATTCCTGAGGACTTTTGGCCAATAAGGTCATAATATGTACTGCCGTAGCAAATCTTGTATTGTTCATTATAATTACATGACAAAAGTATAACAAATTTTTAAATGTAACAAATTTTATTACATTTATTTTTTATAATATTAACTTATCCAGATCGAGAAGTAAATAATTGATGTTCTGATTAATCGTTCTTGTAGCCGACTGCATCTGGTTCAGCATGGCAGCCCTGTTATGTAAATCATCTGAACGATAAAATCCGCCATCGCTGAAAATAACCGATGCGTCTGCTTCCTGCCGGTTGTCATCAAACTGGTAATGCAGCCATCTCTCTTTCATACTCTGAATGATGGAATGCTCTTCTTTATTGGAAAATTTTTTCTCGGTATACATATACCAGATGAATGGCGGGAAGTTGGGAGATTCCAGTTTTTCACGCCAGATATCTCGTAAAAGATTTCTCTGATGAATAAATTCCACTTTTTTACCTTTAGGATTAAGGGTGGCCAAACCAAAACCTGCTCCCAGAACTCCACCACTGATATCGATCGCATTGCTCCAGCCATTATCTTTTACAATTCCTCCCGCAATAGATGCCGCTGCTCCCGCCGCAATGGAATACAGAATGAGTTTATTATTCCTGGAATCATTGAGATTGTCTACATAATTTCCGATCTGGGCAACGCGCTCTCCTTCACAGTCAAATTCTGCTGCTACAGCATCCAGTTCGGTCAAAGCAATTGTTATTTTACTATTGATCTTGGTTTTGAGCTGCAATACTTTAACCTGCGAACTCAGGGAAGTATCTTTTTTAAGCTCGATAATATCATGTACTTCATCAAGGTTATCCAACGCATTCAAAATCAAAATACTCTGATCGGAAAACATTCCCTTAAGTTCCTTATTTGCCGTTAAAATAGAATCTGAATTGTATGACGGCAGCTTATTGGTGTAATTATACTGAAACGGCGCTTTGCAATAGCTGTCTTTCAGGGTAAGGATGTTTTGTTTTATGGTCTGATTTTTCTTCGAAACGCATGAAGTTATCAAAGTACAAACCGTAAAAAGATAAAATAATTTTCTCATTTACTTAATGCTTTTCAGAGCTAATTGTGAAGACGCAAGAAATAATAAACTTAAAATCCCACATGATTATGATTAACTTATCACTAATATAATACAAATAAAAAATTTACCCGCCTGCGGGTAAATTTTTAAGCTATATTTAAGGTCGGATTATTTAATTCCCAGTAATTCCACTTCGAAAATAAGAGTACTGTTCGGTCCGATTTCTTTGCTGATCTGCTCTTCTCCATAGGCAAGATTGGGAGGAAGAAATAATTTCCATTTGCTTCCAACCGGCATGAGCTGAAGTGCTTCAGTCCATCCTGAAATCACACGGTTTAACGGGAAAGATGCCGGAGTTCCTCTTTTTACAGAACTGTCGAAAACTTCACCTTTAATGGTTGTTCCGTGATAATGACATTTTACGGTATCTTTTGCTTTTGGTTTGGCTCCGTCACCTTCAGTAATGATTTCATACTGCAAACCGCTCGGTAAGGTTACGACACCTTCTTTTTTGGCATTTTCTTCCATAAAGGCTTTCCCTTCATTCAGATTTTTTTCAGCCTGCTCTTTTTTACGTTTAAATAACATATCTGCTACTCCCATTGTTGATTTTTTTTTACAAAGATAAGTTTTGTTGCCGGAAGACTGAAACCGGGGAAAAGAAGTTTTCATTTATAAATATTAATCACAACTAAGTGATTTTTAGACTTATGACTAATAGTCTTTAAAAATTCAAACAAGCTTAATATTATTTTAACACATATCTCGGAACTTGGCGTTATAATTGAATTTAAAAACTAAATGCCAGATCCACTAAAATATAATAAGAATTTTGATAAACTGAGCGAAGAGGAGAAAGAGCTCCTTGAAGTGAATAAAAAAAGTATTGCCGATTTTGTAGAGCAGTCATCCTTCATAAGCGATGTGAATTATGCCACAAGAAATGCACACGCTAAAACATACGCCGTTGTAAAAGGTCAGTTCTTTCCCGGTTCTGATATTCCCGATGATTTAAAGCCTTTTTTCGATAAGGAAAGATATGATCTGGTTATACGGTTCTCAAATGCTCATTTAAAAATCAATAAGTCTAAAAAAGACATCCCCGCCTATGGATTCTCCGTAAAGATAAAGGATGAAGACGGTAGTTTACTTGCCAATTACCCTTTGGTAAATTTCCCGCTGTTCCCGGTGAATTCTGTAAGTACATTTTTACAGCTATTTACCGCAGTCAACCGGTTTTTAATGAAAAAATGGCGAAGCTTTATTCCATTAATGAAACAGATTCTTAAAGCCTGTCCAACTCTTTTCACTGCTTCATTTTTAAAAAACGGATTTGAATTGCTGAGGAAGCGCAATGATTTTATCCTGTCTTTTGATTACCATTCTGTAGGAGCCTATCGTATGGGAGATTATATGATGAAAATAAAACTGAGCCCGGTCTCTGTTGACAAGAATTTTGAAAAGAAATTAAATAACAGGGAAGCGATTGAGAAATATGTGAAATCAAATGATTTCACCGGAGAGGTTTACATTCAGATATGTTATGATCTGAAATACCAGCCCATCAATAAGCTCAATGTAGAATGGAAAAACTCACCATACATTAAAATCGGGGAAGTGAAAATTGATAAAGGTACTTTACTTGATTTCCGGGATTGTGAGAATGAACTGATGTCTTTTAATCCTTTTGAAAGTAAAGTTTTCTTTCAGCCTGTGGGAAAAATACAGAAGCTAAGGGATGAAACGTACAAAATATCCTTACAGACGAGAAGAAAGATCAATAAGCTTTTGCACGGATAATCTCTTGCTTCATCCAAAAAAATAAAGGCTTTACGATCGTAAAGCCTTTTAACAGTATTTTAATTTTCTTCCAATTCTTCCTTTTCCGCTTCTTTTTTATCGGGAAACATGATGGACAGAACCACTGAGATCACCAGTACTCCACCTACAATTCCTAATGAAACCGGGGATGAAATATGAATCCATGGAGCAATCAGCATCTTTACTCCGATAAAGGATAAAATAACGGCTAAACCGTATGGCAGCTTGCTGAACATATGAATGAAATTAGCCAGCAGGAAATACAATGATCTAAGCCCTAAAATTGCAAAAATATTCGAGGTATAGAGAATGAAAGGATCATTTGAGATCGCAAAAATTGCCGGGATGGAATCTACCGCAAAAAGAACGTCTGTAAATTCAATAACCCCAACCACTACTAAAAGCGGTGTTGCCATTTTGATTCCGTTCTGAACGGTGAAGAACTTATCTCCATCATAATTATCGGAAACTTTCCAGAAGCTTTTGATCAGTCTCGCCCCTGCAGTGTTGCTGTAATCTTCGTCGTCGTCATCATCACCGTCTCCCCAGGATTTAATCCCTGCATACACAAGGAATAACCCGAATAATGTCATTACGATATTGATTTTCACCGGATGACCGAAAATATTCATTTCAGGCAGGTAGGTTAAATTAATAAGCCCCACTCCCGCGAAGATGAAGATCGCCCTGAATATCAATGCTCCAATAATTCCCCAGAAAAGAACTTTATGGTGAAGGTATTTCGGGACTTTAAAAAATCCGAAAACAAGGATAAATACAAACAGGTTATCTACGGAAAGAGCCTTCTCAATCCAATAAGCTGCCTGATATTGGGTGAACTTTTCAATGGCAAGAGCATGACCTCCTGCATCCTGATTGAAAATCCAATACACTACACCTGAGAAAACCATGGATAATGAAATCCATACGACAGACCAGATGGTAGCTTCTTTTGAGGAGACCTCGTGACTTTTTTTATTAAAAACCCCTAAGTCCAGGAGCAACATGATAACCACCGTTATCGCAAATCCCCACACCAGACCAGGATGCAGTTCCAGAATACTTTGTTTTTCCACTTTAATTATGTGTTATTATACGATAAAGCAATAGCTGCACGAGTACAGATATTGCCGTTTTTATTTTAATTGACCAAAATACGATTTAAAATTCAATATTAAAATAAGTTTAGGCTAAAGCCATTGAACAACTCCTTTTATTTGTAAACGGGCTAAAGCCCGTCCCTATTGAATTAATATTCCTGACAATTTATCCTTTTATAAATATTTTTGCTGAACCGTTTTAATCGTTTCTTCTAATTTTCTGTCAGCTGTAGGATCTCCGATAGCGTTGAATTTCCATTCTCCGTTTCTTTTGTAGAAAACTCCCATTACCATAGCAACATGTCCTTTGAAAGATGCATCGTTTGCAATATCATATTTAGCAAAAACTTCTCTCACATTGGTAGGAGTTCCTTCATAAATACGGATAGAAGCAAAAGGTATTGTCCCGAAATCCTGGCCTCTGTAGCTGTTCAGAACCATGGCAACATGCTCTACATTGGCATCCAGCTGGCTGAAATCTACTGTGATCACTTCGTTGTCAAGGCCGTCATCTCCGTCTACGTCACCTGTTAAATCATCACCGCTGTGCTTTACGGAACCGTTTTTAGATTTAAGGTTTCCGAAATAGATTACTTCAGTGGCATTTTTATTTGAATCATACAGAATACAGCTTCCATCTAAATCTACCGCTTCTTTTTTAGTTCCGAAAAAGCCTTTTTTCTCAATTGCACCCCAGTTTATTCCGACACAAGCCTGTGTAAGCACTGCTCCATTTTCTTTCGTCAGGTTAATTCTTTGACCTTTTTGTAAGTTAATAGCCATATTTTCTTTTTATGTTTAGTTATTTATTATTTTTTGCTAAATCGTAAAACTGTTAAATTGAAAAATTGCACGATTGCGTTATTGTAAACTGTATATTTATTATACTCTTACGATTTCACAATTTAACGGTTTTGCTATTTTACAATTTAGCCTTTTTGCTTTTTTGCTTTTCGCTAATCATTTAAATTCAGGTTTAACATTGCCCGAAGAATATTGGTTTCTTCATTCACGTCAAATATCTTGCTCATAATATCTACACTCTCCAGATTTCGAAGATAGTCCTTTAATACAGATTCCACATCATCAGGAAGTATACGTTTTCTTTCATCAATCGTTTCTTCCAGTTCTTCATTCTTTCTTTTCAACTGATTGATAATAGAGGCCTGATTGGATTCATTTTCTGACGTATCCAGATCTTTTAATTCCTCATCAATCAGATACATCCGTCTGCCTTCTACATCAAAAATGAAATGCTCATCAGACTGAAAAATCCTGAACAATTCATATTCATTCCTTTCAAAACGAAAGCCGCAGACAAAACGAACTTTAAAACTCTGTATATTGAGTTTGCCCAATAATTTTCTTTCTATCGAATACTCCTGGTACTGATAAGAAGGCACAGAAGGAAGTTTAAGTTGGGCTTCATCCGCCAGCGTTCTGTAAAATTCAGCTGCATATCTTTTATGAAAATACAGGACGTCATTCCAGTTTAAGGTGAATTTGTCTTCTGTAAGATCTTTATACAGGTTTCTTAAATGCTGTGAAAATATGCCACTGTATATCTTTCTGTCTGTTTCAAAGCTATCAACCTTTCTTTCTTCAAAACCTGAAATATATTGGTTGTTGATATTAATTTCGTTAATAACAGCCAGTAAATCGTTTTCCTTTTTCTTTTTTATTTTGGTAAGCAATTCTATGAGGCTGTCGGTATACTGCAGATGAAAAAGCTCGAGTTTATGATAATCTAAAGCCTTATTTTCCTGAAATAAATTGTGTATAATATCCGTTTTAATATAAATTGATATGATAACAACATTTTCAAAAAAATTTGAAAGAAGTTTAAGCTTCGTTAATCTTCTTTTGCTTTGTGACATTATGATTACAGCTTCATCATCCACCTTTGTACCGTATTACTAACCTCTGATATTTGCTTTTAATTCGTGTTCCAATGTCTGTAAATCCTGATCCAGCTTTCTTCTGTTTTCCGTACCCTGTTTCTGGATCTGTTTCACTTCGTTCAGCGTATTGATCAACATAGCTGTTGTTTCTTTCAATGTTTCAGCTGAAACAATGGTTTGCTCGTTTGCTTTAGCCACATTTCTTGAATTCTGTCCGAGACGTTCTGCATTTTTCCTTAAGATCTCTTCTGTTGTGGAAGAAACCTTCTGCTGAATTTCAATGTTCTGCTGCTGTCTGTGCATGGCAACGGCCAGTGAAAGCTGGTTTTTCCAAACCGGTAATGTGGTCGTAAGAATGGTCTGCGCTTTTTCCGCAATAGAAACGTTGTTATTCTGAACCAGTCTGATCTGTGGAAGAGACTGCATCATAATCAGGCGAACCACTTTAAGATCGGCCAGTCGTCTGTCCAGTCTGTTGATAAAATCTCTTTTATCCGCAATCTGATAATCGGCAAAATTCTGAACATTGGCTTCCATTTCAGCAAGTTCTCCGGCAGCTCTTTCCATTCTCAGGTTTCCGGCAATTACAAGGTCTTCTATCTGCTTGATAGAATTCACGTTGCTGTCGAAGATGGTCTGCAATACTGCATTATCTTTTGTGGAAGTGATGATCCCAGCATTTACTTTATGGGAAATCTGGTCAATATTATTAACGATTTTATCATACTTCGCGAAAAGATTTTCTACCTGGGTTATCATTTTCTTCATAAAAGGCAGTCTGCTGAAAAAACCTTTTACTTTATTGCCACCGTTTATTTCGTCAACGTCTACGTAATTAAGCTCTACCAACAGATTATTGATCAGCTCACCTACTTCTCCGGAATTTGATCTTCTTACGTTATTTAAAAAACTGTCACTTTGATTTGCTAAAGTTTTTTGAAGCTCAGAGCCAAAATTTACAATAGAACCGGGATTGGTTTCATCAATTGCATTGGCGGCCGTTTCATATTTCTGTAAATCGGTACTCTGAATCTGGCTTAAATTGACATTCCCGTCTCTGTCTACCAGGACAGGAGCAGCTCCCTGACTTGGCTGGTTCGGTTGAACCGGCTCAAAAGTTTTGAGAGGTTCAATTGACTGAAGTGGATCATTTGATTGATTGGGTTGGTTATCCATGGTAAATTATTGATAGATTGATACAAATTTCTCAAGGCCTTCTCTTTGTCCGCTACCTACTGCCTCAAATTTCCACTCTCCGTTTCTGTTATAGATTCTTCCGAATTCTACAGCAGTTTCGATTGAAAAGTCTTCATCTAATTCGTATTTTAAGATTTCTTCATTCGTTTCCGTATTAAAAATTCTGATAAAGGAATTTCTTACCTGTCCGAAGTTCTGCTTTCTTGCTTCTGCTTCGTGAATCGTTACTACTACTGTAATTTCCTTAATTGCAGAATCAATTTTAGTAAGGTCAATTTTGATCTGCTCATCATCACCGTCACCATCACCTGTTAAGTTATCACCGGAGTGAATCACCGATTTATCCGGAGACTCAAGGTTGTTATAAAAAATAAAGTGATTATCTGAAACTAATTTTTTGTTCTCCCCTAATAAAAATAAAGAAGCATCTAAGTCAAAAGCTCCACCGGTAGATGTATTGTTGATATCCCATCCTAAACCCACTGTAAATTTAGGTGCATTTATATTTTCTCTTTGTCCTTTTTGTAAGTTAATAGCCATAATATAGTTCTGTTTGTGTTAAAGTGTTTATGTTATTTTCGTATTCTTTTATTAAATGATAATTATTGCTGATTGCCAGCTCAAGCAAATGATCTATTTGTTCCTTTTTTATTTTAGACGTTAGATATTCAAATTTACTTGATTCTAGTCCTAAAATATATTTCACAATTCTTGTATTAAACTGAAAACCGGGCTTTATCATCACTTCAGCTACATGCTCTACATTTTTCACTGCATAATAGTTAAAATAATTTTCAATCGTAGGATCGATGTCAAAATTCATCAGTTCAGCATAATACAGAAAGACAAAATCTGCTTTCACATCATACTGGTCCAGGATTTTATTCACCGTATACTCATGGCTTCCCGTAATTTTTATATCATCTATAAAAATACAAAGTTTTCCCTTTAAAAAATCTTTATCGATGTAATACGTATCATTGGCAATCAGGTTTTTACGGTCTTCGAAATTCAGATTCCCATAATCTGTAATATACGTATGATTACGGTTGATTTTTGATAAGACGCTCGACTTTTTTCCTTTCTGGAATAAATAAAAATCAAGATGTTTTTTAAAGTAAAAGCATAAGAAATTAGAAGCCGTAGGAATCGCCATATAAGGGCTTGGCAGCACTACAATTTCTTTATCGGTATTTAAAATCTCTTCATTTTCAGAAATAAACCCTTCGAATAATTCTTTTGCAAATTTCTCAGCATACGACCTGTCGCCATATTTAAAATAGCTGTATTCCGCGGGCGAAAAAGTGAATTCTTCCGCAGAATGGATGTGATGTAAACTGTATCTCTTATTCATATTAATATTTTAGTGTTTAAGCAGGTGCGCACTGAAACCAAAATCTTTTGCCCCTTTGTAATCAGCGATCGGATTGTCTCCGATATGCAGAATCTGATTCATGGGTAAATCCTGATTTTTAATCTTATTTTTCACTTCCTGAAATACAAGCGGATTCGGCTTGGAACAATTAATTTCATCCGAATAAATATGAAAATCTATGTATTGATCAAGGTTTTCTTCGATCAGAAATTTCCGCATCGTTGTTCCTTTGATAAAACCTGTATTGCTCAAAATATTAATCGTCTTTCCTTTACTTTTAATTTCATCAAAAAACGGATGAATATTTTCAAAAATAATAACAGGCTTATATTCCAGAAAAAGCTTTTCACTTTCCAGATAAAACTCATTTAATTTCTCCTTGCCTATCTGCTTTAAATCAACATCCGATGCTCCTAAAATCAACAGATACATTTCAAATGTATCGATATTCCCGCCTATCACTTCATTAATCGTATTGCATAAATCATCATAATATTTTACAATTTTCGCAACTTCCTCAACGGGCTTATCAATGTTGAAAAACGAGGTGAACAGCTCAACTCTTTTTGTTTTAAATTCAGGATGAGATTTTATTAAGGTAAGCCACAAATCAAAGGAAAAATGTGAGTGATTGTGGATGTCGATATCTACTTTCAAAATATTAGAAGTTAAAAGTTTTATTCAGCTTTTTCCTGAAAAAGATTTCATTTGATTTCATGTTCTTCACTTTAGTTTTTAAGTTGAATTTTTCAATTCTTCTCAAAGATAAAATTTTTATACTTAAAGTCTTATTTTTTAAGATTTTTTAAGATTTGGCAGCATTTACCTCAACATCTCAGCAAAAAAAATATAAAAAATTTTTTACATTTCATTTTTTTCTCTAATTTCGCAACCGATTAAAAATCAACAATGTCAACAAAAATGATAAATATTATTACTTTAAACCATCCTATCAGAGCTGTGTACTTTGGTAGCACTAAATATTTATCTGAATAGTAACTGACCTTTATACAACAAAAAATATATTAAGGCCTTTCTGTTCAGAGAGGTCTTTTTTGCTACCCTACTTTTCAGCTTTAACAATCAAAAAACTTCTGTTGTTTGATGATAAAGTATTGGAAATTTCTTTCAAACGCAAAGATTTATAAACTGTATATTTCAGTGAGCGAAGTACGGCGACAAAGTCGCTGATCAAGAAAACGTCTTAAAATTAATTCAATTTTTGCTCTCTTTAAATTAGATTTAATTTTAATAAATCTTTGCTTCAAAAAATTCAAGAAACATCATTCAACATTATTTCAGAAGTTTAAAAATCAACAATTTAAATTAAACAAAATGAAATACAACACACGAAATATAGGGATAATAGCACATGTAGATGCGGGAAAAACAACTTTGACGGAAAGGTTACTGTATTACACAGGATTAATCCATAAAATAGGAAACGTAGACGAAGGAAATACCACGATGGATAAAGATATTCAGGAAAAAAACCGAGGAATTACCATTTCTTCTGCAGCCATTTCCACACAATGGAAAAAAGGTCAAAATGTTTATAACATCAATATTATTGACACTCCGGGACATATTGATTTCGCAGTGGAAGTTGAACGTTCATTAAGGGTTTTAGACAGTGTTGTTGCGGTTTTCTGTGCTTCATCAGGAGTTCAGCCACAAACTGAAAACGTCTGGTTTCAGGCTGAAAAACACAGCATTTCAAAAATCTGTTTTATCAATAAAATGGACAGAATCGGAGCTGATTTCTTTGCTGTAGTGAGAGAAATTGAAACGAAATTAAATTCAACTCCATTGGTTTTACAGATTCCGATCGGTTCTGAAGATCGTTTTGAGGGAGTAATTGATATGCTGAAACAGAAAGCATTATACTGGCTAGATGAAAACGGGGAAACGATTGTGGAAGAAGAAATTCCGGAAAAGTATAAAACAGAAGCAGCAGAATACAGAATGAAATTGATGGAGACTTTAGCCGAATATGATGAAACTTTCTTTGAAATTTTCATGAATTCCGAAAACAGGATTACTGATGAAATGATTATTAAAAGTATTCAAAAGACCTGTCAGTCTTTAGCAGTTGTTCCCGTTTTATGTGGATCTGCTTTCAAAAACAAAGGGGTTCAGCCATTGCTGGATGCCATTGTGAGCTATCTTCCGGCTCCGGATCAGTTAACTTCCATAAAAGGAAAAAACCCGGCTACAGAAGAAATCATTGAGCTCGACCGAAATGAAGAAGAGACTTTCTCCGGATTGGTGTTTAAAGTTATGATCGATAAACATATGGGTAAACTGGCAATGCTACGGATATACTCGGGGGAAATAAAATCCGGTGACACGGTTATAAATGTAAGAACAGGTGAACACTTCAGGATATCGAGGATTTTAAAGATGCAGTCTGACAAAACATTATCTGTAGAAGAAGGGAAAGCCGGAGACCTCGTTGCCTTAACAGGAATAAAAGATGCCAAAACCGGGGACTCTTTATCATCTGTAAAGAGACCTGTTTTACTGGAACCTATTACAATTCCGGCACCGGTCATCAGGATTTCGATTGAACCTAAAACAAATCATGATGAGAAATCATTTGGTTTGGTTTTGGCTAAAATTCAGGAAGAAGATCCTTCTTTATGGGTAGAACGGGATAATCAGACTGGTGAAACTTTATTAAGCGGTTTGGGAGAGCTGCATCTTGAAGTTACTTTAGAAAAAATCCGGTTAAATCATGGCATTGAAATCAACCAGGGAAAACCTAAAGTTTCTTACAAAGAAATTCTAACCGAGACCAACACTCACAGGGAAAAACTCGTGAAGCAAGGTGGCGGCAGCGGACATTTTGCTGATATTACTTTTGAGATCGGCCCCAGAGATCATGACGAAACCGGTTTGGAATTTATCAACAGAATTAAAGGTGGCGTAATCCCTGGAGAATTTATTCCATCAGTAGAGAAAGGTTTCAGAGAAGCTATGGAAAATGGACCACTAAACGGATATCCGCTAAAAGGGATGAAAATTATTCTTCTTGATGGATCTACCCATGTTCAGGATTCTGCAGCTTATGATTTTGAAATGGCTGCAAGAGATGGCTACAGAGCTATTGCAAAGCAGTGTAAACCTAAATTTCTGGAGCCCGTTATGCAGGTTGAAATTCAGAGTATTGAAGAATACACCGGTGCTATAACCGCTGATATCAATAAAAGAAGAGGTATTATCACTTCTATTGATGAAAAATCAGGAAGAAAGATATTTACTGCAGAAGTGCCTTTAGCGTCCACTTTCGGATATATTTCAGATCTGAGAACACTGACGAGCGGAAGAGCTTCCATCAGTATGAAATTATCTCATTATACTTTAGTGCCTGATTTCATTTCAAATACTTTGATAACCTAAAAAAACAAGGGCTGTAAAATGATTTACAGTCCTTGTCTGGTTATGAGTGATGGATTCACAATCTTATTTTCTCTCGTGGAATTAATGGATTACTTAGTTTTTTGAGATTGCTTCGTCGCTTCGCTTCTCGCAATGACCTGCAGCTTCTACTTCTCAGGCATTACTTTATAGGTAGGATCATCCTGAATATTCACTTCAATTACAGCCTCGGCATTTTTCAGCATGGCACGGCAATCTTCACTTAAGTAACGTAAATACAGTACTTTATTTTGTTGATGATAACGTTTTGATAATTTATCCAAGGCATCAATGGCACTCATATCCACAATCCTGCTTTCTTTAAAATCTACTACGACTTCATCAGGGTCATTCACCGGATCAAATTTATCTGTAAAAGCAGTTGCAGACCCGAAAAACAGAGGCCCGTATATTTCGTAATGTTTTATTCCATTTTCATCAACATACTTTTTGGCCCTGATTCTTTTCGCATTATCCCAGGCAAAAACCAAAGCAGCAATAATAACTCCGATAAGAACAGCTAAAGCCAGATTATGAAGCACAATCGTAATCAGGGCAACAGTAATTCCCACAAAGATATCAGACCTTGGCATTTTATTGACGATTCTTATGGAAACCCATTGAAATGTACTTATGGAAACCATCATCATTACACCTGCTAAAGCCGCCATCGGAATTTTTCCGATAAGAGGAGCCCCGAATAAAATAATGATTAAAATGGTAACGGAAGCTATAATCCCCGAAAGCCTTGCTCTTGAACCGGCATTAAGATTCACCAGAGTCTGCGCAACCATTGCACAGCCACCCATTCCACCGAAGAAACCATTAGTTATATTAGCAACACCCTGTGCAACAGATTCGCGATTGGCACTTCCTTTTGAGTTTGTAATTTCATCCACCATTGATAAGGTAAGAAGAGATTCTATCAACCCTACTCCTGCCATCACCAATGCATAAGGGAAGATAATCTGTAATGTTTCCAGTGAGAAAGGGATTTTCGGAATATGAAACTCGGGCAGGCTGCCACTGATGCTGGCAACATCTTCTACAGTTTTAGTATTGATGTTAAATCCGGCAACAATTCCGAAGACCACTAAAATAGCCACCAGAGAAGCCGGAATTACTTTTGTTATTTTAGGAAAAAAATACACGATAGCAATCGTTAATGCCGTCAAGCCACCCATAATATATAAAGAAGTTCCCCGCATCCAACTGATCGTTCCCTGAGCATCTGTGATTTTGAACTGTTCAATCTGTGCCATGAAAATAATAACGGCAAGGCCATTTAAAAAGCCATACATTACAGGTTGTGGAATCAGCCGTACAAATTTCCCGAGTTTAAATATACCAACCAGCATTTGAAAAATCCCTGCCAGAGCCACTGTTGCAAAAAGATATTGTACTCCATGGGCTTGTATTAAAGCAATAAGCACGACGATCGTTGCGCCTGCCCCTCCTGAAACCATTCCGGGACGGCCACCCAGAACAGCAGTTACCAAACCCATTAAAAAAGCGGCATAGAGACCGGTTAAAGGAGAAAGACCTGCCAAAATAGCAAATGAAAGAGATTCGGGAATCATGGTCATTGCTACGGTAAGCCCTGCCAATATCTCATTTTTATAGTTGAGTTTTTTCGAAAAATCGAATAAAGTGATGGAGTTTTTCATTGAGTCACAAAGGTATGTACTTGAAATATTTTATACAATCATTCCTTCGGCATTATTTAGTCTAATAAATTTCTAAACCATATGTATTAAAATAGATAAAATATCATTAACATATCTTATTACATATTATATTATTTTTTATTAAAATTTACCATAAACTAATATTAATTAATTTATCCTTTGGTTTACTTTGTATTTTTTCTATATTTGAAAACAAAGAAACTGATGGTTAATGCTATTTAAAATCAGTTTCCGACTATATAATAACAGCTAAATTATATAAAGAAAATTGCATGAAAGAGCTTAAGACGTAATAATTTCACACTTGGATTGAAAAGTTGAATTTTAGCAGGCGAATGAAACAGGAAACATGTAATCGTCAAAAGCATTGAAGAGAGTAATATGATGCATATTAAGTTTTTAAATATTAAAAAAATGTATTTATTATTAACTGTTAATGTATTTAATTGAGTGATCTACCTGTTTTAACAATATACTGCTTCCTGATTATATCAATTCAAAAATCAATCTCTGAAACATTTATTACTCGTTTTTAGCACATGAAATTGTTTAACAAAAGGTTTACACAAAATGCTATACAAAGAAATTCATATAGGAAAGTTTATAAAGGAAAGAGTTGATGAAAGAGAAATTACAATAGAAAGGATCTGTAATTTTTTAAATACAGATGAGGAAGCCGTTGAAAAAATGTATAACAGCAAATCACTGGATACCGAACTTCTTCTCAGATGGTCAAAGTTATTGGAATATGACTTTTTCAGACTGTACAGCTCCCATCTTATTTTATATGCCCCACCTTCCGGCACTAATAAAAGCACTGAGAAATCTGAAAAGATTCCTTATTTCAGGAAGAATATTTACACCCAGGAAATTAAAGAGTTTATCATCAAAAGAATTCAATCCGGCGAAATGACGCATTCTGAGGTGATCAATGAATATTCTATTCCCAAAAGCACCCTCCACCGCTGGTTTCAAAAAATAAATAACACCCGATAATACGCAAAATAATAATGAGGCCTAATTACAGAAAAATATTTCACGATATGCTGCAGCTTGAGCATCCTGATAAATTAGAGGATCCTAAGATCAGGGAACTGCTAAAAAAGCTGAATACTACGGAAGAAGTATTAAACTTTAATGATAAGCTTTTCAAGCAATCCAAAGAAAGTTTAAAAAACAATCAGAAATTAAAGACGTACGATAAAAAAACAATGCTTAAGCTTTTGCAATATCAAAAAAAGCATGGGTTTTCTACAAGCTATATGTCTAAAAAATATAAAATAAGCAGGACTACTATTTCCAATTGGAAAAAAACATTTGAAGAAGAAATTGGCTAATTCAGAATATCAAAGCCGGTAAACAAATAGTTTGCCGGCTTTTTCATTACCTGTATTGCCGTGTTGAAATTTTAATCTATAATCATTATCTTTAAGAGGTAAAGATCGTATGGTTAAAGTCTTCAACTCTATAAAGAACAGTTTTTTATTGGTCATCCTATTATTGTCAAACATTTCTGTTTGTCAGGCACAGCATCATGAAATTAAAAAGATTGATGAGCTATTGCAGAAATCTGAGAATAGTTTCAGGAATCTTAACGATCTGGATCAATTAAGATATGCCAAGCAGGCCAACGAATTGGCAAGGAAAATTAATAATTCACAAAGGATAACCGAAAGTTATTTTTCTATGGCGCGTTCCCTGTCTTTTCTGGAGATGCAAAAAGAAAGTTTTATTTACATCAATAAAGCATTTCAACAACCCTATTCTAAAAAAAGCACTCTTATTCAGGCTCAGTTGAAAGATATAAAAACTTACAATTATTATCATTTAGGATTACATACCCAGGCTAAAAAAGAATTAACGGATATCGTTAATCTCCTGAAGGATGACAAAAGTAAAAAAGCCATTCTTCTTTTACAAAAAACATACCTGATTATCGGCCTTTATAAAAAAGACTCTGCAAGATATTATGCCCAATTATGTTTTAACAAGCTAAAGCAATTACCTGAAAAAGAAGTATATCTGGAATTATCTGATTTATACAGAACCTTAGGTGCACAATTTCTGAAAAAGAATAAAGATTCTTCTTTTTATTACTTTAACAAAAGCCTGGAAGTTAACAAGAAATATCATCATCCTGTCCTTTTACTGGATTATATTGCTTTTGGAGACTATTATTCCGAACAAAAACAATATCAGGAGGCCATCAATTATTATCAGAAAGCAATTCAAAATATCCAGGAACAATCTGCAACACCCGAACTTTCGGCGAATAATGGTCTTTATAAAAAAATATCAGATCTGTACGGAAAAATAGGGGAAAAAGAAAAACAGTCCGAATATGAGCACATTTATTTTGGACTCCAGAAAAAATTGATTGCAGAAAGAAATAAAAATATAAATTATGCTCTTAACATCGTCCTAAGTGACAAACAGGATCAATATAAAAATTCTGAAGACAGAAACAATATATTTATTTTGACAGGAATTGGGATATTATTTATTACTGCTTTTTTGGGATATAAGTTGCTGAGAAAAAACTCAGAAAAGAAAATTTCTGCCCCTGAAACTGCGGACTTTTCACAAGAAAGTAATGATATTTCACATAACAAAACTACTGAAATTGATGAGCTTCAGATTACATCTAATCTTGCTTATCAGGAAATAATAGAACTTGCCAAGAACAATGATGCTTCATTTTATTTCCGGTTTCAGGAAGCTTACCCTGAGTTTCAGAAAAAACTCCTTGAATATAATTCTGGTTTAAGAGTTTCCGAGCTTACTTTTTGTGCTTACATTTTTTTGGGGTTCAAGTCTAAGGATATTGCAAAATATACATTTAAATCTATTCATACTATTCGGAACAGAAAGCAAAATATTCGCAAAAAGTTCAATATTGAACCTGATCAGGATATAAAATTTTGGTTAATAAATTTAATCAAAATCAAAAAAAACAGCTAAAATAAATCTTATAAATCAACGAGTTACACTCGGATAGTATACAAATGGTATGTTATCTTTTTGTATTTCTTGTTAATTTTCTGTCAATTTACATCATAGAAATTCATAGAACACAAATGATGAAGATCAGTTAAGTGTTTACATTTTTCTGATTTATTTCTAAAAACACACAATGATGAAAATTAGTAGAAGATAGGGTAGTATATTCATCCTGTATTGCCCTACTACTATTAATTTCCATTCTTCACCTTTTCTAAACTTTATTAAAAAAAACTTTTATTTTTCTTTTTTATGATAAAAATATCATGAAGAAACAAATAATTCATTAAATTTATTACTATTCATTTATTTTAGAATTAACTATTCTATTTTTGTGATCGTTAATTTTAGTTAATTAAGGAATAAGGATAGTATGACTGAAACAAAATTTATTAAGAATAGTTTAGTACTGTTCACTATTCTAGTCTCAGGTTTTCTGACCTGTCAGGATTATGAATTTAAGAAAATTGACAGTTTATTAACCCAATCCTTCAACAGCCGTAAAAAATACAATGATTTTGAAGGTTTAAAGTATGCTAAAGCAGCAAGCTCATTAGCTGAAAAAACAGGTAACTCAGAAAGAATGGCGAGAAGCTATTATAGTATGGCCATTTCTTTATCCCATCTCCGACTGCAGAAACAAAGTCTTTTCTATATCGAAAAAGCTTACGACCAGCCTTATACCAAAAATAATATTGTCTTTGAATCTAAACTGAAAGAAGTAAAATCATACAATTATATGACTTTGGGCCTTACATCGCAAAGTCAGAAAGAACTCTTTGGTATTGTCAACCTGTTACGAAAAAAGGAGGATACTGCCTCAACAAAAGTATTGATCCGGGTTTATGGCCATATCGGAAAGAATTATCAAAATAAAAGCAAAATGGACTCTGCTTTTATATACTATAAATTAAAGGACAGACTTTTAAAAAAATTCCCGGAACCATACACCAATATTTACAGGAACTTATCTGATCATTATATTGAATTGGGAAATGCTTTTTTAAAGAAACAAATCACGGATTCCGCTTTTTATTATTATCAAAAAAGTTATCAGCTGAAACAGAAATATAATAATCCGGTCCTTTTCATGGAGTACATACAGTTTGGAAATTATTATCGTCAACTTAAGGAATATCAAAAGGCATTGGATTTTTACCAGAAGGCAGTCCGGAATATGGAAGATTATTCTGTAAACCAGGCATCATTTAATTATGTCTATTCTGATATATCAAAAATGTATGGAGTTTTAGGTGACAAAGAAATGCAAAACAAATATGAGGGTATTTATCTTAAAATGGAAAACAAAGCCCTGATAGAAAAGCATGAAAATATAGATTATGCCCTTAATATTATCATAAAAGACTATGAAAAAAGATATAAAACATCCCAAAAGAAAAAGAATTTATGGTTGTATGGCGGTGTCATTATTGCCTTGCTGGCCTTAGCATTTTTAATATTCAAAATTACCCCAAAAAAAAGGACACATAAAGAACTGCCTCCTGACACCGCCATCAATACTCCCATACCGGAAAATGAAGTTATTTCTCAAAAAAGCACTGATCAGGACCTGCAATTAAAAAGCAGCGATGCCTACAATGAATTAATAAAATTTTCCAAGAATAATGATTCTTCATTTTACTTCCGGTTCCAGCAGGTTTATCCGCAATTTGAAAAAAAAATATTGGAAGTATGCCCGGGTTTAAGAACATCGGAACTTATTCTTTGTGCCTATATATTTTTAGGGTTTACCATTAAAGATATCGCAGAATACACTTTCAAATCTGTTCATACAATCCGGAACAGGAAACAGAATCTACGCAAAAAATTCAATATTCCAACTGAACGGGATATGGGAATCTGGCTCAGGGAGCTAATGGAAAGCTAACAGTTTATTATCAAAAAATTGTACTTTTTTATAAAATAGTATCCAAATAGTACCCTTATTTTTTGGGTCTATATTTAATTTTCATTCTATTTGCATCAGAAAACAAATTATCCTCATTGAGTGAATATTTCTAAAAAACAAATGATGAGAAAGAAATATTCAGATAATCATTTTCTGTAAAAATACAATGATGAACAAATAGTAGTGCAGGGCAATGATTCAAAAATTGCCCTGCTTCTATTCAAATTAAAACATAAAATCAATATTATTCAAATATCTTACTTTTTCGAAAAATAGCCTGATGATTATTTCATCAGGCTATTTTATAAAGGTAATATAATCAACAAACAACCAACACATAAGATCTATCTATCATTTATTTCATATAAAGAAATCAACTGCTTGAAATTTTTGAGGATTTGTTTTCTAGCTTTGCTCAGATTAAATTAAAAACTATGATTAAAGGATTATATGAAACTCATGTTCAGGTAAGTAATTTGGAAAACTCTATACAGTTTTATACTGAAGCTTTAGGTTTAAAGCTTGCCCATCGTGATGAAAACCGTCCGATTGTATTTTTATGGATCGGGAAAAATAAGGAATCTATGCTTGGTTTGTGGGAACAAAAGGAAAATCTGCAGCCCAGACATTTTGCATTTTCAGCGGATAAGGAAGATATCCTGAATTATTCTGTTGAGTTTTTAAGAAAACAGGATCTGAAACCTTATAATTTTCTGAAAAACGGGACGGATAACCCCATGGTTTTTGCCTGGATGCCTGCACTAGCTATTTATTTTAATGATCCGGATGGAAACCAGCTGGAGTTTATTTCAATTTTGGAAGGTGACGGAAAACCTGAATTGGGAGTACTTTCTTATGAGGAATGGCTGGAGAGGAAATAGAAAACTCCCTTTCTGAAAGGGAGCCATTGTCATGTTTTTAGATCGCTACATTAATATTGCATCAGGCACCAATGTAAAATTTTCGCAATATTTTTTGCATCATCCACACCTCTGTGGTGAGTCCCTTCGAGTTTAAGATTCAGTTCACCCAACGCTCTTGCCATACCAACACTTTTCCGGACTGTCGGATGCAATTCCCCGAATAACGTTTTCACATTGATATGATCATCACTCAAAGGATAATCAAGATTGAATCTTCTTGCCTGGTTTTGAAGCATCGTCAAATCATAGTTTCCATAACTGGCCCATGTCAGGTCTTCCGAGTCATATTCTGCCCTCAGAATATCCAGTGCATCTTCCAGTAAAATGCCTTCATCATCCAGCATTTTCTGAGTAATAGAAGTCAGCTCTGTACAAAACGGACTTACTTTTGAAAATTGGGGCTTAACTAAAATCCCCTCATTTTTGGAAACCATGCCGGTTTTTGCATCCATAATGCAGACTCCGATTTCTATGATTTCACTTTCCTGACCTCTCGGTGGCCGGTCATTCCAACATGTCGCTTCAAGGTCTATAATTAATATTTTATCTGTTGTTTTCATTTGTTTAAATTTATTAATAGTTGAAAATTTGAGGCTTTAAAGAAACCTGAAGCAAATAACATTTCTGTAGTAGCTTCTCTCCTTATACTTCTAACTTCCTTACTTTATTACTACACCAAAATTTCTCTTAAAATCCTGGCTGCATTATAAGCATCGTCTGCTCCGCTATGATGATTTCCCTCAAAATCCATCTTCAGATAATTCAGGGCTCTTTTTAAACCCATCAGTTTATGAAGATTAAAATATTGCCTGAATTCATCCATCACATTCAGATAGTCATAAGAAAAGGGAATTTCAATTCCGAGCCAGTCACATTGTTCAAAGATCTGTTCTTTATCAAAGTTTCCAAATCCTGCCCAAGTAAGCGGAAGTGAGTGATATTCGTCTTTGATTTTTTCGCAGGCTTCTTCAAAATAAATACCTTTTTCTTCTATCAGTTTCGGACTGATTCCGGTAAGAGCGGTACAAAATCTATTGATCTCAGATCTTTCCGGAATTACATAGATGCTTTGTTTTTTGGAAATTGTTTTTGACTCTAAGTTTAATTCACAAATTCCTATTTCTATAATATCAACTTTTTGCCCGATAGGAATTCTGTCGTTTTCCCAACATGTGGCTTCCAAATCGATGATTAAAATTTCATTGGTTGTTTTCATTTTTATTATTTTTTATTCTACATATTTTTATTCATCTGCATCCGGTTTTATAATTTATGGAGGAAAAGTGGGAAGAAATACCCTAAAGAATAAGTTGCTGCTAAAGCTTTGCAAAGATAAAAACATGAATACGCATTCTATTTACGCAGCTAAAATAATTTCAAAAAAACTCCCCGAAGGGAGCATTTTTAGTTTTATTTTAAGTTTTTAAAGTTTTTCAAAAGACCTACAATATTTTCCTTTCCCACAGGATTCATCGAATGGCAGTAGAATTCCGGCAGGTCTATGTGATTATCCATGCAGTATTCTATCAGCCATTTTGCACAATCATAACCTGTTTTTTCAGCAATTTCCTGAGAATTCGGCTTCAGATAATTTTCATCTGCAAGATCGTGATCAAAAGAAATCATTTCAGGAAGTCCTTTTTCCAGAATTCTATTAACAAACTCCTCGTAATTCCGAACGATATGCCAGTCTTTTCTGAGAAAAATATCCTGTTTTGTATAATGATATGCATCAACAGGATATCTTACATCATCCAGGAATAAAAATCTTTTGGGCATTTCCATTGTTTTAATTTTAATCGGAAAGTTCATATTTTTAATTAAACCATCATATCAGCACAGTTGGAGCTTGCAAATGCAAAAGGCTTTGCTTTGAACACATATCCCATTCCAAGAATATATCCCATAGCATCTTTCAATGCGACATTGGATTTAAAATCCGGATCGGTATTAATGTCAGCGTGTACCTCCATTTCCACACCATAAGCATCCAAAACAGAGCAGATAGCGTATGCAATTTCTACGGATTTGTTCACCTCGTTCAGCATTCGTTCTTTGATACTGATATTCTGTATTTCTCTTTCTTTTCTGATAAAGGTAAACGCTCCTTTTCCCTCACGAATAAATACTACTGCGGTAGCATAATTAATGGCGTCACCATATACATGGGAATCTGATCCCACACAGACTTTCAGTCGGTGTCCATTAGCCTGTTCGCGGATGATGGCTTCTTCTACCAGCTTTCTGATAGAATTCCGGAAAATTTTTCCATTCATGTTCTGCCATGTTTGTTGTTGCGTTTCCATTTTTTCTACATGTTTTAAAGTTGTTTTGTTAAAATATTACTTGTGAATGGTGAATTGTCAATCCGTTTCACGATCAATTTTAAATTCATTTACGAAGTAAAATTTGCTATTCACTATCTTCATTCACTTTTCTGCACTCCGAACAGGACTCGAACCTATACCATCAGTTTTGGAGACTGAAGTGCTGCCATTACACTATCAGAGTAATTTCTGTTGATTCATAAGGACTCGAACCTGAACAACAAGAGTCAAAGTCTTGTGTGCTGACCAATTACACTATGAATCAGAGTTAATTGAAAATTGTGAATGGTCAATTGTTAATTTTTTTCGTACTTTTTTAATTCACATTTGGCGTATTCACTTTTCACAATAAATTTTTTATAGAACAAACAGGAATCGAACCTGCACCTCTAGTTTTTCAGATTAACGTGCAGATCTTCTACACCACTCTTCCGGTTTAAAAGTAATTATGATTGGTGATAAAAACTGTCTGTAAAATTCACCATTAACAATTGACTATTCACAATAATTAGGTCTGAGAAGGCTTGTCTATTATAAACTATGCCTGTAATATTGTTGTAAAGATCTTCTGCGCTTGACAAAACCTTTCCCGTTCCTATTATTTCTTGTGTCAATGGTGAATTGTCAATTTTTTCGCTTTCAATTTTTTAAATTCACTTGCATAGCAATATTCACTATTAACCTATTCACTTTTTTGTACTCTATAAGGGAATCGAACCCTTGTTTTCTGCTCGAAAGACAGGCGTCCTGACCGTTAGACGAATAGAGCAATTAAAAACCACAACCAGGAATCGAACCTGAACAACAAGAGTACATTTCCTGCATGCTGCCATTACATTATCAGTGGTTTTTTGGTGGAAGTAGCAGGATTCGAACCTGCTCAGCAATGAAGCAACAGATTTACAGTCTGCCCCGACTCTCCAACTTCGGCGTACTTCCTTTTTTAATGATGCCCAATTTTTTACAAAACTTAATTCCCATTTCTCTTGAAGAAAAACAAAGCCTGTCTTTATTTTTTGTTTGATATAAGAACTTCTACGCTCGACAAACTTTTATTTTTCTCCGGAACTAATCTCACTTTAGTTATTTGAGATGGTTATGGGATTGTTCATCACCTATTTTATTTTTTATTTGAATTCACGAATGTTTCACATTTCAAACCCACTCAGCTCACGCAACGGTTTTGCAGACCGCCGACTCTTCCACTTCGGCGAACCATCAGATTTTAAATGATGAAGATAAATGATGAGTAATATTTTCACTTCCATCTTCCATTCTAGCTCAAATTTCTTTTCTTGAGTTAAGAAAAAGTCTGTCTATATTTTCCATGTTTTTGGCGTAAAGATCTTCTGCTCTGACAAACCTTTTCTTTTTCTCTTTGAAACAATTAACATTTAGTTATTGCGATTCCGGAAAGATTCGAACTTTCAACTTCTGGCTTAACAAACCAATGCTCTACCATTGAGCTACAGAATCGTCTTTGTAATTTCGGAAGGACTCGAACCTTCAACCTTCGGTGTATCAGACCGAAACTCTAACCATTTGAGCTACGAAATCATATGCGGTAAATTCCCAACTCGGTATGCTTTTAATTTTAAAATTTATTGCAAAGCACCATTTACACATTCACCTTTTTTGTCTGGAAAATAGGATTCGAACCTATGACCTCCCGCGTCCAAGGCGGGTAAACAACCACCGTTATCTTTCCAGTTTTGCAGATTCATTTCTAAATTTCTTTTCCGGGAGACAGCCGAAACCGAGTTTTTCCATGAATCTTTGCGGTCTATGCGAGAATCGAACTCGCAGTGCCCAAGAGACAGTCGGGCAGGTTAGCCATTACCTCAATAGACCATTTTTTGCGGAGAGCAAAGGAATCGAACCTTCACTACTGTCGTAGAACTCATTAGCAGTAAGCCGCAACAAACCAATATTTGCCTACTCTCCTTTTGTGATTCCGACAGGATTCGAACCTGTAACCCTCGGTTTAGAAAACCGATACTCTATCCGGTTGAGCCACGGAACCTTTGTAATCCCAGAAAGATTTGAACTTTCAACCCCCGGTTTAAAAGACCGGTGCTCTAACCTATTGAGCTATGAGATTATGTTGGGGTATCTTCGGGGATCGAACCCTGTTCTCCGGTTCCACAGACCGGCGCTTTACCAAATAAGCTAAAGAAACCATAAAAAAAGCGCCTCTTTTCGGGAGGCGCTGTATATATTCTGACGTAAGAGATCATTAGTTGACCCACGTATATAAGCACCTTTCATCCATAAATTCACTATCAAGAATACAATCCTGTTTTCTCGGCTCTTGTCCTTGTAATCCTGAATACTGATTAAATATGTGATGTAATTGTTTCATTATATTTTTTGTTTTAAACATTTTTTGAATCCTGAAAACCTGTTGCTTTCAATTTTCGGTTGCAAAGTAAATATGATTTTTTTTAACTCACAAATAAATTTAAAACACAACTATCTGAAAATCAATAAATTAAATCTAAAATTTAGAGATAAGAATTCCTGTCCGTAATATTTTACAGATACCTTAATTACCTAAATGACTGTCTCTCATCGGGTTAATAATCACTCTTATTTATCTTATTTGTTGTTCATTGTTAATTAAAAAATTTTCACTTTTATGGTTATTTTTTTTCATTCTAAATAATTTCTGTCATAAAAACACAAAAAAACGCCCCGGTAACCGAGGCGTTTCTGCAGTATTTTGATTAAATTTTTACGGGTTTACAGTAAATAATTTCCAAAGTCAGCACATTTCGCCTCATTCCATATCATTTCATCATATCCGAATAGTCCTTTTATTGAAGGGCTTTCGCATAGGTTTACATTGATATGTGCTCTTTGTTTTGTCATAATGTTATTGGCGCAAAGATAAATCTTTTTCTTAATTAGTTGATCATTTTACTGTTACAGCGATGGCTATGAAAGTTTTAATCCATTAATTTCTGAACATTTTATTCCTTCCCGTTTTATATCTTGAAATATCTTTTAAAATCACCTCATCATTGGGATTGAAATGTTTTAATTCATTTACAATTTCGGACCGGGTATTTATTTTTTCTGCAATAATTTCATACGCGATATTCCTTGTTACAGGCTGTAGTTCCGGATCTTTTTTGAATTCATATTTCATGGCTTCCAGATAGGTTATTTTTTGATCCGGTGTAGCTTCTTCATATAGGTTTTTAATTTCTTTTTCCAGTTTTTTTATTTCAAAAATATTGGCGAAATAATTGTTGAGACAATTGAATGCATCTTTATTTTCGTCCCAGCCTTTTTTCAGAATTTTCTGGGCTTCGTCGGGTATCTCCATTTTTTTACGGTAAATCAGAGAAGCTTTCACCATCTGATCGTTACCTGCATAATCATCTGCAACCATTTGATAATAGACATTGGCATTTTTGACATCATTAATCTCTTTATACAGATCACCTACTTTCTCTTTTTGTTCCAGTTCTTTATAAAGGTCAATCGCTTTCTTATACTGTTTTGCCTTTTCATAGCAGGCTGCAGCTTCCGATTTGTTTTTTAATTTTTTCAGATAAACCACGGCTGCTTCATTATAAAAGCCTCCGTCTTCCAACGTTTTTGCTCCACGGTAATGATCCTGAAGCAAATTGATATAAACTTTTGCAGCCTTTTTATAATCCTGTTCTTCAATATATTTTTGAGCCAGCTCTTCGTATTTATTGCGGATCTTATCAAACAATGAAGTTTCCAGATAAAAATTCCCGCCACCTCTTACATTGGATCTGCCCGGGTTTTTCTCATTCTGCTCTTTATTTTTTAAAACCGTAATCACCAGAAAAACGATAGCTGCAATAATGATGAAAATAATGAGTGTCCCGATTACACTCCAAAAACTTTCATGGAACAGCTGTGCCAGTATCCCGATGATTTTCAGAATCACCAAAATGAAAAAAGCCGCCATAAATTTGTCTATAAACTTCTGCTTATTCATTTTCGTCTGATTTTAAAATGGTTTTATCTTCACTGAAAAGACGGTATAAAAGGAGGACAACACAGATAATGAGAATCCAGACAAACCAGTTGTACCCGAACATTTCGATGAGCGGATAGAAAAGATAAATCAGCATAGCCAGCAATACAACAGCCAAGAATATCTTGATTCCGTTCGGAACACTGCTGCCTCCGATATTCAAAGATTTTTTCCGGAAGAAATAAGTATAGATTCCCACACTACCCATAATGAAGGCAATCAGTGAGATAATTTCAGAAAAAGAAACTTCTTTTTTGGAAGAGACCTCTCCGGAATTGCCTGTTGTAGCATCATTTGATTTTTTATCAAAGGACAGCTGCGGATTTTCAAGGGTCCCGTAAAGACGGCCTAAAGAATCTTCTATCAGAACCTGTTTTTTCTTCCAGATACTCTTCACAATTCTTTTATTAGCAGGTTTCCATGGATGTGCTTTTTCTAAAGAATCTGAGATTTTCCGTTGATAGCTTTCCGATTTTTCCTCAATATGTTTTTTTATTTTCTGATTATAAATCTTTTTGAGAAAGTCCCTGGTTTTATTTTCTTTATTTTTAAAATTCTCAATCTCTTTTTTCACTTCAGCTACAGTTTTTCCACCTTGCTTTTTATAATCATCCACCTGCTTTTTGTCTTTTGATTCCATAGAAACTGCAGTGGAATATTCCTTGATCAGCTGAGTACGCTCTTTCCTGTACAGAGAATCAATTTTCATATCAATCTCCGTCAGTCCCGATTCAAAAGCCAGGATATCCGAAGGCTGATTTTTAAGGGCATCATTGGAAAGTACAGTGCCTGAAGACTGTTGCACAACCTCGGTTTCCTTTTTATCCGAATGGAAGCTTAATCTTGCAATAACAAAAATAATCCAGAAAGCAAGCAACAGCCACCGATAATCTCTTGCACCGGAATTGTTCTGTCCAAAAAACTTTCCAAGCCAACTATTCCCAAATTTAAATTTTCCAAAGCCATCACCTCGGGAAGTTCCCATAATATCGAGCGGAACTCCAAGGTCTATAGCTCTGTCAGGATATTTCTCTATATATTTTAAATATTTTTCAATTTCTTTTTTATTTCCGGCCATCACTTTTTTCAGATCGAAAGGGAGATCTTTCATCCATTCTTCTTCCGTCTGTGGGGTTTGGAGGGCTTCCATCACTTTTTCATCATCCATCTCCACAGTATACCGCTCTATTCTCTGAGGAATTTTTACGCCATTTAAAGGTTTTTTAATGATGATATCTGTTTTTTCAGGCTCCTGAAGTAATGAAATCCAGTTGATCTGCTCTGATAATTTCACCAAACCAAATTCAGGATGCATGATGAGAAATTCAGCATCTGTATTCTGCCAGTCTTCAGGATTTATTTTAGGATAAAAAACAGTATTTTCGGGGATGAACAATTTATTATCTACGCATTGAAAGTAAGAGTTCCTGCCAATGTCCTGCGGTGCCAGATGATCGAAAATCAAAAAACAGCCATATAAAATATTCGGTTCGTTGGAAGGTACCGGGAAAGACCTGATCTGGTGCAAATCAATCCCTGAAATTTCCATTTCATGTAACCAAACCAAAGGTGAAGAACCTTTGATTAAAAGTCCTTTTTTTGGATAATTATTTTTCGGAAAAGGTTTTATTCTAAGTTCCATATTCCAAAATTTGGTTGATAAAAGCTTCAAGATATCCGGAATACATATCTTCCATTTTTTTTACTTTCAGCAGGGTATTTTCGGGGAGATAATATTCCGAGCCTCCAAAGTCCGTATGGGTAGCCAATGACAGAAAACCATGTTCTGTGGAAGGAATATAAAATTCATGTATGCTTTTACTGCTGCTCCTGAAGGTAAGCATTCCACGGGAATCTGTTATGATTTCGCTACCATCCGGGAAAGTAAATTTATTTTTGTTCTGCTCTGCAAAAATGCTGATTGCATATCTGTTTTTAAAGAAATTCAGAGAGTTTTCATAATGCATAACCAATTCACTTCCGGATACCACTAACCTGTTTTTAGTATTGATTCCTATTTTATTAAAATTACTCAGAACTTTAATTCCGCTTTGATTTAATTTGGCGATTTCCGTCGATACTTTCTGGTAACTTTTTTCTATTTCAGCTTCATTGTTCACCGATTCCACAGAGATATTTCCTTCTATATTTATCTTAAAAACATTGGGAAGACCAGGTTGATACAGATAGAAATTTTTATTAAAGTAAATCAATTTTGAACTCGGAGGAATATTCTGACCCGTCACATTTAATTCTGAATATTCTTTGGTGGTCAGGTTTAATTTTGATACGAGCTTTTTATCATACTGGTACTGACAGATAATAAACTGTTGCTGCTTATTTCTTGCCAGAGCAAACTGCCCTCTCGGTTTTATGGAAATATTTTCTATTAACACTTCACTGCCGTGGTAGGTCTTGTAATAGTTGTAAGAATCTTTATTGTAATAATTATCAGACAAATATGTACGTAATAATTGTTTTTTTGAACTTAAAATAAAGAATTCACCTTCATATAAAAACCGGGCAATCTTATTGAAAGGGGTAGGAAATAATATCGGATAATTTTGGGGTAAATCCGTTTTTCTTCCATTGCCCGAAACATGTCCGACCTTTTGTTTTTGCTTTGGCGGATTGGCCCACAGCTCTTTTAAAGGCAATATAATTTTCTGCACATGCTTTCTTGTTCCCTGATGATGTTTATAGAAATTCAGTTCGCCATCTGTTGAAGTTGTTATTAAAAACTTAAGCCGGTCCCTGTTTTGGTGAATCACCCGCTGCAGGTTTTCATTTTGCAAATTTTCATGATGGGTGATAAAGAAAACTTCAAGATCTTTCTCCTTATGTTCATCTCCAAGAAACTTTTCGAGTGAAGCTGAAACCTCTAAAACAGAGCTTACCTGATTCAGGTTATCAATAATCTCTTCAATTTTGTCCAGTGAAATAGAAACGTTCGTTTGTCCCAAAGCAAAAACCCTGCATTCTGAATTGGCTTTCGGATGCTTGATTACAGCAATAGCCGATGCAAAAGCTAAAACTTTAGGAGTTCCCCAGTTTTTAAGAGAGGTATCGATTAATATGATCCTTTCAAAGATGTTTTCTTCAGGCGGTATTTCACGTTGAATGTAAAGTGCTTCGCTATTGGCAATACGGCTCATAAAAACCTCATCTTCGTTGGCAAATTCAGACAGGAGCATTCTGTGAAGCTCACCTTTATTGGTCATATCCGAAATTCCTCCAATCGGTTGCTCACCCGGAGAAAGGTGCCGCATCGGAATTTTCAGACCGCTCCAGATTCTTTTGATCAAACTTCCGACCTGGAAGGTTTTGGGTTCTTCTATTAATTCCTGAATGAAATCTTTGTCGGTTTCTACCGTTGTTTCCTCTTCTACAACTTCATCGTCAAGATCTGGAAGATCAACAACATTTTTCATCGCATCAATAATGGATTGTGTTGTCGGGAAACTCTTATTCATAAAAGCCAGAGTCCTGATATCTCTGCTGAAATAATTATGGGAAAGGTCCAGTTTTTGTGCACTGACAGCAATTTTATGAGGCCTTTTATAATAGCTTTTAAGAATCTGTTCAGCATTAGCTGATGAAACCCCGTTATGAATGCTTTTGAAAACAGTCTGGAAAAGAATAACCCTGTTTTGTCCTTTTTTGTAAACCCTGTCCAGTGCTTTTAACTTTTCCAGGAAATTTATGGCGTCAGGTATAAAGTCGCTTATCTGTTTACGATCAGTATAAGGATGGTTTTCAATTTCTGAAAAAATATATCCGGTGTCTAAATAACCATCCTGAGTGACATATAACGCTAAAAGCAATGATCCGAAAGGCGGAAAACCCTGTGGCTGCAGCTCTTTTAAAATTTCAATAATGTAAGGCCTGTAAGCAATTGCCCCAATACCCGGAAAAGATATAAGATTATTTTCATGATATCCTGAATCATCACGAATGTCTTCATCCGTCATCCATTCCCAGAAATAATCTTTATAGGACTGAAAATATTCATTTAATTCCATTCCTGTGCTTTTTCAGTGAGACGGAATGAGCTTACGGACATTTTCCGAAAATCATTTTTATCTATTGGTACATAGCTTCCGTTTTCGTTCCATAGAAGCCATTGATTCTGTTCTTTATTATATTTTCTCTGCAACAGTGAACTTAAATTTTTAAATTCGAAATCAAAACCTGCCGGTAAAAGATGACCGTCTTTGGACCAGTAAGTTTTTCCCGGAAACGCCAATAAAGGGGTTCCGAGAAACAATGCTTTTCCATCAATGATGATCCAGTCTATATTTTCCAGCTTAAATTTCGGAGTTGCTATAATGAGATCTTTAATTTCAGCCATTGAACATAACAAAGCTGCGGCGGGATGTTCTTCTTCACTTGGTTTTAATTTAATCTCAACTTTTTCATCAATCCCAAAGAAATTCTGATTGGAGGGTGGAAAAGTCAATCTTAATGCCTTATCTATAGGTGTCCAAAACAAAGCGGTTCTAACCTTTTTACTAGGAACCAAAGCTCCTTTTCGAAATAAAAGCCCCTCTCTTAATTCATACGATAAAAAATTCGGTAGTTGTTGAATTTCCGGAGAAACAGCCTGTTCTTCGGTAAAACCTTTTAGCCAGATCACATCTTCATCTAAAGCAATCTGAACATTTCTCCAGTCACGGATCGAGCCAAGGAAATCTTCATCAGCACGGGGAAGTTCTGCCCAAAATTCTTTTATACGCTTTGAAGAATTTTCTGCCATAGACTTTCAATTTCTTGTTGGATATATAATTTCTGTTCAGGATGCCTGATCCAGTCACAACGGGTCTGCAGGTATCTCAATTTATCCTTAATCACATTCTGCTCTTCAAAGCTCAATGTTCCGCTGTTCCATTTTTCAATCAGGATTTTTACATCTTTCATTACTTCTTCAGGGTTGGGTGTTTTGTTTTGCAAAGCCTGTGGATGAGATTGCGGGTTTTCATCTTTTTCGATAGTCCTGTTGATAATTCCTTCCAGAATTTCAATCTGCTCTTCTGTATCCCAGATATGTTTTAGTACCCAAAGATCCGAAAGAATCGCTTCGTTTCTACCACAAATCAGAGCACTTGCGGCAATAAGGTTCTGCAGCTTTACCGCTCTGCGGTCAGAGATGGCAATTCCTGTATTTCTGAGGCTGATGATACTATTTAAATATACTTCATAAATAGGTTTCAGATCCACTGTCCTGCATAAATTCTGAAGCTCACGGATCTCATCTGCATGAATTTCCGGAATTTCGGTTTCAACAGCGTTTTCTAATTTTCTTCCTGCTAAAAGTACCTGTTGAAGCAGTTCGGGATGCACATAATCTACATTAATCCTGATCAGAAAACGGTCGAATAATGCATTCAATGCTTCATCTTCCGGAAGAACGTTGCTCGCTCCTACAAACATCAGGGCCGGCAAATGTTTGGTTTCCTTTCCGCGTTTGAAAATCTTTTCATTCAAAGCCATTAAAAGAGAATTAAGAATGGCAGAATTGGCATTGAAGATCTCATCTAAAAAAACCATCGAAGCTTCCGGCATCATGCCTTCCGTATTGGTAAGAAGCTCGCCTTCCTTCAGTTTTCTGATATCAAAAGGACCGAAAATTTCATTGGGCTCTGTAAAACGGGTCAGTAAGTATTCAAAGTTTTTACCATCTTTCACCGTTTGTGAGAGGGTTCTTACAATTGCTGATTTTGCTGTTCCCGGAGGCCCGTACAAAAAAGCATTTTCCCTTGCCAGAAGGCAAATTCCCAACAAATCAACAACATCATTTTTCCCGACAAAAGTTTCTTTTACATAGTTAAGAACTGTATTAAGTTTATTGATATTTCCGGTCATTTATTTTTCTTCGTTAGTTATTTTTAATTCATTCCAAAACACTTCTTTATGCAAACCAAATTCTGCAATAAGCCATTGATTGATTAACGGAATTTCAGCTAATTTATAAGCCTTCTTTTCCACAATTCTTTCCAGATATAATTTTCTGTATGTTTTATCTTTCAGTTCTTCTTCCCAGTTTATTTTTTCCAGATCAAGATCATGCCCAATCCCTGAGTAATGAAACTGCAGCAAAATATTCTCCAATATTTTAATCAACGGGTCTTCCGGATCGGCAGATTGAAGCACAGAGATAATCTGTGGTAAAAACCTTAACGATAAATCGGCAGATAATACTGAAGAAACATCTGGCATTCTTTTATATTGTGGAATCAGCTCACCCAGGTTGTTTGCAGTATCTTTTCTGATCAGATACAGTTGAGCACTGTGATACAGTACTTTTGCCGCCCAAACAGCAGCTTCTTTATTACAAATCAATTGATCTGATAAAAATTCAAGTCTTTCATTTTCAAATTCAGCTTCAAAATAATGGGCAGCTTCATCCTCTTCATCTTTTGAGATCGTGTGAATCTCTGAAAAAACGGTAATGCATTCCTCCTTACGAAGCAGGAAAAGAGTATCTAAAAATGGGGATTTGGTTTGCATCATCTAACAAAAATAAAACTATTTCGCAGATTAGACTGATAAAGTGGTTGGCTTTGTTTTGTTTATGATAAAAAAATCTCACAGGTTTTGAAAACCTGTGAGGTTTGGTTTGGTGTGTAATACAAGAGGATAAGTTTCGGCTGGCGGCGGCTTTGCCGCCGCCAGCCGAAACTTATAACCGAAAACTTCATTTTTAAAATAAAGATCACTCAGTTATTTCGATAATGTTATTTTCAGGATCCAGAATTACACTTTCATAATAGCCATCGCCTGTTGTACGAGGTTCACCGGCAATAGTATAACCGTCTTTTCTTAAAGTTTCCGTCATCTCATCTACCTTTTCTTTACTGCCTGTAGAAAATGCCAGATGAATGATCCCGAATTGCTGGGAATCATAAGAGTTTCCGCTATCCTTAATATCGGGTCTGTTGATAATCTCAAGACGGCAGCCATTTTCAAAGCTTAAAAAATAAGACTGGAAATGTTTCACGGGATTGTGGTATTTTTCATTGGAGACGGCTCCAAAATATTTTTGATAGAATGCTCTGATCTTTTCCAGATCTTTTACCCAGATCGCAATGTGTTCAATTTTCATTGTTGTTTTTTTTTAACTTTTGCTAAAATAAGAAGGAGGGCTTGGAAATACTTCTTCTGTATTATTGTTTTTTGATGTTGTGTTTGCCGTTTTATTTTCTCGCAGATTGAGCAGATAAAGCAGATCATAATAATTTCATAGGATTTTGAAATTGATTAGTGTTTATGGAGTGAATTACTGTGTTTTTTTACATCTTGTAATATCTTTGGGTGCTATCTATCCGGAGATAGGAAATTGGCGTGGAAAATTTACTATACCGACTCGCAACCTCAGAATATTTTCAACCGAAAGTTGCTATCTTTGTCCCTTCAAAATAATATTATGAGTATTCACATTAGTGCAAAAAAAGGAGAAATTGCTAAAGTAGTATTACAGCCGGGAGATCCGCTTCGTGCACAGTATATTGCCGAAAACTTCCTGGAAGATGCAAAACTGGTAAGCAAAACAAGAGGTATTTTTTATTATACCGGGCTTTATAAAGGTAAGGAAATCTCTGTTGGGGCAAGTGGAATGGGTTTTCCGAGCATCGGTATTTATTCTTTTGAATTATATACTGAGTATGATGTGGAAACCATCATCAGAATAGGAACCTGTGGAGCGTATACAACGGATTTACAACTTTTTGATATTTTAAATGTTGAAAATGCAGCCAGTGAAAGTACCTACGCAAAATACGCATGGGAAATTGAAGATGAAATCATTGCTCCACAAGGAAATATTTTCGGTATCATCAACGAAACGGCTGAACAGCTATCTTTGAAAGCTAAGCCAACCAATATTCATAGCAGTGATATTTTCTACAGAAAAGACCCGAATATTCCTGCCATTGCAACAAAATATAACTGCCCGGCAGTAGAAATGGAAGCTTTCGGGTTATTTGCAAATGCCCGTCATTTAGGAAAAAATGCAGCAACAATCCTTACGGTAACCGATATTATTCCTACCCACGAAAAAATTTCTGCTGATGAAAGAGAAAAAGCCTTGAAACCAATGATGGAGCTGGCTTTGGAATCGGCGTTGAAAAGCGTTTAGGAAACTTAAGAGTGAAAAGGCAAAATTGCTAAAAGGCAAAAAAGCTGATAGATTTAATAAACAAATTTGCTGTTTTGCTATAAAAAAGAGCTTTACCAATACAGTAGAGCTCTTTTTTATATCCTGAAAAATTTCCTGGCGATCTCAGTAGTTTCATCCGCTACTTCGGAAACGCTGATCTTCTTCAAATGGGCGATGGTTTGTGCAACATATGGCAGAAAAGAAGGTTCATTACGCCGGTTTTGAATCCGTGGCATATTTTTCGGCAGCATGAATGGTGCATCTGTTTCAATCATCATCCGGTCGATCGGAGTATATTTAATTACTTCTTCCAGATGCTTAAATCTCTTCTCATCACTGATCGCTCCTGTAAATCCCAGATAAAATCCTTTATCCAGATATATTTTGGCTTCCTCTAAAGTTCCGGTAAAACAATGTACCACTGCTTCGGGAAGCTTAGACAGATACTCATCCGTAATCTCATTAAACCTTTTAAAAGCAGACCGCTCATGAAGGAAAAGAGGTTTATCAATTTCAACAGCCAGCTCAAGCTGTGCACGATAACATTTTTCCTGAATGGGTCTTGGCGAAAAATCCCGGTCAAAATCCAGCCCGCATTCTCCTACGGAAACGACATGGGAAAGCTTTAATAATCTTCAGCTCATTCATACTATGTTCATTAAAGGACTTGGCATCATGAGGATGGATTCCGGCCGTAGAAAATAAAATTTCCGGGTAATCTTCTGCAATTTCCGCCGATTCTTTGCTTCCATGTACGTTTATTCCGGTGAGGATCATCTGTTCCACTCCGTTATCGAGTGCCCGGTTAATGATTTCCTCGCGTTCGTGATAGAACTGTCTATTGGTCAGATTAATGCCAATATCGATAAATGTATTCATTTGTTTTCATTTTAAGCCGCAAAAATAAATACCGGATACGCAATGTTTTTACGTGATAAAAAATTAGTCATTGATAAAAGTTTCCAGAAAACCGATCAGTTGAGTCCCGTTATGGCTCCAGCGGATTCCGTGACCTACTTTTTCCCTGATCTCATAAACAATCCCGTGTTTATAATGAAAAAACACATTCCACCAGGTTTTATTTTCAATGATATCATTCACTTTTCCCATTACTTTCTTCTGCTTTTGTTCATTATTCCCTTTCATTTCGCCCCAAAATTGAGCATCCATTCGACCGATATGCTTTTCCCACGCCCTTTGAGCGATCGTAATCTCATCATTAAATAATTTTTGACAGCTTTCAATCAATATACTTTTAAGTGGCGGAATTGCAGTTTCATCACGAATGCTTGCGGAAGTCAGCCGTTGTCCTAAAACATTCAGCCAGTGCTCAAAAGAAATCCCTTCAAGTTTTTTTGCTATTGATTCCTGTTCATTGAGCTTCAAAATATCGATGAATATTCTGAAACTTTCATCTCTGTCAATTTTAATTTCCTCGTTGAAATAAGGAAGATCCCAGTCTAAAGTCTGCGTCTTATATTTCAGTATATTTTTTTCTATATTTTTTAAATGCTCTTCAGCTAAGACCACATCATATTTACTCTTCCAGGAATCTGAAAACCATGGAATATATTGATTCAGTTCAATCATTTTAAAACATTTTTATGAGATTAGCCTCCAATTTTTCTTCTCCAATTAAATAACTAATGATATTGAACCATTGTCTGCAGTGATCTAAAATCCAGGCATCGGAAGAAGCTACAATTTCTGCATTGTCAGCTAAAAACTTATCCGGATTATATTGCAGTTCAACTTCCCAGTTAAGCTGATTTTCCTGCGCAAATTCCAGAATATTCTGTTTGATTCTTCCACTGTTTGAAACCGGCTGATCAAAAATCCATATCATTTTCTGAAGCCCGACTTTCCGGAAAAATCCGGCAACCAATTCTATTGATCTAAAGGTTTGACTAACTCTTTTATAGGTTCCGTGAACACCGGAAAGATCCCGATAGCAACCATCAACACCTTCGAAAATATAAGCCCCGGAAAGAATGCTCTCAAGTAAAATCAATATATTAAAACCATCCAGATAAATGATCTTATCTTTCAGGTCAGCAACTTTCATTTCTTTAGTTTTCCTGTTTTGAACCTGAACTTCAGAAGCGGAAGCACTCCGGAATGCCTGAATTTGTCTGGTTTTTAATCTATACCGGTTTCCAATCAATTCAGACGCGGCTTTTTCAGCATATTCCCTGCTCATCAGATACTGCATATCCTGAACCGCTGATCTTAGCTTATCAAGCTGCTTATCCGTTCCGAAAAGTGTATCATCACCTGTATTTTTTCCACGGTTTCTGTTATTCATGTTCAAAAATAAAGTTTTTGAAAGAAACCGAGATAATTACACATGAAAATAACATTATCAATTCGTGCAACCGATTATAATTATAATTTATTAGACGCAAAGGCGCAAAGTTTATTAAAAATCTTATGTTTTTAAGACGCGAGAAAATCTAAGATTTTCGGCAAGTTTTTTTTGTTTCTGATAAAATATTTCAGTTTTCGCGATCAATAAAACTATTTTAATAAAATCATCTGAATCAATATCATTAAGATGAAGAATTTAATTTTATTTTAAGTATAAAATACTTTTTATTTCCATATTATTAGATATAATTTGATTAAATTTACGTCAATAATTCAGGTTAAAAAAATAGCAGAAAATAACATCTATGAATAAGAAAAGTGCCACGATATATGACATTTCAAAGAAACTTAATGTAAGTGTGGCTACTGTTTCCAGGGCACTTAATGATCACCCGAGAATAAGTCAGGCAACAAAAGATCTGGTAAAGAAAACTGCTAAAGAGATGAATTATAAGCAGAATAATCTTGCCAAGGCTCTTAAAAGTGGGGAAACAAAAAACGTAGGGATTATCGTTCCTTATATTAATACCAATTTTTTCTCATCTGTCATTCGCGGAATCGAAGAAGAATTGGCTCCGCACGGTTATCATGTGATTATTTGTCAGAGCCATGAGGATGTCAATATTGAAAAAAGGCTTCTTAATACTTTTTTAAATGCCCAGGTTGATGGAATTTTCATGTCGGTTTCCAAGACAACAATCGATACGGAGCATATTCAGAATATCCTGGATACCAGCAATACCCCGATCATTTTTTTCGACAGAAAGAAAGATATTGCGGGAATCAGCACTGTAACCATTGATGATTACCGTGGTGGCTATATGGCAACGGAGCATCTTATCAAGGAAGGCTATAAAAATATCTGTCATTTTGCAGGAGATCTTAATCTTGAGATTTATCAGAACCGTCTTAATGGCTATAAACAGGCATTAACCGATCATCAGTTCCAGGTGAAAGAAGATAATATCATTTCCACAGGAAGCTCGATTGATGCGGGAATTGATGCCATCAAAAAGCTTTGGGATAAAAAATCTGTCCCGGATGCAATCTTTTCATCGAGTGATTTTGCTGCATTGGGAGCCTGCCAGGAATTAAAAAAACGTAAAATAAAAATTCCTCAGGAAGTTGCCGTTATCGGATTTTCCAATGAGCCTTTTACGCAATTTATGGAGCTTCCGATGAGTTCTGTGGATCAGACGCCTGTTACCATGGGAAAAATAGCAGGCCAGGTATTTATTGAAAGTGTAAAGGAAAACGGCTCCGGAGTTTCTATAGAGAAGAAAGTGGTGTTGGCACCGCAGCTTTATATCAGGAAGTCTTCAAAAAGGAAGTAATTAATATAGATTTTGGCTAAAGCAAGATTTGATTTATAATTTTTTGTAAACGGGCTAAAGCCCGTTCCTATTGAATCCTGATTTTGTGCTTATTTGTGAAAATATTTGTGGCTATTCGTAGTTAAATAATTGAATTATAAAACTGCTTAAAATATCGCAGGATATTTCTTAACTCAACTTAAATCCTTCAACTTTCTTAATGTTTATATAGGTTTTGGCTAAAGCAAGATTGATTTATAATTTTTCATAAACGGGCTAAAGCCCGTTCCTATTGATTCTGATTTTGCTTATTTGTGAAAATTTTTGTCTATTGTGGCTACAATTAATCAAAGAAAATGCTCTCCACATTATGTAGAAAGCATTTTCACACCTAATATTTATATAAATGAACTTAAAGAGAAACGCCTCTTCTCCAGGGGATAAAATCATTCTGGTTCAAGACTGCAGCTTTGGTTTTTATGTTTCCGCTGGCAACTTCAATAATAAATTCCAGCAATTCTTCTGCTTTTTCATCGATTGTTTTTTCACCGGTAATTACATCTCCTGTATTAAAATCGATGATATCGGGCATCCTTTCAGAAAGGGCAGTATTGGAAGATATTTTCACTACCGGGGCAACCGGATTTCCCGTCGGGGTTCCTAAACCTGTTGTAAATAACACCATATTTGAACCGGAACCGACTAAAGCCGTTGTACATTCTACATCATTTCCGGGAGTACATAGCAAATTCAAGCCCGGTTCTTTGATGTATTCCGTAAAATCAAGAACATCATTAATGGGTGAAGAACCGCCTTTTTTAGCCGCTCCTGCAGATTTCATAGCATCGGTGATTAGGCCGTCCTTAATATTCCCCGGCGACGGATTCATATCAAAGCCTGATCCTGCAGCAACAACTGATTCTTCAAAATCTTTCATTAATTGTAAAAATCTTTCGGCATCTTCTTCGTTGATGCAGCGGTTGACCAGCTCCTGCTCTACTCCACATAATTCCGGGAATTCCGAAAGAATTGTAGCCCCACCAATTCCTGCCATCAGATCTGACAGCTGTCCTAAAACCGGATTGGCAGAAATTCCTGAAAAACCGTCTGAGCCACCACATTCCAAGCCTAAAACCAGTTTTGAAACCGATGCCGGCTGTCTTTGGATTTCGTTGGCTTTTTTGATCGCCTCGTAAGAATCTTTAATGATCCCGTTCAGCATTTCATCTACTGTTCCGGATTTTTGTTGTTCGTAAACAATAATCGGCTTTTTTTGATCCGGACTTATTTTTTCCAATGCATCTTTAAAAATCTGAACCTGTAAATTCTGACAGCCCAGGCTTAAAACCGTTGCTCCAGCCACGTTCGGATTTTTAACATAACCTGCCAATAGGCGTCCCAACGCTTCTGCATCCTGACGAATTCCGCCACAGCCACCCTGATGAGTGATGAATTTTACGTCAATATTTTTAAAAACTCTCGAATCTTTCTCTTCTTCAGTGGCCGGTTCTTCTTCTGAATTATTAATTAATGATCTTAATAACAGCTGATGTTTTGTTGCTTTTTCAAACAACAGCTCTTTTTCAAAAACGTCTTTTAAAATCTCAACATTCCTGTTTTCACAAAAAACCAACGGAAAAAACAGCCATACATTTTCTGTTCCCACCTGTCCGTCTTCCCTGTGATAGCCCATGAAAGTTTTGTCCTTCCATCTGTCTACATTTGGTGCTGTCCAAGAAGTTGTTTCGGTTTTGCCTTTTACTTTTGCACTTTGATGTTTTACATTTTCAGTGGTGATCACCTCTCCTTTTTGGATCGGCTGATTTGCTTTTCCAACTAAAACACCGTACATAATGATAGAATCATCCACGGCAAGATCTTCGGTCACGAATTTATGTTTCGCTTTCGTGTCTTTTATAACTTCATAAGTAATATCGTCCAAAGTAACAACTTCCCCCTGCTTCAGATCTACCAATGCCACTGCTACATTATCTCTGGGATTTACTTTCAATACTTTCTTTTGCATGATTTCTCAGGAATTAAATTTGACAAAATTCTGCCAGGCAGTTTCAATATCGTGATGCTCAATTTCCCATAACGCTTTTGCCACTGCAGGTTTTAAACCTTCTACCTGTGTAAGGTCAGTGTCCCAGAAACCGGTTTCGCTTAAAGCCAGCTCAGCTACTTTTTCATAATCTTCATTCGCCCAGATCTCTTTAAATCTGTTGATGATCGTTTCTTCATCATTCAATGGTAAAACATTTCCTTTAAAGCTTCCCTGATAGAATCTGATTAAACCTGTCAGAGCAAACGTCAGATTCAAGGGTAATTTATGATTGATCTCTACATATCTTAACAAGCTTGGAATGACTCTCACTTTAAATTTGGAAACAAAATATAAAGCAATACTTGACAGATAATGCTTGATAAACGGATTTCTGAACCTGTCGAAAACCTCATCTGCAAAATCTTTCAATTCATTTTCATCTAATCCTAAAGTCGGATTGACTTCATTGGCAATCGTTTCACTTAAAAATTTTCCTAAAAATGGATCATCAATAGAATCTTTTACCGTTTCTTTTCCTGATAAAATCGCCGGAGCCAACATCAAACTGTGGCCACCATTCAGAATTCTGACTTTTCTTAAACGGTAAGGCTGAATATCATCAACTACCAGAATCTGCTCATTGATTTGATCAAAAGGAATTCTTTCTTTTAAATTTCCTGCATCCTGAATTACCCAAAGTAAAAAAACTTCGGAAACGACCATCATCCGGTCTTCGTAATCCAGCTGGTCTTCGTAAGCTTCTGCATCGTCTTTCGGATAACCCGGAACAATCCTGTCGACTAAAGTATTATGAAAATAATTACACTGTTCAATCCATTGTGCAAAATCACTTTCAAAATCCCACAATGAGGCATATTTTAAGATGATTTCTTTTAAAGCCAAAGCATTGTCTTCAATCAGTTCACAGGGAATAATTCTCAATCCTTTATCAGCTGCCCCATTAAAATGTTTAAACCTTTCATATAGTAAAACGGCTACCTTTGCAGGGAAATTTTTATGTGGCCCTGCATAATTACTTTCGGATTCATCGTAAGCAATTCCTGTTTCTGTAGTATTTGAGAAGATAAATTCAAGCTCTTCTTCTTTTGCCAATGCTAAAAACCCATCATAATCCGTATAAGGATTAACCGATTTCTGAATCGCTGAAATCACCCGTTTGGTATCAATAATCTCTCCTTTTTTAATTCCTCTTGAAAAAAGAGTATACAGGTTATCCTGCTCTTCCAGCTTATGCACTGAGCCTCCCGGTGTAGGTTGTACGTTTACAATTCCTGCATTGAATCCTGTTTCTTTATTTAATTTATCGATGACATAATCTGTGAATCCCCGCATGAAATTTCCGCCTCCGAACTGTACAATTTTGATCGGAAGCTTTTCCTGAGAACCAATTAATTCACGATTTAATTTTTGTTTTATCTGATTTTCCATCTTTTTAATTTTATCATCTTTTGATTTGATGATTTTATTTTTAACACAAAGTCCGCAAAGTTTTTTGCAAATAATCCCGTTTATTTTAAGTTCGCAAAGGAATTTCACTCAGCAAAAATCTTTGAAATCTTTTGCTATGCGGTTTACTATTTTATTACTTTATATTTTGGAACCAATGCTTTCATTACGCTCCATGCGATCAGGTAAGCAACAGCACACACTGAAAATATGATCATATATCCTTTATCTATTCCGTCTACCACAACGGCTCCTGACTTTTCTAACTGTTCAAAAAAACCGTCCGGCAATCTTTCGTTGGTGTACTGAGGATATTTTTCTAAAAAAGGTATTCCGTCAACTGTTGACCAGGCTTTGTGAGCATGATCAAATAAGACTCCTGAAGATTTATTGATCAGAAATGATCCGATTCCGCCCGCCATTCCACCGATACCGGTGATGGTTGCAATAGCTTTTTTAGGGAACATATCGCCGACTGTCGAAAAAATATTGGCCGACCATGCCTGATGCGCTGCTCCTGCAACTCCTATAATCAAAACCGGAAGCCAATAGGTGATTGAGCCTAAGGGCTGAGCCAGCAATGCCAGTAAAGGGAAAAATGCAAAGATCAGCATCGCTTTCATTCTTCCGGTGTAGGCATTCATTCCCTTTTTCTCAACGAAGTATTTAGGAAGCCACCCACCGATGATTGAAAATAGGGTAATCATATACAGGACAAACAACGGAAATGCACTTTGCGTAGAATCCATTTTATAAACGGAACTTAAGTAAGCCGGTGTCCAGAAAAGGAAAAACCACCAGATCCCGTCGGTCATGAATTTTCCGAAAGCAAAAGCCCAGGTTTGTCTGTAGCTGAAGCATTCTTTGAAAGAAAATCTTTTTTCAGGAACACCCGGATCCGTATTCGGAATATCATCCTGATCCTGTTGGATATAGGTTAATTCATGTTCATTAACTTTATGATGCTCGTGTGGTTTTTTATAGTAAAACACCCATAATCCCATCCATATAAAGCCTAAAGCCCCGATGATGATAAAAGCCCATTCCCAACCCATTGATTTTGCAATAAAAGGGATTGTAACCGGTGCTGCCAAAGCTCCCACTGTTGCTCCCGCATTGAAAATACTGGTAGCCAAAGCCCTGTCTTTTTTAGGAAAATATTCAGCCGTCGTTTTGATTGCTGCCGGAAAATTTCCTGCTTCACCTACTGCTAATACAAATCTTGCAAAAATAAACAAGGTTACACTGGTGCTTATCACTGTAGAAATATTGTTTACCGTTCCGATAATTTCTTTAGATTCATGAAAACCTACCAACCAGTTTCCTGTAAGGATTCCAGATGTGGCAATTCCGCAGAATGCATGTAAGCACGCTCCGACAGACCAGATGGCAATCGCCCAGAGGAAACCTTTTTTTGTATCCATCCAATCGACAAATTTCCCTGCAAAAAGCATACTTGCCGCGTAAAAAATAGAAAACAGCGCGGTGATATTCCCGTAATCGTTGTTATTCCAGTGAAACTCCGGTGCAATGAAGTCTTTCCAGGTTAACGACAATACCTGGCGATCCATATAATTGATGGTGGTGGCAATAAAAAGCAGCACGCATATCGTCCATCTGAAGTTACTCGGTTTCGAGGATATTTCTTTTTTCATATCAATCTTTAATAGTATTGATTTTTTATTGATTTTGAAAGCAATTTAGATGTAAAACTCCCTTTTTCACGCTATTTTAAGCAAAGAAAAACTTTTATCACTATCAATAGTTTAGTTTGAAGACATATGAAAACATGAAGGTTGGTTAAGTTTTAAAAACCGTAAGGACGAGCTTGATTAAACTTAACATCTTCAATATTTTAATGGTCCAAATACATTTTATCTTAATTCCTTAATCGTTTGAATTGAATTTTTTACAGTCTCCGTAATTTTTACGTAATCGTAATCTCCGTTTTCATTTTTCACAAATAACTGCGAGCCAAGGCCAACACAATATGCTCCGGCTTTGATCCATTCCGTAAGGTTTTCTTTTGTCGGGAGCACACCGCCTGTAGGCATAATGTTTGACCAGGGCATCGGGCCTTTTACCGCTTTGATAAATTCCGGTCCGCCTACCTGTGTTGCCGGGAAAATTTTCACAATTTCAGCACCCAATTCTTCTGCGTAAGAAATTTCAGAAACCGATCCGCAACCGGGCATCCATGAGATTTTTCTTCTGTTGCAAACCTTAGCCATATCGGCATTCAATAAGGGTGAAACAATAAAATTGGCTCCGTTCTGAATATACAGGGAGGCTGTTCCGGCATCTAGGACAGAGCCTATTCCCAGAATCATTCCGGGAAGTTCTTTAGTCGCATATTTCAGCAGCTCTGCAAAAACTTCATGGGCAAAATCTCCCCTGTTGGTAAATTCAAAAACACGGGCGCCACCGTCGTAGCAGGCTTTCACGACTCTTTTACTGATCTCTGTATCTGCATGGTAAAATACAGGGACCAATCCTGTTTCTTTTGCTTTTAATGCAACTTCTATACGCGTAAATTTTGCCATAATTATCTTTTTATTCTTCCTCCTGAGTTTCCGTTCATCACTTCCAGAATATCTTCTGCGCTACAATAATTGATATCTCCCGGAATGGTATGCTTAATCGCACAGGCAGCATTTGCGAATTTTAATGCTTTTTCATCATCGAAATTCAGTAATCCGTAAATTAAGCCTGCTGCAAAAGCATCTCCGGTTCCGATTCTGTCAACCACAGGATTAACTTCCAGAAGTCCGGTCTCAAAATAATTTTCATCGGTCAAAGCCCTTCCCTGCGTTTGCTGAGAGCTTGCCGTAACTCCGATTCTTATTTTATCGAAAATTTTATGAATGGAAGGAATTTGTTGTTTTAATTCTTTACAGGCTTCAATGAAACCTTCTTTATCTGACGGAAACTGAGTTCCTAAAATTTCATTAATCTCATTCACACCGCCGATAAAAATGGTGGAATATGAAACCAGTTCTTTTAAAATATCATTTCCGTTTTTACCATATTTCCAGAGGTTTGAGCGGTATGCAGGATCAGATGTAACCTGAATTCCCATTTCCCGGGCAGTTTTTAAGCCTTCTTTCAAAGTTTCATAGGCACTTTCGGAAATTCCGGGACTGATGCCTGTCCAGTGAAAATATTCACAGCCTTCCAACGCTTTTTTCCAGTCAACCTGCTCAGGTTTAATATTGGCGAAAGATCCATTTAAACGGTTGTAAGCGATTCTGCTTGCCCGGACAGATGATCCGGTTTCAAGAAAATATAATCCAAGCGGATGCTCATTTTTGTTGATGAAACCTGTATCAATTCCAAAACTTTTAATGAAAGAAACGGCAGATTCACCCACAAAATCATCTGAAAGACAACTTACATGCTTTACATCACAACCCATTGTCGCCAATGAAGAGGCAACATTAAGCTCTGTGCCTCCGAAAAAGAATTCCATTTCGTGGCTCTGCTTCATGGTTCTGTTTCCCGGTGGTGAAAGCCTCATGATCACTTCACCGAATGTGACTATTTTACTGCCCATAATTCAGTTAAAAATCAAAATAATTTTTAGCGTTATAGTAGCAGATATCGGAAACCGTTCTTCCGATCAGCTCAATATCATCCGGCAATTCACCGTTCTGCATTTCTTCTCCGAACAGATTACACAATACTCTTCTGAAATATTCATGTCTCGGATAAGAAAGAAAGCTTCTTGAATCTGTCAGCATTCCTACAAAGCAGCTGATCAGTCCCATATTGGATAATGCATTCATCTGTTTGATCATTCCGTCTTTCTGATCCAGAAACCACCATCCGGAACCGAACTGCACTTTTCCTTTTACACTGCCATCATTGAAATTTCCGATCATTGTTGCAAAAATTTCATTGTCGGCAGGGTTTAAATTATATACAATAGTTTTAGTCAGTTTATCTTTTCCGTCTAAAGTATTTAAGAATTTAGACAGGGTTTCAGCCTGAACGAAATCGCCGATAGAATCCCAGCCTGTATCAGGGCCTAAAATTCTGTGCATACGCTCGTTATTATTTCTCAAAGCTCCCAAGTGGAACTGCTGAACCCAGCCGAATTTGTGATAAGCTTCACCCAGGAATAATAAAATAGCTGTTTTAAACTGATTGACCTGTTTTTCGGCAATCACTTTCCCTGATAATTTATCTTTGAAAATAGTGTTGATTTCAGCATCTGTGAATTCTTCGAAAGAAATATTATTCAATCCGTGGTCGCACAGTCTGCATCCGTTTTCATGGAAATATTCAATTCTATTTAATAAAGCATCACATAAACTCTGGTAAGAATCAATGGTAACTCCTGCCGATTCGCCAAGTTTCCCCATATAATCTGCGAAGTTGTAATTTTCGATTAAAATCGCTTTATCAGGACGGAAAGCTGTGCTTACTTTTATACTGAAATCACTTTTTGCAAGGTCCTGGTGGTAATTTAACGTATCTGTAGGATCTTCCGTTGTGCACAGAGATTCTACATTCATCATTTTTAATAACCCTCTTGTTGATTTTTCAGGGGTTTGCAATTGTGCCGTGATATTATCATAAATTTCGCTGGCATTATTTTCGTTGAGCAACTCATTAATTCCGAAATAGCGTTTAAGTTCCAGGTGTGTCCAGTGGTATAGCGGATTTCTTAAAGTATAAGGAACCGTTTTTCCCCAGGCCTGAAATTTTTCTTTATCAGAAGCACTTCCCGTGATCAATTTTTCATTCACACCCATTGTACGCATTGCCCGCCACTTATAATGGTCACCGGCAATCCATACTTTGGAAATATTTTCAAAACGGGTATCTTCTGCAATATCTTTAGGGATCAAATGATTATGATAATCGATGATCGGTAATTTTTCTGCGTAGTTAAAGTATAACTCTTCAGCGTATTTATTCTGTAATAAAAATTGATCTGTTATAAAAGATTTCATTCTTGTTTAATTCTGTTGTTATTCATTTGCAGGCTTCCCGATGGTGGCCAGAATACCGCCGTCCACATAAATGATCTGTCCGTTGATAAATCTGCTTGCATCGGAGGCTAAGAAAATAGCTGTTCCGGCAAGGTCTTCGGGATTTCCCCATCTTCCTTCCGGGGTTCTGCTGATGATAAAATCATTGAAAGGATGTCCATCTACTCTTATAGGCTCTGTTTGTGACGTTGCAAAATATCCGGGTCCGATTCCGTTTACCTGAATATTGTGCTTTGCCCATTCTGTAGCCAGGTTTTTGGTCAGCATTTTCAATCCGCCTTTTGCCGAAGCATAAGCTACCACATTATCACGCCCGAGCTCGCTCATCATTGAGCAGATGTTGATAATTTTCCCTGACTTTCTTTTGATCATATGCCTGCCAATCAGCTGTGACATGATAAAAGGGCCGGTAAGATCTACATCTATTACTTTTCTGAAGTCTTCCACTTCCATTTCAATCGCCGGAATCCGTTTGATGATCCCTGCATTATTGACAAGGATATCTATTTTCCCATGTGTAGCTTCCATTAAAGCAACTTTCTGGGCTGCTTCACGCTCGTCTGTAACGTCAAAAATATAACCTGTAGCCTTGTACCCTTTTTCATGGTAATGGTTTAAAGCTTCTTCCAGTTTTGACGGGGTCGTACTTGTAATCGCCAATTCAGCACCTGCGGAGGCAAGACCTTCTGCCATTGCCATTCCTAATCCATGAGTACCGCCTGTAACAACGGCTACCTTGCCGGATAAATCAAATAAATTCATCAGAAAAATTACTTTAGTTCATTAGTTTTGATACCGTCCATATCGCCGTAGTCCATATTTTCTCCGGCCATACCCCAGATAAAAGTATAACTGGAAGTTCCTACCCCTGAATGAATTGACCATTCCGGAGATAAAACCGCCTGCCTGTTGGTCATAAAGATATGACGTGTTTCCTGAGGCTGTCCCAGGAAATGGCTGATCGTCTGCCCTTCTTCAAGATCAAAGTAGAAATAGGCTTCCATTCTTCTGGTGTGGGTATGTGCAGGCATTGTATTCCATACACTTCCCGGCTGAAGCTCGGTCATTCCCATCTGTAGCTGACAGGTTTTCAGAACACTGTTGACAATCAGCTTATTGATGACTCTTTTATTGGCATATTTTTCCTCACCCAGCTCTACAATTTCAGCTTCATTTTTAGTGATTTTTTTGGTCGGATAAGCATGATGAGCCGGAGCAGAATTGATATAGAAATACGGTTGTTCATCACCTGATTTTTCAAAGATCACTTCTTTCACTCCTTTTCCAATATATAAAGCTTCTTTATTCCGGAGCTCATATACATCACCGTCTGCCGTCACTTTTCCCGTACCGCCTACGTTGATGATTCCCAATTCCCTGCGGGCAAGAAAGTACTCCGCTTTAAGATCGTCTGTGGGCTCAAGCTTCAAAGCTTTCTCTGAAGGCATTATCCCTCCTACAATCAACCTGTCATACATTGTATATACCAGCTTTATCCGGTCTTCATTAAATAAATCATCGATAAGAAACTCCCGCCTCAGATCTTCAGTGGTATACTTTTTAGCATCTTCAGGATGGTGGGCGTATCGAAATTCCGATTGTGTCATACTACTTGTTTTATACTTTTCTTTTGTGGTTTTATCAAAACCTGTTAAACTTTGCGTAATCGATTGCATAAAATTACACTAAAATTCGATAGAAATACTTGTTGATAAATATATAATTATTATTCAATTAGTTAACAAAAAATTAATTTAATTTAATAAAAACTTGATTATCAATTAAATAAAAATAAAATATTTAATATTCACAAAAGAATTTAAAGAAAATATGGCAGTTTATTTCTCCCATAAATATCACCAAAGTATAACTTTAAAATAAAATCATGCCAAAACAAAGCCATGATTATTCAATATTGATTTGATAAGAATATTATGATTTTCATATATATACTATACATAATAAGATCAATCGTTATTAATTGACAAAAACGAATAATTTTCGTCCATGAAAAGATGACAAAAATCAGGAAACAATTCAATTTTTTATCTTTGAGCGATATTTTTGGGGAATTTAATATCCAGAAAATCTGATGTTTTTTTATATATTTTATCTTTTGGGATTATTAAACAGTGTAAATTTTTACATTTTTTTAAATAATTTAAATTCTAATCAAATACAATACAAACAACTAACAATCAATACATTAAATTAAAATACTCAACAAATATTTTGTCAACTTTAAGATTTTAAACAATCAAATTAATGAAAAAATAATATTTTTTTCTTTGTGTATTGGAAAATAATATTAGTTTAGAAGCCAAGTTATTTCATTATGAAAAATTACGCAATCGATTGCACAATAAAAAGCGTAAAATTTTCAGGAAATATTTACCACTAGAAAAATAGAATACTTACGAAATCCACAAAAAAACAAAAGATTGAAAAAAACTTTCAACCAATAATTAAAACAATAAGGATACAACATGGATAAAAAAGTACAATCAATAAAGTGGTTATATTTAACTGTCTTTCTCCTTCCTGTACTTGCTATGGCTCAAGAAAAAGAAACAAAAAAGGAAAAAGAAACCAAGATCGATGAAGTGGTTCTGGTAGGTTATTCTAAAGTTTCTAAAGCCGACGTGACGAATGCAGTAGGTTCCGTAAAAGCTGATGCAGTGAAGGATATGCCTGTAAACAGTGCAGCAGAGGCAATCCAGGGTAGAGTCGCAGGGGTACAGGTGATGGCAAGTGAAGGCTCCCCAGGTGCAGATATTGAAATTAAAGTAAGAGGGGGTACTTCGATTACCCAGAGTAATGCCCCACTCTATATCGTTGACGGAATCCAGATGGATAACGCCCTGTCTATTATTTCTCCAAAAGAAATTGAATCTATAGAAGTTCTGAAAGACGCTGCCTCCACCTCAATCTACGGATCAAGGGGTGCTAACGGTGTGGTATTGATCACCACAAAAGGCGGCCGCAAAAAAGCGATTACTTCCATCAATTATAACGGATATACAGGGGTAAGAAAAATCATGAATACAATTCCTGTGCTCGATCCCTACGAATTTGTAATGTATCAGTATGAGCTTTATAATAAAGGCGGTATTGCAGAAGATATTACAACTTTTGAAACGAGATACGGAAGTTTTAATGAGCTGGAAAACAAGTATAAAAACATCAAAAAAAGAGACTGGCAGGATGAGCTTTTCGGACAGGAAGCTTTCAACTTTACGCATAACTTAAGTGTAACGGGAGGTTCCGAGAAATCTGCATTCTCATTGACCCTAAATCATGTGGAAGAGGATGGGATCATGCTTAATTCAGGTTTCAAAAGGAGCATGGCCAACTTCAAATATGATTATGATATTTCTAAAAAATTAAAGGTCGGTTTCAACGCAAGATACAGCAGACAGCTGATTTCCGGAGCCGGGACTTCCGCAACAGGTTCCCAGGGAACCAACAGACTGAGAAATGCAGTAAGGTATCAGCCTTTTGAAGGGGGAAGCAATGTTCCGATTGATGATTTTGATCCGAATTATGCAACGATTACCAATCTTGTCAATCCGCTGATCTTAAACGACAATGAGGTAAAGGATAACAGAACCAACGATTTGTTATTAAATGCCTATTTAAACTATAACATCACGAAAGATTTAACTTTCAGAAGTGTGGTAGGTTATGTACAAAGAGACAATTCAGTCAATCAATTCTGGGGTACGGTAACCAGCGATGCCAGAGCCAACAATAACCAGCCGATTGTACAACTTACAAGATCACAGACGAGAAGAATCACCAATACGAATACTTTAAATTATACCAGGAAATTCGGGGATCATAAACTCGACTTGTTAATTGGCCAGGAAACGGTACAGACAGACGGGGAATCATCCAATACTTATGTAAAATGGCTACCGACGTCTATTCTTCCCAATGAAGCTTTTTCTAATATCCAGGCAGCCATTCCGCCTTCGGGAATGATTCAGGATGCAGCAAGAACAGCAGCTTTGCCACCGGACAGATTAGCTTCTTTCTTTGGTAGGGTCAACTATATTTACAACAACAAATATATCGCAACATTTTCGATCAGAACTGACGGTTCCAATGTTTTCGGGGAAGGAAAAAGATGGGGAACATTCCCCGCAGTTTCATTAGCATGGAAAATCAAACAGGAAAATTTTCTTAAAAATAAAGAATGGCTGGATGAGCTTAAGCTTCGTTTCGGATATGGAATGGCCGGAAACAACAGAATTCCGTCATATCTGTATGATACATTCTTCACGACTTCTACGGATTACGGATATACTTTCGGAAGCGGTGTAACTCCGGGAGCAACTACCGGAAATACACTAGCCAACAGAAACGTGACATGGGAAGCTACGGTTTCCAAGAACCTCGGTCTTGATTTCGGATTCTTTAACGGAAGATTATACGGTAGTGTAGACGGATATATCACAGACACCAAAGATCTGCTTATCTTAGCTAAAATCCCTCAGACATCAGGATATGAATATCAATACCAGAATTCAGGAAAAACCCAGAATAAAGGGATTGAAGTATCTTTAGGTGGTATTATCTTCAATAAAGAGAATTTTACCTGGAAAACAGATTTCAACATCTCGGCCAATAAAAATATTATTAAAAGCTTAGGGGCAAACGTTTCTGCCAATAATGATTACTATCTTGTAGCTTCAGGATGGGTAAACAATTTATATGATTTTATTGCGAAAGTGGGCAATCCTGTAGGAACTTATTACGGCTACGTCACAGAAGGAAGATATGAGATCAGCGATTTTGATTATAATGCTTCCACGCAGGTCTATACTTTAAAAGCAGGTGTTCCGAGCAGTAGCGCTGTTGCCAACGGTTCAAAACCTATTCAGCCGGGCGATCTGAAATTGAGAGACATTAATAATGACGGGCAAATCACGGCAGCCGATCAGACTGAACTGGGAAGTGCACAGCCAAAATTCTACGGAGGTTTCAACCAGACCTTCAGATACAGAAACTGGGATATGAGCTTATTCTTCAACTTCTCTGTCGGAAATAAAGTGTACAATGCCAATAAAATTGAATTTACATCACAGTATCTTTACAGAGACAACAACATGGCTGCCGAAGTTGCAGACCGATGGAGATGGTTTGACAACAACGGTATAAAAGTTACGGATCCTGCCGCTTTAGCCGCATTAAATGCTAATACAACGATGTGGACGCCTCCACAGGGAAGTTATATTCTGCATTCTTATGCGATTGAAGACGGATCATTCCTAAGATTAAATAACGTAACACTGGGATACAGCCTGCCAAAAGGCTCACTGGAAAGCCTTTCTATCAAAAACTTCAGAATGTATGTTACAGTAAATAATTTGTTTACCATCACGGGTTACGATGGATACGATCCTGAGGCAAGTACCCGAAAAAATCCTTTGACTCCGGGTGTTGACTATGCTGCATATCCGAGAAGCAGATTTATTTTAACGGGTGTTGATATAACCTTTTAATTAAGACTTAAACATGAAAAAAACAATAATAATTCTAAGTTGCATTCTTTCGTTATCAGCCTTCAACTCATGTAACGATTACCTGGATGCAGAAAATTATTCAAGTGTGTCGGAAGCCCAGCAGTTTGACAGTACTTCCGATACTTTTACAGCATTGGTAGGTGTTTACAGCCAATTGGCGGGTGATGACGGATACGGACAAAGATTAGCTTTAATCTATCCCCACTCCAGCGACGATTTCAGAACTTCGGGAGACTACAACTGTAATGACAGAAGAGGGATCTCAACCTTTGGGGCCTGTCCTACCAATACGGAATTAAACAAACCTTTCCTGAAATTGTACTCCGGAATTGAACGTGCCAATCTTTGTATTAAAAATATTCCTCTGTCACCGGTATATCAAACAGGTTCAGATTCTGATAAAAAATTAATGGACCGTTATCTTGGCGAAGCTTTAACCTTAAGAGCCCAGTTTTATTATGAACTGATCAGAAACTGGGGTGATGTTCCTTTCCAGGAAGTTCCGTCATCCGACCTGGAAAATTTATACCTTCAGAAAACGGACAGAGACGTTATTTATGAAAAAATGCTTACCGATCTTGCAAAAGCATCCACATTAGTACCGTGGAGATCTGAAGGAAGTACAACCAATGCAAGAATTTCCAAAGGGTTTGTAAAAGGGTTGAGAGCCAGAATTGCTTTGGCAAGAGCCGGATATTCTCTGAGAAGGAGTCCACAGGCAATGGCACAGGGATCAAATCCTCAAGTCTATTATCAGATTGCCTATGATGAATGTAAAGATATTATGAACCATACCGCTGAGCATAGCTTAAACCCAAGCTACGAAGCAGTTTTCAGAGCTTTACATACCAATACTCAGGATGCGACCAATGAAATCATCTTCTGTGTGGGAGCTTTCGGAGGAAACGCGAGAACAGACAGTAAAATCGGTTATTACAACGGGTTGAAACATGATGATAATTCCAGCTGGAAAGGCGGCGGTGGTATCAATGCACTTCCCGTTTACTTCTACGAATTCACTAAATATGACTTAAGAAGAGACATGAACGTGGGAATTTTCAAAGTGAACAATTCAAACCAGGCTGAAATAGTAACTGCCATTTCTTTTACAGATTCCAAATACAGAAAATCCTGGACGAATATTACCGGACCTTCTCAAAACCTTGCGGTTGACTGGCCATTACTCCGTTTTTCAGATGTACTGCTTATGTTTGCAGAGGCAGATAACGAAATTCACGGGGCTCCTTCCCAGGAAGCAATCAATGCAGTAAGATCAGTGAGAACCAGAGCTTATACAGGAAATTTAGGACAGGTAGGAACCATCCCTGCTGATAAAACAGGATTCTTCAATTATATTGTAAAGGAAAGATTATTGGAGCTGGGCTCTGAAGGAATCAGAAAATATGATCTGATCCGCTGGAATTTACTGGATGCCAAAATCACGGAAACCAGACAGAAGCTTACTGCTTTCGCCAACGGAACTGGACAATATGCTAACGCCCCTTTAAACCTTTACTATAAAAAATCACCTTATGATCCAACAAAAACGGCACAGCAGAATGTAAATGATATTGATATTTTCTTCACCGGCGGAGACAAATCTGAGGTATTTTATATGCCTTCTCAGGATGCCACACCGGCAGGTTATACAAAGATTGCATGGCGGGCTGCTGTTTTACCAACCTACATCAGTGATCCGGTGAAAGGTTTTGCCCAATATTTCCAGCCGAATAAAAGAGAATTATTACCTATTTACAGTGACATCATTCAATCTAACTATAATCTTACTCAGGATTACGGTTATTAGAAACAATACACATTCATATCAACAGTTGATACAGACTTTCTTCCCAGGAAGCAGGTCTGTATTTTAACTCAAAAATTATTCAATGAAAACTTCCATTTTACTTAAAAATACAAAGCTGTTTTCAATTTTACTGGTAGCATTATTCAGCTTACTTTCTTTCAAAGCCGGCGACCGGATCATCGTGGTTTCGAAAGACGGAAAAGGTGACTTCACTACAATACAACAGGCTATCGATGCCGTTGAAAACAGTTTTTCCACAAGAACAAAAATTATAATTAAAGCAGGAGTTTACAAAGAAAAAATTACCATCCCGGAAACTAAAGGCCCCATCATGATGGAAGGTGAAAATCCTGAAAATACGATGATCACTTATGATGATTATGCTTCAAAAAAAAATCCGGACGGAAAAGATATAGGAACAACAGGTTCTTCAACGATTTTTATTTATTCAGATGATTTTACGGCAAAAAACATTTCATTTGAAAACAGCTCAGGAAGAGTCGGGCAAGCCGTTGCCGTTTTAACTTCGGGTGACAGGATTGCTTTTGAAAACTGCAGGTTTTTAGGAAACCAGGACACTCTCTATTTAAAAGGAGCCCAGGATCTGGAAGATAAAACAAAACCTTCAAGAAACTATTTTTACAACTGCTATATTGAAGGAACCACCGATTATATTTTCGGAGCCGGAACAGCCGTTTTTGAAAACTGCACCATTTATTCAAAAGAAAGCGCAAGCTATGTGACAGCAGCTTCTACTCCACAGGAAAATGATTTCGGATTTGTTTTTATCAATTCAAAAATCATCGGAAATGCCAAAAACAGCTCGGTTTATTTAGGAAGACCATGGAGGCCTTTTGCCAAAACAATTTATGTCGATTGTGAATTGAATTCAACCATAAAACCCGAAGGCTGGCACAATTGGAACAAGCCTGATGCAGAAAAGACAACCTTCTATGCCGAATTGAATTCAAAAGGAGCAGGAGCAAATATTTCAGAAAGAGTTTCCTGGTCACACCAATTGACAAAAGAAGAAAGAAAAAAATATTCAACAGACAATATTCTTAAAGGAAAAGACAACTGGAACGTGAAAAAAAATTTAAAATAATTTAAATCCAACCTTCAACACCAAAGATTTTCAATCATGAAAAAACATTTCACAAAACGATTCACGATAGCAGGTTTATGTGGGATTTCAATCCTGATAAATGCTCAAAATGTGTTAAGTTTTCCAGGTGCGGAAGGCTTCGGAAGATACACAACCGGCGGTCGTGGCGGAAAAGTTTATTTCGTGACCAAACTGGCGGATGATGGTTCGGAAGGAACTCTAAGATATGCATTAGACCAGAAAGGTCCGAGGTATGTTGTTTTCAAAACCGGTGGAACGATCTATTTGGAATCACCATTAAAAATAAAAGAAGGAGATGTCACCATCGCCGGACAAACCGCTCCCGGAGACGGAATTACCGTTGCCAATTACGAAACTTTTATAGGAGCAGATAACGTCATTATCCGGTATATGAGATTCAGGATGGGAGATCAGAAAAACTTTGAAGGAGATGCTTTGGGAGCCAGATTTATCAAAAACCTGATCGTGGATCATTGTTCGATGAGCTGGTCAACTGATGAGACGGTTTCCATTTATGTCAATGAAAATACAACGCTTCAATGGTGTGTCATTGCAGAAAGCTTAAGAAATTCTGCCCACCGGAAAGGAGCCCACGGATACGGTGGAATTGCCGGTGGAAAATTTGCATCTTTCCATCATAATATTTATGCTCACCACGACAGCAGGAATCCTAGATTGGGAGAATATGCAGGAAGTAAATTTGCCCTGACAGATCTCACGGATTTCAGAAACAACGTCATTTATAACTGGGGACACAATAATGTTTACGGAGGCGAAGGAATGAACGTGAATATCGTCAATAATTATTATAAACCGGGACCTGCAACCATGACCAAACAACGCATTGTTGCCATCGATAAAAATGAGAACCCACAAACGGAAGTCTACAATATCTGGGGGAAATACTACATCAGCGGAAACGTAGTGGAAGGAAGCCCGGAAGCCACAAAAGACAACTGGGACGAAGGTGTTTTCAGCCAGATGAAACCTGCGTATAATCTTACGGATAAGGATAAAAATGCCATAAAAATCAGTCAGCCGCATGATATTCAGAATAATGTGAAAACGTATTCTGCCAAAGAGGCTTACGTGAAAACTTTGCAGTTCGGAGGCGCAAGTCTGGTTCGGGATGCAGTCGATTTGCATGTTTTAAAAGACATCAAAAACGGAAGCTTCACCTACAAAGGTTCAAAAGGAAGCACCAACGGAATCATTGATTCTCAGAAAGATGCAGGCGGATTTCCGGATTTGAAGCCCGGAAATCCACTACAAGATTTGGACAACGACGGAATGCCGGATGAATGGGAAATCAAATATCAGTTAAACCCAAAAGCGGCAAATGCCAACGGAAGAGATTTGGATAAAAATTATGACAATATCGAAGTTTATATAAATGATGTTGTAAAAAAAATAACCGAAGGACAACAGTAATAATTGTGAAAAAATTTTATTAAAAGGTGATCTAATAAAAAAATAGTATGAAATTCAATTTATTTAAAATATTAATTACGGGAGTGTTTATCAGTTCAAATTTTTCTGCCCAGACTTCTGCGGTTGAAAAAATCCGTAAGAATCCAAAAGCTCCGTTTTCTTATGCGGAACTTTCTGTAAAAGAAGGCGGAAAATGGGAAGGGAACCAATACATCGGCGGAGCTTTTAAAAACATTCAGGAGCTCATGCTTCCGGAATCTCATACCGACCACTCTACTTACATCAGGTATGAAGGCATTGGTCTGGAAAACAACCAGATCGGTTACAGACTCTATCTGGACTGGAGAAATGCAACCGATATTTTCGGTAAAAAAGTAAACACATTGGTGCTGCCGGAAGTTGGGCAGGACGGTTTTGAATCTTATCATCACGATGCACCTTGGGGACAGGATATTTTAAAATCCGGCCGTACGATTGGGATCGGTTCTTACGGAAGATATGACGAGCAGAATGATTTTGTTGAAACTTTTAAAATCGTAAAAAATACAACGGTAAAAGTAGCTAATGAAAAAGACAGGTCTTATGCAATCATAGATTATAAAGGCTGGAAAACCTGGGGTGATGCGATAGATTTACAGTCAAAACTGACGATTTTTAATAAAGACCGTTTCGTAAAGGTAGATTTAAACCTGAGCAATACTCTTTCAGGATTATGCACCGGAATTGTTGCCATTAAAAATATTCCGTTAAAACAAGGAATCAGTAAAAATAAAAAATGGGCTTACATTGCCACGTACGGAAATCAAACCGAAACCAAAAAAGATGATAACCTGGGAATGGCGGTCTTCTACCCTCTTGATAACTTTGATAAATATGTCAAAACAAAATCAACCCATACTATTGTTTTCAAGAAAACTAAAAATGTTTCCTATTACTTTTTGGGAGCATGGTCTTTAGAGCCCAATGGCCTGACAACAGAAGCATCTTTTTATCAGGATCTGGATAAAAAACTGGATATTTTAGATAAAAATAATCAACTTTAAAATTAGAAACAATGAATTTCATTAATCATAAAATAAAAGCTTACACTGTTGCAATATTAGGTTCAGGAATGTTTTTAGCATGCGCTCAAACCCAATCTGCAGCTGCATCAAAACCGGCAACAGAAACTTCAAAATCAGGAAAAGTAGTTCCTGCCAACCTGAAATGGTCAGAAAGAATGATGCTTTCCGAAATGCATCGTTTCCCGGAATCCTGGATGCTGGATTTCAGTAAAAGTCCGAAATGGACGTATCCTTCAGCAATTGTTTTGGATGGTGCTGAAAAATTATATGCTAAAACAGGTAAAAAAGAATATTACAACTACATTACCGACTTCGGTGAAAAACTGATTAAAGAAGACGGTACAATCCTTACCTACGACTTGGACAAATACAATATTGATATGCTGAACAGCGGAAATGTTCTGTTATATCTTTATGAAAAAGAGAAAAAAGAAAAATACCTTAAAGCTCTTCAGACTCTTCGTTTACAAATTGACGGACAGCCAAGAACATCAGAAGGCTCTTTCTGGCATAAAAAAATATATCCGTATCAGGTATGGCTGGACGGGCTGTACATGGGAATGCCATTTTACACGCACTATACCAAGGATTTTGTGAAAGGTACAGATGCAACAAAAGCTTACGACGATATTGTTTTCCAGTTTGATTCAGTACAAAAAAATCTTACAGACAAAAAAACAGGACTTCTTTATCACTCCTGGGATGAAAGCAAAAAAGAAGCCTGGGCAAATAAAGAAACCGGACTTTCACCCAATTTCTGGGGAAGAGCAATGGGTTGGTACGGAATGGCAATGGTAGATGTATTGGATTATTTACCGAAAGACCATCCCGGAAGAGCAAGATTAATCTCTTATATAAAATCGTATACAGATGCTGTCATCAAGGTTCAGGATAAAGAAACCGGACTTTGGTATCAGGTGTTGGATAAAGCAGGAGAAAAAGGGAATTATACAGAAGCTACGGCATCATCAATGTTTGTTTACACAATCATTAAATCTGTGAACAACGGCTATTTACCAGAATCTTATAAAGCTTATGCTAAAAAAGGCTACGACGGAATCATTAAAAATTTAATTACAGTAGATGAAAACGGCGTGGTTAATTTAAATAAATGCTGTGCCGTTGCCGGTTTGGGTGGAAAACCTTACAGAGACGGTTCTTACGAATATTATGTGAATGAAGAAATTCGTTCCAACGATGCAAAAGGAACAGGACCTTTTATTCTGGCAAGTTTGGAATTTGAAAAATAAACTAAAACCTGCAACCTAATTTCTATTACCTAAAACAATGAATTTGATTTAATGAGGACAAAAATTTTAAATATAGCAGCAATTACGATATTTTCAATTGCTTCAACATATCTCAATGCACAGGCAAAAAACTACGTTTCCGAAGTTTGGACTGCCGATCAGGGGAAGAATTACAGAAATCCGATCTTATATGCAGATTACTCTGATCCTGATGCTATTCGGGTTGGTGACGATTACTATATGACCGCTTCAAGTTTCAATGAAACTCCCGGATTACCGATTCTTCATTCAAAAGATATGGTCAACTGGAAATTAGTGAATTATGCTATTCAGGATGTTCTTCCCAATGAACATTTCTCCACCCCAAAAAGAGGTGACGGGGTTTGGGCACCAAGCATCCGTTTTCATAAAGGAGAATTTTACATTTATTGGGGCGATCCCGATTTCGGAATTTACATGGTAAAAACCAAAGATCCACTTGGAAAATGGGAGGAGCCTGTTTTGGTAATGGAAGGAAAAGGCTTAATCGATTCCTGTCCGTTTTGGGATGATGACGGAAATGCCTATTTAGTTCATGGTTGGGCGGGAAGCCGCGCCGGAGTGAAAAGTATTTTGACTCTTAATAAAATGAATCCTGAAGGAACAAAAGTATTGGATAAAGGAGTTCATGTGTTTGACGGTCACGATGCACATCCCACAGTCGAAGGTCCGAAAATGTATAAAAGAAACGGCTATTACTATATTTTTGCCCCTGCAGGCGGTGTGGCTACAGGTTGGCAATTGGTTTTAAGATCAAAAAATATTTATGGCCCTTACGAGGAAAAAGTTGTTCTGGAACAGGGCTCCACAAAAATCAACGGCCCTCATCAGGGAGCCTGGGTAGACGCCCCTTCAGGTGAAGATTGGTTCTATCATTTCCAGGATGTTGACACCTATGGAAGGATCATTCATCTGCAGCCGATGAAATGGGAAAAAGACTGGCCGGTAATAGGAATCGACAACAATAAAAACGGAATCGGAGAACCGGTTTTAACCTATAAAAAGCCGAACGCAGGTCAATCACACCCTATCGTTACACCTCCTGAAACCGATGAATTTGATGGTGAAAAATTAGGAATCCAATGGCAATGGAGTGCGAACGAAAATATAATCTGGTCATCCAAGCTTCCGGGACAGAAATTTTTAAGATTATTCTCTATAAAAGTTCCCGAAGGAGAAAAAAACCTCTGGAACGTTCCGAATCTATTAACCCAAAAATTCCCGGCTCCGAATTTCACCGCTTCTACCAAAGTTAAATTAACCCCGGAAGATGCTAAAGAAGGAAAAGCCGCAGGATTACTGATCATGGGATTAGATCATCAATCCATTGTCATTACCAATAAACCGGACGGATATTATTTACAGTTAAGAAGAGCCGAAAAAGCGGATAAAGGCGGTGAAGAAAAGGTTGTATTTGAAACAAAATTAAAAGGAAATGAAGCCTACTTAAAAGTCAATGTAAGTGAGCCAAATGGTCTATGTCAGTTCAGCTACAGTGAAAACGGTAAAAATTTCACGAAAGCCGGCAAAGTTTTTCAGGCCAAACCCGGAAAGTGGATTGGTGCTAAAGTAGGTCTGTACAGCATAAGTACGGCAAAAGCACCACGTGGTGGATATGCAGATTTTGACTGGTTTAGAATAACTAAAAATTAAATGACTTGAACCTGATTTAAATCTGACTTAAACTGTAAACCTTAGATTTTAAACTTTAAACCTTATAGGTTTTAAAAACCTATAAGGTTTCTGAAAAGGTTGTAATAACAGAATTAAAAAATAAAAACTTACACCTTAGCAATTAACCTGTAAATAGATTTTGAAAAATTAGTCCATGATAAAAACAATCTATAAAACCGTTTCATTTTTATCCGCCGTTTTACTTTTGTCCGCATGCCAGTCACAAAACAGCGCTCAAAAGACAATAACAAAACGCAATAAAGAAGTCACGCACATTTATCTTATCGGAGATTCCACGATGGCAGATTATACCGGAGATTACGAACCCGGCAAAGATTATATGAAAGTACGTTACCCTATTACAGGTTGGGGACAGGTCTTTCAGCCGTTTTTTGTAAAAGACAGTCTGGCTTCTTTGAAACCTATGATTAAAACAGATTCTGTGGCAGTTATTGACAAAGCGTATGGTGGAAGAAGTACCCGCACATTTTTTCAGGAAGGGAGGTGGAGATATGTTTACGAAAATTTGCAGCCCGGCGATTATGTTTTGATGCAGTTTGGCCATAATGACGGCTCGGAAAAGCATACGGAACGATATGTAAATATTCAGGGGTATAAGGAGTTTTTAAGATTGTTTGTAACCCAGACAAGACAAAAAGGAGGAAACCCGGTTATCATAACACCTGTCGCAAGAAATTATCCATGGAAAGAAGGAAAACTGAAAAATGTACACGGAGAATACTGGCAGGCTCCGATTGATATTGCCAAAGAAATGAACGTTCCTTATATTGATTTAAACAAATTATCAATGGAATATTTTACCCGGAAAGGTCAGGATTTCACGACCTCTCATTATTTCATGAATCTTCCTGAAAGTACTTATGAAGCTTATCCGAAAGGTCAGAAAGACAACACGCATTTTCAGCCGGAAGGGGCAAAAGCAGTCGCGTCAATTGTTTATCAGGAATTTAAAAATCTAATTAAAACTCAAAAAAAAATAAAATGAAGAAGTCTCTTAAAATTATCGGTTCAGTAGCAGTCATGATGTTTTCTGGACATATACACGCTCAGAACCCGGATATTTATAAAAACATTGAGTTTAAAATGCCTCAGGTGGCAGAAACTTCTTTCGCTTTAAACACCGTTTCAATTACCCAATACGGCGGAATTGCAGGCGGAAATATAAAAAATACGGAAGCTTTCAGAAAAGCAATCGATGACCTCACCAGAAAAGGTGGTGGAAAGCTGGTTGTTCCCCGCGGAATGTGGCTGACAGGTCCGATCGAGTTAAAAAGCAACATTAATCTTCATGTAGAAGAAGGTGCTTTCATTGTTTTCAGTAAAGATAAAAACGATTATCCTTTAGTTGATGTGAGTTTTGAAGGGTTAAACACCATCCGTTGCCAGTCTCCAATTTCAGCGAGAAATGCAACCAACATTGCCATTACAGGAAAAGGCGTGATTGACGGAAGCGGTGATGCATGGAGAGCCATCAAAAAAGGAAAAGTATCTGAATCTGAATGGAAAGAAATCGTTGCATCGGGCGGAATTTTATCTTCCGACGGCAAAACATGGTATCCTTCGGAAAGTTATAAAAAGGGATTTGAAAGCAGCTCAAGCTTCAATGTTCCTGATAAAATTTCTAAAGAAGAACTTAAATCAGTTAAAGATTTTCTTCGTCCCGTTATGGTAAGTCTGGTGGGTTGTGATAAAGTTTTATTGGACGGACCTACTTTCCAGAATTCACCGGCGTGGAATCTTCACCCGCTGATGTGCACCAATGTAATTTTAAGAAACCTTACCGTGAGAAATCCCTGGTTTTCTCAAAACGGAGATGGCGTTGATCTGGAATCCTGTAAAAATGTTTTGATTTACGACAATACTTTTGACGTAGGTGATGATGCAATCTGCATTAAATCAGGGAAAAATGAAGACGGAAGAAAAAGAAATATGCCGACTGAAAATGTTATCATTAAAAATAATATCGTGTATCACGGCCACGGAGGTTTTGTAGTGGGAAGCGAAATGTCCGGCGGAGCAAGGAATATTCACGTTTCAGACTGTACGTTCATTGGAACAGACATCGGTCTGCGTTTCAAAACAACACGTGGAAGAGGTGGAATTGTTGAAAACATTTACATCAAAAATATTGACATGATCAATATCCCGACCCAGACCATCGGGTTCAATATGTTCTACGAAGGTGCCTCTCCGGTTCTGGAAGACGGACAAAAAAAAGAAGGCAATAAATCACCGGAAAAGGTGTATCCTGTTACAGAAGAGACTCCGATTTTCAGAAATATTTTCTTTAAAAACATTAATGCCGTGAATTCTTATGAAGCGATTACTTTATCCGGTCTGGCAGAAATGAATCTTAAAAACATTGTCATTGAAGATTCTCAGTTTGACACAAAAAAAGCTTTAACAATCGTGGATGCAGACGGAATTCAGTTAAAAAACGTAAAGCTGAAATATTCTGAAGGAACGGGAGCAACAGTGTATAACAGTAAAAACATCAATCTTTCAACCGTAAAGTTTGAATCTCAAAATAAGCCGTTTATTAAGGTTTTAGGAAACAAAACGGGAGCAGTATTGTTGCCGAAAGAAATAATATCCGATAAGAATTCACTTTCTATCGGGACGGATGTAGCGAAAAATGCAGTTAAATAAATGTCTCAATTATTTAAACCATTAAGGTAAATTAAGTTATTAAGAATATGTAAGTTGCTCTGCTTTAAGATAAAAATCAGAATGATTTTCTTAATTAATCTTAAGTTCTTCAATACTCTTAATGGTTCAAAATTTAAAAAATTTGACAACATGATTTTTAACAGAAAACATACTTATATTTCTATTTTCTTTGTATGGATGACAGCATTCGGTCAGGCACAACGTCCGAATGCTTCTCCATACACCAATGAGTCTACCTACGAAAAATTAAAGAAAAAACATCCTTTTATTACCCCTTTAAACCGGCCTGTTCCACAAAATATAGCAATTGATAAAGATGTGGAATACGCCAATATAAAAGGACTTTCCCTCAAAGCCGATGTTTATTATCCACTTGACAAAACAAAAAAGCATGCAGGAATTGCAATGGTACACGGCGGTGGCTGGATTTCAGGAAATAAGGAAAATGAAAAATATATGGCAATGGAACTGGCTTCAAAAGGTTATGTCGCAATAGCAGTCGGTTATCGGTTAGCTGATGTGGCAAAATATCCCGGAGGTGTTGAAGATATTGAAAAGGCTATACTTTGGTTAAAGAAAAATCACGAAAAATATGCATTGGATAAAAACAAAATAGCCGTTTTGGGTGAATCTGCAGGAGCTCAGATCGCAACTCTGGTCGGGGTAAAATCAAAGAATAAAATTAAAGCCATCATTAATGTTGACGGAATTGTTTCCTTCATTCATCCTGAAGCTGAAGAAAGTACTTATGCTTCGTATTGGCTGGGTGGTGACAGAAATGTCAATTTAAAAAACTGGACTGAAGCTTCCCCTCTGGAATATGTGGATAAAAATACCCCTCCGACTCTTTTCATCAACAGTTCGCAACCACGATTTCATGCAGGAAGAGACGATATGATGAAAAAATTAAAGAGCTACAATATCCCGACTGAGTTTCATGAAATCAAAGATTCACCGCATTCATTCTGGTCGGCTGAGCCATGGTTTACTGAAACATTGAAATATACGGTTGATTTTTTAAATAAAGTTTTTAAATAAAGTTTTTAAATAATATTAATTATGATTTTAATCGTAAAGATCTAATTTAATGTAAATGAATATTTTAGTGAACAAATATGAATCAACGGGTTGATTTGATAAAGTTATCGCCATAGCTTTGTGAGCAAATTTTATTTGCATTTGCTTTCTAAAAATCAGCATTAAGAAAAAAACTTTGCGTCAAAAAATAATAAATCAGTTTATGAAAAAATTATTTTTAATTCTCCTTATATTGATGGTCAATTTTCTATTTGCAGAAAACGATCCCTACATAAAAATAACCGTTGCAAAAGACGGAAGTGGAGATTTTGTCTCTATTCAGAAAGCGATAAACTCAATCAGAGATTTAGGTCCGGCAGAGGCTTTAGTGTTCATTAAATCCGGAACATACAACGAGAAAGTAATTATTCCATCTTCAAAACATAAAATTACTTTAGAGGGAGAGAATAAAAACAACACCATCATTACCAACAATGATTTTTCAGGAAAACCGGATGCATTTAATGAAAAAATGACCACTTTCAACTCCTATACTTTATTGGTGATGGGTGATGATATTAAAATCAGTAACCTGACTATTCAGAACAGTTCGTGCAATGAAGGCCAGGCAGTTTCTCTCCATGTAGAAGGTGACCGTTTTGTGATTAAAAATGCTAATATTTTAGGTTGTCAGGATACAATTTATTCCGCAACCAATCATAGCAGGCAATATTTTGAAAACTGCTATATCGAAGGAACAACAGATTTTATTTTCGGACAGGCAACCGTTGTTTTTAAAAACTGTACTCTAAAAAGCTTAGCAGATTCTTACATCACTGCAGCTGCAACAGAGGCCGACAGAGAATATGGTTTTGTCTTTTTCGACTGTCAATTAATAGCAAAAGAAGGAATCACAAAAGTGTATTTAGGAAGACCGTGGCGACCTTACGCAAAAACCGTTTTCATCAATACTGAAATGGGAAAACACATTGTCCCCGAAGGCTGGAATCCCTGGAAAGGTGATAAAATGTTCCCTGATAAAGAAAAAACCGCTTACTATGCAGAATATGGAAGCAAAGGCGATGGCGGAAACTCTTCGAAACGGGTAAACTGGTCCCATCAACTGACAAAAAAAGAATTAAAAAAATATACCATTGAGAAAATCTTTGATGGCTGGAATCCGACTGCAAATAATAAGTAATAATAACTTCAATTAAATCGACATAGGAAAATGGAGCGTCAAGAAAATTAATTCTGTGAACGTTAAGAAAATTCTATTGTTTGAGCACGACCAAAATATTGAATAAAAAAGACAAATATCAAATTCGCGCGAGTTTTAGAATTTTTAGAGAACAGAAATAATTTTTAGCGGAGTTTCCAAGTCTTGAACTTTTGGTTCTGTTTCAAGACAAAAGAAGATTAATTAAAAAAAATAAAATTTAAAATGAATAAAAAACTTTCCATACTATTTTTGTTTTTGTCAATCATGACATTTGCACAAAAGCCTACTCTATTCTTAATCGGCGATTCTACCATGGCCAACAAAGAAAATCCCGATAAAAACCCGGAACACGGTTGGGGACAGGTTTTACCACAATTTTTAACAACAGGTATCGAAGTTCAGAACCATGCCATGAATGGAAGAAGCTCAAAAAGTTTCAGAACGGAAGGAAGATGGGATAAAGTGGAGAAGCAGTTGAAAAAAGGTGATTTTGTAATTATTCAGTTTGGTCATAATGATCAGAAAGTAAAAGATTCCACAAAATTCACCAATCCTTTTACTCAGTATAGAGCCAATTTGGAAAGATATGTCAATGAAACCAGAGCGAAAGGAGCAACACCTATTCTGATGACTTCTATTGTGAGAAGAAACTTCAATGAAAATGGAGTTTTGGTAGATACACATACAGATTATCCTTTAGTAGTAAGAATGGTGGCTAACGATTTAAAAGTTCCGTTTGTGGATATGCAATTATTAACAGAACAATTGGAAATTTCTTATGGTCCTGAAAATTCAAAAAAATTACATTTGCATTATAAAGAAGGTGAAGATTCTTACTATCCGAAAGGAAAAGATGATGATACGCATTTGTCAACATTAGGAGCCGAATCCGTTGCAAAACTGGCCGTAGGTTCTTTGAAGGATCTGAAAACTGGATTAGAAAAATATATTAAATAATGTTTTCGCAGATTATGCAGATCTTTAAGTTTGGTTTCAAATACATATTTTAATGTCATTCAGAACGGAACAAAAGTGGAGTGTAGAACCTAATTTTTTGAGGACAAATATGAAGTTTAGATTCCTGCAGAATGACAAAGAATATATAGACAAATATTTTTAATCATGATTACATCATCAATTTTTATCTCCGATAAAAATCTTTGCGCCTTAAAACTGTTAGTACTTTAAAAATTTAGCGCCTTTGCGATTAACTAATAAAAAACATAAAAAATGAATTTCAAAAAAGAACCGTTCTTTGACGGCAATTCCGAATGGGAAGATTTAGGAGACGGAGTGTCCAGACAGTTTGTAGGTTACAATTCTCAGGTGATGATGGTGATTGTGAAGTTTGAAAAAGATGCTGTTGGTACTTTGCATCAGCATTTTCATTCTCAGATCACATACGTTGCTTCAGGAAAGTTTGAAGTAACTGTAGATGACGAAACAAAAGTTTTACATGAAGGCGACGGTTTTTTTGCCCAACCCAACATTTTTCATGGAGTAAAATGTCTGGAAGCAGGGCAATTGATTGATGCTTTTACCCCTTTTAGGGAAGATTTTTTAAATAAGAAATAATTGGAAATCGAAAAAAGTTTATAAACTTAAATGCTTTAAGTCGCAAGAATTTTATCTTCGATAAAATTTACTACTTCAAATCATTGCACCTTAAACAGTTTAATCATTAAAATAACTTTGCGCCTTTGCGATTTCCAACAAAATTAAATCCAGAATTATTAAATGAAAAAGTTTGTTGTAGTATTCCTGATCTCCCTTTTCATCCAATTATCCGCGCAGGAAAAAATTATGGTATGGCCAAAAGGTCAGATGCCGAATTCTAAAGGACTGCCTCTAAAAACGGAAGAAAAAGACGGCAGAATTATACAGATAAAAGAAACCGAGTTATTTGCTTTTTTACCTCCGAAAGAAGAAAGAAAGCAGATGGCAGTTATTGTTATTCCGGGTGGTGGATATTATAAACTCACTTATGATTTGGGTGGTTATCAGATTGCAAAATGGTTCAACACACAAGGTATATCCGCTTTTGTTCTAAATTACAGATTACCGACTTCTCCTGATTTAAAACAAAGAGAAATTGCACCCTTGCAGGATATTCAGGCTGCTATAAAATACCTTAGAAAAAACGCAGAACAATATGGCATTTCACCGGAACTGATCGGCGTAATCGGAACTTCCGCAGGCGGGCATTTGGCAGCATCCGTAAGCAATACTCCTACAGATTACACTGAATTGAAAGGGGATTGGACTTCAATTCCAACCATTCCCAATTTTGCTATTCTGGTTTCTCCGGTGATCGATTTTGGAGAATTTGCTCATGTTGGAAGCCGGAACAGCCTGCTTGGTGAAAACGCTTCTCCCGAGAAGATCAAAGAATATTCGATGCAGAACCGAGTGACGGAAAAAACTCCTCCTACTATTTTGTTTCATGCGCAAAACGATAAGACAGTTCCTGTAATGAACAGCATTTTGTACTATCAGGAAATGATAAAGAATAAAGTGAGAGGAGCACTATTTATTTTTCCGGAAGGTGAACATAAAATCGGAATTACCAATAAATCCGAACTGACGGATAACTGGAAAAAATTGTGCTCAGAGTGGCTTAAGACGATAAGTAACGGGCAATGAGTAATCTTTTAAAATTGAATTATGTTTAAAATCATTCAACATAAAATATTTGTACTGGCTTGTGGAACAATGATTTCTGTTTCAACGTACGCTCAGCAAAATTTAAAATTAACTTACAACAAACCTGCAGAAAACTGGAATGAAGCTTTACCCATCGGAAACGGCAGATTGGGAGCCATGGTCTTTGGCGGGGTTTCACAGGAGCATCTTCAGCTTAATGAAGAAACGATCTGGGCCGGCGAACCGGGAAATAATGTCCCAAAAAACACGTTTGACAGTATTCAAAAAATCAGAAAACTGTTGAATGAAAGTCAGTTTGAAGAAGCACAAAATGTTTCCAACAGAACTTATCCGAGACAGGCCCCGAAAAATCTGAATTACGGAATGCCTTATCAGACGATGGGCGATTTATTTTTAGATTTTAAAGGGCATGAAAATTTTAAAAACTATCACCGGGATTTAGATATTGAAAAAGCCATAAGCACAGTTTCTTATGAAGTTAATGGCGTAAATTTTAAACGTGAAATTTTCTCCTCATTTGCAGATCATGTGATCATGATTAAATTATCTTCCAATAAAAAAGGGAGTTTAAATTTCTCCATCAGTGCTTCTACTCAACATTTGAGAAAATCTGTTTTCACTGAGAAAAATCAATTGGTAATTAACGGAACAAGCGGCTCGGTCGACAACAAAACCGGAAAGATCAATTTCAAAACGGTTGCAGTGCCTGTTTTAAAAGGCGGAAAGCTAACCTCAACCGGCAATCAACTCAACATTTCAGGAGCGGATGAAGTCGTCATTTATGTTTCGATTGCAACCAATTTTAAGAAATATAATGACCTTTCCGGAAACCCGGATATGAGAGTTTCAGAATATTTAAAATCTGCTTTAAATAAAAAATACGATACTGAATTAAAAGCTCATGTTGAGAAATATCAGAAATATTTCAACCGTGTAAGTCTAGATTTAGGAACAACCGAACAGGCAAATAAAACAACTGACGTCAGAGTTAAAGAATTCGGAACTTCAAGCGATCCTGATTTGGTGGCTTTGTATTTCCAGTTTGGCCGTTATCTTTTAATTTCTTCTTCCCAGCCCGGAACCCAGCCTGCCAATCTTCAGGGTATCTGGAATTATCAGTTGAATCCGGCTTGGGACAGCAAATATACGGTCAACATTAATACAGAAATGAATTACTGGCCTGCAGAAAATACCAACCTGAGCGAAATGCATGAGCCTTTGTTTGACATGATCCAGGATTTGTCAGTAACAGGACAGGAATCGGCAAAGGAAATGTACCATGCAAGAGGCTGGAATATGCATCACAATACAGATTTATGGCGAATTACAGGAGTTGTCGACGGCGGTTTCTATGGAATGTGGCCGATGGGTGGCGCCTGGCTCACTCAACACATCTGGAATCATTATGTATATACCGGAGATAAAGAGTTTCTGAAAAAAAATTACTCAGCTTTGAAAGGTTGTGCATTGTTTTATCTTGATGTTCTTCAGCAAGACCCTTCGAAACAATATCTGGTTGTTTCACCTTCTATGTCTCCTGAAAACACCTATATGAAAAGTGTAGGAATTACTGCAGGAACAACGATGGATAATCAGCTGGTTTTTGATGTTTTTAATAATTTCATTAATGCTTCAAAAGTTTTAAATAAAGATCAAAATCTTTCTGATGAAGTAAAATTATCTTTAAGCAAACTTCCGCCTATGCAGATCGGACAACATGCACAGTTACAGGAATGGCTGAAAGATATGGATCGAACCGATGATAAGCACAGGCACATTTCTCATTTGTACGGATTATTTCCTTCCGGGCAAATCTCCCCTTTCAGAAATCCTGATTTAACTGAAGCTGCAAAAAATTCAATGATATACCGCGGTGATAAATCTACCGGCTGGTCGATGGGCTGGAAAGTAAACTGGTGGGCAAGGTTGCTTGACGGAAACAGAGCTTTTAAACTGATTTCAGATCAGCTGAGTCCTGCTATGGAAACTACAGGCCAGTCAGGAGGAACTTATCCGAATCTTCTGGATGCCCATCCCCCATTCCAGATCGATGGAAATTTCGGGTGTACTTCAGGAATTGCAGAGATGCTATTGCAAAGCTATGACGGTTATCTGTATATTTTGCCGGCTCTTCCGGATGCTTTACCCAATGGATCGGTTAAAGGATTAAAAGCAAGAGGTGGCTTTGAAGTGGATATTGAATGGAAAAATTCCAAGCTGACAAAGATGGCCATACAATCGGCTTTGGGAGGAAATGCAAGGATCAAGGTTGGTAAGGATATACTTTTGGTAACTTCGGGAGCCTCAGCCACCAAGTTGTTGCAGCTGGCAAAAGGTGAGAACCCTAATGAATATTATCAGGTAAATACGATCAGAACACCTTTAATTTCTGAAAAAGCCACGCTAAAAGGTTTTCCCGTTCCTGAAACACAAACCTTTGATTTTAAAACTGAAAAAGGCGGAAGGTATATTTTCGAGGTTCAGTAGTTCAGATTAACAACAGATCTATCTATCCCCAGATTCCATGAATCATACAAATTCCTTGTAAGATCCGTGTAATCTGGGGATTTTTTTATTTTAGCAATCTACTTCACAATTATTTTAAATATTATTTAAAATGCAATCGGTTGTTCATATTAATTACATAACATTATAATTATATAAATATAAATACATTAAAATATAAAACAATTTATTAATTATTACATAATTTTATTTAACATTAATAAAAGAAAACAAGTATTAACTATGAAAACAAAAATCAAAGTTGCCTTATTTACGGCAGCTCTAAGCTCAGCTTTTGCTTTAACAGGCTGTGGGCAGGATGACATTAAAAGTGAATTAACTGAAAATTCAAATGTACTCAGGCATGAAAAATCTCTTTCAGCCAACGCTGTTATTCCTCTGGCCAGCTGCTTTGCTCCCGGTTGGGCTTCTCAAAACGGCGGAACTACCGGAGGCGGAACTGCAGCCGAAACTACGGTTTCCACGTATGCTCAATTAAAGGCAGCTATAGAAAACACTGCTGTAAAGGTGATTAAAGTAACGGGAACGATTACGATAACGACCCGTTTGTCTTTTCAGGATCAGACCGGGAAAACAATTTACGGGGCAAGCGGTGCCAAGCTGGTTTCTACTGACCAGACTGCGAGCGGATCCGGTATCATCAATATTAAAAGATGTAATAATATTGTGATCAGAAACCTGATTTTTGAAGGACCGGGAGCTTATGATACCGACGGATGGGATAATGCCATTCTGGATGACTGCCGAAATGTATGGATCGACCATTGTGAATTCAGGGATGGTGTAGACGGGAATTTTGATATTAAAAACAAATCAGATTTCGTTACCGTATCTTATACGAAATTCCATTATCTGAAAGCTCCAAAACCTGGCGGTTCCGGAGGTACGGATGATCACAGGTTCTCTAATCTTATCGGATCAAGTGACGGTGCAACGGCAGATGCGGGAAAACTTAACGTGACTTTCGTTCGTTGCTGGTGGGCGCCCGGATGCAGAGAGCGTATGCCAAGGGTAAGATATGGTAAGATTCATATTATTAACAGCTATTTTAACAGTCCGGTGAGCAACAAATGTATTGCTGCCGGCGTACAGGCCAATATTCTGGTTGACAGAAATGTCTTTGAAAATGTAAAAGAACCGATCAACTTAATGAGCGGATTCACAGCTGTGACTCAGACAGGAAGTACTTTCACCAATGTAACAGGGAATACTTCCGGAAGCGGAACGGCATTCACGCCACCTTATACCATCCCTGCTTTATCCGTTTCTGCCGTTAAAGCGGATGTAACAGCCAATGCGGGCGCTACATTAAGCGGAAACATCTGCAATTCTTTATAATCGGGAATTTAAAATACTTTGGATGTAAAAAACAAACGACTGGGAATTTTCCAGTCGTTTGTTTATTCTTTATAAATATATACTTATTTCACTTTAAATTAATCAGATAGATTGTTCTTTTCAAGCCATTTCGGATATTCTTTGCTGATGAGCTTTTCCGGAGCATCTCCAAACCAGCTGTAACCGTTTCTTCTTTCTTCGGAAACTTCGTTATAATTATATTTTACGCTTCCGTCACGGTCTCCGAAAAGGGGTTTATTGGTCTGAATGTCATAAAACCTTGCCCAGATCACCGAATTTTTATCTTCCGCCAAAACTCTTGATATTTTCCCGTTTTGTTTTGAAATATTATAGCTGTATCCTTCGATTTTGTTTTCTTTGAACCATTTTACAGCAGCTTTTACAGATCTTTCAATTTCGGGAGTGACAGGCTGCATCATCAGAAAACGAACGATATTCACAGATTCTCCTGTTGCCAGGGAAATGGGTTCAAAAGCTCTGGCTTTATCGGGTTGCAGAGTGATTTCATTGTACTGGTCTGCCCAGATTGACGGACTTCCTTTTTGTTTTACCTGGGTTTTCAAAATACATTGAATTCCTTTTTGTACGGCCTGAATGGCTTTTTCCCTAAGTTTAGAATCGACAACGTTAAAATCATTTTTACTTTCCGCTACATTATATAAAACCGTGAGTGCATTGATCATTGCATTATCATTATAGGTTACCTGTTTCCTGTACAATCCGGAATTCGGGTAATACTGAGGAAAGCCGCCGTTTTCATATTGCATCAGGAGAAGGTATTTAATTCCTTTTTCCGTTGATTTCAGGTATTCAGGATTTTTTGTGGATTGATAGGCTTTTATCAGGGCATTGATTTCTTTTGAGGTTGCATTGTTATCAATCGTTGCATGGTCGTCACCCGTTTCTTTTATTTTCCTTAAAAGATTTTTATCTATGGGAAGGCTATAATTCACGACCGATTTATCATCGAGCTGTTTTCCCCAAGCCCCATTCGGGAGCTGATAGATTAGTATTTTTTCCGCCAGGGTATCTTTTATCTGAGCTGAAAAAATGACTGTAATAAATGAAAATGCCAGTATTGGAATTTTAAGTTTCATGTTATTTGATCTTAATCATTAAAGGATGGGCGATAATCATGGATTGTTTTTGCAATAGTGCTTCCCAGTCTTTCCGAGTCTGAACCTGTCCGCTTTTCTGCCATGCAAATCCGGCGTAATAAATCAGATTATTTGAAGGTTTTGTAACAATCAATAAATTGCTCTGATCTGCCACATCAGATTTTCTTGCCCACGATTTTTCAACAGCAGCAGGGTTTACAACAATTCCTTCTCCTACGAAAGCGTCATCAATTTTTTCCCAGTGAAGATACCAACCGTTTTTATCATTTATTTTCACCTCACCTTCATTTTTATGCAGGGTAATACCGATCGTATAATTCGGAACTGGTTTTTCTGTTTCAAACCTGGATTCAAATCTGGAAAAATTAGAACCAATATCCAAAGAAACCCGTTTTATTTCACGAACTCCATATTCACTCCACTTGTTATAAGTCAGTTCAAAAACGGTACGCAAAGGGCCTTCCGCAATAGTTTTAGCCGTCACGAAATTCTGAGAAACCTGAAGCTTGTCATTATTCCAGATACCGATCCCGCCGGTTCCCCTGCTGTCTCCGACTTGGTACGGGTCATAGCCTTCACCTCTTGTATCTTTGTGGTAATACATCGGATCTGTCAGGTATCCTTTGTACCATTTATTGATAACCGGTTGATCTGTTCTTTTCAGCCAGATATCAACTCCGCTTGAGAGTGTGCTTCCCTGAATTCCCGCAAGGGCTTCTTTCTGACCTTTCGGCCCGTAAACCCTGAATGCAATTTTATCATTTTCCCATGTATAATCATCCACTCTTTCCGGAACCAGTCTTGAGTAAGTGGTTATTTTAGTTTCAGGAACAGGAATTTCTGCATTTCCTACGATGGTATAGGTATTGGTTTTTTTTGCTTCTATCACTGCCGGGAAGAGTAATTCATCATTTTTGCCATCACTGTCGTTATCTATCCACTGGATGGGAAGATATTTATTATGACTGTCTTTTATTCTGAGATCTGTTTCTTTGTTTTTGCTTAAAAATGATTTCAACCGGGTTGAAGAGATTGAAACAATTTCACTTCTTGGGAAATCCAATGTATTGCTGAGCTGAATGGAATTTTGAGCTTTTATTGAAGCCATTCCAAAAATGCAATCGATTGCGCAAATCCATCCGAAAAGAGATACTTTATTCATAAACATTCTGAATTGTTTTTTCAAATTTAATCAAATATTTTATGTGAAGAATAAAAATGCTCATCAATGATAAGGATTTAATGGCAGTTTCTGAGATCTGTGATATTTTTTACAACAGAAGAGATATTTTATACAATTTTTTAGATTTTATAACGGATATGTTTGCAGTGTTTAAGAAATATAAAAATGAATATACTAAAAAAATTATGCTCCCTGTTTGCAGTATTTGTATTGACAATGAGTACCGTATCATGTTCGAATGATGATGATGAAATTGTCGTTACAGAACCCGGACTTACTCCGTCACAGGTATTGGCATCTACGCCCTGGGAAACGACTGATTCTAAAAACCAGAACGGACAATCTGTTCCTCTGACAGATCCTAATGTGGCAAACTTCGTGGGATTTGCTTATTTTAAAGCCAACGGTACATTCACGATGTACAACCTTGATGATTCGCCGAAAATGCATGGCGACTGGTCGGTTTCCGCAGATGGTTCCACCAGAACAATTGTCGCGAAAGATAATAACGGAAATGTACTTTTTACGAGAGTGGTAAAAATTACAGTCCTAACGAAGCAGGAGTTTACGTACAGAATTTATCCTGATGCGAATGATACTTCCGTGTATTATGATATTATCCATACGCCGACAAATCATCCGGAGCCTTAGGATATGTATTTTAATGCAAACCCCGGCTCGAAGAGCCGGGGTTTGCTGTTTGAAAAATCAAATTGATTTTTTACTTTTTAGATTCGAGAAGGAATTCTTCTCCTTTAAAAATAATTTTTTTATTTTCAATAATAGCTATATCACTTTCAAATTTTTCCAGTGCAAAATCTGTAGTATCAAAATCTGTATCGATAAGCAGGTTATTATGTATCATGTTTTTATAGTTTTTAGTGGTAAAACTAATTGTGTTGATATTATAATCACTTCTCATACGCCAGTCATCCAGATTCGGATATATTTTAAAGTAAAATTTTTCTGAATAAAATTTAGGTAATTTAGTATTATTACCTATAATCATACAAGAACTTGTGTCATCAACTCTTTTTGAATTTTCTAAACCTGTTCCACAGATATAAACTTTAATCAGTTCGTCATATTTCTTAAAACGAATATTAATTGAGTCATTGGAACTTTTATCAAGCTCTTCCAATTTAAAGGATTTTTCTGCTATGGAATCATAAGAAGTAGTAGTAAACAATAACATATTATTTTTTCTCTCAAAATTTCCAAAACTTTTTGCTATTATTTCTTTACTTGTTATATCCAGCTTTACTGTTTTTTCTTTCTGAAAATAGAATTTTTTATTTTTTTTAATCACTAAAAAACTCCCTGATTTGCTAACATACTTTCCATACTCAACATCCTGAGCAAAAAATACTTGAAAACTTAACAGAAATGTCAGAAATGAAATTTTTATATTGGTATTCATACTATAAGTTTTAATAGCCCCTTGCAATTACAAATTCTTTGTTTATTCCGGATATATTTGAAGCTCCCTCTATAGAACCGGTCAAACTATAGCTCACTTTATAAGCCTGTATCTCCGAGCCATATCCATACAGTGACACTCTATCTCCTTTTACAAATGTCGTATGTTTATACGTTCCTTTGACAATATGATATGCATGAACCATCTCATGGATTAATACATTTACACTTCGATTAAAACTCACAATTAAACTTTTATCATTATCTCCCCATATAACGGTACCCTCTAAATCAAATTTACTATCTCCTGAGGAAGGAACTCTTGTACTAACAGTAATAGAAAAAGCATGTTCTTTACTTAATAAAAAGGCCAGCATAGATTTAGCTTCAACGAGCTGACTTTTCTGACTGGCCAAATCATTATTTGATCTTGTCAATCTGTCAATTTTCCCTTGTCTTGTTGCTGCCTTTATATCTACCTTATTTTCTTCTATTTTACTATCAATCTCTGCTATTCTTCCATCAATCTTCTTACCAATCTCATCTTTATAGTCTTCTAATGTTTTAGCAGTATCATTTCCAAATTCTTCAAGGGTCATATGCGCAACGTGATTTAACCCACTTGTGATAATTCCTTGTCTAAATCCTTGCCAGAAATTACCCCCTGCGATTGTTGCACTAATACCACCGCTTAATCCTCCGGATGTCACCATAATAGCTTTTAACAAATCTGGATTTTTACTTCCAAAATTCCCTATATTTCCTAAGCCCTGAACTCCGCTTGCCACTAAGGAAGATACCATTCCACTTAATGCTCCGGCTCCAAATTTTCCACCGTCTACCACAGACATCATACCTCCGGATATTGCATGCATTCCGGCTTCAAATAATGCCTTACCTACACTCAGCCCCTCACTGAATACCGAGGTTGCTGCTGCTCCGATTCCAAAACTTATAGCTGCAGATACAGCGCCTACTACAGCAGCTTTACCCATCCCGTACCAGAATGGTATTCCACTGATCATATTGATAATTGCTTTACTGAAAATGGCTATTGCAACACCTATAACTACTGCAACACCCAAGGTGATCGGCTCATTACCGTCGATGTCTACAAATAATAGCGGATTATTATATACATATCCGAATCTGTCATAACTTTGTGTATTAAATGGATCAGCTATGAGATTATCCGGACTGAGGAACTTTCTAAGAACAGGATCATAAATCCTAGCATTCATATTGATCAGCCCGACAGTCTGCAAATGTTCGTGACCAGTGTATCCTCTATCCAGGAACAAAGGTATAAACCTCAACTGTTCAACATTTGTAATAGTCTGACCGTTAGAATTTACCAATCCTTTCAAATTACCCCAGGCGTCAAAGAATCTCTTCTCCACAACCGAGCCGTCTGTTTTGGTGATAGCCAGAATACTTCCAAGGTTATCTCTGTGAAGGTAATAATTGCTTTTTTCAACACCTGCATTGTTTATAACTTCCTTCTTAATGTAATTGGCAGAGTAAGGATCTCCGGTAATATATGTTATTAATTGTATTTCTCCCGTAAGATTATCTTTCGTCATTTCTATCGCAAAATCCGAAGAATAAAATTTGGTTTTTTTATTTGTTTTTGAAGTCATTGAATATCTTGTTTTCAAGATATTATAATCAAACTTCAGATTATCTCTACCCGCTAAAATGATATTATTAGGACTTTTAAAAGCATTATAAGTAACAGTAGCAAAGCCTCTGTTTGTATTTATATTTTGTCCGTTTGTATTGAAATTAATATTTTGAAGCTTATAATCGGTTTCATTATAATTGTATTTCCCAAGCTCGGTATTCGAAGTGATCCGGCCTCGTTTATCATACGTATATTCATTTGTTAAAACACCGTTTACAGCTTCTGAAAGCAAACGATTCAGCTTGTCATATGTAAAATCTTCTTTCTTGCCAAATGTATTGTTTCTTCTCCAATTTAATACTCCTTTATTAACATCATAGTTATAATCTACATCCAGAGCTACCGTTCCATTTGTCGTATTCTGATGCTTCGTATTATATAGGGAAAAATCCGTCGGATTATATTGATTGGTAATCGTATATCCATTACCATATTCCATCTGAGTAATCTTTCCTTTTGAATTGGTATCTGTAAGATGCCAAACCATTGCTCCCGTAGTGTTGTCATTCTGCTGAATAAGAATACCATTGCTATCATACACATTCTTAACAGAATCACCGGAAAGATATCCTGTACCTGTAAGGACAGTATAAATGCCGGAAACATCAACTCTACCAAAACTGTCATAAGTTGTAGTGGCACTATATACAAATTCAGGAGTTTGTTCGCTTTTTCCGCTTACACGATAATACTGATCATATGTAGTACTATAAATAAAGCTTACTCCGTTGTTTGTTCCTGTGATCGTTTCAGGAAGCCTACTCTGTGTATTATAGGTATATGTCTTTTCAATATTGGTATTCTCCGCAGTGGTATTTCCGTATGTTTTCTCGGTAAGTGGCCGTCCCAAACTGTCGTAAGTGAAAAGAGTATATCCTTTAGGTGTTATTTCTTTAGTAATACGGCTTAGGTTATCATACTCATAACTAAATGTTCCTGCAGAAGGATCTGTTATTTTAGTTTTATTTCCCCAACCGTCGATTTCAAAAGTTGTTTTTATCCCTTCATAATTAGTTTCTTTAGGAGATCCATTAGGATAATAAGAAAAGGAAATAATACCGCCATGATCCTGTTGTCTTATAACATGTCCCATTGCATCAAGGGTTTTGGAAGTTTTTTTATAACCGTCATCGACCGTTACCTTCATTCCTTCATAACATGTAGTGATTACCTTACCCGTAAAGGTGATATTTTTAACGGGGCGGTTTAATTCATCATATTCTATGGTATTCCATTTTACAGGCTCCCCTTCGAACTGCTCTTCGGAAAGTTTTATTTTTCTTCCAAAAAGATCATATTCTGTTTTTAATACAATCCATTTATTATTAAGTCCCTGAGTTTTAGTCTGAATTTCTCTGTCAAACTTATCAAAAGTAACAATTGTTTCTGCTCCGCCTTCTCTCTTTTTATGTACATTATAGACTCCACCTGTAGACGCGTTAGCAACTGATTTAGAAATTGTTGTTTTCTTTCCGAGAAAATCAGTAACTTCTGTAATATTACCCCAGGAATCATATGTATAGCTTGTAGTTAACCCTAAAGGTGAAACTTCTGACAGTGTACGTCCAAGCGCATTAATATCGGCTGTAGAAAATAATCCGTCGGGTGTTGTTGTTTTATTTACATAGCGATTGGTAGCATCATATTCATAGGTATTGGTATGTGGTGCAATTCCTGCAGTAGATAAAGTCTCTGTTTTCGTATTTCCAATAGTGTCATAGGTATAAGTGGTAACCAAAGGAGTACCATTGGCTTCATTCCCATATTTTCTCGTTTCAGAAACATTTCCATTAGGGAAATAATCTGATTCGCTTTTTGAGGTGAAAGACAATCCGTCTTTATAAGTAGTATCTTCTAATGATGCTATTTTCCCATAAAAATAATGGTCACCGTTTGAAAATTCAGGTTTGTAGGTATACTTTGAAAGTGAAGAACCTATTCCGTTATAATTTGTATAAGATGTTTTAAGTTTTAAATCATCAGCTTCATCGTACACATATTCTTTATCAATATAAATCTGTTTAAGATAATCCCTGGTAAGTTCATTGGTTGAAAGAATAAGATATTGATGGTTTCCTTTATCAAATTTTTTATTCGCTATTGAAGATTCTGTAAAATACTTCTTTATCCCACCATATGTAGAAGCAATTACCACATTATCCAATGTAGGGTCTTTGGTCTGTATACTCCAAAAGACAGCTTTTACCGGATTCTTATTGACATACTTCCCGTTTTTCAGCTCAGATTCGTAAGGATCACTGGAATACGTTTTCTGAAATCCTAAAAAACCTTTTCCTTCCAGATGCTGGATTCCGTTTTCAAAGCGGTATTCTTTAGTAATAATCTTACCATCAAATATGGTATGGATCTTATTTGCAAGATAAAGCACAGGATTTGATTTGTGCACATAAAGCGGATATCTCAGATAATCCTGGGTTTTATAAAGGTAGGTTGCTTCGTCTGTCGTAGGACTTACAATCATATTCCTGTAATCTACTTTTTGAAGCACATCTGAACCGTTGTTTACTTCCTGAATCTGTTTTTCAAGGAAATTACTGTTATCAATGGTAATATTCGTTGATAATCCTACGAGTGGATCATAGATATAAACTCCGGCTTTGGAAACATTCAGATAATCAAAATTGGTTGCAGAAACAATCAGCGATAACGGAGATATTTTATTATCAACAATTGAATAGCTTGTGAGCTGCTGGAAAGTTCCGCCCTGCAGATTCTTATTTTCATAAAAATTTACACGATTCGTAACATCAGAATTAAACGGAACAATCGTTATGGGTGCCGTAAGTCTGAACAATATATTGCTGAGGTTGTTAATAGGTACTCCACCTAAAGAACCGTTAGCATTGTATTTTGCTGATCCAATCTTGTTTAATGTAATAATATCGGAACGACCGTCATTATTAAAATCCGTAATGATAATATTATGGGTAGAATATCTCGTGTAAGCATATTCATCAGGTTTACCATTCCAGAATTTCTGCCAGAAAGTGGATTTTTTAATATAATTACTTTGGGAAGGCTTTAGATAAGCAATTTTCTGCGATGTATAATCTTCCTGGTTTTTGGTAAATGTAACTCCGTTCCCGGTATATTTCCACCAGAGAAGTGTTTCATTCTGCATGTTGTAATAGGTCTCACCCATTTTCAGTCCTGAATTATCATCTTCAGGAATACTGTACACCTTCTGAGGGGTGATGAAGTCAGTAAGCCCATCCCCATTAAAATCACCTAAAAACAGAGGTGTCTCACTCCCGAAATTAGATAATCCCTGGTTCGTAATTACTGTACTTAAGGAATTGGTAGTGAAGTCAATTTTATATACTGAAAATCTTGCATTGTATTTATCTACTGCTAACAGTTCCGGCAAACCATCACCATCAAATTCTATAGGGTAAACATCTTTCCCATAAAGCGAGACAGAAGATTCATTTAACAGAACAGGATTGAGCTCAACAGGTACTGCTGAAATGGTTTTCCCTACTTCTGCCCAATAAATACGCTGTGGACGGTTTACATTCTGTGGCTCTACAATAAGAAAATCTATAAGCCCGTCATTATTAAAATCTCCCTGAATATATTCTCTTCTGGTATAATCTCTGGTATAAGTAGTTTCATAAGTTCCGTCACGGTAATAATCATAAGGATCCGGCGGGATGTAATTCTGAACTTCTACCAATCCTCCTTTTACCGGAACTTTTACTTTTCGTTCAATTCCGGTTACCAGATTTTTTATATCAAAAATAATCTCGTCTTTCAGCTGCTGATTCCCGGGGCTGTTGGGGTTATCAAAATCCCCGGTTCCTATAATATTTTCGTAAACGTTAAGTAATTGATCTTTCTCTGTAATTTTATTATTACTGTCTAATACTTTTCCGGAAAAAAACAGGTTCCCGGAACTGTTATTCAAAAGGCTTATCGAAGTAGGTACCATACCGGCACCTATCTTTAGTCCGTACCCGTTTGACATCCTTGTCTGGAAAACAGGTTGAATTTTTTCTACATTATTGTTAAGAAAATCACCAATTGCTACACTTCCCAACCCGGTAATGATCGGTGATGAAATAGGATTTGCAATCCCCAGGCCAGATTGTGTACTGGTAGTAATCTTTACAACCCCCTGATTCGATGTGTTATAGTTAAAATTTAAAGGTTTTAAAGTTTCTGCGCTTTCGTTGCTGACCACAATAGTACGGAGACGCTCTACGCTGTTATCTTCAACAAAATCATAGGTCAGATTATATTTTCTGTATAAAGCATTATAAGTAGATCCGGAATTGATCTCATCTAAAACTTTTGTATTGATAAAGGTATTCCCGTTTCTGAATATCTGGATATTCTTTTTTCTGGCTTTATATAAAAAATTGATATAGAACTTGTCATTGGCAACACTTGTCCCGCCATAAGAAATTTTCGTTACGACAGGTACGTTGTTTTCTACCTGGTAAGAATAATGAATTTCATTATCGAAGGCATCAATAAAGGTAGAAATATAATATTGTCCTGTAAGCAGCTCTTTATATTTGGCTATTCTCCCGTCTGTATACTGAATAACAAACTGAAATTCCCCGGAAACAGGCTTTGTGATTTTAACCTTTGAAAACTTTTCGGTAACAAATGTTGTTTCATTAACTTTTATAAGTCTTTGCCCGTCTAAATAAAAAGGATCATTATTATTAAACTGTGGTCCAATGGTTATCCCATCGATCTCTTTGCTTTTTCCACCTCTGTTGATTGTAGACAATCCCATAATATTCCATCCCCAGCCGGCTTGCCCGTTACCATTCTGGCTGTTATAAGCCAGGGCAATATTAGGCTGGAAATTATTTAACCCCTTTAGAATTTCTATGGGTAAGGTATAAGTCAGTGCTCCCGATTCACTCACATTCATTTCCGCGTTTACGGTGGGCGTTAATACATCAGGAAAGGTTTTTTGTGCCGAAGCACCCGATTCCGAAGATTTTTCTGCATATCCGGAAGTACTGTAAGGCAACGGAATTTCTTGAATATTCTGCGACCTTATAAAGGAAAAAAATACAAAAAAAGTAAATAGGGAATATATTTTGAGTTTCATGTTAGTTATTACCATTTTAAGATGTTTTTGGATATTACCTGTCCTGTGTTTAACACAAAATTTGCAATAAATGCACCCGGCAGCTGATTCTGAAGGCTGAATGTAGTCGTATTAATTCCGTTTCCGGGAGCAAAACCATAAACTACAACACCAACAGAGCTGAATACCTGAATATTATTGATCTTATTCATTGCCGGACCAGACCATGTAAGTGTTACATTATACGAGTTTGATGATTTGGTCGGGTTTGGTGAAATCACGATACTGTTTTTTATGGCTTCAAGCTCATCTGTGGTATATCCCGAAGGCTCAGAACCCGGAGTGGTCTCAGACGAACAACCTGCTCCTGCCAATGCATTTCCTGCCTCATCATAGGTAAAGCAAACAGATCCCTGGTCATAACTGCCATTAGGATTCTGGGTTATTTTTTCAATATTGATAAGACATACATTATTTAATAACGCGCTTACATTATCACTCCAATCGAGAAATCCGTAAAACTGCTGAAAATCACTTTTCACCAGATCATCATAGCTTTGTGTAGGAGGCACATAAACGGCTTCCAACGGATTGGGTATCCCTTGATACTGTCCTGTATTAGGATTATATTGTATTGACTGAACAGTGTAAAACAAGGCCGGAGTTTGCCAGATATTGGGAATAAAATTGAAGAGGTCTCCGGGAGACCAGCTGTAGGTACTTTTATTCAGCATTGTAGCTCCGTTAAAAGATCTTCCTAAAGAAATTTGTTCCGATTTATTTCTGAGTATGATCCTGTCCTGAAGGATTATCTGATCATCTTTTCCGACCGTCGTAGAAAAAAGTTCTGTAAATGGAGTCGTACCCGTTGGGAATGTACTGTACGCAATAACCATAAACTCCCCTTTCTTTATTATCTTTTCGGGAAGCCAGAAAATCCCTTGCGGATCTCTCAGGTACCAGTCATTCATATTAACATCTTTGTCACTGAAATTATATATTTCTACAAATTCACCCCAATGGTGTTTGTTCGCATTCACAATATCAGTATCATGCTGAAAATACAGCTTTTCGTTGTATGGGGTATTATAATATACCTCAGTAATCAGTAATTGGGAATATACCGATTTAAAGAAAAGCATAAAAAGTAGGGAAATAATAAACTTAAGCTTCATAGTTTATTGATTAGTTTTTGTAAATTTTGCAGGTGGCTGATATTGGAGGAATCTCTGTTAAGATTCATCAGAGCCAGCGATTTTACCATCTCATCCGGGTTATCTGTATATGACCCCGGATTAACAGCAATATTGATGATCATATCTTTAGCATCATTATCCCCTTTTTTAGCATGGAATTTAGCTGCTAAAACATTCATTCTGTCAATAAGATGCGGGTTGGTTATCCCGTACATATTCCTGCTTTCTTCCAATATGCTATTTCTGGCAGCATCAGAATTTCCTGTAATAATATCAACTTTTATTTGTCTGGTGATATATTCGAACTTTTTAACGGGAGAAAACGTATTAACTTTCAGAAAAGCCATTAGTGTATTGGCTTCCGCAGGTATGGGACTATTGTCGTTTTCCACTTTTCTCAGGTGAGCATCAAATAATGCCAGCGCAGACCAGAATGTTTTTTTAATGTTATGGTTTTGGGCTTCAAGTTCAATTAGCGTATCGTATTTTTTCTGATACTTAGCCAGATCTCTGATGTATTTTATAAAAAGAGGATCCTGTTTGTTAACCGTATCATAATATTTGACGGCATACTCCAATGCCACATCTGTATTTTTCTCTTTTCTGTATTTTTTAAGAGTCAGCTGATACATTTCCCTGATGTGCGGCCGTCTGATATCATTATTAGGCTTGGAAAGAAGCTCCTCGAGCTTGGCACTCATCTTCTCGGTAGAGTACTCGTTGAACCTGTTTTTGTTATACTGATATTGATCTTTCCTGTATTTTTTTAATGGCACATTCGTATGAGGATTCTCCGTATCTGCATTCCATTCTACAAACTTGTTGATCTTCTCCAGCTGTTTGGCAATATTATGATGGTTTGAATGTCCTTCTAGGAATGAAGTATACTTTTCCTGGACTTCTACCAATACTCTGCCTTCAATCCCCAATGTACTGGCCAGTTTTTTATTCCCCATTGCGGCATTAAAGTATTCCCTATAAAGCCTCTGCTTTATGTCAGCACTTTCCGGATTAATTTTTACCGCCTCACTAAGTAATTTAATGACATCTTCCTGTTGTCCGCCGGAAAGAATAATTTTTCTTAAACCATCATAAGCCCTGACCTCGCCGGGATATCCAATAAGTATATCATCATAAATTTTCTTTGCTTCCACAAGTTTCCCGGTACTACGCAAAGAAGCAGCTTCTTTTAAAGCTGCATCAACATCTATGATATTGGTACGTTTAAATGATTTTGAAAATAAAAAATTAGGAAAAAACAGAGAAACAGCACCTAATGAGCTTAGGGCTAGAAATTTTTTTCTGGTTATCATTTTTTAGTTTTAAAAAAAAGGGGAAGACAGGGTTTAATGCCTGGATTGTTATACCACATAAGTTTTAAAATCAATGTTTAACTTCCCCTTACGTTGATGCAAATATAAAACTTTTTATGATTCCATGAAATAATATTAAATCAATTTAATGTGATTTTTATAAAATTTTTATTTTTTATACATCTTTTTAACTTAAAAGCATACAAATAATCAGACATTTAACTACTTATAAGAAAATAAGAATAATTTAAAAATAAAAAATAACATTAATTCTATATTAAGTTTAAAACAATTCAAAGCAGGTTAATCGTTAAATCAAATCAATTTAATATAATTTAATCACCTTAAAGGAAGAAACTATTAATAATTTACAATACAATATGATTTGATATTTTCATTTTTTAATTAATACGTAACAAAAGCGCACTAAATGCAAATTTTTACTAATCGACTTAAAAGAGAATGACAGATATGAACCCTAATTAAAATAATTACCCTTTTCTTCTTTTTGAATCCGTTACATTATACCCCATCAGGATATACAATATTAATTTTCTGTTTTTTTTCACCATCAGGTGTAACATATCCTTAGTAACAGGTGTCTTATAAGCATGAAACTCCATTTTTGAAATGAAAATAATTTTAGCACCTATCGCTTTATTAATAAGTTCCCTTACTTTTGCCCAGGCAGTAAAAGATACCACAACCAAGCAAAAAGAAATAGAAGCGGTTACAGTGACCGTCAGAAAACCAACCGTAGAATCGAAGGTTGACAGAACGGTTTTTAATGTTGCCAACAGCTCTATCCTTGCAGGAAATACAACCTGGGATGTACTGAGAATGACGCCATTGGTCAGTATTGATAATAATGACGCCATAAAAGCAGAAGGTGAAGCGGTTACCGTTTATATCAATGACAGAAAATCTGTTTTTACAGGTAAGGAATTAAAGGAATACCTCGCCACAATTCCAGCTGATAACCTGATGAAAATTGAAGTGATTACAAGCCCGTCTTCCCGCTACGAAACATCCGGATCGGTGATCAATATCGTCCTGAAGAAAAGGGATGATGAAGGAATGAAAGGAAGTGTAACCTTCAATAACAGACAAAACACAAAAAATTCACAGTATACCAACCTTAACCTCAATTATCATAAGAAAAATTTCACCCAAACCCTGATCGGAAGCTACAGTGACAATACATGGGTACAGAAAAACCTTAATGTTAACAGCTTATACGAGAATAACGCCGTTACCACGATCAACAATGAAACCATTTCCAAAAGCAAAAATCCGTCTGTCTCCTCCACTTCGGAATTTGCACTGAATGATAAAAACAATGTAGGGCTCATCCTGGAATATTATCAGAATAAAAACAATTCTACCTCTGATGCAGACGGTACAAAATCCCTCAATAATGTGTTTGAGAATTCATATCATCAGGACCAGGATTTAACGGGGCGTTACCGTACTTTGGGAACCAATGTCTTTTATAAATATTATGATAAGGAGAAAAACAGGATTCTGGATGTCAATTTAGGTACCAACTACAATTCCCAGGAAAGCATGAATGAGTTTTTAAAAACATTCAGCGACTCGCCCACCGTGAATCAAATTATAACAAATTCCAATGAACAGACCCGGAATTATTATGTAAAAGTAGATTACACCCAGCCTTTGGGAAAATCCGGCGGCACTTTTGAGGTAGGAGGAAAAATGGATTTCAACAATAATGTAATTCCAAATGATCTGTATGATAACAGCCAGAGCAATCCCCGGAGAAATGATATTTTCCATTATGAGGACAATATTAACTCCCTGTACGCCAACTACAGCAAAACTTTTTTCAAAAAACTGGAAACCAGAATCGGACTCCGCTATGAGCATATTGATTATAAAATGAGACAGGATGTTGCCGGTACTGAAAGAAAGGATTCTTACGGAACATTCCTTCCTAATTTGTTACTTAAATATTCTTTTTCAGATAAATATGACCTGAGCCTTACGTATAACCGTAATCTTTGGCGCCCTTGGTACTCAGAGTTTAACCCTTTCCTTATTCCGACCAGTGAAGGAATCGCTTCCCGCGGAAATATGGATCTAGAACCCAACCCGAGCCACAGGCTGTATATGAAACTCGGAATCCTCAAAAAATATTTCCTTTCTGCAAGGTATATGTTTACTGATCAGGATTACTGGACTACCTTTATTGAAGAAGGCGGCCAAACGGTTACATTACCCGCCAATTTTAATGGAAAGGTAGAGAAGTATTATCTTTTTGCCAATACCAACCAGACTTTTCTGAAAAACAAGCTGAATGTAAATATCGGAGTTGGCTGGTATTATATTGATAACAGTGATTTTAACCAGAGAAATGACCTGAAAGCCAGAAATTACATCAATTATCTTGGGGCTTCTGCTAACCTTTCATATACCAATCTTTTCAACAAAAATATCAATCTGAGTGCGTGGGTTGAGCTTTCCAATCAGAACAATGGAAATTCTTATGCCAATAAAACCAATGTCTTCCACAACATCTCTATGACCAAAATATTCCCTAAAACACAGATGGAAGTGAGTTTGCAACTCATGAATATTTTCCAGAGGCCTAATTTTGATGCAACGACCTACAGCCAGACCGGAACTTTCCGAAATGCTTCAAAATCTGACTGGTACGGATTTTCTCTTTCATTCGTAAAACGTTTCGGAAACCAGAAAGTGAAGGAAAACACCAAAACAGATGTAGAGAAAAGCGGCGGCGGCGGAAAGTAAAACTAATTACCAGACATAATAAACTTTAAACTCTTTGATTTTCCAATTGATACATCAAAGAGTTTATTTTTTTATTAATATTCCCAGGTAATTCACTAATGATTTTTTATTAACGCAAAGCTTTTAAAATCCGACCGCTCTATTTAAAAAAAACAAAGAAAAGCAGCAAGACTTCTATGAAGCATTTCTTTTGAAAATATATTTTATAGATTAAAAAACTTTGCTCATCTTAGATATATCCAACTCATAATTTTCTTTGCAATATAAAAACCGATCTTTAAAGAAACCAGAATAATAAGTGTAAAATACAGTATCTATCCGTATTATCATATATGGAAATATCCTGGATCCGGATATTGAAAATCAAACTCCAGCTCGGAAATCATTTTTAAAGGCGAAATTGTTCTGTTCTTTTCAGAAACCTTATTTTGTATAAAAGTAATATTATTCTGAATATCCAACACTTCCTGTTTCGTTGGATGAAGAGGTGCCACCACATTATAAAGCTTTGAATGTAATTGTTTTTCTATCATTCTGAGAATTACAGAACAAATATCTGAGTAATGAATATGGTTGACAACAGCATGCGGATTTGAAACTTTAAAATTTTTCAGAATTCTACCATCACCCATCAGTCCGCCTAACCTTAAGATATTTATTTGGTCATATTTGTTTTTAGCTAAGCTTTCAGTCAAAACCTTCTCAGAAGACAAATCATCTTCAACAAAGTCTACCGGAATATCCGGATAAACTCCTGTTGAGCTCATCAAAAAAATCTGCCCGTTAAAATCACCGATAAACGAAACTAATTTTTGAAACTTATTTCGTATGGCATCTACCCCAGACCTTTTTTCAGAAAACGGAATTGTAATAATCAATACATCCAGATCTGTTACAACATCCCATCGATTTGGCATATTATCAGATCCATTATCATTAAAATTGACCAATGTTGATTGAAATCCTTTATTATGAATGAGATCAACTTTATCGGGAGAAGTTGTTGTGGTATAAATTTTATAATTATCCGATAACCTTTCTGCTATTCTCGAGCCCAGCCAGCCATATCCGATAATTCCTGCTTTTTTCATATTGAATTATTTAATGAAACATCAGCTTATTCCTGTATTAATTCAATATCTCATTCATTTCAGTTAAAATAATGGGCTTCCCGTCGGTTACCACAATCGTATGTTCATGTTGAGCCATATAACCGCCATTATTTCCGACCATGGTCCAGCCATCATTCAGCTGTACGGCAAGATTTGAAGAGGTTGAGATAAATGTTTCAATAGCAACTACAGAATTTTTCTTGAATCGTCTGGAATCAAAACGGTTTTTATAATTGAACAGTTCGTCAGGTTGCTCGTGCAGGCTTCTTCCGATACCATGTCCGGCAAGATTTTTAATGACTCTGAAGCCTCTTTTTTTAGCTTCGGTTTCCATTAATAAACCGATGTCTGCTATTTTTACGCCACCTTTTATATTGCTAATTGCTTTTTGCAAAATAGCTTTGGAAGCGTCTACCAATTTCTGATGCTGATGAATATCCTTTCCGATGATAAAAGAGCCCCCATTATCTGCCCAAAATCCGTTGAGCTCTGCCGAAACATCAATATTTATCAAATCCCCTTCCTTTAAAACCCGTTGATCTGTAGGAATACCGTGACAAAATTCGTTATCCACGCTGATGCATGTCCATCCCGGAAAACCATAAGTCAGATAAGGAGCCGATTTTGCTCCAAAATCAGAAAGGATCTTTGCTCCGTATTCATCAATCTCTTTTGTCGTCATACCCGGCTGAGCATAATTAATCATTTCTTTCAAAGTATAGGCAACCGCTTCACTGGCTTTCTGCATCCCGATTAATTCAGATTCGTTTGTAATGGACATCGTTTTTAATTTTTGATTGTTGGTATAATTTCTGGTAGACTATTTTGGTTCAATGACCGTTGGTGTTGCAAAGTTAAGGATTTAAATGTTTGTTGTTTTAATAGTTTCCTAACTCAATATCTATAGACCTGAATTAATATGCTTTGGTTTTAAATAATAAAAAAAGACACTCACATTTCTGTGAGTGTCTTTTTTATTGTGGTCCCACCTGGGCTCGAACCAGGGACCACCTGATTATGAGTCAGGTGCTCTAACCAACTGAGCTATAGGACCTCAAAACTTGGTTAAATTTTGTGATTGCAAAAATAGCAAAATTTATTTCACTACAAAACTTTTTATTGCTTTTCTTGACAAAGTTCTACCAGCACGCCATTGGTGGATTTCGGGTGCAGAAAGACAACTAATTTATTATCTGCACCTTCTTTCGGTTCTTCGGAAATAAACTGAAAACCTTCTTTTTTTAATCGTTCAACCTCTTCAAGAATGTTTTCAACACCAAATGCCAGATGATGGATGCCTTCTCCTTTTTTATCGATAAATTTTGCGATCGGGCTTTCCGGATTGCTGGCTTCCAGAAGCTCTATTTTACTTTCCCCGGTTCCGTAAAAAGAAGTGACAACCCCTTCCCTTTCTATGGTCTCTTTTTTATAGGACTCTTTTCCTAAAAGTTTTTCAAAAAGTTCATCAGAAACTCCTAAAGATTTTACGGCAATACCGATATGTTCTAACTTCATAAATACTATTAAATTATAATTAAATCGTAAATTTGATACAGCGATCAAATTTCAACTGAGCAATTCAAACAAAAGTACTAAATTTGCAGAAATTATGGAAAGTAACAGACAAAGAAAAGTAGCACAGATTATACAGGAAGACTTCGCGGAGCTTTTCAGGAAACAGGCTGCAGAAAGCAAACAAAGTATTCTGGTAAGTGTTTCGGATGTAAAAGTATCTGCCGATTTAGGAATTGCAAAAATTTATTTAAGCATTTTCCCTCAGGAATTCCGTGCTCCTGTCATGAAAGAGATAGAAGAAAATAAAGCCCAGTACAGGAATTTTATTGGCCAGAAGATGGCAAAACAAGTTCGGGTAATCCCTCAATTAAATTTTTACTTAGACACAGCCCTTGATGATGTTGAAAAACTTGAAAGAGAACTGAGAGGAGAAGGTGACAATCCTGTTTTATAAGAATTGAGAAACATTGCATTTTATATCGCTTCAAGATACCTTTTAGCCAAAAAAGGGAGTACCGCTGTTACGTTTATTACGTGGCTGGCTATTGGAGCTATGACCGTGGCCGTCACTGCAATGTTTGTGATTATTTCTGTTTTCTCAGGCCTGGAAGATCTTAATAAAGAACTGATTTCCAACCTGCATGCAGACCTTACCATTAAAAGCAATTCCGGAAAAACCATCAAAGACCTGAACAAGGTGAACCAGGTTTTAAAAAGCAACCCGGAAATCAAAAGCTTTTCCAAAATTATCGAAGAAAAAGTATACATCAGCTACAACGGAAAAGGTGATATTGCCTTTTTAAGAGGGGTTGATTCCGCTTATACCAAGGTAAATCCTATTGACAAAGACGTTTTTTACGGTTCCTATCCTGGATTTGAATACTCAAATGAAGTATTGATGGAAAACTCCCTGGACAATAGATTATCCATCCCTGTAAATTCTAACCGGGATTATGCCACGGTTTTTATGCCAAAGCCGGGAACCGGGATCATCAATAAAGAAGAAGACATTTACAATAAAAAAGATATCATCGTAACCGGTGTTTTCCCCGGGAAAGATCAGCTTGACAATTATATTATTTCTCCGATAGAACTGACGGAAGAATTATTAAGCTTACCTAAAAATTCGGCTTATCAGATTGTTATCAAACTAAACAATCCGGAAAACGCTGATGTTGTAAAAGACAGGCTCCTTTCATCTTTAGGAAAGAATATTGAAGTTAAAACCAAAGAAGAGGAAAATGCCGCATTCTGGAAGATGATCAATACGGAAAAGCTTTTCATCTATTTGATTTTTGCACTCGTTATTTTCATTACGACATTTAATCTTGCAGGAGCTATTATTATTCTGCAGCTTGATAAAAAAGAACAGGCCAAATCTCTGATTTCAATGGGGCTTCCATTAATTCAGTTGAGAAGAATGTACTTTTATACCGGGGTTCTTATTGTGATATGCGGAATTATTTCAGGACTGATTCTGGGAACGGTTCTTTGCTATTTCCAATTGTATTCAGGATTCTTCAAAGCCAATGAGACTCTGCCTTTCCCGGTAAAAATCGTAGGCAAAAATTATTTCATTGTAGCCATTACGGCTTCCTTATTCGGATTCATCATTTCGTGGGTATTTTCAAAGATAAGTAAAGAGTATATTACTAAAAATTAATATTCTTCGGAATCACATTTTTGTACCTTTACCGCCCAATTTTTTTTGAAATGAAACGAATTTTATTCACTTTTTTACTGAGCCTTGCATTTTCGAATGCATTTGCACAAATTCCTACGGGATATTATGACGGAACTGCCGGCTTAACAGGTGCAGCTCTTAAAACTAAATTAAGCCAGATTATTTCCAATCAGCAGGATCATGGCTATAATGGATTATGGGGAGGCTATGCAACCACAGACCGTGATACTTCTTACGAAAACGATAATACAATCTTAGATATTTATTCTGAAAACCCAAACGGTGCTGATCCTTATAATTTCACTTATGGAACTAACCAATGCGGAAATTACAGCAATGAAGGAGATTGCTATAACAGAGAGCATATTGTTCCTCAAAGTCTCTTCAATGAAGCTTTACCTATGAAATCGGATATCCACTTTATCCGTGCTACAGATGGAAAAGTAAACGGAATGAGATCTAATTATCCTTTCGGGAAAGTAGGTTCTACATCTTTCACTTCCATGAATAATTCTAAACTGGGAACTTCAGTTTCCCCGGGATATTCAGGAATTGTTTTTGAGCCGATTGATGCATTCAAAGGAGATGTTGCCAGAATGATTTTCTATTTTGTAACAAGATATGAATCACAGCTTTCATCTTTTGACACAGGAAATATGCTTGGCGGATCAGCTTTTCCGGGACTTCAGTCTTGGGAGCTTAACCAGCTATTGGCATGGAATGCAGCAGATCCTGTATCGCCTACAGAAATTACCAGAAATAATGCATCTTACGTTTATCAGGGAAACAGAAACCCTTTCATAGACCATCCGGAATATGCCAATTCAATCTGGGGAACACTGGTTGCAGATACACAAGCTCCTACAGCAGCAACGAATTTAACGGCCAGCAACCCTACTTCAAATTCAATGGTTCTAAACTGGACTGCAGCGACTGATAATATCGGAGTGGCAGGTTATGAAATTTATGTAAACGGGACCTTAAACACAACCGTTACAGGAACTACTGCTACCGTTCAGGGATTGGCTCCGTCTACACTATATAACTTCTATATTATTGCAAAAGATGCAGCCGGAAATTCATCACCACAAAGTAATACTGCTACGGGAACTACTTTGGCAGGACCTGTAGGCGGAAGCTGTGGAACAGAAACTTTTGACGCTATTCCTACTTCCAGTGCAAGCTCTTATGCAGACAGAACATGGACCAGCAATAATATCACCTGGGCAGCCACATTTGCAAGAACTGATGAAACCATTAATGGAAAATCAATTACAATCAGAGGCGGAAACCTGACAAGCTCTACAATTTCAGGCGGAGTTCAGAGCTTAACATTGACCACTCAACTGAAATATTCAGGGACTTCAGGAACTCTTAACGTTGAAGTAAACGGAACTGTTGTCGGAACAATCCCTTACAGTGCTACTGTAACAACCACAACAATCAACGGAATCAATGTTACTGGAAATGCAGTAATTAAAATAACGAATCCTTCTACCAATAACAGAGTAGCAATGGATGACCTGAGCTGGACGTGCGCTACATTAGCCACTTCAGATATTACAAAAGGTAAGTCATCTTTCAGTGTGTATCCTAATCCGGTTAAAAATAGCGAACTGTTTGTAAAAGGTGAAGACCTGAGCAAAGTTTCAAAAGCTGAAATCTATGATCTGTCCGGAAAACTGATAGAATCAATTGCCCATCCGTTCAAAAATTCCAATAAGATCAATCTTAAAGGAGTTCAGAAAGGAATTTATATTCTTAAAACCGATAAGGCTTCTACAAAATTCATTGTAGATTAACAAAAAATATTTCAAACTAAAGACCGATTTATTCGGTCTTTTTTTTATTTTTGATAGATGGATTCCAATAAAAAATTAGGTCTGATAGGAAGAAATATTTCCTATTCTTTTTCTAAAAAATTTTTCGAAGACAAGTTTCAGAAATTAATGCTTAAAGGCTTTTCTTACGACATCTTCGACCTTAATGAAATCGATGAAGTAGAAAGCCTGTTTTCAAAACCTGAACTTTTAGGTTTTAATGTAACCATTCCTTACAAGGAAAAAATCATTGGCTATCTGGATGAATTAAGTGATGAGGCAGAAAAAATCGGCGCCGTCAACTGTGTGGTCATCCAAAATGGTAAAAAAACAGGATACAACACAGATGCATTCGGGTTTGAGAAGACATTGCTGCTCCATAAAAAAGCCCATCATACTTCCGCTTTGATCCTTGGAAACGGAGGTGCTGCAAAAGCAGTAAAATATATCCTGGACAAACATGGGATTCCTTCAAAAACCGTTGCAAGAACCTCAGAACTGAATTTTGAAAACCTTGATAAAGAAACCGTTCAAAATCATAAACTTATTATCCAGACCACTCCTGTAGGCACTTTCCCAAATGTGGAAGACTGTCTTGATTTTCCTTTTGAAGGGCTTTCAAATGAGCATCTGATTATAGATTTAATATACAATCCGAATTACACCCAATTCATCATTAATGCTTCTGAAAAAGGAGCAAAAACAGTGAACGGTTACTACATGCTTGAGCAGCAAGCAGAAAAAGCTTGGGAAATTTGGAATTTTCAAAAAAAATAACATAAATTAGTACCATATTTGGCTTTTCAGCTTTATTTTAAAAAGATATTAAACGCCACTCACATAAAAGATTTGCTATGACTACAGAAAACAATCTTTCTGAAAACGAAGAAAACAAAAATTCTACTGAAGTACCTCAAGAACAAACATCACAAAACGATCCATCTCAAGATGAAAATGTACATGAAGAAGAGACTGAGCATTTGGAAGATCCTGTAGATGCTGATATCACTTTAGCTGATGCCTTGAAAGAAATGGAAAAAATCATCAACGCTCCCAATGCAGGTGAAGATTTTAAAAATTTCAATCTCCTCAAAGAAAAAGCAAGTCACTACATCCACGATGAAGTGGAAGACAAAAAGCACGAATATACTGACGCCGGTAATGCGCCTGAAAATTTCAGCTACGAGCATCCTTTACAGGCTAAATTTTCCGCTCTGGTAAATATTTTCAGGGAAAAGCACGATGATTTCCAGAAAGGACAGGAAGAAGAGCAGAAAAAAAACCTGGATCACCGTCAGAATATTATTGAAAGGCTTAAAAACCTTTATACCAACTCCGAGCCTGGCGTTAATCTATTCAAATCAATCCGCGAGATCAAAGAAGAGTGGTCAAATGCAGGGCAGGTTGCAAAATCTGAATTCAAAATCCTGAACAACAATTATTTCCACCACCTGAATCAATTCTATCAGATGCTGGATCTGAATAAAGAGTTTTTAGAGCAGGAATACAGTCACAATCTTGAAAAAAGGCAGCACATTATTGCCCGTGCCAAAGAGCTTGAAAACGAACCGGTTATTCAGAAAGCATTAAATGAATTACAATATCTTCATAAACTCTGGAAAGAAGAAGCTGAACCGGTAGCAGAAGAATTCCGTGAAAAAACATGGGAGGAATTCAAAGAAATCTCTAATAAAATTCACGAAAGAAAATCCGAACTGTCTGCAGCTATAGAATCTGAACAGATCGCCAATTTCGAAAAGAAGAATCAGATCATCGCAGAAATCAAAAAGCTTTCAGAGCCGAGTGAAACGCCTAATCATAATTACTGGCAGAATGCGATCAGAAGAGTTGAAGATTTACGTTCAGACTTTTTAAAAACCGGAAGTGTTCCGAGAAAATCATCCAACCAAAACTGGAATGATTTCAAAACAACACTCAGAGCTTTCAATACGACGAAAAACAATTACTATAAATCTTTAAAAGGATCTCAACAGGCTAACCTGGATGAAAAATTAAAACTGATCCAGACCGCTAAAGACAATATGAACAATGAAGAATGGGATATTGCTGTTCCGTTATTCAAAAAATTGCAGGAAGACTGGAAAAAGATCGGCCATGTTCCGAAGAGCATGACCAATAAAATCTGGGACGAGTTCCGCGATGCCTGTAATACGTTTTTCAACAACTACAGAGAGAAAAGCAATGCTTCTACAGACAACTGGAAAGAAAACTACAAGAATAAAAAAGACATCCTTGAAGACCTGAAAACAGTGACTGACGAAGAAGGCAGCATCGAAAGGATTGAAGCCATTAAAACAGCATGGAATAATATCGGGAAGGTTCCGAGAGACAAAATTTCAATCAATTCAGAATTCAACAAGACTTTAAGGGAAAAACTGAAGCTGAATAAAATCAACGAGCTTGAACTTAAAGAAGAAGGTTTATCCGAAAACCAGCTTACAGATAAAGCAAGAAAAATCAAGAGCCAAATCTCTGATCTTGAAGCTGAAATCGTGAAACTGGAAAATAACCTGGCATTCTTCAAAAACCCGTCAAAAGACAATCCGTTGTTGAAAGATACTTTCAACTCGATCGATGAGAAAAAAGCTCATCTGGAAACCTTAAAACAAAATCTTCACAGCATCATTGCCGGAGAATAATATATTTTAAAATTTAAAAAGGCGGAGCAAAGCAATTTGGCTTCGCCTTTTTCATTCAATATGGAAGACGAATTTTACATAAAAAGATGTATCGAACTTGCTCAGAAAGCTTTGGGCAAAACCTATCCCAACCCGTTGGTAGGAAGTGTAATTGTACATAACGACGAGATCATTGGGGAAGGATATCATCATAAAGCAGGAGAAAACCATGCAGAAATTAATGCAATCAATTCCGTAATGAATAAGGATCTCATTCCCGAATCTACCATTTATGTTTCCCTGGAACCCTGCGCACATTACGGAAAAACGCCACCCTGTGCCCTGAAAATTAAAGAACTCGGATTCAAAAAAGTAGTGATCGGAGCAATGGATTCACACGATAAAGTAAACGGAAAAGGCAAAAAGATCATTCAGGATGCAGGGATAGAAGCCGTTTCAGGAGTTTTAGAGAAAGAATGCATTGAGCTGAACAAAAGATTTTTCACTTATCATGAAAAGAAAAGACCGTATATCATTCTGAAATGGGCGGAATCGGGTGATGGCTTTTTAGACAAAGATTTTAAGCCCTACCCTGTTTCAAATTCCCTGGTGAATCAATTCGTACATCAGTTAAGAGCTGATGAGCATGCTATTTTAGTTGGAACACAAACAGCATTGAATGACAACCCGGGCCTGACCGTAAGAAATGTGGAAGGAACTAATCCGGTCAGAATTCTAATTGATTTCGATTTAAAAGTTCAGAAAGATTTTAAAATTTACAACAACGAATCCAAAACACTGGTGTTCAACAGGATTAAGGAAGATATTGAAGAACACATCCGGTTTATTAAAACAGAAAAAGAAAATTTCCTTCCGGATCTGATGGATGCTTTATATAAACAGCAGATTCAATCAGTTATCATTGAAGGCGGACGTTTTACTCTACAGCAATTTATTGATGCCGGTCTTTGGGATGAGGCGATAGTCATTAAAAATGAAAACTTAAAACTTGAAAACGGGACAAAAGCTCCTGAATTTAACCATCAGCCTTCCGAAATCCGGTCTTTGAGAGATAATAGCATTTATTTTTATCATTCGTGAAAAAATAAAATATTTAGAAATAATCACTATGATTTGAAATAAAATTATTAATTTGGTTAAAGCTAAATCAAATTATTATGAAAAATCTAAAGAAAATCAACCGTCAAAACCTGAAAAAGGTAACCGGAGGAATCAGAAAATGCTGTACATTTTATCCGCCGGAATTGCAGTTACAATGCTGTCCAAACCCTTCAAGCATGAGCTGCCCACCACCCTGGATTGAAGGATCTTTTCCGGAAGCCTGTTAAAACAGCCTAAATATACATTGATAAAGAGAGCGGAAACGCTCTTTTTTATTGATTTACTTTTCCGTGACATTGATGAATAGTTAATTCTAAAGCTTAATTTTGCAGCATTAATTGCAGAGCGAATATGTTTGAATACAAAACCATAGAAAAACCCATAGAAAATACTTTATTGAAAGAAAAGGGAAGCAAATTTATCGGATTTGCATTTCCGGTCGGTAATGAAGCAGAGCTTAAAAATGCGCTGGAAAAAATCAGGACAGAGCATCCCAAAGCTACTCACCATTGCTACGCTTTCAGGATGGGACTGAATGGTGAAAACTATCGTGCAAATGATGATGGGGAACCGTCAGGAAGTGCCGGATTGCCCATCTACAATCAATTATTGGCCCATGAAATCACTAATGTTCTGGTAATTGTTGTCCGTTATTACGGCGGTACAAAACTGGGGGTTTCCGGATTGGTAAAAGCTTACAAAGAATCTGCAAAAATTACTTTGGAAGAAGCACATATCATTACAAAAGAATTAGAAACCCGGATTGAAATTCATTTTAATTTTAATCAGCAGAATACCATCTTCACGCTTTTATCAAAATTTGATGCTAAAGTTTTGGATTTCGATGCCAATGAAAACTGTGTTCTGACAGCTTCTTTAAAAATAGCCCAAAAAGAAAGCATCTCAGAAAAACTATCCGAGATGCAAAATATTTCTTTTAAATTTCCAGACTGATTAATTTCTTCTGCTGCCCATCAATAACGACACCCAATAAAGAAGCTGTGCCAAAGATCCTATCGCTGCTACAAGATATGTTCTCGCTGCCCATTTTAAGCTGTCCTGAACACCTACATATTCTTCTGCTGTCACTGTTCCTGTATCTTTCAGCCATTTCATAGCCCTGTTGCTCGCATCATATTCTACCGGAAGCGTTACAAAAGCAAAAAGTGTAGTCACGGCAAACATAATGACACCAATCATTAAAACCGTTGCATTTCCATTCGGGTTATCAATCGATCTTGTTGCAGCCATAATCACAATACCTGCAATAAGAACAAACTGCATTAAACTTGAACTGATATTGACAACAGGTACAAGTTTGGAACGTAGCTGAAGCATAGAATACCCGACTGCATGTTGTACGGCATGACCACATTCGTGAGCTGCCACCGCAGCCGCAGCTGCATTTCTCTGCATATAAACACCTTCTGAAAGGTTTACCGTTTTGTCTGCAGGATTATAATGGTCTGTAAGCTGTCCCGGAACAGAAATCACCTGTACATCATTAATTCCGTTATCGCGCAACATTTTTTCTGCCACTTCTTTTCCGGAAAGCCCGTTTCTGAGATGTACATTGGAATAATATTCGAATTTGGATTTCAACTTCCACGAGACATACCAGCTCACAAGCATTGAAATTCCAATAATAATATAATAACCCGTCATTTTAAATAAATTTTTTATCCTTTAAGATGTAAAAACTGTGCCAAAGTATTGCATTTTATTAATTATATTTGTCCTTAAATTACCCTCATAAAGCTATGTCTAAAGTTTCAGTTATTGAAGTAAAAACGCAGAATGATTTAAAGAAATTTGTCATGTTTCCAATGGATTTGTACAAAAACAATCCTTATTATGTTCCGTCTTTTATTAAAGATGAATTTAAAATCTGGGACGCAAAAGAAAACCCGGCTTTGAACTATTCGGAATCGAAACAATTCCTTGCCCTGAAAGACAATAAAGTAGTGGGAAGGATTGCCGTGATGATCAATCATAAAGAAGAAAGAGAATTAGGCATTAAAAAAGTACGTTTCGGGTGGATCGATTTCATTGACGACCGGGAGGTTTCTGCTGCTCTGATTCAAAAAGCCATAGACTATGCGAAAGAAAACAGCATTGATAAAATTGAAGGGCCAATGGGCTTCACCAATCTTGATAAAGCAGGAATGCTGACCATGGGCTTCGATAAGCTGGCTACAATGATCGGAATTTATAATCATGAATACTATCCTAAACATCTTGAAGCTCTCGGAATGACAAAAGAAAAAGAATGGGTAGAGTTTGAAATGAATTTCCCGAAAGTCTTACCGGAAAAAGTGGAAAAATTCAGTGGACTGATCGCTCAGAAATACAAGCTTAAAGTTTTACATTTCAAATCAAAAGAAGAGATTTTGCCTTATGTAGAGCCTATGTTTAAACTACTGGATGAAACTTACAAGCATCTTTCCACTTACACGCCGATTTCTGATGAACAGATAAAAACGTATAAAGAAAAATATTTCCCTTTCATTGATAAAAATTATGTGATCTGTGTTGTGGATGAAAATGAGGAATTGGTTTCATTTGCCATTACAATGCCATCCTATTCAAAAGCTTTACAAAAATCAAAAGGAAAATTATTCCCATTCGGATGGTGGCATTTTTTACAGGCAAGTAAGAAGAATGACCGTGCCAATTTCTACCTCATTGGTATTCATCCGGAATATCAGAGACGTGGTGTTACAGCCATTATTTTTAAAGAAATCTTCGTCCGCTTTACCAATATGGGAATTAATTTTGCCGAAACGAATCCTGAATTAGAAGAAAACAAAAGCGTACAGGTCCTTTGGCAGGATTACAATCCGGTGAATCACAAAAGGAGAAGAACATACTCATTGACAATTGATTAGGAGTTATGAATTATAAGTTATAAGTTTTGAGTTAAATTGTCATTTAAAAAACTTACACTCATTTTATTTGGCATCAGAAACCATTTACATTTATTAAAATCATAAAAATATGATCATAAACTCAAAACCTTAAACTCAAAACTTTAAACTTTAAACTTTAAACGTTAAACCTTACACCCGAATCACGCAACTCATAATTCATAACTCATCACTTATAACTCACAAACATGAAGCCGCACTTAATCATTTTCGCCATTTTAATCGCAGGATTTATCATTTACAATTTCTTTTTCAAGGTAGAAGATGATAAAATGAATACAATCATTAACATAGCTTATGCGAGTATTCTTTTCGGCTATATTTCTTTTATGGCATTTTCTCTCCTTAAAAAAATGAAGAAATAATATAAAAAGTAGTTGAAATAAATATTTATTTCCACAAAACTAATAGATATTTCAAATGGAATACACCTATTGACACCAGGTACGAAAAAAGGGGAAACCTGCACACAAAAGATAATTATCAAACAGCTAATTTTTATTGATTCTAAATTAGTGATTTTCCTAATTTTGATCCTACTTTTAAGCTGATTAATTTCATGCTTTCTTCTTTATTCGCTAAATTTGCAAATTGAGATAATAATGCAAAAATGAATTTACCTGAAAGTTATATTCCAATCCTTATACAAGCGGGTGTTGCAGTCGGTTTTGTAGCTGTTTCACTTCTTGGAGCACATTTTCTGGGTCCAAAACAGAAGAAAGGAAATTCTGTAAAAAACCAAAGTTGGGAGTGTGGGGTACCTGTAGAAGGAAATGCAAGAACACCGTTTTCTATCAAATATTTCCTGACTGCGGTATTGTTTGTACTATTCGATATTGAAATCGTATTTTTTTATCCATACGCTGTAAACTTCAGAGAATTCGGATTTGAAGGATTCCTTGCCGTGCTTACATTCGTAGCCATCTTCTTTGTCGCATTTTTCTATGTCTGGAAACGCGGCGCATTAGATTGGGATAAATAATTTTTAACATTAAAAAGATTCAAAAATTTAAAGATTTAAATCATTCTAGTTTTTTAATCATTAAATCTTTTCAATCTTTAAATAATTTAACAAAATGTCAGATCAAAAACCAATAATAAGAACAGATGCACCTGCTCCCGAAGGATTTGAAGGAGAAGGGTTTTTCGCAACGAAACTGAGCAGTGTAATCGGGATGGCCAGAAAATTTTCTCTTTGGCCCTTACCATTTGCAACCTCTTGTTGTGGTATCGAGTTTATGGCTACCCTGAACCCGACTTATGATGCTTCGAGATTTGGTATGGAAAGAAACTCTTTCTCACCAAGACAGGCAGATATGTTGATGGTTTGCGGAACTATATCTAAGAAATTAGGACCCGTCCTAAAAGAAGTTTACACCCAGATGGCTGAACCGAAATGGGTAGTTGCCGTGGGAGCCTGCGCTTCCAGTGGTGGTATTTTTGACACCTATTCCGTATTACAGGGAATTGATAAAATTATTCCGGTTGACGTATATGTTCCTGGATGCCCGCCAAGACCGGAGCAGATCATTGAAGGCGTAATGCAGGTACAGGCTCTTGCAGAAAGCGAAAGCATCAGAAGAAGAGATATGCCTGAATACCAGAAATTGTTAGACTCTTACAACATAAGCAACTAAACGGAAATGACAAACGAATTTGTATTAGAAGCCATCACAAGAGAATTTCCGGAATCTGTAATTTCAAGCTCAGAACCTTATGGAATGCTGACAGTCGAAATTAAAAAAGATGATATTAAGAAGGTAATTCATTATCTTAAAGACTCATCGCTTGAATTTAATTTCCTTACCGATATTTGTGGAATCCATTACCCTGAATTTCCGGAGAAAGAAATAGGTGTTGTTTATCATTTACACAACATGATGGCTAATTTCAGAATCCGTCTGAAAATTTTCATGTCAAGAGAAAACATTGAAGTAGATTCACTTGTAGAGTTGTATGCAGGAGCCAACTGGATGGAGAGAGAAACGTATGATTTCTATGGAATTAAATTCAAAGGACATCCGGATCTGAGACCTATTTTAAATATGGAAGATCTCGGATACCATCCAATGTTGAAGGAATATCGTTTGGAAGACGGCACAAGAACCGATAAGGACGATAGCATGTTCGGAAGATAAAAATATAAATAATGACGGGTCGTGTTGATTAATGATCATTATTGCCTGTCAATTATCCATTATATATTATGAAAGATAACTCATTATCTAATATACTAAACCAATACGAAAGTAAGGAACAGATTGACGGCCAGTTGTACACCCTCAATTTAGGACCTACCCACCCTGCTACTCACGGGATTTTCCAGAATATCTTAACGATGGACGGAGAAAGAATTCTCCACGCTGAGCAAACGGTGGGCTATATCCACAGAGCATTTGAGAAAATTTCCGAAAGAAGAAATTATGCTCAGATCACTACCCTTACCGACCGTATGAATTACTGTTCCGCACCTATCAACAATTTAGGTTGGCATATGACAGTAGAGAAGCTTATAGGAGTGGAAGTTCCTAAACGTGTAGATTACATGCGTGTGATTCTTATGGAATTAGCAAGAATCGGTGACCACCTTATTTGTAACGGAGTAACAGGAATGGACTCCGGAGCCATCACAGGTCTTACCTATATGTTTATCGAAAGAGAACGCATCTATGACATGTATGAGCAGATATGCGGAGCAAGAATGACGACAAATATGGGAAGAATCGGAGGTTTTGAAAGAGATTTCACTCCAAAATTCCATGAATTGCTGAAAGACTTCTTAAAAACTTTCCCGCCAAGATTCCAGGAATTCTGTAATTTATTGGAAAGAAATAGAATTTTCATGGACAGAACCATCGGTGCAGGGGCCATTTCTGCGGAAAGAGCTTTAAGCTATGGTTTCACCGGTCCAAACCTACGTGCAGCCGGAGTAGATTATGACGTAAGAGTTGCACAGCCTTATTCTTCTTACGAGGATTTCGATTTCATTATTCCTGTAGGAACCTCAGGAGACACTTACGACCGTTTCATGGTTCGTCAGCAGGAAATCTGGGAATCAATTAAAATCATCAAACAAGCATACGAAAATCTTCCGGAAGGGCCATTCCATGCGGATGTTCCTGATTTCTATCTTCCTGAAAAAGCAGATGTTTATCAGAAGATGGAAGCATTGATCTACCATTTCAAAATCGTAATGGGAGAAACCGATGTACCTAAAGGCGAGGTTTATCACGCTGTAGAAGGTGGAAACGGAGAATTAGGTTTCTATTTGGTAAGTGATGGTGGAAGAGCTCCTTACAGATTGCACTTCAGAAGACCATGTTTTATCTATTACCAGGCATATCCTGAAATGATTACAGGTTCTGTAATTTCAGATGCGATCGTTACGATGTGTAGTATGAACATTATTGCGGGAGAATTAGACGCATAAAAAAGAAGATGTCAGACATCAGATTTCAGATGTTAGACTCTTCGCTTTATATATAAATTTAAAATCTGATGTCTGAAATCTGGCATCTGAAATCTTAGATAAAAAATGAGCGAAACAATAGCTTTTAAACCGGAAAGTTTAGAACAGGTACATAAAATTATCGCAAGATATCCTGAAGGAAGACAAAAATCTGCCCTTCTTCCTGTCCTTCACTTAGCGCAGAAAGAATTCGGAGGATGGTTAGACGTTCCTGTGATGGATTATGTTGCTGAATTATTAAGTATTAAGCCAATTGAAGTATATGAAGTAGCTACTTTTTATACCATGTTCAATATGAAACCGGTTGGTAAATATGTTTTGGAAGTTTGCAGAACGGGGCCTTGCATGGTTTGCGGAAGCGAAAAGATCCTTAACCATATCAGAACCAAACTGAACATTAAAGACGGAGAAACTACTGAAGACGGTATGTTTACCCTAAAGCCTGCTGAATGTCTCGGTGCATGCGGGTATGCGCCTATGATGCAGTTAGGAAAATTCTTTCACGAAAATTTAACGATAGAAAAAATAGACGAAATCCTTGATCTTTGCAGACAGGGACAGGTTGCTTTAGATTAATTAAAATAGACAATGAGTAAAAAACTTTTACTTAAAGATGCCCATATAGAAGGTATTCGCTACTTTGAAACCTACCGCAAACAGGGAGGTTACGGAGCAGCTGAAAAAGCCTTGAAGATGACGCCGGACGAAATTCTTGAAGAAGTAAAAGCTTCAGGATTAAGAGGCCGTGGTGGAGCAGGATTCCCGACAGGGATGAAATGGAGCTTTCTGGCAAAACCGGAAGGGGTTCCAAGACACTTGGTGGTAAATGCTGATGAATCTGAGCCCGGTACTTTCAAAGACAGATATCTGATGGAATTTCTTCCTCATTTATTGATTGAAGGAATGCTTATTTCATCTTACTGTTTAGGATCGAATGTTTCTTATATCTACATCCGTGGAGAGTATTCATGGATTCCGGATATTCTTGAAGAAGCCATTGAAGAAGCCAAAGCAGCAGGATTTTTAGGTAAAAATATCCTCGGAACAGGTTTCGATTGTGAAATTTACGTTCAGAGAGGAGGTGGAGCATACATTTGTGGTGAAGAAACCGCATTGCTTGAATCTCTTGAAGGTAAAAGAGGAAACCCAAGATTAAAACCGCCATTCCCGGCTGTAAAAGGACTTTGGGAAAGGCCAACGGTGGTAAACAACGTTGAATCGATTGCAGCCATTGTACCGATTATTGATATTACAGGTGCTGAATATGCCAAGATCGGGGTTGGAAGATCTACAGGTACAAAATTAATTTCCGCTTGTGGAAACATCAATAAACCGGGAGTTTATGAAATCGATATGACCATTACGGTAGAAGAATTCATTTACTCTGATGAATATTGCGGTGGTATTGCGAACGGTAAAAGACTGAAAGCCTGTATTCCGGGTGGAAGCTCTGTTCCAATCGTTCCTGCCAATCTATTGCTGAAAACAGTAAACGGAGAACCGAGATACATGAACTATGAATCTTTAGCTGACGGTGGTTTCGCTACCGGAACAATGATGGGTTCAGGAGGTTTCATCGTTTTGGATGAAGACCAGTGTATCGTAGAACATACCATGACTTTAGCGAGATTCTATAATCACGAAAGTTGCGGACAATGTACACCTTGCCGTGAAGGTACGGGGTGGATGTACAAGATTTTAAAGAAAATTGAGAAGGGAGAAGGGAAAATGGAAGATATCGATCTGCTTTGGGATATCCAGAGAAAAATCGAAGGAAATACTATTTGTCCGCTGGGTGACGCAGCAGCATGGCCTGTTGCAGCTGCTATTCGTCATTTCAGAGATGAATTCGAATGGCATATCAAAAACCCTGAATTGTGCTTAACACAAAATTACGGATTAGCCAATTATGCAGAGCCAATTCCTGCTGTTGAAAATAATGCTTAGAATGAAAAATTTGTTGGTAGTCGGTCTAATGATGTCAGGTTTTGCTTTTGGACAGGTTAAAAAAGATACATTAGAAAAAGAGTATAAATTGGAGGTAGCTCCTTATAAAGCTGAAAAGAAAGAAAAACCTTATCCGTTAAGTAAAAAAGGACAGGTATTCGTTTTCTATGGCTGGAACAGAGGAGCCTACAGTAATTCTGATATCCATTTTACCGGAGACGGTTATGATTTTCAGTTGAATAATGTGTCTGCAAGAGATAAACCTACAAAGTTCGGGATCGTTTATTTTGATCCAAGCTGGTTTACTGTAACGCAGTATAATTTCAGACTCGGGTATTTTATTAAAGATAATCTGGCTCTTGTCCTTGGGATTGACCACATGAAATATGTAATGAAACAAAACCAGACCGTTGGTTTCTCAGGATATATTTCAGATCCGAAATATGCAGGAATGGTACAGAACGGACAGGTAGATTTATCTGACACACAGTTTCTTACTTTCGAGCATACTGACGGATTGAATTATGAAAATTTAGGCCTTGAGAAATATAAAAATCTTATTCATAAAAAAAATATAGATTTAGTGTGGTCTTATGGAGCCGGAATCGGAGTCATGTTCCCGAAAAGTAATATCAAGCTTTTTGGAAATGAAAGAAGCGACCGTTTCCACGTTGCAGGGATGGGAACCGATCTCAGATCCAGTCTTAACATGGTTTTCTGGAAAAACTGGATGATAAGAGCAGAAGCAAAAGCCGGATATATCAATATGTGGGATATTAAAACCACATTAAATAATAAGCCGGATAAAGCCCGTCAGGATTTTGTTTTCGGACAGGTCCTTGCAGGAATCGGATATACATTTAACACGAAGAAGTATAATTAAAATAGAGCTTAAAAGCTTTTAACAGCATAAGCGAAAAGCATAGAATATGAGCGAAGAGGTTAAAAAATTCAAAATCACTATAGACGGACAGACTACTGAAGTTTTGCCTGGAACTTCCATCCTGGAAGCGGCAAGACAGATCGGTGGAAAATCTGTACCTCCTGCAATGTGCTACTACAGCAAATTGGAAACCAGTGGCGGGAGATGTAGAACTTGTCTTGTAGAAGTTTCTAAAGGGTCTGAAGCAGATCCTCGTCCTATGCCAAAACTGGTTGCAAGCTGCAGAACGAATGTAATGGATGGTATGGAAGTGAAAAACCTTACTTCCGATAAAGCTCAGGAAGGTAGAAAAGCTGTAACTGAGTTTTTGTTGGTTAATCACCCGTTAGACTGCCCTATCTGTGATCAGGCAGGTGAATGTCACCTTCAGGATCTTGGATACGAACATGGTGTTGAAAATACAAGAACTGAATTCGAAAGAAATACTTACGAAGCAGACGATCTTGGCCCGAATATCAAGCTGAATATGAACCGTTGTATTCTTTGTGCAAGATGTGTATTGGCGGCAAACCAATTGACAGGCGAAAGAGAACATGGTATTCTTTTCAGAGGAGACCATGCTGAAATATCAACTTATCTTAATAAAGCTTTGGATAATGATTTCATAGGAAACGTTATCGATGTTTGCCCGGTAGGAGCTTTAACAGACAGAACTGCACGTTTTGCAAGCAGAGTTTGGTTTACCAATCCGATGAATGCAACCTGCAAATGTGATAAATGCTCAGGAAAAGCAGTGGTATGGATGAAAGGTGACGAAATTGTAAGAGTGACTGCCAGAAAAGACCAATGGGGAGAAGTGGAAGAATTTATCTGCGATACCTGCCGTTTCGAAAGAAAGAGCTTAAGCGACTGGAATATCGAAGGCCCTAGACATATCGACAGACATTCGGTGATTTCGTTGAACCATTATGAGAAGCCTAAAGATGAGCTAAGAGTTTTAGACAATCCGATGGCTAAAGAAATCAGTGAAAAAGACGAAAAATAAAATTTAATCTTTAAGACGTAAGATTTCAGACACCAGACAACAGATTTTAAATCTGATATCTGGCATCTGACATCTAATATCTAAATAAATAAAAAATGGATTTACTTACATTTAAACTTATACTTGTACTAGCGCTTTTCCTGCTTTCGTTGACGATTGCAGCCTACTCTACCTGGGCAGAAAGAAAAGTTGCCTCTATCATGCAGGATAGAATTGGTCCCAACAGAGCCGGGCCTTTCGGATTACTGCAGCCTCTTGCCGATGGTGGGAAATTTTTCTTTAAAGAAGATTTTACACCTGCCAATGCAGAAAAGTTCCTTTTCGTATTGGGGCCGGCTTTAGTAATGTTTATTTCATTAATTACCGGAGCGGTTATCCCTTGGGGTAAAAGTTTAAATATTGCAGGAACTTCCTTTGATTTACAGGTTGCCAACATTGATGTAGGAGTACTCTTCATCATCGGAATGGCTTCCATCGGTGTATACGGAATCATGATCGGGGGTTGGGCTTCCAACAATAAATATTCATTATTAGGAGCCATCCGTGCTTCTTCTCAGATGATTTCTTATGAGCTGGCCATGGGATTGGCTTTGCTTTCTATCATTATGATGACAGGAAGTTTAGATTTAAAGGTAATTACTGAAAACCAGACTACAGGAAAACTTTGGGGAGTAATTCCCTGGATTTCCGGCTTGAACTGGAATATTTTCTACCAACCGATAGCATTCCTGGTATTCTTCGTAGCTGCTTTGGCAGAGACCAACAGACACCCTTTCGATTTACCGGAGTGTGAATCTGAACTGGTAACAGGATATTCTACGGAATATTCTTCAATGAAGCTGGGTTTATATATGTTTGGTGAATACGTGAACATGTTTATCTCCAACGCTTTCATGGTCGTTCTTTTCTTTGGCGGATACAACTATCCTGGAATTGAATGGGTAACTCAGAACTGGGGTGAAAACGCTGCAGGAATCCTGAGTATCGTAGCATTTTTAACAAAAACGGTAATCGGAATTCTGATCTTTATGTGGATCAGATGGACGCTTCCAAGATTCAGATATGACCAGTTGATGCACTTAGGATGGAAAACCCTGATCCCAATGGCATTGGTAAACCTGCTGATTACAGGAGCTGTAATTTTAGCATTTGGAAATTAAATTAGCTAAACCTTATAGGTTTAATTAAATATTAAGTATTAAAAATTAAGATAACAGACAAGATTAGTCTAAATCTAATGTCTAACATCTAACATCTATAATTAAATGAAACTTACTAACAGATCAAAAGTTGTTTCTAACAAGGAAATGACCCTTGCTGAGAAAATCTATCTACCTGCGATTTTCAAAGGTATGGGGATTACATTTAAGCATGCTGTAAGAACCGTAGTAAAAGGTGCCCCTGCAGTTTATTCGTATCCAGAAGTACAGAAACCGAGAGCTACCATTTGGAGAGGTCACCATGTTCTGAAAAGAGATGAGGAAGGCAGAGAAAGATGTACAGCTTGCGGACTTTGTGCTGTGGCATGCCCTGCAGAAGCAATTACAATGACTGCTGCTGAAAGAACGAAGGAAGAAAAGCACCTTTACAGAGAAGAAAAATATGCTTCAGTATATGAAATCAATATGCTGAGATGCATCTTCTGTGGTATGTGTGAAGAAGCCTGCCCGAAATCTGCCATCTATCTTACCGACAGATTGGTAGATGTGGAAACCAACAGAGGTTCTTTCATCTATGGTAAAGATAAATTAGTTGAAAAAATAAATGAAAGGATTGACATCACGACAAGACAATCCGAGAAACAAAAAAATGCGGTAAAATAATGGATCAGTTTTTATTTTTCTTGGTGGCGTTTTTAGCAGTGGCAAGTGCTGTTTATTTTGTATTTGCCAGAAATCCTTTATATGCTATTTTGTCATTAATTGTTACAATGTTTTCAATCGCAGGAATGTACATTCTTCTGAATGCCCAGTTCCTTGCAATCATCCAGATTATAGTGTATGCCGGAGCCATCATGGTATTGTTCCTTTATATCCTGATGATGCTTAACCTTAATAAAGCAGACGAAAGTAAGAAGAACAATACTTTAAAATTTGTTGGAGTTTTTACAGCCGGGATTTTATTAGTGGGTGTTTTAGGTGTATTCAGAGGGGTTAAAGAAAATCATGTGGTATTGGATAATGTAGACAGAGGGGTTGGTCTTACCAAAAATCTGGGTAAACTTTTGTTTAATGAATATGTTTTACCGTTTGAGCTTGCTTCCATCCTTATTTTGGCAGGTATTGTAGGCGCGGTATTAATCGGTAAAAAAGATTTATAAATTATGGGAGAAGTAAATACATTTATACAAAGCATCCCTTTAGACTACTTCATTATTCTTTCGTCAGTATTATTCTGTCTGGGAGTGTTGGGCGTATTATTGAGAAAAAATGCTATTGTTATTTTGGGTTGTGTTGAGCTTATGCTGAATTCTGTAAACCTTTTATTGGCCGCTTTTTCAGCGTACAAAGGAAATGGTGACGGACAACTTTTAGTTTTCTTCATTATGGTGGTGGCTGCTGCGGAAGTGGCGGTAGGTCTGGCAATTATTGCTATGCTATATAGAAATACCCGTTCTGTAGATGTGAGTATATTTAATAAATTAAGAGGATAAGGAATGGAAAATTTAGTGTATGCAATAATACTTTTACCACTTTTAGGGTTTCTTATTAACGGTTTATTCGGGAAAAATCTTCCAAAAATAGTGGTTGGAAGCCTGGCGACAGCAATGGTTTTTATTCCTTTCTGTATCGCAGTAAGCATTTTCATGAATTTCAATTCTGAAAGCCAGCCTGTAATCGTAAAAGCTTTTGAATGGTTCAGAGTAAATGGAGTTCAGATTAATTTCGGATTCCAGATCGATCAGTTGTCATTAATGATGATCATGATCATTACAGGAATCGGGTCTTTAATCCACCTGTACTCTATCGGATATATGAGTCATGATAAAGGATTCTACAAGTTTTTCACTTACCTGAATCTTTTCATCTTCTCGATGTTATTATTAGTAATGGGAAGCAACTACCTGATCTTATTCATCGGATGGGAAGGTGTAGGACTTTGTTCTTACCTGCTGATCGGATTCTGGTATACCAACGAAGAATACGGTAAAGCAGCAAGAAAAGCATTCATTATGAACAGAATCGGTGACCTTGCGTTATTGATCGGTATCTTCATGATCGCTTCTCAGACCAATGCGGTTGATTATCTTTCAGTAGCTGAAAACGCTTCAAAATTTGAATTAGACGGACTGGTAATTATCTTTATTACGGCAAGTTTATTTATCGGTGCTACCGGTAAGTCTGCTCAGGTTCCTTTATATACATGGTTACCGGACGCGATGGCCGGGCCGACTCCTGTTTCTGCCTTAATCCACGCGGCAACGATGGTTACAGCAGGGATCTATCTGGTAGTAAGATCAAACTTCTTATTTACGCTGGCTCCTACCGTTCAGGACGGAATCTTATTAATAGGTTTTTTAACGGCAGCTTTGGCAGGTTTCTATGCACTTCGTCAGAACGACATCAAAAAAGTATTGGCATACTCTACTGTTTCACAGCTTGGGTTTATGTTCATTGCTTTAGGATTGGGAGCATATACAACGGCTATGTTTCACGTAATGACTCACGCTTTCTTTAAAGCTTTGTTATTCCTTGGAGCAGGTTCTGTCATCCATGCGATGAGCAACGAACAGGATATGCGTTTCATGGGCGGGCTTAAAAAAGTAATCCCGATTACCCATGCTACTTTCCTTATCGGAACACTGGCGATCTCAGGATTCCCTTTACTTTCAGGGATGATTTCAAAAGACGAAATTTTAGTGGCCGCTTATGCTAAAAATCCGGTTTACTGGGTGATGTTATTCATTTTGGCAGCGATCACGGCAACTTATATGTTCAGGCTGTATTACCTGACTTTCCATGGGGAATTCAGAGGTACTGAAGAGCAAAAACATCATTTACATGAAAGCCCTGCAAATATGACATTACCATTGATCGTATTGGCTATACTTTCTGTAGTCGGTGGTTTAATCAACCTTCCTCACTTTATCGGTCATGGTCATTATGCCAAGCTAATGGAATGGCTGAAACCTGTATTGACAGAGGAAAGTTTCAAACACATGGAAGCTACTCTTTCAGGAGTTGAATTTAATACTGAAATGATACTTTTGGCAGCAACGGTAATTATGTTCTTCTCTGTTTGGTTCATCGTTAAAAATACTTATGTGAATAAGAAGAAGATGGCCCTCGCAGAAGAAAACTATACCGGCTGGGAAAAGCTTTCTGCAAAAAAATTATATGTAGACGAACTTTACAATGCATTGATTGTAAAAACTGTTGAAGGATTAGGACGCGGAGGAAAAATGTTTGATAAGGGTATTTTAGACCGTTTTGTGGATTTTGTAGGTGAAGGCGCTGAAGACAGCGGTAAATCTATGAAACGTATCCAGAACGGAAATGTTGAGAATTACATTCTTATCATGTCTTTAGCTGTGGGAATTATACTGATTGTTAACTTTATATTACAATAATAATGTCTTGTTTATTATTAACATTATTACTTTTACCTCTAGTAGGTTCGGGATTAGTTTTTGCCTGGAAAAATAAATCCAGCAAATATTTGGCGCTAGGAATTGCATTGGTTCAGATGCTGCTTACATTCTATGTACTTTCGGATTTTGATTTTACTCCGACAGTAGATAGTGTATTACAGCACGAAATCAATTATCCCTGGTCACAATTTATTAAAAGCTCGCTTCATTTCGGCATTGACGGGATGAGTATGCTTCTTTTATTGCTGACCAATATTTTAACGCCGCTCATCATATTATCATCTTTTAATGAAAATGTGAGCTACAGAAATTCTTTCTACGGTCTTATTTTGCTGATGCAATTCGGGCTTGTGGGTGTTTTCACCTCTTTAGATGGGCTGTTGTTCTACATTTTCTGGGAAGTAACCCTGATTCCGATCTGGTTTATTGCCGGACTTTGGGGCCAGGAAAATAAAAGATTTGAATTCACTACCAAATTCTTCGTGTATACATTCGTCGGATCATTATTTATGCTGGCCGGATTGATTTATGTTTACAATCATTCCGCATCATTTGCATTAACCGATTTATATAACGCTTCTTTGAATGAAACTCAGCAGACCGTGGTTTTCTGGTTTATATTCTTTGCATTTGCAGTGAAATTACCGGTATTCCCGTTCCATACGTGGCAACCGGATACTTATACCTACTCTCCTACTCAGGGATCGATGCTGTTATCAGGGATCATGCTTAAAATGGCGGTTTATGGTGTAATGCGTTATTTATTACCGATTACTCCTATTCCGATTGCAGGAATTTCAGGACAGATCGTTATCATTCTTGCCATAGTAGGAATTGTACACGGAGCATTAATTGCCATCATCCAGACGGATATGAAGAGAATCATTGCGTATTCATCTTTCTCCCACGTTGGATTAATGGTTGCCGGGATCTTTTCTTCAGCCGTAGTTACCCTTAGAGGAACCTTTACGGTAGAAGGAGCTGAAGGAGCTTTGGTACAGACTTTTGCGCACGGTATCAACGTGGTGGGTCTGTTCTACTGTTGTGATATTTTATACAAGAGATTTAAATCAAGAGACATCAGACAAATGGGAGGTTTAGCGAAAGTGGCTCCTAAATTTGCGGTGTTGTTCCTGATCATTATATTAGGTTCAATGGGAGTTCCGTTAACCAACGGATTCGTCGGAGAATTTATTCTGATCAAATCCGTTTTCGATTTTAACGCATTGGCAGCAGTGATTGCAGGTCTTACTGTCATTCTGTGTGCGGTTTATCTGTTGAGATTTTACGGAAAAGCAATGTTCGGCCAGGGGAATGAAGCAGTATTAAGTACAGCAAAAGACCTGTCCGGAGTAGAATTTTCCGTATTGGCAAGCTTAGCGGTTTTTGTGATTTTACTTGGTATTTTCCCTCAGCCGGTAATCGAAATGGTGAGTAGCTCAGTGAAGTTTATCTACACGGCAATGGCAACCAATTAAAAGATTTAAAAATTAAGATTAAAAGAGTAAAGAATTAAGAGATCAGAAGCAGAAAAGAAGTGATGAGTTATAAATTATGAGTTTGGGGTTCTTACACTTAAACTCCGAATCTTAAACAATAAACATTGAATTTCAAACTTCGCGTCTCAAATCTCAAATATAAGTTATGAGTGTTTTAATTATTGTTTTCCTAACGGCAGTTGTTGCGTTATTTTCAGGAGTTTTTGAACAAGGGAAATTCGCAAGATACATTGGGATTTTGGGATTAATCATCGCATTATATGTCAGCTTCTTGCCGGAATGTTCGTTCTTCGAGCAGTACAGACATATGTATGAATATGGCCCGAATACGGCTTTATTTACAAAAATTTCAATTGTAACCACCCTGTTGTTGTTCTTTCTGGGAGGTTTTGCATTCAGCAACCACAGAAGCCACCAGTCAGAATTATACGCATTGATGCTGTTTGCACTTTGTGGTGGAATTACCCTTTTCGGATTCCAGAACATGGTTACCCTGTTCTTAGGTGTAGAAATTCTTTCCATCCCGTTATATGTAATGGCGGGTGCCAATAAAACCGATTTGAGATCAAACGAAGCTTCAATCAAATATTTCCTGATGGGTGCTTTCGCAACAGGTTTCTTACTGTTTGGTATTGCGTTCATCTACGGAAGTGCGGGAAGCTTTGATTTATATAAAATCCATGATTTCGGGACAGCAAACCCTACCAATGTAATGTTTATTCTGGGCGTTTTACTGATCCTTTGTGCACTGGCATTCAAAGTGGCATTGGCGCCTTTCCATATGTGGAGCCCTGATGTTTATTATGGAGCGCCTTCATTAATTACAGCTTTCATGGCGAGTGTGGTAAAAATCTCAGGATTTTTCGCATTATTCAGATTAATGACCATTGGTTTTGCCGGAGTTACTCACGACTGGATCAATGTTTTAGGAGTATTCTTAATCATCACATTACTTCTGGCAAACGTTATGGGTCTTGCTCAGACGAATGCAAAAAGAATGTTGGCTTATTCATCGGTATCACACGCAGGATATATCGGTTTGGTTTTCTTCGGGATGACAAGCCTTTCCACTTATAATCTGGCCTTCTATTTATTTGCTTATTCATTATCTACCGTAGGTGTATTCATGTGTCTGATCTGGGTAGAAAAATTAAAGAGAGAAACATCTTTCGGAGCATTCAAAGGATTGGCAAAATCAGAGCCTCTGTTGGCAACTACAGCGGCAATCTCTATGCTTTCAATGGCGGGTGTTCCGTTAACAGCAGGTTTCATGGGTAAATTCGCTTTATTTTCCCAGGCGATGAACGGTGCGGCTTTTCTGGTTTTAGTAGCGGTTTTAGGTTCTGCCCTATCCATTGCTTACTACCTGAGACTGATTATCGCGATGTTCTTCTTTAAGGAAACAACATTCAAAACATCAGAAAAAGTAACTCTTACTTATAATATTGTTGCCGTATTTATCATTGCTTCCATCATTATTTTAGGGGTCTTCCCGGACTTGTTTGCAAAACAGTTCGGATTGTAAGAATCAATATAAAAATTACAAAGCACAACCTATTAGTTGTGCTTTTTTTATAACTTTACTTGAAATTTCAACATTGGCAAATCTTTACAAAAAAGACGCTCCATTCCAGGTTTACATATCATTCAAAAAATATTTGGATGTGCTTGAGCATATCCGTTATAACGACCGATTAGAATACAGGGTCAATTATGCCGAATCCCTCATCGAGAAAACCAAAAATTTTACAGAGTTGAGAGATGGTTTCCAGGATGTTTCTCTTCTCGAGAAAAATGAAGACCTCATCAGGCTTCTGCTTGCGGATTTATTTCCAACCGGATTAACCAATAATGAAATCAAGGCGGCAAGTATTCCGCTTTCCAATATTACATTCAATTACACGGAGAGGTTTAAAAATATCCTGAAAGATGCCGGAAAAGACTTTGAAATCGAGCTCAGAAATATTAATGATGACGAATTTTATGTTTTCTGCTGTTGTCTGATTCTTCAGACTTATTTCAAAAGGGATATCCGAAGCATGATTCCGTTTTATTATGATATCCCGAATAAGCTGGGAATCATGAAGCATTATAAGATCACGGTAAATTCAGATTTTACAGAAGTTTATCCTACAGAAAATGCAAAGATCCCTTCAGATGACGTTCTGGATATGCTGCTGGAAAACCTCGATGACTTCAAGCTCTGGAAAAAATATTTCCCGTCCCAATCATGGATACTGAAAGGCTTTACCATTATCTCCCTTGTAGACTGTACCTCGGAGGTTGCTTTATCTGACCTGAAATCAAGCATGATAGAAATTGACCCGGAAAATTTTGATCCGGATGAAAACCTGGTGGAAATTTTTAAATCTTACTTCGATGTTGCAGACCTGAATTTCGGGCTGATGCTCTTCAATAAAAAAGACCAGAAGCTGGATAAGCTTCCGGTTTATGAAAGCCTTTTCACCAATCATATCCTGGATTTCTGGATCAATACTTTTGATGAAGAAACCCGGAAAAACACCTTCGATAATTTAAGCCATAATTCTAAGCCTATTGTTGTCTCTAATGTCAGTAAGCTGGATGAAAATATAAAGAAACTCCCTTCTTTCACAATTCTGAAAGACAATAATATCAACAGCTTCATGGTCATTCCCATTATGAAAGACAATGAACTTCTGGCGATTATGGAATTTACATCTCCGCATGCCAATAGTTTCAATGGTCTGAAGCTGAAAAAAATGGAGTTTTTCTCTGATATGATCCTTTTCTCCCTGAACCGTTTCAGTTTTGAAAAAAACTATCAGATAGAAGCTATTATTCAGCGTGAATATACTTCCATCCATGACAGTGTAGTATGGAAATTCAGGAATGAAGCCGAGAAATATTTCAATGCTTACCTGGCCAAGAAAATGTACACCCTGAAGCAGATTTCGTTTAAAAACCTGACGCCTCTTTTCGGATTTTCCGACATCCGTTCTTCTTCTGAAAAGCGTTTCAATCTGATGCTGGAAGACCTCAACCAACAGATGGAAACCCTGCATGATATTTTTTTACTGATCAATTCAGATTCGGAAAAATATTTACTCGCCCTTGAAGTTTTTGAGAATGAACTGAACAACGAGATCAAAGCCGACACCGAACAACGTCTTCAGAGATTGCTGAGAGAAGAGATCCATCCTTATCTTCAGGGAAAACTGGAACTGAAATCCACCAGAGAAATAAAGACCAAGATCAAAGATTATTTTACACAGGTTTTTCCTCAGACCGATTTATTTTATGCCAACAGAAAAAGCCTCGATGATTCTATAACACTGCTCAACAGGAAACTGGCAGATATGCTGGATGAAAATCAGGTTAAAGCCCAACAGATCTTCCCGCATTATTATGAAAGATTCAAATCCGACGGTGTAGAGCATAATCTGTACATTGGACCAACCATTGCACCGGATCTGCATTACACTTCAAAAGTAGTTCATAAATTAAGGTACTGGCAGCTAAAAACCATCTGTAATATAGAGCTTGAGTTTCAGAATTTCAAAAACGATCTTCCGATCTCTATGGATATTGCTTCGCTGATCTTTGTCTACAATGAAAAAATAGATATCCGTTTCCGGATGGATGAGAAACGTTTTGATGTAGACGGAGCGTACAATTCTTATTATGAAATTGTAAAAAAACGCCTGGATAAAGCCCACATCAAAGGTTCTTCGGAAAGAATTACCTGTCCGGGGAAAATTACCATCGTTTATTTCGGGATGGAAAACCAGAAAGAATATCTTGAATACATCAATAAACTTCAGAAAAAAGGGATCCTTCAATCTGATATTGAATTTTTAAAAGTTGAGGATTTACAAGGAATTACAGGGTTGCTTGCACTAAGGGTTTCCCTGGTTCAGGATCAGTCTATAAAATAAGAATCCGGAACTTTAAATTCACTCTGCGGAATCTCCGCCTGCTCAAAAATTGAAAACTCAATCGTTCTGCAGATGCTGTTTAAGGCAAGATCATTTTCTTCCTCTCCAAACGGTTCTGCTATCTCCTGTATAATCGCATCCAGGGCAATGAAAGTATAACTGATCAAAAGAACGATCAAAGGCATCATCCAGCCCAGGCTGTCTACGAGTCCGAAAGGAAGCCAGAAACAGTATAAATAAACCGTGCGATGCAATAAAACACTGTATGCAAAAGGTAAAGGTGTGTTGTAAATCCGTTCACAGCCGCCCGAAATATTTGAAAACTGGTTCAGCTGATGATCCATTGACGTCAATACGATCGTATCAATATTTCCTTTTTTATTCTGCTCATTCAGCCAGTCTGCAATACACTTTAAAATAATACTTGGAATAAACTTTTTCCCTTTCAATTGCTCCAGATGTTCAGGAGAAAGCAAACGGGAAAGATGTTCCGTCCCGGTTTTATCCCTTAGCTGATCATTTAAAGACCAGCAGAACGCTGAGATCATTTTTACAATTTCCTGCTTATCTTTCTGCGCTTCGGGGGAAGAATCATTTACCAGTGATAATATCTGTCGGGTTAACGATCTTGTTTCTATTACTAAAAGCCCCCAAAGTTTTCTTCCTTCCCAATAACGGTCATAGCTCGCGGAATTGCAGAATCCCATGAAAATGGCCAGAGCCAGCCCTATCAATGTAAAGATCGTGGGATTGAGATGAACTTTATAATCGTAAATCTTTCCTTTGAAATAGTAAACCGCGATTGAAAACAATGTAATGATAACCAGCTGAACAATAATCTTCTTCAATACGGAACCTCTCCATATAAATAGCATTTTCAGCCAGTTTGTGCGCTGTCTTACAATCATTTTAAGGCTTTATTAGAAATTATAACGAAAGAAAAGCATATCCGAACGACAATACCGAAATGACAATCCCCGCCATGAAAATTTTATAGGTGATGGAAAGAAGCTTATATTTTCTGTCTAAAACTTTACCCAGATAATACAGGTCCTTCACCATGGAATCATAAATATAATCCCTGTCTTTGATCAGGTCTCTCATTGCATCATGGTAATCTCCAAATAACATTTGCTGGAAGTTTCCAAAGAACAAAAGATTCACTTTTCTGTCACTTACATCCTGAGAAGTAAAGCTGGTCTTGGTAACATTGGGCTTTGTAGATAAGATCGCAAAAATAATCGTTAAAACACTTGATAATAAAAGAATAAAACTTGGAATGATAAGATGCGAGTTTTTCGGTGTATCCAGCTTAGGAACCAAAACCGAAAGACAAACCGAAATAATAATTGCATTTACGGAAAGCAGGATGTTTGCTTTACTGTCTGCAATATCACTCAGCCTCGTATGATTATTCAAAGTCACTCTGAATAAAGTATCCACGCTTCTGTCTGATTTCGCTTCTTTTTTATTTTCAGAGCTTTCTTTTTTATCCTCTTCCTTTTCAAGCTTTTTCTCAATTTTCTTGATATTTTTCTTTTTTAAAGGCTCCCAATTTTCTTTGGCATAATCGGTATAATATTTATGCTTGTTTTTCAGCATATCCAGATTGCCTTCATTCCATTCGTCATTAGAATAGCATCTCACATTGGTAAGCTCCCATTCTTTTCTCAGGGCATCTGAAATATCATTGTAATCATGGCTGGCAAAATGGCTGCAATCGGCATCTTTCACAATTTTCTCCAACAGGTTCTGTGGCTCATAAGTAATTTTTGTAGCCAGGATCAGTTTTGAAACATCTTCAATATCATTCGGCGGGTAATTTTCATTCTGTAGAAAATTTCTCACGATTTTTACCCCTTCCTCTTCATGATTCCAGGCACTCTCAATATAGCCCGTATCATGAAACCAGAGCGCAAGCAATACCTTTTCCTGGTCTTCTTTTGAAACAGGGGTACTTTTCATGATTTCCTCCGCTTTATTTACCGTATAGGTCGTATGAATAAAATTATGATAGAAATATACAGAAGATAACTTATCTTTGAATAAGCTTTCAACATAATTTTTAGCTTTATTTAAAATATCCATTCCTGAATTTTTGTTAATGTAAATTTATGAATTTATCCTTTAAAACCCATCTAAAAAGATTTTCAGTTCCAATTAGATACTTACTGGTACCGGGGCTTCTCTATTCTTGTGCTACCTATAACGTAAAAAAAGGAAAAAACTTGCAGGAAGTAAAGAATTCTGATATAAAATCCGGAAATGATTTTAAGATTTTCTTAGTCGGAGATGCCGGAAACGCAGACGAAATTCAGGCACAGAATACATTAAACCTTCTTAAAAGCAAACTGGATTCGGCTGATAAAAATTCAATGTTGATTTTCCTTGGAGATAATATTTATCCTCTGGGAATGCCTGAAGAAACCGACAAGGGCTATCCTCTGGCTAAAGAAAAGATTGAAAACCAGCTTGCCATTACAAAAAATTTCAAAGGCAAAACTTTGGTTATTCCCGGAAATCATGACTGGTATCATGGGCTGGACGGGCTTAAAGCTCAGGAGGAATTGGTGAAAAACTACCTCAACGACAAAAAATCTTTTTTACCCAAAAATTCATGCCCGATTGATGATGTGAATCTTAGCAGCGATGTGAAACTGATTGTGATTGATACGGAATGGGTATTGCTCAACTGGGATGAGCATCCGGGAATCAATAAGAACTGTACTATTAAAACCCGTGAAGATTTCTTTGTTGAGTTTAAAGACCTGATCAATAAAAACCAGGATAAAAGAATTATCGTTGCCCTGCACCATCCTGTGATCAGCAGTGGAACGCATGCCGGATACACCTCTGCCAGGTCTCATCTTTTCCCGTTAAAAAGCAAAGTTCCGGCTCCGGGTGTTGCAAGCCTGATCAATGTTCTGAGAACTTCTTCCGGAGTCAGCCCCGAAGATATCAACAATCAGCATTATGCAGATCTGTCCAACCGCTTAAAAAGTATTGTTCAGGATAAGGAGAATATTATTTTCGTATCAGGACACGATCACAATTTACAGTACCATAAAGACCGGAATATAAGGCAGATCATCAGTGGAGCAGGTTCTAAGACCGATCCTTCCACTATCGCCGAACGATCGGATTTTTCCTACGGCGGAAACGGATTTGCCATCTTAAATCTCCGGGAAGACCAAAGCACAGACGTTGAATATTTTTCAACAAAAGATAATAAGCTTCAAAAGCTGTCCCATATAGCTGTCATTGAAAAACCAAAGGAGTTTATCAATAATTATCCGGATTCTTTTCCGGCAACCATGTCTTCTACCATTTATCCAAAAAAATTAACGGAGAAAGGCAAGATCTACAGATGGCTTTGGGGAGAACATTACAGAAAGTATTACGGAATCCCTATTGAAGCTCCGACAGCCAATATTTCTGAATTAGACGGCGGTTATACTCCATTCAGGGAAGGTGGTGGTAATCAGTCCAACAGCTTAAGGCTAAAAGCAAATGACGGTCAGGAATTTGTAATGAGAGGCGTTAAGAAAAGTGCCGTTCGTTTCCTGAACAATATGGCTTTCAAAAAAAGTACTTTCGGAAATGAGCTGAATAATACATTCCCTGAAAAATTCTTACTCGATTTTTATACAACCAATCATCCTTTCACTCCATTTTCGGTAGGAAATATGGCGGACAAAGTGAATATCTTCCACAGCAATCCAAGGTTGTATTATATTCCGAAACAAAAGGCTTTGGGAGAATATAATCAGAATTACGGGGATGAAATGTATATGATCGAAGAGCGCTTTTCTTCCGATCCCAAAACCCTTCAGTCTCTTGATAATGCAAAAGATATTGTTTCTACCGATGATGTTTTGAAAAATTTCACCAAAAATTATAAATACTCTGTGGATCAGGAATCTTACATCAGAGCAAGAATTTTTGATATGCTTATCGGCGACTGGGACAGACATTCCGATCAATGGAAATGGGCGGAATATCAGGATGGTGACAAAGTAATTTATAAGCCGATTCCGAGAGACAGAGACCAGGCCTTCAGTAAATATGATGGTTTTGCATTTAAAGTGATCATGAATATTCCGGCCATCCGTCACATGAAAACCTTCAAAGACGACATTAAAAATGTAAAGTGGATGAATATGGAACCTTATCCGCTGGATCTGATTTTTCTAAAAGGTTCTACCCAGGAAGAATGGATCGCACAGGCCCAATATATTCAGGAACATTTGACTGATAAGGATATTGACGAGGCTTTCAATAATATCCCGAAAGAGGTAAAGGATGAAACCATTGCGGATATTCAGAGGAAATTAAAATCGCGTAAAACCCATTTACAGGATTATGCAGCAAAATATTACGATGTTTTACAGGAAAAAGTTCCTTTAGCCGGAACGGTAAATCCTGATAAATTTGTCGTTACTAAAAATGGGAATACAGTTAATGTAAAGCAATATAAGCTGGATAAAAACAAAGAAAATCCGGAGCTGGTATTTGAAAAGACGTATGACGATACCAAAACAAAGGAACTCTGGATTTATGGGCTGGAAGATGATGATATTTATGAAGTTTCCGGAGACGGAAGACCGAAAATAAACATCCGTCTTATCGGTGGCTACAATCATGACGTTTACAATGTAGCGAATGGAGGCAAGGTGAAAATCTATGATTTCAAATCTCAGAAAAACACCTACAATGCTCCTTCAGCCACAAAAAACATTTCCGATGATTATGATACCAATACCTATAATTACAAACATCCGAAATACAATTTCTTTGCAGGCTATCCCAATGCCGACTACAACCCTGATGATGGAGTGATTCTGGGCGTTCTGGCCAATTATACCGTAAATAATTTCATCCGCGCTCCTTATACTCAAAAACACAGCTTAAAAGCTAATTTTTACACGGCGACCGGAGGATTCAATCTTGTGTATAAAGGAATCTTTAAAAAGGCCATTTCCGGATGGGATTTTAATATCGATGCTGCGTATACAACTCCACGATTTGCAGAAAACTTTTTCGGTTTATCCAACGAAAGCGAATATGATAAGGAGAATGTAGAAAGGGAGTACAACAGGGCAAGAATCTCAAAATTCAATTTTGCGCCTTCCATCTCAAAGAAAAGCTGGATGAATTTTCAGCATAAACTTCAGCTGACATTTGAAAACAATAAAGTACAGCGAAAAGGTAACCGGTTTGTAGACCAGTCTCCGGATGTAAATCCTGAAGTATTTAACGATCAGCAATTCGCAGGAGCCAACTATACTTTCAGCTATAAAAATTTAGATAATAATGCTTTCCCTACTTTAGGCATGGAGCTTATCATGAGTGCAGACTGGAAAGCCAATCTTTCTGAACAAAACAGAAATTTCCTGATCTTAAACGGAACGCTGATGATTGATCACAGGCTGGATAAAAGAGGTAATTTTGTTTTTGCCAATTCCAGTGATGTGATGTGGATCAACAACAATAATTTTGAATTCTACCAGGCAGCGAGCATCGGCGGAAATAACGGGATGAGAGCATTCAGGAACGACAGGTTTTCAGGAAAATCTTATTTCACCAACAATTCTGAGATCCGTTGGGATTTTGGAAGGGTAAGAAACAATATTATTCCTGCCAATATGGGAATTCTAATCGGCTATGATGTCGGTCGTGTATGGAATGATGGTGAAGATTCAAGAAAATGGCATCAGTCTGTCGGAGGAGGATTTTGGTTAAGCGTCGTAGAAATGTTCTCAGCAAGGCTGAATTACTTCTACGGTTCCGATGGCGGAAGAATCTCTGCGGGAGTGGGAATGACGTTTTAAAATCATTAAGCATAAAGACATAAAACAGGCGGAGAAAAATTCTCCGCCTGTTTTTATTTTTTAACCGTTTTTAAGGTATATTTTAAAAAGAAAACCGGTATACATTTCCTCCGGTAGCTTTATCTTTTTCATCAGCAATCAGCAATGTTTTATCATCAACAAAAACTACTGCCTCTTTTTGAGAGTTGTGGTTCAAAGATATTTTCTGAATTTTCGCTGTGCTAAAATCGTTTGCTGTAAACCCCGAAAGGACATGAATATTTTTATGCGTCAGTAATACAATTTTATCTTTGGTACTGTTTGTGGTTGCTGAAGTTATCGCTGCGTCGCTATATCTTCCGGTAAGCTTTAGTTTTCCGACCAGCTTTGCTTCAAAATCCCCCTCCTTGTTCGGAACCTGGAAAACCAGGAAAGTTCCGTCGAAACCTTTGCTTCTGTTTTTTGTAAAAAGGTAGAAGTTTCCATCCATTTCCACGAAAGCTTCACAGTCATACAGCCAATTGGATTTTTTCGGCGGAAATTCAGTCTGCCCTTCATAATGGAATTTTGTGGTCTGAATTACTTTTGTATTTTTTTGAGAAGCATCTTTGAGATCCAGTTTTAAAATTGACAAATTCTGTCTGCTGTTCTCATTATTCCCAAAATCACCGAGATAAATATTTCCCTGAGTATCTTTTGTAATATCTTCCCAGTCGTTATTTTCGGCATTTTCGACAAGAACATCGGTTACCAGTGTTCCCTGTCTGTCCAAGCCGTATACTACATTTTTATTACCCTGATCTTCTATGGCCCAGATTGTTTTCTGATCGCCTGATAATGTAATTCCTGAAACTTCCTTCAGTTTTTTAGGCAGAGAAAACTCGACCTTAAGAGTATCTTCTGTCAGCCGGGTATTTTGAGTTTTAGGTTCTTTACATCCGACAAGTAAAAGCGTAGCAATCGCGCACAAAATATTCATTTTCATTCGTTTTTATTTATAAGTTTAGCTTCTTCCCAGAGCATATCCATTTCTTCCAGAGACATATCTTCAAGCTTTAAATTCTTTTCCAGGGCAATATTTTCCATTTTCCGGAATCTTGAAATAAATTTCAGGTTTGTTCTTTCCAAAGCTGAATCCGGATTGATTCCTGAAATTCTTGCATAGTTGATCAGTGAAAAGAATACATCACCCAGTTCCTGCTCTTTCTTTACCGGATCTGTTTCAGCGTGAAATTCAGAAATTTCTTCATCTACCTTTTTCCAGGCATCTTCCGCGTCATGAAATTCAAAACCTATACCCTTCACTTTATCCTGAATCCTGTAAGCTTTAACCATACTGGGCAAACTTTTCGGAACTCCACCCAAAATGGATTTATTTCCTTCTTTCAGCTTCAGTTTTTCCCAGTTCTGCTTTACTTCTTCTTCATCTTTGACTTCAATATCACCATAAATATGAGGGTGGCGGAAAATTAGTTTTTCATTTAAAGAATTGATAACGTCTGCAATATCAAAACTTTCTTTTTCAGAGCCGATTTTCGCATAAAAAACAAGATGAAGCAAAACATCACCCAATTCTTTTTTTATTTCCTGCAGATCTCCCTGCAGAATGGCATCGGAAAGCTCATATGTTTCTTCCAGCGTTAAATGACGAAGCGTTTCCAGAGTCTGCTTCTGATCCCACGGGCATTTTTCCCGCAAATCATCCATAATATCTAGTAATCTCCCGAAAGCTTCTAATTTTTCCTGTTTGGTATTCATAGTCGTTGAGAATTCAAAGTGATACAAATGTAAGGAATCATGGATAAAAAAGAACTTTACCCTTCATAAGATTTACCGCAAAGCTATACAAAGAATAAATAAAACCGAGCTTAAGGATAAATCTGTTGCCCAGCTTATTTTTGAAGCACAAAGATTTACATTGTTTTACTTAAGTTAAAACAATTTCTAAAAATAAAAAGCCCTGTCAAGAAAATTCTTAACAAGGCTTTGCTTATTATTCAAAAGGAAAAATTATCCTTTTTTAGTGTGTGTACTTTTTGGAGCTGCTTTTGCTGCTGAAGTAGCTTTTACTTTTGGAGTTGCCGGTTTTTCAGCTTTCGGAGCTGCTTTTTTAGCAGGTGCTTTTTCCGTGATATCAGTTTCTTCCTGTGCCGGTTCTAATGTTTCAGGCTCAGCTTTTACAAAACTGTCAGGAGTAATATATCCAGCTTTGTGTAAAATATTGTACCATTGTGCCAGTTTCTTAATATCAGAAGCATATACTCTTTCTGTATCATAATTAGGAAGAGAAGCACTCATAAAATCTTTTAATTCGGCATCTGAAGATTTGTGAGAAATGGTTTCCTTATAATCATGGTTTTTAGCAATATTTTCAAAAACTTCAAACAAAGGAACCTCTTTATCAAAAGTGAACATAGCGATATTATCCAACAAGCTCACCTGGCTTGAGTTCCCGATGCTTACTTTTTTCTTTGAGGTAACATCTTCGATAATAAATCCGTTTCTTAATTGAGAAACTAACTTGTAAAGTCCTGGTTTACCGGAAATTGAAATTATTTTTTCTAACAGCATAATTTTATTTTTTATGAATTTAGCAATCGGCTCAAAGCTTTTTGCTGTTTATTATTTTCTTTTTTACTTTTTATTACTTAGGAAATCTCATTTTGTAATTGATGCTTACATCACCCTGAGAGATTTTTGACAGCTTACCTTTTACCAGCTTTTTCTTCAAAGCACTCAGGTGATCGGTAAATAAAACCCCTTCAATGTGATCGTACTCATGCTGAATTACGCGGGCTCTAATATCGGAAAAAGTTTCTGTATGTTTTACAAAATTTTCGTCATGATATTCTATAACAATCGTACCCTTTCTTTTTACATCTTCTCTCACATCCGGAATAGAAAGGCAACCTTCGTTAAACTTCCACTCTTCCCCGGATTCTTCAAGAATTTTAGCATTGATGAATACTTTTTTAAAATCTTTCAATTCATCTTTAATATCTTCATAATCTTCATCTTCTGCCAAAGGGGTCACATCTATTACAAATAGGCGAATATCCAATCCTATCTGCGGAGCCGCCAATCCAATACCGTTTGCACTATACATCGTTTCAAACATATTGTCTATCAGTTCTTGTAAATCGGGATAATTGTTGTCTATATCTTTGCCTACTTTTCTTAAAATAGGATCCCCAAAGGCTCTTATCGGTAGAATCATCTTGCTTTTTGTTCTAAAAAATTCTGCAATATAATCGTTGCACTTACTTTATCTATTAATCCTTTCTCCTGTCTCTGCTTCTTACTTTTACCACTTTGTGAGATAAAAAATGAAGCCATTTTGGAGGTAAACCTTTCATCAAAACGGTGAACAGGAATACCGGGAAATTCTTTTTCAAAATTCTCTACAAACTTTAAAATATCAGTTTCCACTTCGGACATATTCCCTTTTAAATCTACGGGCTGCCCTACTACCACCTCATCTACTTTATTTTCACTGAAATATTTTTTTAAAAATTCCAATAAAACTTTTGTTTCAACAGTAGTCAGACCACTTGCAATAATCTGCATATCATCCGTTGCAGCAATGCCACAACGAGCCTTTCCGTAGTCTATTGCAAGGATTTGTCCCATAGGTTTGCAAATTTAGTAAATTTTAATGATTTTATTCATAACGTAGTTTTTTTTATAAATCATGTTTTAATCCGCTATTTTTTTTATAATTTTAATTTTCCAAAAACAAAATTATGAAGAGACTCATCCTTGTAAGACATGCGAAAAGCGACTGGCCGGAAGAGACCGAAGACTTTGACAGACCTCTGGCAGACAAAGGTTTAGAAGACGCTATGAACATGTCCAGATTTTTAAAAAACAATAATATTCCGATCGATTATCTGGTATCGAGCCCCGCGGTTCGTGCACTGAATACATGCAGGATTTTCAACCAGGCTTATCAGCTTAATTTTACGACTGATGAAAAACTGTATAACCCTTCGGAAAGAAATTTTGAATCTGTAATTTACGATCTGGATGACACGCATAATTCGGTAGCTTTCTTCTCTCATAATAACGGTATTTCAAATTTTGCCAATTCTATTTCGGATGATATTTTTCATTTTCCTACCTGCGGAGTGGCCGGCTTTGAAATCGACTGCAATTCATGGTCGGAATTTGACAATGCCAGAAAAAAGCTTTTATTCTTTTATGAACCCGGGAAGATTAAGATTTAGCTTTATTTTTAAAACAATTTTTTTATCAATATCATTATTCCTTCTTTCCTGTGAAAAGAAGGAAAAAAATTATTTTGAAACTATCGCCGTCAATGATGTAAAGCTCACCAAAGCCGTACCCGGAGAGTGGAGATATTCCCGTGAAGAAAAATTTCAGACTTTTGAGGATTTTCAGAAAATGAAAAAAATTAAACCTGAAACAGGAAAAAACACCATCTATCTTCAGCCGATCGGCGACTTTGACAGCATACAAAACAGGGAAATTGAGCTGACCAGAGATTATTTAAAAATCTATTTCCAGTTAGAAACAAAAATTTTACCCGTTTTATCAAACTATATTGTTCCTGAGTCTGTAAGAAGGATCTCCACAGAAGGTCACGAACAAATTTTAGCAGGCTACGTTTTAGACAGCATCCTGATCAAAAGAAAGCCCAAAGATGCGGTAGTGCTGATGGGAATTACAGAAAGAGATTTATTTCCCAAACCTGAATGGAATTTTGTTTTTGGTCTGGCCTCTTATCAGGCCGGTGTTGGTGTAACTTCAATGTACAGGTTTTCCAACGGATATTTAACGGAATCTAATTTCAATCAAAGCCTGGAAAGATTAATTAAAATCAGTTCACATGAAATCGGGCATATGTTCGGTATCAATCATTGTCTGAATGCCAACTGTGTGATGAACGGCACCAACTCTCTTACAGAAACCGACTTTCATTTTGCCAGAGCCTGTTCGCTTTGCCAGCAAAAATTAAATTCAAGCATCAGATATGACAACCGGAAACGTTTGACTGCATTAAAAAGATTCTTCGAAAAACAACATCTGAACCTCGAAATCATACAGGCAGAAAACGATTTGAAAGTATTAAAATAAAATATCCACAATAAAATTCCCCTCCTCCGGAGGGGTGGCAAAAATTCTCCCGAATTTTTGACGGGGTGGTTTAAACACACACAATAACAATTTTACAATCCCAAAGGAGAAAATAAGTTTCGGCTAAAGCCAATAATCAGGAATGCAAAAGAGAAAACAGGCTAAGCCCGTTCCTATTGATCATTTATAATACATATCCTTAAATATGACAAAAAAGGGCAAACCCATTCATATTAATAAAAAAAATCACCTTTTCTGAAATCACTCTTACAAAACCATTTCTCCACAACAAAAAAACGGGCTAAAGCCCGTTTCTTTAATTATATCCGTAAAAATCATTTTTACAATTTTACAATTCTGCGATTTTACGATTCAGTCTTTCAACAAAACTACTTCCTCTTCAAATCCAGATCATCAAAATCAAAACTGAAATCCGTAACATCAGAAATCGGTTTCAAACTTGCAGACTGTGCTTTTCCCATTTCATCATAATCAAAAATAATGTAGGCATCGGCATCGTAACTTCTGTCATCCCATTTGATGATGAAAGAATTATTTGAAAAAGGTAATAATTCACCTTTCAGCCTTGGCGAGTTTTTACATGAGATTCTGTATGTATTTCCCTGTTGGGCAATGTCAACATCACCAAACCACTGGTCATTGTATGTTCCTACAAATTGTTCCGGTTTTGCCTGAAGATTTTTTTCTTTTCTGAAAGCAGCGGATTTTGCAAAAGCATCTTTCTTTTGTTTATCGAAAGTTTCTTCCTGCTTTTTCATTCTGTCGCCGTAAGTTTTCAGCCAGTTTCTGTCTGCAACTCCTAAATAAGAATCTTTCACCGTATTGGTAATGGTATTGAAGGCTGCGCCTGACTGTTGATTTGTCAGAACTACAATTCCAAGCTTCAGATCCGGAATCAGGGTAAATTGGGTTACTGTTCCGATCAGTCCACCTGTATGCTGTATCTGTTTATGCCCTTTAACGTCACTTAAAAACCAGCCCATTCCATATCCGTAAAAACTTGTATCATAAGGATTTTTTGAAGCCACACCACTTGGGATCTGTAAACTCCAGAGCTGTTGGATCTGCTTATCGGAAACCACTTTTTTCCCGTCTTTTGTTGTAAAATTATTCAATAAGCACTCAGCCCAGGTGGTCATGTCTTTGATATTGCTCAGAATTCCTCCTGCAGCATTACCGGTTTCATTCCAGTCATGCGGAACAGCAATTGCTTTTCCGTCAACCGGAGCATGGGCATCAATCTTATTTGCTACGGCTTTTGCCCTGTTGTAGCTTCCGAAACTTGATGTCATTCCTACCGGCTTCATAATTCTTTGTTCGATAAATTCTGCCCAGTTTAATCCCGAAACCCTGTGAATAACTTCTCCGGCAACGATAAACATGATATTGTTATAATCTAAAGTCGTTCTGAAAGGATTTTCAGGTTTAAGATACCTTACATTATGCACAATATCATTCACCGTTAAGCTTCCGCCTTCAGGAAAAAACATTAAATCTCCCTGTCCCAGTCCTAATCCGGCTCTGTGAGTCACTAAATCTTTGATCGTTACATTCTGGGAAACATACGGATCATACATCTGGAATTCAGGAATGTATTTAGAAACTTTATCATCCCAGTTCAGTTTTCCCTCATCTGCTAAAATTGCGAGAGCCGTACAGGTGAATCCTTTTGAATTGGAAGCAATCCCCACAAGTGTATTGTCATCCATCGGCTGTTTTGTCGTTAAAGAACGTACCCCGAATCCTTTTGAATAAATGAGTTTTCCGTCTTTAATAATTCCCACGGACATTCCCGGAACATCAAAAGTTTTTAAAGTATTCTGGATCAGCTCATCCAGTTTTTTCTCTTCAACCTGCGCTGTGAACAATCCAGCTACTAAAAGAAAAATGAAAAAAGAAAGTTTCTGCTTCATTATTTTAAATTTTCTCAAAGTTAATCAATTCAGTATTATTAAGTAAATTTGAACTTTATTTTAATCACTGGAAAATGACTTCAAAAAAACTGCTCCCCTTCTTTTTATTCTTATTGAGTTTCAATTTATATTTCTCTCAGGACGTAGCTATCAAGGACGATAAAGTACTTCTTGACGGAAAGCAGATTTTAAAAGCAGAAAAAATCAGCGTAGGGCAATATTCATTTTTCACGATGAAGGATGATGAAGAAATCCTGCTCTACCGGTATATGGATAATGAATCACCCAAATATGGTGATGATGACTATTACATCCTGAATTTCCTGACTGAAAAAACTAAAGTAGAATCAAGGGATTTCACGAAAATTTTAAATTTTATGAATTCCAAAAAAGGAATGGAGAAACTGATCAAATGGCTTCTTAAGGAAAGGGTAATCAATAGCGAAGGCGAACTTAATCCTGAGCGTGTTGCCATTTTCAAGGAAAAATATGATGAGAACATTACTGAAAGAACGTTTAGATAATGACCAGAATCCTCCTTCTTTCCGATTCTCATTCTTATATCGATGACCGGATTTTAGAATATGCACGACAGGCCGATGAAATTTGGCACTGTGGAGATTTCGGAAGTTTTGAAATCATTGAGCAGCTTGAAAAAATTAAACCGTTGAAAGGGGTTTATGGAAACATTGACAATGCAAAAATCCGTTCTGAATTTCCTGAAGTAAGCCGTTTTTTCTGTGAGAACCTCGAGGTGTTAATGATTCATATCGGTGGCTATCCTGGAAAATATACTCCTCTGGCTAAAAAAGAAATTTCTGAAAAAGCTCCGAAAGTATTTATTTCAGGGCATTCCCATATTCTGAAAGCAATGTTTGATGAGAAAAACAATCTGCTACACCTGAATCCCGGTGCCTGCGGAAAGCAGGGATGGCACAAAATGCGTACAATGATGCGCTTTGTGATTGATGGTGAAGAAATAAAAGACCTGGAGATTATTGAACTCGGTCCGAAATAACCTTAAATTTGCAACAATAAATTCGGAACAATTTAAAATTTTCAATCCATTTTGTTTCGTTCAATTGATAAAAGTTATCCTAAAAAAAAATGAAGATTGGTGATCAGGTTTCGGTGGTAGATGAAGATTTAAGCGGAACAATAACTTCCGTGAACGGAAATATTGTGGTTTTTAAGGATGAATATGGATTTACCTATCAATATCCAAAAGAAAAACTGGTTCCTAAAAACGCCTCTTTATATGAAAATATGAAAGTGGTAAAAAAAGCGGAACCCCAAAAAACAATTTCCAAAAGCCATCAGAAAAACCCTCTTGTCTTGGATTTACATTTTCATAACCTTGTTAAAAATCCCAATGATTATGACAGTTTTGAAAGGCTTTTCATTCAAAAGGAAAAATTGCTGGAGGTATTGGCATTCTGTAGGAAAAACCACCTCAAAAGGCTTGAAATCGTACACGGCATTGGTGACGGAGTCCTTCAGAGATTGGTATGGGATACTTTGGAAAGCCAAACCCATCTTGATTTTTATAATAAGGAAATACTTCACCATCAATCAGGTGCGGTTATGGTAGAATTTCACTAAATTTGCATCAATTGTAATATGAACGTACTTAATTTACTTTTTACCAAAGACGGATTGATCTACCAGATTGCTAAAAACAAAAGCATTGTGGAGGAAAAATCGTATTTCGTGAACGAAGAATCACCTAAAGACCTCATTATTCAAAAGCTGGATGAAGTTTTGATCAAACAGAGATTTGATGAAATTTCCGTGATCTCAGCCTTGAATCATTTTACCCTGATGCCTGAAAGATTTTCAGAACATGAGGCCGGTTTTGATTTAATTGCTTTCAATGCACCTGTTGATAAAGAAAATGAAGAGCTGATGCTTTCCGTGAACAAGAAATTCAAAGTTCAGTTTTATTATACTTTTCCGAAAAATTTTTACAAAAAAATAAAAGAACTGGCGATTCCCGTTCATTTTAATTTTTCGGGAGAGAAGTTTTTGAACTCTATCAATAATAAAAGCAACAAAGAAATTCATATCAATCTTTATCACAATCAATGTGAATTTTTTGCCATTGACAATAAAAATATCATTTTATATAATAATCTGGATGTCAATTCTGAAGTAGATTTTCTTTATTTCATCATGTTTACATTGAAAAAGATAGGTTTCGGAATTAACGAGACTCACTTTTTTGCATATGGTGAGACTACAGAAAATGAGACCTTCATTTCGGAACTGCAAAAATTTGTCAAAAACATGAAGATTGTGTTTGATAACATTCCGAATAAGAATTTCATCCTCAATTAGATTGCAGACCGCAGGTAATAGGGATAGAACCCACACTTCAACACCTGCCACCTAATCTATTACCTAAACTCTAATAACAATATGTACAGAATAATCTCAGGCAAGTGGAAAGCCAAGAAAATAGCAGCTCCGAAAAATTTTGATGTAAGGCCGACTACGGATTTTGCGAAAGAAGCTTTGTTCAGCATTCTGGAGAACACCTATGATATGCAGTCGATCTCTGTACTTGACCTGTTTGCAGGAATTGGGTCTATAAGTTTTGAATTTGCATCAAGAGGATGTAAGGATGTAACATCCGTTGAAATGAATCCGAAGCATACCAGCTTTCTTAATTCTACGGCTTCCGAACTGGATATCTCTTTACAGGTAAATGTTCAGCGGGGCGATGTTTTCGACTGGCTGAAAAAATTCAGGAACAGAAAAGCTTTTGAAATTGTTTTTGCTGATGCTCCTTTTGAAACTGAAGAAAAAAAATACTACGAGATGCTTTCTCTGGTTTTAAACAACAAGTATCTTAAAGAAAACGGAATTTTTATCGTTGAGCATCAGAGCCGTTTAAAATTTGATCATCCGAATCTTAAGGACACCAGAAAATACGGAAACGTGAGTTTCAGTTTTTTTGAACCGAATAAAGAAGAAATCAGTAATCAGGAACTTTAATTCCTGATTATTTTTTCTGAGTTTTCTACAGCTTCCTCGCCCCATTTTGTAATTTCATTTAAAACGGGAAGCAGGGTTTTTCCAAAGTCTGTTAAAGCATATTCTACCATTAACGGTGGTTTTTCCGTAAAAACTTTCCTGTCAATAATATGATCTTCCTCCAACTGTTTGAGCTGAAGGCTTAATGTTCTTTCTGTAATTGTAGGAATAAGTTTCCGCAATTCGTTATATCTTTTGGCTCCGTCAATTAAATGGAATAAAATTACCGCTTTCCATTTCCCGCCTATAAACCTCATCGTTACACTGGTGCAACAAGGATATTTTTTATTATCTACTGTATACATTTTATTATACTATCATTTTAGACCGTTATTGCAAAGTTAATAAACTTAAATTAATTTTGTAACTATAAAAATGATAGTATAAAATTATGGACTTTTTAGAAAAAATGAAAACGAGGTATACGGTTAAAAAGTATAATCCTCAAGGAACAGTAAGCGATGCTCAAATCAGTCAGCTGAAAGAAATCCTGAATCTGAGCCCGTCATCCATCAACAGCCAGCCCTGGAATTTTGTTTTTGTGAATGATTCTGAAACTAAGGAACAATTGGCAAAGGCATCTTATTTCAACAAAGAAAAAGTTCTGGACAGCAGCCAGCTGATTGTTTTCCAGGTGATCAGAAATCCCGAAGATTTTGAGCGGCAGATTGAAGAAAACCTGCCTGAAGGTTCCGTAAATTATTACAGAACAATGGTGAAGCCCAAAGGTAAGGAAGCCATAAAATCATGGTTGGAGCACCAGGTTTACCTGTCATTGGGTGTTTTGCTTTCGGCCTGTGCGGTTATGGGGATTGATTCTACGCCAATGGAAGGAATAGAAACGGATAAATATGACGAAATCTTAAAGAATGAAGCCTATAAGAGTCTGTTTGCCGTTGTTATTGGCGAGAGAGCTGAGAATGACAGCAATCATCCTGTTGTAACACCGAAAAGAAGATTAGAATCTGAAAAAGTTATCCTTGAAATGTAAAGAATCAAGTGATCAATTTATTAAAAAGGTGCTTCATTTTGAAACACCTTTTATTTTATAATACTTTTAATTCTAAATCAATGGTTTTACCAAAGAACTTTTTAGAGATTTTCTCGAAATTTTTGGTCAGATCCGAAAGATAGAAATGATAATTCGGTTTTGGGTTCTGCTCATTCAGCAAGTTGTATTTATCGAGGATGATCTTCAGGTGATTTGCTACAATATTAGGAGAATCGATCACCCGAACGCGGTTTCCATAGTATTGCTTGATTTCATCAATCAGAAGCGGATAATGGGTACATCCTAAAATCAGCGTTTCAATATTTTTTAATTTACTGTTGCTTAAATAATTGTAAATAATCGCATGGGTAATCGGATGGTTTTTAAACCCTTCTTCAATGGCAGGAACCAATAAAGGAGTAGCAAGTTCGTCAACTTTAATCCATTTATTATGCTTTCTGATACTCTTTTTATACAATCCTGAGTTCACCGTAGCTTTGGTAGCAATAACACCGACATTATTGTGAATTTCATACGAAACTTTTTCAGCAACGGGATTAATTACATCAATTACCGGAACTTTTCCGGCTACCGATTCCATTACTTCATTCAAAGCATTGGCTGTTGCCGTATTACAGGCAATCACAATTGCTTTACAATTCTGCTTTAACAGAAAATTGGTAATTTTTGTAGAATATTCTATAATCGCTTCTCTGGATTTCTCACCATACGGAAGGTGTTTTGTATCCCCGAAATAAATTAAATCTTCATTGGGAAGAAGTCTTTTAATTTCCTTGGCAACCGTTAAGCCTCCCACTCCACTATCAAAAATTCCGATAGGCTGTTTTGAGGAAAGATGCGAATAATCTTGTTTTTTAGTTTTCAAAATGAACTGAAATTTTATACAAAAATAGTGAATAGAATGATATGTTAATTAAGATTACTGATTGAATAATCCTTCGGATACCTCACTTTATAACTTACTCTGAATTTTTTGGTTTCAGATGGCGAAATTTTTACATTCCACAGCAAAAAGCCTTTTTCTTTATCTACCTCTGCACGGTCGCTTTGCAGCAATTCTATTTTAACGGCTTCATCTTTACTTAATGGGAACTGATCTTTGATTTCTATATTTATCATATCTTTCTTGTTATTGCGAACAACGATGTCATATGTAAATGTCTTTTCCTGATATGATGAGAAAAATTTCACATTTGCTTTATCATCCACGACCTCTTTTCGTACATTGATCTTTTTATCATTTCCAAGAGTGATATTCAGTTCATCGGAAGTCTGATTGGGATTAATAGAAGTTTCACCGATGTACATGTTTTCAAAAATGATATTGGCCGGAGCTGAGATTAAATTATACTGATTAAAATTTTTTATTGTGGCTATCAAAAAGGCGTCATTCTTCTGTTTTGGTGCTGTAAAATATTTATAATCTGCAGGAATTTTAATTTGATTAAGATTAATAAAATGATCCTGATTATTTGAAAGGATATCATACGGCACATCAACTTCAAAGCTGATATTAAACTGATTTTCAACAGTTTTAAAACTCATAGCCGTTACTACCACTTCCTGAATTTCCTGTGTTCCAATGGTATCACTATTTCTGCTATATCCCTGTGATGCTGTTCTAGCTCTCTCTTCCATTTTATAGGAATCTAAAAACCATGGACGCAAAACAGGCTCTGTATTGTTATGGCTAGACTGGCCGTTGATGAGGGAGAGCTTCACTCCTTTCCAGTCTAAGCCTGTATCCTGCCTTACTTTAGCTTTAAACATTACATCCAAAGGTTCTGAAAGCTTATTCCCGCGTATCTCGTAAAAAGGCTGCCATGACACGTTATCAGCCAGGTAATTAAGATCCATCTTTACAGCAGTAGCTGCACTGCTCATTATTTTTAAGATCAGAACACCATCTGACGATGCTTCTTCCATTTCAGAATTAATCTTCAGGCTGCTTTTCAAACGGGATAATTTTTTCTGAAGATCAATGTTCTTTTTATTGATAGCAGATAAGGCGGTACTGATCTCAACTCTCTTATTTTTATAATATTCCGTCAGTTGCATCAGTTGGGCGACATTTGATGTGTTACTTCCTACCAGAACAGTCTGGTTTTTATCTAAAAGTTCCAGAGTTTTGTTATTCGCTTCGAGTTCTATATTTGATTTCTGAAGAAGTTCTTCCACAATGCTGATACTGTCCGTTACTTTTTTAATGCGCGGATTGGTTTTATCCATATCATATTCGGAAGTATAATTATCTGTATATTGTGAAGACAGAATGGTCACATTTTTATTATTGACACTTAATTGTATTGATCTTTCCTCAATTTCATCGGAGATGTTGGTGATCACTACTTCAGATGATCCTGCAGGTAAAGAAAAAGCCACTGAATTCTGTAACTCAGCGGAGTTTCTGTAAATATTAACCGCATTCACTTTCGCTTTGGTAAAAATTGGTTTTTGGGCAAGGTGCAAAGCACTGACACATAGAAAAAATAAGAATAATTTTTTCTTCATAGTTATTGTTTTTAATTAAAAGTATGGAATCAAATATACATTAATAAAACTTACACCAGAAATAAATCCGAAGCAATTCCATCCGCCATAAACCAATGTTTTTCGGGAATTTTAAGATGATTGTTTTCAATAATCAGAATGCCTTCTTTTATTTTCGGTTGTATTTCTTTTTGAAATGCTTCAAGAATTTCAGCAGAAAATTTGCTGTTTAAACTTTCCAGATCTACACCCCAGATCGTTCTTAATCCGATCATGATCATTTCGTTGAACTGGTCTCCCTGTGAAAGGATCTCCGTTTCTTTTGCTAAAATGGCTGAATTGAGTTTTTTAATGTATTGCTGGTTATTCGCAACGTTCCAGCTTCTGATATCATGTCCGTTGTAAGAATGAGCAGACGGACCGATTCCCAGGTATTCCTTATATTTCCAATACGCTGAATTATGCCTTGAATAAAATCCCGGCTTGGCAAAGTTTGACACTTCATAGTGCTCAAAATCGTTGTCTTTCAAAAAGTCTGACAGATAATAGAATTCTTTATTCTGTTCTTCTTCTTTCGGGGTTGAAACTTTTCCTTTTGCAATCCAGTTTTCCAAAGCTGTTTTAGGTTCAACGGTCAAAGCATAGGAAGAAATATGAGGAACTTCCAGTGCTATGGTTTTATTCAGATTCTCTTTCCATATTTCAAAGTTGGAAGTAGGCGAGCCGTAAATAAGGTCAATACTTAAATTCTCAAATCCGAAATCCTGTGCTCTTTTAATGGAACCTTCTGCTTCCGATGCAGTGTGGGCCCGATTCATTAGTTTAAGGTCTTCTTCAAAAAAGCTCTGTGTTCCAATGGATAAGCGGTTAATATAGGATTCAGAAAGGCCTTTCAGGAAGTTTTTATCAAGGTCATCCGGATTGGCTTCCAGTGTAATTTCTATATCATTCTCAAAGCTGAAATATTTCAAGACCTCATCGATTAACGAATTGATCTCACCGGCAGAAAGTATAGACGGGGTACCGCCTCCAAAATAAAGGGACTGCAATTTTTTATCCTGTAATTCATCTTTTCTCAGAAAGATTTCTTTTTTCATAGCAGCCAGCATATCATCTTTAAACTGTAAAGATGTTGAGAAATGAAAATTGCAATAGCTGCACTTTTGTTTACAGAAAGGAATGTGAATATAAATCATAAAAAAAGCCCTGAAAAAATCAGAGCTCAAATTTATTTAAATTAAATTAATTAGTATCTATATCCTCTATGATTAATGAAGTTATCAAAGTTATAACCTAATCCGATCATGAAGCTGTTTCCACCATATTCCTGGATATCAGATAATCCAAGGTTGTAAGTAGCACCAATCATAAATTTGTTAAATCTTACTTTAACGATTGGAGAAATACTCAATTGCTGGTTATCAAATCTGTTTTGAACAGATCTATAGTTTACCCCGAAGGAGAATGAATTGATATCATTAAAGAACGTTGCGATTAAGTTATAATCAATAGTTCTCGTTGAGTTGGTATTCAGGTTGATTAATGCAGATGGTGTTACATACATATTATCTGCAAAATGCCAGTCATAACCTAAATTAAGGAAGAATTTGATTGGCGAAGGCTCACGCCCGTTAACGATTGATTCATCGTTTGTTAAAGCGATATCATTAACAGAAACTCCCGCAAAGATATTTTTGAATGTTGCCGCTAAACCGAAGTTTGCATAAGCCATGAAAATATTACTTTCATTACCTTGTAACAATGGGTCATACCCATCTTCAGTATTGATTTTTGAATAATCAAAATTCATGTTGTAAAAACTAACACTTGTACCGAAAGAGAACTGATCTTTTCTCTCGCCTTCGCTACTAAGTGGAATAAAATATGAAGCACCTGCTGTAATACCTCCCGCTGAAATAGGGCCATTACTGTCTCTAAAAACTGATATCCCGGCACCCACTCTGTCAAAAATATTAGCATTGATCCCTACAGATTGTACATTCGGGGACTCGCTAAATTTTGAAAATTGTTGTTGGTAATTAAGGTTGAGCTGAACATAGTCTGTTTTACCGTATTGTGCAGGGTTGAACAGGAACTCACCATCCAAAAGATATTGTTGATAGTATGGTAATGTTTCTTGTGCTTTATATGCATTTGACAAAAGAGCCAAACACACGATAGCATATAGTTTTCTCATAACAAATCTTGATTTCAATTCAACAAATATAAAAAAATTCTCAATATATTTTTAGTTTTCCAAATAATTTCTCCATTTTTTTACAGCATCCGCCATATCTTGAGGCATTGGGCTCTCAAAATACAATTCCTTCTTTGTCGTCGGATGTATAAATCCTAAAGTGTGAGCATGGAGCGCATGTCTGGGTAAAATCTCAAAAACATTCTTTATAAACTGCTTATATTTTGGCAGATTAACACCTCTCAGAGGCGTGTGTCCCTCATATCTCTCATCATTAAACAAGGTATGCCCTATATGCTTAAAATGCGCCCTGATCTGGTGGGTTCGTCCTGTTTCCAGCTTACATTCCACCCAGGTCATGTATTTAAATCTTTCCAGAACTTTATAATGGGTTACAGCATGCTTACCCTGGCTTCCGTCTTCATAAACAAACATCTGCATTCTGTTTTTCGGATGCCTTCCGATATGGCCTCTTATTGTTCCTTCATCATCCTGCACATTTCCCCAGACAAAAGCCCAGTATAATCTCTTGGTCTTTCTTTCAAAAAACTGTTTCGCCAGGAAGCTTAATGCATATTCATTCTTGGCAATCACCAATAAACCTGAGGTATCTTTATCTATCCTGTGAACAAGCCCTACTCTGTCCAGATCAGATTTAGCTCCGTTTTTCTCAAAATGAAATGCCAGAGCATTCACCAAAGTACCGTCCCAGTTCCCGAACCCCGGGTGCACTACCATTCCTGGTTCTTTATCTACCACCACCAGATCATCATCTTCATAAACGATATTAATAGGAATATCCTGCGGAATGATTACGTTTTCTCTCGGCGGATGGGCAAGCAGTACCGAAATCTCGTCACCCGGCTTTACCCTGTAGTTTTGCTTAACAGGATTGCCGTTTACAATGACGTTTCCTGCCCTGCAGGTCTGGGAGATTTTATTTCTCGAGGAATTCTGGCGGTATATCAACAGGAATTTATCAATTCTTAAAGGTTCCTGTTTGGGATCAACGGTGAGATTAAGATGCTCATACAATCCTTTATTTTCCTCATCAATATCAATACTGTTGAGATCTGTTAATTCTTCATCTAAAAAATCTTCGTTATCTTCTGTCATGATCTTTATCTTTTACACAAAAGGCCTCAACATAATGAAGTTGAAGCCTGTATTTTTTATTATAAACCGTTGTTATTCTACTACAACCTTTTTAGCTTTCGGCTTTTGGGCAGGCTGTTGCGCTGCATTGTTAGTCGTTGATTTACCGGTACCCGCACTATTATTAGCCGGAGTACTGGCAGAAGTTTTGGGTTTTGTATCGGTTGTTTTAGGCGTTGTTGTTGATACAGCAGGTTTTGTAGCCGTTGTTTTAGGCGCTTCTGTTTTCACGGGTTCCGGTTTCGGAAGCTCTTTTTTAGGCGCCGGCACCGGTTCATAAACAGGTTCCTGATGAATAGGCACTTCCTCATAATGTACCGGAGGCAGTGATGTATCTACCTTCATACGGTATATGGAGTTCAGCTGATCTATTTTAGAACGCAATTCCGCCGGAGTTTTTTTACTTGCCCAAAGATCCATCTGCATTCCCTGATCTCTTACATCTCCTGCAGCAGGATCCTGATAATAGATAATATCAGATTCATCCTGGCTACCATCCTCGTGTTCTACCAATCCTACTTCAAACATGCTTCTCGCAATGATAGCTCTAGCATCTTTTACCGTATATCCTACAACATTAGGAATTGAGATATTTCTCATCGGCCCGGATCCTACTACCACATCAATGGTTGAGAATCTTGGAAGCAATCCTCCGGGTTTTACCGGATTTCCTTTATATAACACTCTGAGAATCGCATCTTTCTGGATACTAGGTTCAAATATCGTATCACCTACTTTTAAGCCCACCTGATCCAGTCTCTGGAAACCTAATCCTGAATATTTATTAATAACATCAGGCACAGCAACAGGAGCCCAGCTTCTTGGATTCACTCTTAAACGGATAGCTCTGCCATCCTTCACACGCGAACCTGAATGCGGAGACATCTGAAGAACCTGAAAAGGTCTGAATTTAGGATCATATTTAGAACTGTCCACTTCATATTCAAGACCATTGTCTTCTAATATTCTGACAGCTTCCTGTACGGATTTATTAACTACATTGGGAACGGGTATTTCCTGACCATGATTGGTATGATACTCTAACCAACGAAACGTTAGCCACACCAACCCCACAAAAACCCCGATGGCTACTAACAAGTTCAGTAAAACTTTCCAATTGAAAAGTGATTTAAGCATACTTAAAAATACTTTAATTATAACGGCAAATATAGCTAATAATTTTAGAATGTGCTTTTTATTTAACACAATTCATTTTTGATCTCAAAATTTATGAAATTACCATCTTACAATACATAATTTCATTAAATTTGCCTTAATTGATACTATATGGTTATGAGCAAAAAAAGTGTTGCCGTAGTGATGGGAGGCTATTCTGATGAATATGTGGTCTCATTAAAAAGCGGTCAATTAATTTATGATTCTTTAGACAGAGATCTCTATAATGTATATAAAGTAGTTATCCTTAAAGACGAATGGTACTTTTTAGATGAAAACGATAAAAAGCACGGGATCAACAAAGGAGATTTTTCAGTAACTTCAGATAACAACGAGCAGTTAAAATTTGATGTATGCTTCAATATTATCCACGGAACCCCCGGTGAAAACGGTATTTTACAGGCCTATTGGGATGCCATAGGGCAAACCTATACAGGATGTGATTTTTACCAGAGTGCTTTGACATTTAATAAAAAAGATACACTGGCTGTACTGTCAAAATATGGAATTCCTTCTGCAAAGAGTGTTTACCTGAGAAAAGGAGAAAACATCAATGTTGATGAAATTATAGAGAATCTGGGGCTTCCGGTTTTTGTAAAACCCAATCAGTCCGGATCTTCACTTGGAATTTCAAAAGTAAAGGATAAAGCAGAATTAATCCCTGCAACCGAAGTGGCTTTCAAAGAAGACCATGAAATTTTAATTGAAAGCTTCTTAGACGGAATGGAAGTTTCTGTGGGAGTGATTGATTTTAAAGGAGAAACCATCGTTTTGGGAATCACCGAAATTGTTCCCCAAAATGAATTCTTCGACTATGAAGCTAAATATGAAGGGGCTTCGGAAGAGATCACTCCTGCAAGAATTGACGCTGAAACCACAAAAAGAGTGGAAGAAATTGCTAAAAAGGCTTATGATTCTTTAGGAATGAGCGGTTTTTCGCGCAGTGAATTTATTTTAATGGACGGCATCCCCTATATGCTGGAAATGAATACCAACCCGGGATTCTCACCTGCAAGTATTCTTCCCCAACAGGCAAGGCATTATGGAATTTCCATTACAGACCTTTGCGGAAATGAAGTTGAAAAAGCCTTAGCGAAAAAATCGAAGTAAGTATGAAAATAGCTGTTTTCCCGGGATCATTTGATCCTATCACGTTAGGACACTACGATATTATAGAAAGAGCGGCTCCGCTTTTTGATAAACTGATCATCGCTATCGGGCAGAATTCCCAGAAAAAATATATGTTTCCGCTGGAAAAAAGAATGGAATTTATTCAGAATTCCGTTGCTGAATTTCCCAATGTAGAAGTTGATTACTTTGAAGGCCTCACCGTTGATTACTGTTTTGAAAAAAATGCGCAGTTCATCATCCGCGGGTTAAGAAATCCAGCTGATTTTGAATTTGAAAAAGCCATCGCCCATACCAACAGAACCCTGGCTCACAAAAAATTAGAAACCGTATTCCTGTTAACCTCTTCCGGGAAATCGTTCATCAGCAGCAGTATTGTAAGAGAAATCATCAATCATGGCGGAGAATATGAACTTTTAGTTCCGGATTCGGTGAGAGTGGAAAAATAAATAATAAGTAATGGGTAATTAATAGAGATTATGGATTTTAATTACCCATTACTTATACTTATACTCATAATCATATATGCACGAACAGTTCAATTTTGCCATAGAAGTCCTTGGAACCGTTTCCTTCTCCATGTCGGGAAGCTTTGCTGCCATGCAGAAACGTCTGGATCCCTTCGGAGTTCTGATTATTGCGTTCGTGACCTCAGTAGGCGGCGGAACTGTCCGGGATTTATTGCTGGATATCCCCGTTTTCTGGATGCATGATTTATTAACCTGTGCCGTTATTCTGATTACAAGCATTTTTTCGATGATATTCAAATCGCTGGAAAAAAACTTTAAAGTAACTCTGTTTATCTTTGATAGCTTCGGATTGGGATTATTTACAATTATCGGGGTTCAGAAAGGGCTGAATGCAGATATCCACCCGTTGATATGTATTGGCTTAGGTACTATTACAGGTTGTTTCGGAGGAATTATAAGAGATATTCTGCTTAACAGAATCCCTTTGATTTTCAGGAAAGAAATTTATGCTACCGCCTGTATTGTCGGTGGAGCGGCTTTTCTATTAATGACAGAATATACCCCGCTTTCCTATACCTTTATTCAGATATTCACGATCTTATTAATCGTTGCCATCAGAACTTTCGCGGTAAAATTTCATTGGCAGATTCCAAAATTTTACGGTCACGACCATTCTTCCGAAATGTAGACATCGACAGCAAATTATTAATTTTATTAACAAATTATTATATTTACATTAATAAAATTAATAAATCATGAAGAAATCTACTTTTTTTTACGTTTTACTTATTAGCATTTCAGGTTTTATCCGAACCAATGCTCAACAGGAAATCATTATCGGAACCGGAACCAGTGACTGGTATTATTCTCCCATTACAAGATTATTTGAACATGGAGCCAGCGAAACGATTTATGACAGCTCCGATATAGGAATTACCGGAATTATCGGGTCCGTCGGATGGAATATCAATGCCAACGCCTATGCTACGACAACGGGCAATGTTTCCATTTATATGAAAATGACTGACCAGACCGCTATTTCAACTCCGGCAAGCTTAACCGGTTATACTTTAGTGTACTCAGGAAATGTAGATAACAATGTATTGGGTTGGCAAAATATTCAGCTTACTGCTCCTTTTGATTATAATGATTCCACTAAAAATTTAATGGTACTGGTCGTACATGCTTCCGGAAACTATACCCTCTCACCTCCAAGGTATTCCTATACAACAGCAACCGGAAAAGCTTCTTATTACAGCAGTATTTCCAATGCATGGAATGAAACCAGAGCAATGACTGCCACAGCCAACAGAACCAATATCAAATTATATTTTCAAAACCTCAGCACTGTTGAAATCGAAGGGAATAATTCTCTGAAATATTATCCGAATCCTGTAAAAAATACGCTAACAATTTCCGGTAATCAAAATATTACTCTGGTGGAAGTATATAACCTTATGGGATTGAAAATGATGTCAAAGAAATCTGATCATAAAGAAGTTTCCCTGGACCTGTCAGATGTATCTTCGGGTAACTATGTAATTAAGGTTACTGATAAAACCGGATCTTCGAAGACTATAAAAATTATCAAGGAATAATATAAACTCATAAAAAAGGCTGAAAAAATTTTTCAGCCTTTTATTTTTTTAGCAATCTACACTTATTTTTCTTGCCTCTGATCGGTTTTTATCGCAAAGAAAATGATGAGTCGGACTTATCTAAGATGAGCAAAGTTTTTAATCTATTAAAATAGATTAAAAAAGAATACTTCATAGCAGCTTTGCTGCTTTCTTTGCTTTTCTTAAAATATAGCAGTCGGATTTTAAAAGCCTTGCGTTAATAAAAAATTGATGAGGGTAAAATAGTATATAGTTACCATTTTTTATTTAGAATTTACCTCTCTGCCTCATATTAGGATTATGCATATGCTTTTGCATTGTTGGCATCTTCAGCTGGTCTTTCATCATTTTGATCTGATCGGTCATCATTCCTGCGCTGTCTAATCTTTTTGCTTCTTCAAGGAGTTTCTGCCCTTCCTGTTTTCTGCCTTTGGAAATTGCTGCAGCAGCAAGATTCAAAGTGGCCATTGCACGGTCATGCTTCATATTCAATCCGTATTCCAGTGCTTTTCTCATCAAAGGTTCTACTTTTGTAGGATGTTCCTGAGCCAGGGTTAAACCTTGCAGATAATGGAAATATCCGTACTGTGATTTATGAAGCTGACTCTGATAACTGGTGATTCCGGCAAGGTGTGACGCAGCCTTTTCCATATTCTGTTTTCTCAGTTGCCAGAATGCCAGAAGAATATATTCATTTTTAAAGAACAGTAAAATAGGCAGTGATGCAAGAAGGAAAACCACGATTCCCCAGCCCAGGTTTCTTGTAAAAATCATCATCCAAAGTCCGGTGATGATCAGAAGTGCCGCAATTACAATTTTTATATACTTATTCATTATTAAAATTTAGAAGTGCAAAGATAAAGAATTTAGAGGTTAGAAGCTAGAAGTTACAAGTCAGAATTTTCACAACTACTCAGCCTTAATTCTTTCAAAAGTCTGGAAACAGAAATCATAAGAATTTTTTTCATCTTTTTCATGACAGACCTCTTCTGTTTTTTTCCAGATCTTGCTGTCAATCTTGGGAAAGAAAGTATCGGCTTCAAGATCCGCTTTTACTAAAGTTACTTCCAGCTTATCTACCACATCCATAGTTTGCTCATAGATATTTCCGCCACCTATAATAAAAACATCTTCATCAATTTTTTTAGCAAATTTTACAGCTTCCTTAATGCTTCCTACAATTAAAATACCTTCTTCAAACCAGTCTTTTTTTCTGGAAACAACAATATTGGTACGGTTGGGAAGAGGTTTTCCGATGCTTTCGTATGTTTTTCTGCCCATGATCACCGGATGTCCGGAGGTAATATCTTTAAAATGTTTTAAATCTTTCGGAAGATGCCAAAGCAACTGGTTGTTGAATCCAATTTCGTTTTTCTCTCCCATTGCCACCACAATTGTTGTCATTTAAATAATTTTTTACAAAATTAGTACATAATTTGTATATTTGATTAGCACAAAAAATTAAAAAAAATAAACTATGAGAAATAAAGGTTGTCTGAGTGCCGGAACCATCGGCATTGTTCTTCTTATCATTGTTGCTGTATTATTCTTCTGGGGAAAAAGCGGGTATAATAAATTCGTTACCAAAGAGCAAACCGTTAATACCAAATGGTCCAATATAGAAACTGTTTACCAGAAAAGAGCCAATCTGATTCCTAACCTGGAAAGAACGGTTAAATCTTATTCGAAATTTGAGCAGGAAACATTGACTAAAGTAGTTGAAGCCCGTTCCAAAGCTACATCAATCAATATTGACCCTACGAATATGACGGAAGCAGATCTTGCTAAATTCCAGGCTGCACAGGGAGAATTATCCGGTGCGTTAAGCAGATTAATGGCTGTTGTGGAATCTTATCCTAATTTAAAGGCAGATCAGCAATACATCAACTTCCAGAGAGAATACACGGCGATTGAAAACAGCATCAGAACAGAAACTGTTTATTATAACGAAGCCGCTCAGGATTACAATACTTCGATCAAAACTTTCCCGAATAATATTCTGGCCAATTTTACCAACTTTAAAGAAAAACCTTACTTCAAAGCTGAAGCAGGTGCCAATAAAGCTCCTGAAGTATTCTCGGAATAATGAGCAATTTCCTGACAAATCAACAGATAGCTTCCCTTGTGGAAGCTATTCAGTCGGCAGAGAAACATTCTACAGGCGAGATCAGAGTACATATTGACTCTACCACAGAAAATCATAATGCTGAAACCGCATTTGAAGTTTTCAAAAAGCTTTGTATGAATAATACCGCCGACAGGAATGCTGTGCTTTTTCATGTCAATTTTGAACAGAAATACCTTACCATTATTGGAGATGCAGGCATTCACGAAAAAGTATATCAGTCCTTTTGGGATCACCTGCACGATTATATTACATCTGAATTTGCCAAAGGAAATTACTTCAAAGCATTAAAAAGTGCAATTCTGGAAACCGGTATTGAACTTAAAAAATATTTTCCCGTAAAGGGAGAAAATCCCAACCAGCTTTCTGATGAAATTACGTTCTCTTAAAATAGTATTTTCATTCCTTTTATTTTGCTTTTACAGTCTTGTATCAGCACAATATACTGTTCCTGACAAGCCCGCTGTTTTATACCCTGTTTATGATGAAGCCAATCTGCTTTCCCAACAGGAGAAAAACGATCTCAACCAAAAGCTTATCAAGTTTTCAGATTCTACCTCAACAGAAATTGAAGTGGTTATTATCCCTTCTACCAAAGGTGAGGATGTGAATTTTCTGGCAACGATGTTTGGGCAGAAATGGGGAATCGGAAAAAAAGGGGTTGACAACGGCGTTGTATTCCTGATTGCAACTGAAGACAGAACCATGTCAATCCAACAGGGAAGAGCTGTAGAGCAATATTTAACAGCTTCTGTTGCAGGACAAATCCTTGATTATATTGTTACTCCCAATTTCAAACAAGGGCTTTGGTATGAAGGTATCAACCGTGGGACTTCCGCTATTATGGAGGCTGTACAAGGGAAATTTAAACCATTGGCCAATGAAGAATCCGGCGGTGGAAGCATATCCAAAATTGTAATCATTGCATTTGTGATCTTCATTATCCTTGTTATTTTATTCAGCAACAGAGGCGGTGGCGGCGGAAACAATGACGACGACGATGTGATTATCACCAGAAGAGGCCGTAGAAATTACCCAGGTGGTTTCTTTCCTTTTCCGGGAAGCTTCGGAGGCGGAGGTTTCGGAGGTGGAAGCTCAGGCGGCGGTGGATTTGGAGGCTTCGGCGGTGGTGGAAGTTTCGGCGGCGGCGGTGCGTCCGGAGGATGGTAATTAAAATATAAAATACAATCGGTCTTAAAGGCCGATTTTTTTATTTAAAATTCTAAAATAAGACTGTTTCTTTGATTTATCTTAACATTAAGTTTCATTTTTGATACTGAAAAATTAACAAAACCTTCTAAAAAATATCGTTTATTCATTAAATTTTTAATAAATTTACTAAAAACAGGTTCATGAAGAAGACATTGGTAGTTTTTGCGCATCCTTATTTAGAGCACTCCAACTCAAATGTAGAGCTCATTAATTTTTATGTTCGCCACCAACACTTCACCCTTCGTGACCTTTATGAAGATTATCCGGATTTCCATATCGCCGCATTCCGGGAACGGAAACGATTAACAAGCTATGACCGTTTTATTTTCCAGTTTCCCATCATCTGGTTTGGTATGCCGCCGTTGTTAAGGTTATGGATTGATGAAGTTTTTGATCGGAACTGGCTGACAGAAGGCGAGTACAATCCACTGGAAGGAAAAGAAGTCTATATCCTGGTAACTACAGGCGGAAAAGAAAGGTCTTTCAGCAAAACAGGAACTTATAAGTATACTATCGACGAACTTATCAGCGGATTAATTGTTTCATTGAATGTTTTCAAAGCCAATATCAAACATATTAAAATCGTTTACGAAGCCAATAAGCTGACAAAAAAAGAGATCATTTTACATAAAAAAGAATTTACGGAACTCCTGAATCAATAAATATGGAATCATCTTTAGCAATGAACACACTGATTTTCCTGGGCGTAGCCATTATTATGGTTCCGTTGGCAAGGAAATTCGGGTTAAGTTCCGTTATCGGATATATTGCCGGAGGAATCATTATCGGCCCATATGTTTTAAGGCTTACCGGAAAAAACGTTAATGATATTATGCATGCCAGTGAATTTGGGGTCATCATGCTTTTATTTTTGGTAGGACTCGAGTTGGAACCGCGGAAATTCTGGGAGATGCGGAAAAAAATTGTAGGGCTCGGACTGACGCAGATGCTGCTTACCATCTCCTTATTATTTCTGGTTTTTATCAGTGCAGGATGGCGGATCGATAAAGCTTTTGCCATAGCGATGTGTTTTGCTCTCTCTTCCACAGCCATCGTTTTGCAGACCCTGCAGGAGAAAAACAACCTGAAGACAACCGCCGGAGAAGCTTCATTTTCCACTCTTCTGTTCCAGGATATTGCAGTGATCCCGATTATCGCAATTTTGCCTGTTATCGCTAATTATAAAGCCAGACATCATGACAATGAAATACAGATTTTAATCCAGAAACTTCCGCAATGGCTGCAGGCCGGAACCGTAATTTTCGGAGTCGTGGTTCTTATTTTACTCGGAAGATATGTATTTGTTCCTTTTTTAAGATATGTATCGAAATCTGGAATGACAGAATTGCTGACCGCTTCTTCCTTATTCATGGTTATCGGTGTTTCTGAACTGATGGTTGCGATAGGATTATCTCCCGCTTTGGGAGCATTCCTTGCCGGGGTAATGCTCGCCAACAGTGAATTCCGTCACGAGCTGGAAGCACAGATTGATCCTTTTAAAGGTTTGCTGCTCGCCGTTTTCTTTGTAAGTGTAGGCTCTACCATGAATTTTAATGTTATTCAGCAGGACCCGCTCTTTATTTTCAGTACCGTGATTGCTGTTTTACTGGTAAAGTTTCTTGTTTTATACGCGATCGGGAAGTTTTTCAAAATTGATACTCCTCAAAGCCTGTTTTATGCTTTTGCGCTTTCGCAGGTCGGGGAATTTGCTTTTGTATTATTTAATTACGCTTCAGACCTTTATCTTTTAAGCCCTGAACTGAATGTACAAATGATGGCTGTGACTGCAATTACCATGTGTATCACCCCGTTTTTACTCATTATTAACGATAAGATCATCACTCCAAAATTCATCAAAGAACTTCCCGAGGGAGAACATGATTTTAATATCCTCGACAGCAATGTAAGCCAGAAAAAGATCATTATCGTAGGGTTTGGGCATTTTGGGAGCACTGTCGGGCGTCTGTTGAAAGCCAATAAAATCTCAGCCACCGTTTTGGACAGGGACTCCGACCGTGTTAAATTATTAAGAAGCTATGGTTTTAAGGTCTATTATGGAGATGCTACGAGAATTCCCATTTTAAGGGCTGCAGGCATTGAAGATGCTGAAATACTGGTGCTTTGCCTTGATGATTCTGATGATAACAAATTTATTGCAGACCTCGTCCGTGAACATTATCCGAACGTAAAAATCTTTGTACGCGCAAAAAACAGGATCGACGCTTATAATTACCTTAATAACGGCATTGATAATATTTACCGTGAAACTTTAGGAACTGCCGTGGATATGGCTGTAGATGTACTTCATGAAACCGGAATGAGAAAATATGCAGCAAGACGGCTCGGACAGAGATTTATGGCGATTGATAAAGCTTCTATCAGAAAACTGGCCAAAACCAAAGATGATGAAGATGAACTTCTTCTGTTTACTACAAAAGAAATCCTCCAGCGTGAGGAGGAATTGTTGGCTTATGATAATCTCAATTTTGATAATAAAGATTGGGAAGGCTCCTCATCCGCAGATGAAGAAGATGAGGAAACCGACCAATAATTTTATTGGATGCTTACGCTTCCGCCACTGCTTTCCTGTTTATTTACACTGATATTTCCTTTTTTGTAAACGTCAACACTTCCACCGGAAGAAGCCTCTGCATCTACTTTTGCCGTTGCACTGATCTGTACACTTGCTCCGCTTGAAGCCTCAGCATTTACATTCTCTGCCAATACATCTTTGGCTGAAATACTGCTAGCTGAAGAAGAGGTAATATCTGCGTTTTTAGTTTTACCGGAAATATCGATACTTGCTGCTGAAGAAGCATCAATATCCAGATCAACAGCCCATACTTTTCCGTTAAAGTTGCTGCTGCTGTCTGCAGAAATATCAAGTTTATTTGCTTCAATATCTCCCGAAACACTTGCTGCACTTGAAATTTCCACATCTGTTTTTTCCTGGGTGAATTTATCTTTTAAAGTGATTTTTGCTGCAGAGTTAGCGATAAGCTTCGTAAAATCTTTAGTATAAATTTTCGCGCTCACATGACCGTTATTCATTACTCTGATTCCTGATTTGTAATGAATATGTAATTTTCCACTGTCGTTATCCACCAAAATATCGTCGATAATGTTTTCCGGAGCCGAGATAACCACTCTTTCCGTTTCGGATTTTATAATTTCAGCATCAATAGCCTGAGAAACTTCTATTTCATCAAAATTACCTTTAAATTCCTTTTCTCTTACCGGGCCGTGGTCTTTACTCGTTACCTTTTCTACCCAGCCACTGTTTCCGTTGTTGTCACTGTTTCCATTATTTCTTCTGTCATGTTTCTCGTTGCATGCAGATAATACTGCTACTGCTGAAAGAATAAAAAGACTTGTTGGTTTCATGTTTATTTATTTTATTATTTAAGTTTTAATATCTTTATACTTTAATAACAACTAATTTATGAAAAATATTACATCGGTATTATTAATTTCTGCATTAGCACTTAATCAATCCTGTACTACAATGAAAAAAGCCGATACAAACATGGAAGTTCCTTCGCCCGATGCTTCCCTCTCATCAAACCCTTTCATGAAAAAAAGCAAGCTTCAATATGAAGCTCCGGAGTTTGATAAAATTAAAAACGAACACTTCAAACCCGCTTTTGATTTCGGCTTAAAACAACATGATGCCGAAATCTTAAGAATCGCTAATAATTCCGAAGCCCCTACTTTCGAAAATACAATCGTTGCCCTCGAAAAAAGTGGCGAAGTCCTGAAAAGAGCTACTATTATATTTTCAAATTTAACGAGCGCCAATACCAACCCTACTTTACAGGCATTAGATGAAGAATATGCTCCGATTTTCGCAGCTCATTCTGATAAGATGTATCTTAACGAAAATCTTTATAAAAGAATTAAATCCATTACTGAAAACGGACTGGATTCTGAAAGCAAAAGATTATTACAATATTACAAGCAAAACTTTGAAATTGCAGGAGCCAATCTGTCTGCAGCCGATAAAGAAAAATTAAAGCAAATTAACCAGGAATTGGCTTCACTTTCTACACAATATTCAAATAAATTATTGGAAGCCAGAAAGCAGGGTGGAGTTTTCTTTACCGATGCAAAAGAATTAGACGGACTTTCTGCCGATGAGATCGAAGCAGCTGCTGCAGACGCTAAAAATGCCGGAAAAGCAGGACAATATCTTTTAGCTTTACAAAATACCACTCAACAGCCTCTCCTGCAAAATCTTAAAAACAGGGCAACGCGGGAAAAATTATTTAAAGCATCCTGGTTAAGAGCTGAAAAAGGCGACGGAAATGATACCAGAGAAACGATTGAGAAGCTGGCAAAATTAAGACTTAAAAAAGCCCAGGTTCTGGGTAAAAAAAGTTTTGCCGAATGGAAGCTGCAGGATCAGATGGCAAAAACGCCTCAAGCTGCAACCCAATTAATGAATCAGATTGCAACGCCAGCTGTAGAAACAGCAAAACAGGAGGCAAAAGATATCCAGGATCTGATTGACCAGCAGAAAGGAGGTTTCAAAGTAGAATCGTGGGACTGGAATTTCTATGCGGAACAGGTAAGAAAAGCTAAATTCGATTTGGATGAAAACCAGATCAAACCATATTTTGAAGTAACAACTGTTCTGGAAAAAGGCGTTTTCTATGCTGCTGAAAAGTTCTACGGAATCACTTTCAAAAAAAGAACGGATCTTCCAACTTACCATCCGGATGTAGTGGCATACGAAGTTTTCGATCATGATGGAAAGTCTATTGCCATCTATTATCTTGATTTTTATACAAGAGATTCTAAAAACGGTGGCGCATGGATGAGCAATTTTGTGGAGCAGTCTTATTTACTGGGAACAAAACCGGTTATTGTCAACTGTTTCAACTATCAGAAACCGGCTCCGGGAAAACCTTCATTAATCAGTTATGATGATGTTTCTACCATGTTCCACGAATTCGGACACTCTATTCACGGAATGTTTGCAAGCCAGAAATACCCTTCTCTTTCGGGAACCAATGTTCCGAGAGATTTTGTGGAATTCCCGTCTCAGATCAATGAACACTGGGCTTTGGATCCGGTAATCCTGAAAAATTATGCGCTTCACTATGAAACGAAGCAGCCTATTCCACAAGCTTTAGTAGATAAAATTAAAAAAGCGGGAACTTTCAATCAGGGATATATGACGACTGAACTGGTTTCTGCTGCAGAACTTGATATGGACTGGCATACAGTGACTAATGAAAGCCAGTTAATTCCGGTTTTAGAATTCGAAAAACAGTCTTTGGCGAAACATGGCTTTACATTGGCTACGGTACCACCGAGATATCATACTCCTTATTTTGCCCATATCTGGGGTGGTGGATATTCGGCAGGATATTACGCTTATTTATGGTCTGAAACTCTGGATAACGATGCATGGGAATGGATCAAAAATAACGGTGGATTAACCAGAGAAAATGGTGACCGCTTTAGAAAATACATTCTTTCCGTAGGAAATTCCGTAGATCTGAACCAGGCGTTCAGGGACTTTACAGGGCACGATCCGGATATTAAACCTTTATTGAGAAGCAGGGGTTTTATTAAGTAACAATACAGGAAAGCATTCGATTGAGTGCTTTCTTTTTTTTTGGTTTAAACACAAATATCACTAGACATTCCCAAATAACATAATTGTTTAATTTAAATTTTGTTGTATAACTAAGTGTTTGAATTTTTTGAACATTCTGTATATTGTTAATCTCAAAGGCGCAGAGTTTTCTAAAGGAATATATTAGTAAGGCGCAAGAAAATCAAAGATTCTCGGCAAATAACATATTTACAATTTTATCAAAGATAAAATCCTTGCGTCTTAAAAATAGAACGCATCAAATAATTTGCGTCTTTGCGATTAACAGATTTACTTGAACTTTATGGATAAAAATTTCAGCTTAAGTCAATGCGTTTCAAAAAACTTTCGCGATTTTTGTGGTTTAAAAAATATCAGAAATGAACTGTCCCTGCTGCTCCGGAAAATCTTATGAAGAATGCTGTAAACCTTATCATACAGGAGAAAGGCATGCCCCTACAGCTGAAACATTGATGCGCTCACGGTTTTCTGCATTTGCTATTCCAAACGGAGAATATCTAATGGAAACCACACTTCCCGGAAAGCGGAAACTTCACAACAAAAAAGATCTACAGGAATGGGGTGAAATCAATGAATGGACAAAACTGGAAATTATCAGAACCCCGGCTTTGAACCAGGTTGAATTTAAAGCTTATTATACGGATCAGGACGGAAACCCTCAAATTCACCATGAGTTTTCTATTTTCCAGAAAATGCATGAGCGATGGTACTATGTTTCAGGTGAGTTTTTAGATTAAATTCAAGTCATAAAAAAACGTCTGAAAAATCAGACGTTTATATTATTTAATGAGTATCGGCTCCGTCAATTCCGTGAGCGTGACCATGTGACAATTCCTCTTCTGTCGCAGGGCGTATATTTAAAATTTCCACCTGGAAATCTAAAACTTTCCCTGCCATTGGATGGCTAAGATCTGCCACCACAGCTTCAGACGTAGTTTCTACTACAAATGCCTGAAAATTATTTCCCTGATTATCAGTTAAAGGCAAAATAGCACCTACAGGCGGAATTCCTGATTCCTTAAACATATCAATCGGCAACTGCACAATAGAGTCAGGGTGTTTTTCACCATAGGCTTCTTCAGGCTGGATTGTAAAAGCTGCTTTATCACCGGCTTTTAAGCCTAAGATATTTTGTTCAAACTTTGGAATCATCATTCCCACACCATATAAAAATGTAAGTGGATTTGCGGCTGTCGTTTCTTCTACAAGAATCTTACTTCCGTCTTCTTCGATGGTATGAAGGATGTAGCTTACTGCTACAACATGATTGTTTTCAATTGTCATATTTTTTTCTTTTTTTCGTAATATTTTTCACGATTAACAGTACAAATATACTGTTTTTGGAAATGATTGACGGAGCTAGATGTAATTAAAGAAACTAAAAATAAATTCTATCCCCTGTTTCCGCGCCTTGTTTCGTTTCGTTTTATTTCTCTCTGTACAAAGAGATACAGGCTCTCCACTTTGGTTCTTGCCCAAGGTGTTTTCCTTAAAAACTTCAGGGAAGAACTGATGCTCGGGTTATCTGTAAAACATTTGATATTGATCTGTTCTCCGAGCTTCTCAAAACCCTGATAATATTCTACTAATTCTTCAAGAATAGCATCAAGCCTTTTTCCGTGTAAGGGATCTTTGGATGGTTGTTGCATCATTTTGTAAAAGTAAGAATAAAGAACTAATAATTTTCATTTTGTTCAGAAGCAGGATTTTCATTCTGTATTTTGTTAAATCGCCACTTCGTGGCTCCTCTCACATAAAAAACTCCCCTGAAAAATTTCAAGAGAGCTTTCATTTTACAATGCCTGGATTGTTGGTTTCACTTTTTCACCGAACAATTCAATTGATTTCATCATGATATCATGGGAAGGATCCCCGACATCCATATGGCCGATAAATCTTGTAATTCCGAAGATTTCTTTCATGTATGTAATTTTCTCAGTCACTTCCTGCGGGTTTCCGATAAATAATGCTCCGTCTTTACCTCTTCCGCCTTCATACTGCATTTTGGTGTAAGGAGCCCAGCCTCTGGAAGCACCGATTCTGTCCATCTGTGATTTATAATTGTGGAAGTATCCGTCAATCACTTCGGGATTATCGCTTACAAAAGTATGGGAATGAATCGCGATCTGCATTTCAGACATATCATGTCCCGCCTTCTGATATTCCTGTTTGTAGAATTCTATTAAATTTTTAAACTGAACGGGCATACCACCAATGATGGCAACCACTAAAGGCATTCCCAGTTTTGCAGCACTTAAAACGGATTGTGGAGTTCCTCCAACGGCCCTCCAAATCGCTAATTTCCCATCATTTTTTGCTCTCGGATATACGGTTTGATTCTGCATTGGTGCACGAAGCTGTCCCGACCAGGAAACATTTTCCTCTGAGTTTATTTTCAGCAATAATTCTAATTTTTCATCAAAAAGCTGCTCGTAGTCATTCAAAGAATATCCGTATAGTGGGAAGGATTCAATGAAGCTTCCACGGCCTACAAATATTTCGGCTCTTCCGTCTGAAATAAGATCCAGTGTTGAAAAGTCTTCATATACTTTTACAGGCTCTGAAGAACTTAAAACCGTAACTCCACTTGCGAGCTTTATATTTTTTGTAATACTTGCTGCTGCAGCCAATACCATTTCCGGTGATGAAACTGCATAATCCGGACGGTGATGCTCTCCCATGGCAAAAACATCAATTCCCACCTCATCCATCAGTTTTACCTGTTCAAGGATTTCGCGGATTTTAACTCCTGCGTCTTTATATTTTCCGGTGGCCTGATCGAAAGCCAGATCACCGAACATTCCAATTCCTAATTCCATATTGTTGATTTTATATAAGACAAAATTAGGGTAATCATTTACCAAAAACATTGATGAATGATAAGAACGGATTCTGTCAAAAATACCAATCCCCATTCCTTAGAAAGTCATATAATATGCTGCTCTCAGGAACGGGGAAGATATCAATTGTTTTTATAAAGATTATTTCTTCAGATTCTGATCAAAATAATCAGTGATTTTCTGCATCAGATGTACCCTGTCTTTTCCGATTACGTTGTGCGGATGTCCAGGATAAACGAAATAGTCTAACTGAACTCCGTTATCTACTGCAGACTTGATGAATTTTATTGAATGCTGCCAAACCACTACATCATCCTGTGCCCCATGGATCATCAGTAATTTTCCTTTCAGATTCTGTACTTTATCCAATAAATTGGCGGTTGCATAACCCTGTGGATTCTCCTGTGGGGTATCCATATATCTTTCGCCGTACATGATCTCATACATTTTCCAGTCGATTACCGGGCCTCCTGCGACACCTACTTTAAATACTTCAGGATGACGAAGCATGAAACTCGTCGTCATAAATCCACCAAAGCTCCATCCGTGAATACCCATTTTTTCGGCATCTACATACGGAAGCGATTTCAGATAATCCACGCCTTTCATCTGGTCGTTCATTTCGGTTGTTCCTAAATTTCTGAAAACAGCCTGCTCAAATTTCATTCCGCGGTTAGAAGAACCTCTTCCGTCCATTGTGAAAATAATATATCCGTTTTGAGCCATATATTCGTACCAAAGGTTTCCGGAAGCCGGGAAAGTATTGGTCACCAACTGTAAGTGCGGTCCGTTATATAAGTAAACAATAACAGGATATTTTTTGTTCGGATCAAAATTCGTCGGAAGGATGATTTTCCCGTATAATGGGGTTCCGTCATCAGCTTTAAGGTTTACATTTTTAATTTCCGGTCGCTGATAATTTTTCAATGGGTTTTCAGCGGTCAGGATATTGTTGTATTTTAAAGTATTGGTATTAATAATATTCGCTATTCTTGGTGTGTTGGCATTACTGTACATATCATACACATAATTCCCGTCACTGCTTAAAATTCCGGAGTGCATTCCTTCAGCATCATCCAACCGCTGCAATTTGAAATTTGTCCAGTTGATTTTATATAAATGTCTTTCCAAAGGAGTCTCTTTGGTTGAAGCGAAATAAATTTCTTTTTTCTTTTCGTTGAATCCCAGAATATCAGTTACCAGCCAGTCTCCTTTTGTAATCTGGGAAATTAATCCTTTCTCCAGGTTATAATGAAACAGGTGGTTGTATCCTGTTCTCTGGCTCTGCCAGATAAAATCAGTCGTCGAATTCGGGAAGAATACCAACGGATGCTGTGGTTCTACATATTTGCTGTCTGTTTCTTCAAATAAAGTTTTCACAAAGTTTCCTGTTGCTGCGTCGTACTGATTCATCTTTAAATGATTCTGTCCTCTGTTTAGAACACCAACAAAAATATATTTAGAATCCGGACTCCAGGTAATCGCCGTTAAATACTGATCTTTTTCACCTTCAATTTTTAAGAAAGCCGTTGATTGGTTTTTAATATTGTAGACTCCCAAAGTAACTTCATGGGATGTCTGCCCAGCCATCGGATATTTTATATTGTGGCTTACAGCAGGCGTTACAGACCAGTCAATCACCGGATAATCGGCAACCATGGTCTGATCCATTCTGTAGAAAGCTACATTTTCAGAATTAGGAGAAGGGAAGATTCCGGTATCAATTCCGAATTCATTTCTGTGAACTGCCTGTCCGCTGATGATATTTTCATCCGAATCATTCGTTACCGCTACAGATTTTCCGTCTTTGTTGATGTATAGATTATTTTTTATGGTATAGGCTAAAGTCTGGTTATCCCCGAAAATTTTTATGTTTGACGCATTTTCCTCCAATGCGGCTGACTTCTTTATTCTCCAGTCGTTCCCGGATTTCTCTACCCAGAACAGATGATCATTCGCATTAAAATAAGCCTGGGAATTGCTGATGAATTTCATCTGTGGCAAAGCATCCAGTTTTTTATCAGAAATATGTTTATTCAGCTGGCTTAAAGAAACCAAGGTATCCTGTTTATTGGTTTTCAGATCCGTGATCATATAACCGCCTTTTACTCCCTGGATATAAGATTTACCATCTGCAGACCATGAAAACTGGGCGATGTTCTTTACCGCTAAATTCGTTCTTAAGCCATTTACAGCCTCCGCCATCGTAAATTTTTGGGTCTGGGCAAAAACCGATCCGCCCAAAACCACCATCAATAAAGATAATCTATATAATTTCATTGTATAAAATTGAATCCATCAAAAATAAGAAATAAAACTTAATCGTTAAGAAATGTTAAAATAAAAACATTCATAAAATGATATTGTGTATTTTCTTAACTTAATGTCAGGTTTTGGTTGACAGTTTAGAGTTTAGCTGAGAGAGCATATAGCCTTTTTTAGTATAAAATCTCATATCACTCTTAACATCTTAACATAAAACTTATTTTAAAGCATTTAAGATTTAGTTTCATTTCTTATCCTAAATCAATGACTCATACTTAAGTCTTGTCCTACATTTGCATCATTAATAACAAACAAAAAATAAAATACAATGGCAACAAAATGGAATTTAGACCCGGCACATAGTGAAATTACTTTTAAAGTAAAACACATGATGATTTCTAACATTAAAGGAAACTTTACCAACTTCAATGCAGAAATCGAAGCTGATGACGATACTTTTGCTAATGCTAAAACTACAGCTACCATTCAGACTGATTCTATCTCGACTCATAATACAGACAGAGATAATCATTTAAAGTCTGCTGAATTTTTCAATGCTGAACAAAACCCTACGATTACTTTCGAATCTGTTGCATTAAACGGAACAGTGACCGGAAATCTTACGATCAACGGAATTACAAAGCCGGTAACACTTGATGTAGATTTTAACGGAATCAACGTTGACCCATGGGGAAATACTAAAGCAGGTTTCTCTTTTGAAGGAAAAATCAACAGAAAAGATTTCGGACTGAACTGGAATGCCGCTCTTGAAGCAGGTGGTGTGATGGTAAGCGATGATGTAAAATTAGGCGGAGAATTGCAGTTTGTAAAACAGGCATAGTTTTCATTTTAAACATATCAGAGGGTTCAGGGATTTTTCTAAAACCTTGAACCTTTTTTCTTTTTTAACCCTCACATTATGAACCTCAACGATCTACAAAACATCAGTGACCATTTTCAAAATACTCAAAGAATGCCGGTTCTGTTTCTGGGACACGGTTCGCCGATGAATGCTATTGAAGAAAATCAATTTGTACAGGGATTCAGAAAGGCTGCTACCGAAATCCCGAAACCGAATGCTATTCTGTGTATTTCCGCGCACTGGTACACACAGGGAACTTTTGTTACTGCGATGGATATGCCGAGAACCATTCATGATTTCGGTGGTTTTCCAAAGGCTTTATTTGATGTGCAGTATCCTGCTCCCGGAAGCCCCGAACTGGCTAAAGAAACCGCAGAACTTTTGGCACCGATACCGGTAGAAGAAGATCATAACTGGGGTTTGGATCATGGTGCATGGTCGGTAATCAAACATATGTATCCTGATGCGGATATTCCTGTGATTCAGTTGAGTATTGATTATACAAAACCTCCGCAATATCATTATGAATTAGCCGGAAAATTAAATAAGCTCCGTGAAAAGGGTATTTTAATTATAGGAAGCGGAAATATTGTGCATAATTTAAGACTGATCGACTGGAGAAATATCAATACAGTCGGCGCCGGATGGGACTGGGCCATTGAAGCCCGCGAGAAAACAAACAACTGGCTCGTTGACGGTAATTTCCAGCCTATTATTGATTACCAGAAACAAGGAACATTCCTGCAGTATGCCGTTCCGACCCCGGATCATTATTTGCCTTTACTTTATACGTTAGGATTAAAAGATAAGTCTGAAAATCTTCATCTTTTTAACGATGAATTAATAGGCGGATCTTTAAGTATGACCAGCGTTAGGATAGGTTAGATCAGGTATTTTTTTAATCGCTTTTTTTATCACTATAAATTTAGTAATATTGTTTACCATGAAAAAAACGATATTACTATTTTTATTTATTTTCCCTTTATACGGAATATTTTCGCAGACGATAAAAGGTAGAATCGTCAATGATATAGACCAGCCCTTATCTAATGTCAGCATTTATTTAGACGGCACAAAAAAAGCAACCACCTCCAAAGAAGACGGAAGCTTCACTCTTGATTTATCTGCCGGTACTCTGGGCAATATTGTTTTTCAAAAAGATCATTATGAAACTTTTTCAACAGACATTTCTGAGGTCCTGAATAAAACACTAAAAGTGGTTTTAATTAAAGCCAACACGATTGAAGAGGTTAAAATTATTCCTTATACTGAAGAGGCTTACAAAAACTACATCAATTATTTCCTTGATACTTTTATCGGATATGATAAGAAAAATGTGAGAATTAAAAATCAAAGATCCTTAAAATTCTCCTATGATAAGAAGAATAAGCTTCTCAGGGTAAAAGCACCGACTCCTTTAATTATTGAAAATAAAAATCTCGGATATGAAATACAGTACAACCTCATCAGCTATACTGTAAATTTTGATCTGAATATGACCAATTATACGGGTACCAGCTTTTTTAAAGAGATTAAAAATACCGATCAGGTGAAACTTAACCGGATGAATGCTTATGAAGGCAGTTTGTTACATTTTTTCAGGAGCGTTTACAGCAGTGAAGTGAGTAAGGAAGGCTTTATTGTTAACAAAATCGTCAAGGTCCCCAATCCTAATTATCCTACGGAAGAGGAATTCAACAGGCTTAAGGTTTTTACAGAAATGATTAAAAATTCAAGAGATGTAAAAATTCCTGAAGATATTGGTGATATTATCCGCAGAAAAAACAGGGAAAAGCCTTACGGACTGGCTCTTACTAAAGCTAAGATTCCGGAATCGGATTATTCTGGTAAGACCGGAGATCAGGTTTTCTTCAGCTTTAAAGACATGCTGCAGGTCAATTATATGAAATATTTCTATGAGCTTAAAAACAGGCAGTTTGTAAAAAGTACGGTACCTGTTGCATTATCATCTTATCTGCATCCTGAAGGTGAAACTTTTGAAGTTTCTAAAGACGGTAATATCTCAAACCCGGATCTGCTCATCAACGAAGGAGATTTCACAAAAAATAAAATTGAGAATATGCTTCCTCTTGATTATCAGTTGGGAGACTGATGAGATTTCTGTGTTAAGCTATTACCGTCTTTTAAATATCTTTTTTAATTATTTATTGAACAGCATTTAAGACATTGATATTTCCGTATCCGTAACTGGCATCAGGATTTGGGTAATAACTGGCTGACTGTCTCATTTTATTGAGCACCTGATCTCTTGTCCATGAAGGATTCTTAGACCATACTAAAGCAGCAATTCCTGCTGTAGATGCAGTGGCTACTGAAGAACCGCCCACATATTTGGTTTGTCCGTTATAATAACTCAGAACCGGAACTGAATTTCCTGAAGCCCTTTCCATCTGGTAGGTAAAATCTATTTCGCTTCCTGAATGGCAAACATCACATTTCTGGTTTGAGGTACCTTCTTTCACTCCAGTTACAGCTTGTGTTTCAGGCATCCATGCAGGGAAAATAACGCCTACAAAATTGGTGAAGCTTGTGGAAGTTCCACCCGCACAGAAAATCAGTTTTCCTTTAGAATACGCATAACGTACTCCATCTTCAATTTTTCCTACAGAAAAAATATGACCCATTGACATTGAGATAATTTTCACAGCGGTATTGTTGGCAAGCTCTGTAAAAGCTATTTTCACGCCGTTTTGTTCATGATAACCGTCCAGTACAACATTCGTAGCGGCACGGTAGGCAATCAGATTGGCATTATAGGCAACTCCAACCGGCAATCCCTGGTTATTTCTGGGTGCAGCCATAGTAGAAGCCATACTCGTTCCATGCCCGCACTGGTCGTTTGGTCCGTCGAAACCTGTGCTCCACGGCCATACGGAATCTACATGTACTCCGACTTTACTGATCGTTCTTCCTGATGAAGCTCCATTATTAAAACTGCTTCCCAATAAAGTCTGTTCCGGCGAAACTCCCGTATCAATAAGCCCGATGGTAATTCCGGCTCCGGTACTGTAATTCCATGCACTGGTAATATTATGTTTATAGAAAGACCACGGCGCTTTTGCATTGGGCGTTACGGTAGTATAATCTGCAGAGCTTAAAGCTTCTGAATCAAATCCGCATCCTGAAGAACCGCTACTGCTTGATTTGGCCGTACCACTGGTATTTAAAGCAGCTTCATTTTTGAAATACTGATAATCGGCAGGTTCCAGATAGCGTAAGGTTTTCAGGCGGCGCAAAGCGATTATGGTTTCCTGTTTCTCAATGTTCACATCAATCTGGTTGAGATACTGGTCTGCACTCAGTAAAATTCTTCCTTTTTCCTTGCCTTCATATTGCTGAATAATAGAAAGAATTTCATCCTGGATTTTCCCGTTATCCGGAGACAGACTACGGTCAAAATCTTTTTCTGATGTTCCGAAACCGATGGAAGCAACTTTATTTCCCCGGAAAACAGCACTCCAGAGGAAATGATCAGTCGATTGGCTCCATTTAAACGATCCTTTGGTTTTGATAGACTGGTTGATTCCGGCATTGATTTCTTTAGCTGTTAAAGGATCTCTCTGATTCACTTCGATATCAGTTGCATCGTTTTGAATCCCTTCTCTGTTACACGAAACTACAGCAAAAAACAGGAGTAAAAAGTAAAATACATTTTTTCTCATAATATTATAATTTTGGTTTGGTATTACAATTATAACACTTTAACGTGAAATAGAATCCGAAAAAAATTAATTTAGTATTATAAGAATATTAATTTATTCCACTGAATATGAGAGCTTATTAATCAAGATTGTATTAACTTTTCAAAACAAACACTGTTTTCTACCCCGATATACTGACCGTAATTGGAAATTTTTCCGTAACCGCATTTTTCATATAATGCAATTGCTTCAGGTTGTTTGATCCCTGTTTCCAAAATACATTTTGTATAACCTTCTTCTCTTGCCCAGGTTTCCAGGTCGTTCAATATTTTTGAAGCCAGTCCTTTACCTCTGCTTTCAGGGTGGGTATACATTCTTTTGATTTCCACGGTATCTTCAGAAAACGGTTTAAATGCCCCACAGGCAACTGCCTTATCTTCCTGATAAGCCACCACACAGTTTTTAAGCATATCTATAGCATTGAACTGATGATAAAAGGCATGATCTTCCCCATCACGCACCGCCAGATCCGTATCAAGAAATTTTACAAGATCCTGAAAATCTTTGTCTGAAGAATCGATTCGTTTTATAGCCATTTCTCTTTTTTAATGTAAATATAAGGGAATATTCAAAGATTTGAAATGCATTGAAAGATTTAAAAATTGGGATAAGGCAAGCCCTTATTTAACGAAAAAAGCTTCCTAAAAAGGAAGCTTTTTAATTATTTGTATGTGAAGGATTAATTCACAATAAATTGTCTTTCATTAATCAGCTCTGCAATAGCCAGCATATCTTTCCCTATTAATCTGTCATCTTCCAGCTTAGCAACCTTAGAACGAAGGATTGTATAGTTTTCCTCAATAATTTTTGAACATTTTGCAGGTCTTCTGAACTCTAATCCCTGTGCCGCAAACATCAATTCTACCGCCAGAATATTCACTAAATTCCCAAGAACCTGGTTGAATTTCCTTCCTGAAATACTTCCCATAGAAACATGGTCTTCCTGTCCCAAACTTGTTGGGATTGAATCTGCAGAAGCCGGGAAACATAATGTTTTATTTTCCGTAACCAAAGCAGCGGACGTATATTGCGGAATCATAAATCCTGAATTCAGTCCTGAGCTTTCCGTCAATAATCTTGGAAGCCCGTATTTACCTTCTAGCAGCAGGTAACTTCTTCTGTCTGAAATATTTCCAAGCTCAGCCGCCGCTAATGTTGCATAATCTAATGGTAAGGCCATTAATTGCCCATGGAAATTTCCTCCGGAGATCGATTCTTCGGCACTTAAAACAATAGGGTTATCTGTCACCGAATTCAGTTCCGTTTCAGCCATTCCTTTAAGGTGTTCAAAAGCATTTCTGCTTGCTCCGTGAACCTGCGGAACACATCTCATGGAATAAGGATCCTGCACTCTTTCACAGTCTTCATGAGCTTTCAGATTTTCAGAATTTTTCAGGAATTTCAGCATTCTTGCCGCTACTTTTTTACTTCCTTCAAACGGCCTGATCTCATGAAGCTCTTTTTTGAACGGGCTCTGAGAACCTCTGTATGCTTCAAGGCTCATCGCAGCAGTCATGTCTGCAAGATCTAATAAATATTCGAATTTCTCCAGTCCTTTGATCGCATGAGCAAGAATAAACTGTGTACCGTTAATTAGACCCAAGCCTTCTTTAGGGCCTAAAGTTAATGGTTCAAGATCATGTTTTTGCAAAACTTCCAGTGTTTCTGAAACCTGATCTCCTTCCCAAACCTGTCCCAATCCTAAAAGAGGCAATACCAGATGAGCCAGTGGAGCCAGATCACCGGATGCTCCCACAGAACCCTGCTCGGGAACGACAGGAATGATATCTTTCTCAAGCATCAGGATCATTCTTTCAATAACTTCCAGGGAAACTCCGGAAAATCCTTTTGATAAGGCATGAACTTTAGCAATCATCATGATTTTTGAAAGCTGTTTATCAATGGGCTTTCCTACTCCTACTGCGTGAGAGATAATTAAATTATACTGCAGTTGAGCCGTTTCATCGGCAGAGATCTTAGTATCGCAAAGAGGCCCGAAACCTGTATTAATCCCATATACACATCGATCTGACTCTACAATTTTCTGAACATTTTTCTGTGATTTTAAAATCTGATCTTTTGCCGCCTTATTAAGCTTGGCTTTATTTGGTTTTTTACAGATCTCCAAAACATCATGGAAACTGAAAACATCTACACCGTATATCATTCTAAAAAAATTTTCTTAAAATTACACATTTAACTATAATTGCAAAAACTAATTTTCAAACCCAATTAATTTTATCAACAAGCGTTTTATTTTATTACTTTTACGCCGATAAAAAAAATAATAATCCATGAAATTCAAAACTTTACTTCTTGCATTATGCTTTGTAAGTACGGCATCTTTTGCCCAGGACAAAGTAAAATACTCTAAAGAACAAATCAAAAAAATGGAAATGTATCTCTTCAATGAAGGATTCAATACTCCATCTCCTAAAAAGACGTCTACCATTATCTTAAAAGACGGAACTTCCCAGAAAGGTTTCTGCAGTAAGATTGAAACTAAAAAAGGGCAAATCTATGAAGTTTCCATCAAAGACAGCATCTCAAAGAAAAATATGGTTTTCAATGCAGATGAAATCAGTGAAATGTATGTATACCCGAGCAATGCGGAAAAATTTGCAAAAGTGGCAAAGTACATGGGAAATATCAGAAACTTCGGGACAAAAAGTTTAAACAAGAATACGACAAACGGACGTATCCATTTTGTAAATCAAACCGTTTCCCTGAAGAACAAGAAAGATGACAAGGAATTCCTAATGCAGCTGATCAACCCGGAATTCAGCGAAATCATTTCTGTTTACCACGATCCGAGAGCTAAAGAAACTACCGGATTTTCAGTGATGGGATCTCCTCAGCTTGGTGGCGGTGTTATCAAATCTTATTACGTAAAAAAAGGGGATAAAATAATGTGGCTTCACAAAGATGATTTTGAAGACAATTATGATTTCCTTTTCGGAGACAATGCGGAATTCATGAAAAAATATCCTAAGAAGTCTGCAGAATGGGATTATTTAAGTTTTCTGATCCAACAATATACCGAAATGAATAACGGATAAAATACATCAGACAGATGATAAAGCTGTAGAAAATTCTACGGCTTTTTTTATTCTTTTAAATCACGGCAGGATTCCGTAATTTTGTTTTATGAATCCTTCTTTAGAATTACAACTCAAAACTTTACCTTCGGAACCCGGCGTCTATCGTTACTATGATAAAAACGAACAGCTATTGTATGTGGGAAAAGCCAAAAACCTGAAGAAAAGGGTTCTCTCCTATTTCAATAAGAACCTGTCGGGATACAGGATCAAGATAATGGTCGGAAAAATCCAGCGGTTGGAAACAACTATTGTAAACAGTGAATATGACGCCCTGTTACTGGAAAACAACCTGATTAAAGAGCATCAGCCTTTTTATAATGTGATGCTTAAGGATGACAAAACTTATCCCTGGATCTGCATCAAAAATGAAGATTTTCCTAGAATTTTTCTGACCAGAAATAAAATCAAAGACGGCTCGGAATATTACGGGCCTTATGCAAAAGTGCGTCCTGCCAAGATCTTGTTAGATACAATTAAGCATATCTATAAGCTCAGAACCTGTAATCTAAATTTATCACCTCAGAAAATTGCTGAGGGAAAATATAAAGTCTGCCTGGAATATCATATTAAAAACTGCGAAGGGCCTTGCGAAGACCTCGAAAGTAAAGAAGAATATGATGAAAAAATAGATGCTATCCGCGGGATCATTAAAGGGGACTTCCGGAAAGCCAAAGATTATCTGGTTGCCCAGATGATGAAACATGCTTCCAATCTTCAGTTTGAGAATGCACAGATCATCAAGGAAAGACTGGATCTTCTGGAAGATTATCAGACTAAAAACACGGTAGTAAACCCGAATATTGATGATGTGGATGTTTTCGGGATGACCAGCGATGAAACTGCAGCTTATGTGAATTTCTTCAAAATCAGGAACGGAAATATCATCCAGAGCTTCACGACGGAGATCAAAAAAATCCTGGAAGAAACGGATGAGGATATTATGGAAGAAGCTTTGATCGAAATCCGCCAGAAATTCGGTTCCGATTCAAAAGAAGTACTGCTTCCTTTCCATTTATCTGTAGAAATTCCGAATGTAAAACTGATTGTTCCTAAAGTCGGAGATAAAAAACGGATCGTTGAGCTTTCTGAAAAAAATGCAAAAGAATACCGTCTGGAGAAATTAAAACAGGTACAGATCGTGGATCCGGAAAGGCATACCACCCGGATTATGGCAGAGATGCAGAAACTTCTGAGAATGCCTGTAGAACCCAGACATATTGAAGGTTTCGATAACTCGAATATCCAGGGAACCAATCCCGTTTCCGCCTGTGTGGTTTTTAAAAACGGAAAACCGAGCAAAGCGGATTACAGAATTTTCCATCCCAAAACCGTAGAAGGTCCTAACGATTTTGCCACCATGGAGGAAGTCATTTACAGACGCTATAAAAGAATGCTTGATGAAGGTGAAAGTCTTCCGCAGCTCATCCTGATCGATGGAGGAAAAGGACAGCTGTCTTCTGCCGTGAAGAGTTTAAGGCTATTAGGTCTTTACGGAAAAATTACCATTGTGGGAATTGCAAAAAGGCTGGAAGAGATTTTCTTTCCTGAAGATCCTATTCCGTTATATCTTGACAAAAAATCAGAGACCCTTAAAATTCTGCAGCAGGTACGGGATGAAGCGCACCGTTTCGGGGTAAGGCATCACAGAACGAGAAGAAAGAATTCTACGATCAAAACCGAGCTGGAAGAAATTCCCGGTGTTGGTGAAAAAACCATTGAGCTGCTTTTATCAAAACTTAAATCTGTAAAACGGATCAAAGAATCCAATCTGGAAACTCTTGAGGAGATTTTAGGGAAAAGTAAGGCAAAGGTGATCTGGGAATATTTTAATGATTAGAAAATTAAAAGATAAATTTTCTTGTCGATAGGATTATTATATCTTTCGAGATATCCATTAATAGAATCATTCATATCCTTATATGATTTATCTTTTTTGCCACTAAAGCTATAATCATATGAGTCACCATAGCTATTTACCAATTTAAAGTTTTGTGATCCGGGATCTTTTAAAAAGTTAGAAATAAATGCTTCAACCTTTTTCTTTTTCAGCCCAACAAATTTACTTGTCTGAAAAGAAAGAATAAAACTTTCAGACGTATATTTGGTAATCTCGATCATTTCGAAACTGTAATCCCCATCTTCAGAATATATCTTCAAAATTAAACTGGGAAGGCCTGAAAATTTGTATGGTCCGTTTATAATTGGGATTTCAGGGGCAAATAATGCAACCCACTTTCTTCCATCTGCTTCTATTTTCGCTTCCTGTACTTTGTAATCATTAAAATCAGAAGTTTTATTGCTTATCTTCCAATCTGCTTTTAAAGGCTCATTAAAAGTAAAATACAGATCGTTAAAATTACCATAATAATTATATTTTTTATCCTCCTGAATGACCGTAAACCTTAAATAGGTCTGATCTTCTTTTTGGCTGTTTATGGAGTCTTTTTTATAGTTATAGAAAATGCTTTTAGATTTAGGCAGGGTTTCTAAGCGCATATATTCTGTTTTAAGATCGTTTTTTTCTTTTTTAGGGCGAAAATTTACTTTATAGAGAACCTGATAGTTTTGGGAAAAACCAAAGAACACCCCGCTAAACAGGAATATAAAAAAAAGTAAATGATTAATTTTTATACTCATTATTAATTGTTGAATTTTTCTTTTAGTACTTTTTCATAATATTCCTTTTCCGGACTATTTATGTGATTTGAGTACTTCAATTTATTTATAAAATAATACTTTTGACAGCTTTGCGGAATATACTGATTGACGGCATCATCCCCCGTATTTTCAATGATGGGATATTTGGGAAGCGCTATATTAATTTGATTGATATGTTGTGCTAAGACTTCAATTGTATTGTACTGGATTTTGTATTCGCAGCTATAATCTTCAATATCTCTTTTGAGATATTTATTATAGTAGTACAAAACCACTTCTCTTGTCCTAAGATCTAAAGTTTTACTACCCGAAAAAATAAGATATACAGATGATAACCAGTCATTAATGGCATATTTTCCAATCCGTTTATAGATCTCATCTTCCTTATCAAGCGGTGAAGCATTGAGGGATTTTTTGATTTTATTAAGATAATCTGCCAAAACTATGGTGGAAAAATTAATCAGTCCTTGAGTGTTTTTCTTTTTATAATAAATATCTATATATTTTGCTTCGTTTATATACAGTATCCAATGTTGCTGATTGACAACTAAGCTATGCAAAGAATCTCTGTCACCTTTAAATTTAATGAAATGATCTTGATCATAATTGCCTATAGTCATCTTTAGAGACTCATCAGGCTTCAGGAAAAGAGGAACATCCTTACTTATATTCTTTCCGTTGTCATACATAATATTCAGATAACGAATCTCGTTGCCAGAAATTGTTTTGCTTTCCCCGCCCTTCAATTTTATTTTCTGATCTTTGTATTTAATTGTAAGGGCATAATCATTTTTATTGTCAATAGCTATTTTTTGACTGAAAAGATTAAAAAACAGAAACAGTAAAAGAATACTGAATATTCTTTTACTATATCTGTCTAAAGATTGTAATATTAATGAGTTAGTTAATATCATCTGATGTCGATTATGATCAGCAGTCAGTTCTGTAGAGGTCATGTGCATCCCAACATTCTGTAGCACTATTTGGTGATTTAATTGTTGAATTTTTCTTTTAAAATTTTTTCATAAGTCTCTGCTTTAGGATCTTTCCTGTAATTTAAATAGTTATATAGTCCTTTAAAATAAAATGCCTGACAACTTTTACTTAGAAATTGATTGACAGAATCATCCTCAGATTTTTCAATAATATCATATTTAGGTAAGAAGATACCGAGTTCTTTTCCATGCTCGGCATATCTTCGCATTATATCATATTGCTCATATCTGTTGCATGAGAAATCATTTACCTCGTTTTTGATATATTTGTTGAAATAATACAGCATAATTTCTTTTTCAGTATTGCCCAAATCTTTAGTGTCAATAATTGTAAAAATAGAGAATAACCAGAAGCTGATTGTAGATTTTTCAATCTTTTTATACAAATTATCTTCTTTTTCTAAAGAGGATTTATTTAGTTTTATTATTTTTTTGAGTACATTGTCTAATGTGATTTCTGACATTCCAATCATACCCTTCACATCATTTTTTTGATATTTTTTTTGATAATCTACCATACGAATATATAAATCATATGTAAGACTTTTGAAAATATAATTATGAAGACTATCTCTATCTCCTTTAAAATATATATTGTTTTGTCTATTTCCTATTGTTAATGACTCTTTTAAGTGTAAGAAAACAGGAATATTTATTTTTAAATCTTTATTTTTGCTTTGAAGTATATCAATATTTGTTATTTCACTTTTTTCCTGAATCGTTTTACTTTCATGGCTTCCAATTTCAATTTGATTTTTAAAAAAAATAACTTCAATCGGAAAATCATTTTTATTTTCAATAGTAAGCTTTTGTGCAGGATAAAAACAAGAAAACAGGAGAATAATTAATATCCTCCCAATTTTTTTTTTCTTATAGTTTTTTAATTGCATATATAGACTTAAGAAATTTCTATAAATTAATTAGTTTACACAACTTGCTTCTCCCCTGTAACAAGCACAACTATTGAAGCATTGTGCTGCACTAGGTGATATTATATCAATTGCAGGGCGTCCTTGAATAGGGCTTGAAGCCGTACTTCCATGACAATGGCAATTAGTTTCAACCCCTCCACTGATAGTTTGTAGCTCATTTCTTGAAAGTGCTTTTAAATTTCTCATAAAATTTAACTTTTAAAATTAATAATATTTTTTTCACCAAAGTATATCGCGATAACTTTTTCTAAAAATAATACACGATCAAGTGAATTTTCAATAAGTTTACTTATAAAATCAATAAGTAATTTTATAATCTTAAAAAGTTTAGTATTTTTCAAAAAAACAGATTGATGAGTTTAGGAGTAAAACTTAGGAATTTAAGACACAGCAAAGACTGGTCTCAAGTAGAAATAGCAGACCGTTTAAAAATTTCCCAACCTGCATATCATCTTTGGGAAACAGACCAGGCTAAACCTACGACAGAAAATTTGTTGAAAATTTCTGAAGTTTACAATATGGACTTATATTCACTGTTAGATTTCAAAGACCAAAGAATCAACCCACAGTATTATCCTACTGATCCTAAATTATTAGAAAACCTGATTAAAAATCAAAATCAGATTTCGCAACAACAGGAACAGATAACCAAATTAATGGAGAATCAAAATAAGATGATTGAAAATCTCTTAAAAAAGTAAAAGATATATGAGATCGTCAGTTTTTATTTCCCGGAAAAAACTTCTTTAGCATATTCCCCGTTGGATTGTGGAATTTCTATTACAATATTTCCATTTTCAAAATAACCGATGGTAGAACTTCCGTTTTCTAATTTCACTCTGAAAACATCTTTCTTCGTTGTTGCTTTAAATGTAGCATATGGGACAGAACTTTCCGAACCTACCAGAATAAACTGGCTGCCGTCAATCTGAACTTTCTGTAAATTGAGTTTTCCGTTGCTGTATTTCTTAGCTGTATTTTCTGTGGAAACCGGAGTATTTTCTACCGGTGAACTTGCACTTGTTGCTGATACCGGTTCGGCTTTAACTTCTTCTACGTGATTAACAATAGCAACAGGATTAGACACAGGAACATTTACAATAGTTTGTCTCAAAGCATCCTGAAATCCTTCCTTATAATCTTTAATCGTCGAACTTGCCTTGATGGACTGTAAGACTTTATCGTGACAGTCTTTAAACTGCAAAACAACTTTATTTCTTAAAAAGCTGCTGTCATCCAGAATATCCGCCTTTAAAGTATTACAGGAATTGTCACCTTTCGATTCTGAAGGCCACTGATCTTTATCTCCCTGAAGGGTAACGTATTTTTTTCCTTTCAAAGCTTTCGCCAGGAAATCACCTAACCCAAAATCATTATCCTGCTTAAAGCTTGGAAATTTGTCAGGAATAGAAATATATTTATAATCCGATACTTTTTGTCCGAAAACAATCATTGAACAAATGGTGAAGATAAATACTGATAGCTTTTTCATTGTTTTAAATTTTAATCATTTCTAAAGGCTCCCATATCCAATTTAAGAGAGAAGAAATTGGAGTAGAAATTAGATCCGCCAATTCCTGAGTTGGTAATAGCATAATCAAGGGTAAGTCCTCTGTATCTTATCCCGATACCGGCACTGGGCTGGAAAGATACTTTTCTTTTTAAATCTTCAATATCTGTGATTGACTGGAAACGATTTACCCCCAATCTCACAAAGATCATTTTCTGATATCCCAGTTCAGCTCCCAGATAAGGAGTAATGCTTGCAAAGTCTGTGGAGATCAATGCTGCTGTTTTAGCAAAATCTATATTTAAACCTGCTTCCGGCAATACATATACACTGCTGTTGATTTCAAATACTTTGCTGGCTCCTACATTCAGCTTAGGCATGGTAAGTTCCATTTTATCTTTTGGCGCGGGGTTGAATTCTTCCCCATTTACCACTGTAGACAATTCTTTCTGATTGATGCTCCAGAAGTTGACCGTAGTCGTAGCATCACGAAGCATACCTCCAAATTTCCAGCCGTTGTCTGCCTTATAAATAGCTCCCACATCAAAACCGAATCCATATCCATTGGCAAACTTTCCTACATTTCTGTATACGATCTTTGCGTTGACCCCAACATCCAGTTTAGGATTTCCTCCGGGATGAAAAGCATAAGAAAGGATAGCTGCATAGTCAGACTGTGAGAATTTAGTGATCTTATCATAATCGATATTCCCTTCGGAATCAATCATCTGGGTAGTATTCAAAATATTATCAACTCCAAGTCTTACTACCGAAACACCAAAAACACCTTCTTCCAATACTTTAGCGTAAGCCAGATAATCATATTTGGCAATAGATTCAAAATATTCTGCGTGCATTGCAGCTCCCTGCCAGTCTCGGTCAATAGACATCAAACCTGCCGGGTTCCACATGGGAGAATATACATCATCCTGATTGGAAATTACCGCTCCTCCCATAGCAAGCCCTCTTGCGCCGGCTCCTATATTTAAAAATTCGTTGGAGTATTTTCTTATAATCTGAGACTGGGAAATCCCAAATATCAAAGAAAAAACAAGTAAAAGATATTTTTTCATCATATACATTTGATGCTTATAGTTAAAGTTTTTTTGTTTTCCTGGCTTTTATCAATCCGTTCACAATAATAGCCAGTATCATTACAAATGAAGCAATATAAAATATGGGGCTCATATGCTCTGATTCGCCAAAGATAAAAAAAGCTAGTATAATTCCGTAAACCGGTTCTAAATTAACTGTTAAAATTAGTGTAAATGGCGAAATATATTTCATTAAATTTACAGATTCCAGCATGGGAAAAGCCGTAAAAACACTCGCCAACAAGCATATTAACGCAATATCCCGGTAATTTATTTCATTCATCTGAAAAATTTGGCCTGAGAACGAATAAAATATTAATAAAACTACCCATCCACAGAAAATTTCATAAAAAATAATATTCCCTGAGCTCGTTTTCCCAAACATTTTTCCATTGAAAACAGAGAAAATAGTTCCGAATATGGCACACAGAATACCATAGAAAATCCCTTCTTTATATTGAAATTCAGTCTTAAAAATCAAAAGGATACAGGCAACAATAACAACGCCCATAATCACTTCCGAAGCATCAATTTTCCTTTTAAAAATAATGGGCTCCAATATTGATGCAAAAAGAGTGGATAATGATAAACAGCTCAATGCTATGGAGACATTTGACACTTTAATGGAATAAAAGAAGCAAAACCAGTGTATTGCCATGGCAGTACCGATAGCTGCCAGCTGAAAAAATATTTTCCGGGAAACTTTAATGCTTTCTTTTTTATAAACTCTTATAAATGCATACAGGAAAATAGCTGCAAACAGCATTCTGTAAAATACGAGAATCTGTGCATTGGCATGAATCAGTTTTCCTAAAATTGCAGTGAATCCCCACAAAAAAACAATTAAATGCAATCTGAAAAGCGCTAATTTATGCATAATCTACCTCCTTTAAATTTTTAACATGCAAATGTACAAATAGCTTTTGCAAATCTTACAAAAAACATAAATTTACTCTCATAAAAATACACCTATGGAATTTTTAGACGTCTTTTCATCAGCAAATGCATGGTTTGCCTTACTTACTTTAACATTTCTGGAAATCGTATTGGGAATCGACAATATTGTATTCATTTCGATAGTTTCCAATAAAATTGATCCGAAAGATCAGAGAAAAGCACGCAATACAGGACTTTTTCTGGCTATGCTTTTCAGAATTGCATTATTATTCGGAATTCAGTGGGTAGTAAGTCTTAACCAGCCGTTGTTTCAGATCAACTGGTCCTGGTTTCATGGGTATGTTACGGGGCAGTCAATTATTATTTTCCTGGGCGGTTTATTCCTTTTGTATAAATCTGTTTCTGAAATTCACCATAAAATTGAGGGCGACGAACATCTTGAAGTTTCAGGCAGTAAGAGTTCTCTCTGGGGATCGATCATACAGATTGCCCTTTTAAATCTGGTTTTTTCTTTTGACAGTATATTAACGGCAGTCGGTTTGGTCAGTTTTAAAGAATTTGGAAATGGCGGAGCCTTGTTTATCATGATCCTTGCCGTTATTTTTTCTATTGCTATTATGATGCTGTTTGCAGGACCTGTAAGTAAATTTGTCAATGAACATCCCACCATTCAGATTTTAGGGCTGTCTTTTTTAATTTTAATCGGCGTAATGCTTTTAGCAGAGTCTTCTCATTTAGGGCATTTCAGCTTATTCGGGCAGGAAGTCGGCGTTATTCCGAAAGGCTATCTTTATTTTGCAATTTTCTTTTCCTTAATGGTTGAATTTATCAATATGAAAATGAAAAAAAATATAAAATCTTTTAACATTCATAAAAAACCCTGAAAGTTTGTTCAACTTTCAGGGCCTTCAAATAATAAACTATTAAAAAAATAAACTAGGAACTTAGAGTATTTGTGTACAGATTATTATCTCTACTACTCTATCGTAAAGTTAGAAAAAATATCAGTGGTTTAAAAATATTTTTTTGTTAAATATTTCACAAATTTCTGAGAACCAATATATTAAACACTTGTTTACTTCTATTTGCATTATATGTAAATTATAGTATCTTTAGCCGTGAAAAATTGAAATTTATGGACATTGAATTCAACAAACGAGAAGATCAAAATCGGTTGAGACTATCTGAAATAAACCGTCTGCTTGCTGAAATAAAAAAAGGGGGTGGTGAAAAAAGGCTTCAGAAGCTGCGTGATGAGGGAAAAATGACGGCAAGAGAAAGGATTGAATATCTTCTCGATAAAGGTTCGGATTCTATTGAAATAGGGGCGTTTGCAGGCTACGAAATGTATCAGGAACACGGTGGCTGCCCTGGTGGCGGTGTAGTCGTGGTAATGGGATATGTTTCCGGAAGACAGTGTCTGGTAGTAGCCAATGATGCTTCAGTAAAAGCCGGAGCATGGTTTCCGATAACAGGAAAGAAAAACCTGAGAGCCCAGGAAATTGCCATGGAAAACAAACTTCCGATCATCTATCTGGTAGATTCTGCAGGAGTTTATCTTCCGATGCAGGATGAAATTTTCCCTGATAAAGAGCATTTTGGAAGGATTTTCAGAAACAATGCTAAAATGAGTTCTATGGGAATCATCCAGATATCAGCGGTAATGGGGAGTTGTGTTGCCGGAGGTGCTTATCTTCCGATTATGAGTGATGAAGCTATGATTGTGGATAAAACCGGCTCCATCTTCCTTGCAGGAAGTTATCTTGTAAAAGCTGCCATCGGAGAAAGTATCGATAATGAAACCCTTGGAGGAGCGACTACCCATTGTTCTATCTCGGGAGTTACAGATTATAAGGCTAAAGACGATAAAGATGCTTTAGACAGAATTAAAAATATCATGAAATCTATCGGTAGTACTGAAAAAGCAGGATTTGATAGAATTGAAAGTTTTCCGCCGAAAGAAACCCCGGACCATATCTTTGGGATTATGCCGGTTTCCAGAGCTGAACAGTATGATACCTATGAAATTATAAAATGTCTGGTGGATAATTCAGAATACGAAGAATATAAAGGCGATTATGGTAAAAGCATTGTTTGTGCTACAGCAAGAATTGACGGATGGTCTATAGGAATCGTAGCTAATCAGAGAAAACTTGTAAAAAGCGGAAAAGGAGAAATGCAGTTCGGAGGTGTGATCTATTCCGATTCGGCAGATAAGGCTACCAGATTTATTGCAAACTGTAACCAGAGAAAAATTCCTTTGGTGTTTTTACAGGACGTTACCGGATTTATGGTAGGTTCAAAATCCGAGCATGGAGGAATCATTAAAGATGGGGCAAAGATGGTAAATGCCGTTTCTAATTCTGTAGTTCCTAAATTTACGATCATTACCGGAAACTCTTACGGAGCAGGAAACTATGCGATGTGCGGAAAAGCTTATGACCCAAGATTAATTGTAGCATGGCCGTGGGCAGATCTTGCGGTAATGGGTGGTGCACAGGCTGCAAAAGTATTGGCTCAGATCCAGGAGTCTACTTTGAAAAAACAAGGTAAAGAGATTACGGAAGAAGAACATAATGAGATTCTGGATACCATTTCCAAAAGATATCAAAAACAGACAGAAGCTACCTATGCGGCTGCAAGACTTTGGACAGACGCTATTATTAACCCTACAGATACCAGAAAATGGATTTCTATGGGTATTGAAGCAGCTAATCACGCTCCAATTACTGAAAAATTTAACCTAGGAGTTATCCAGGTGTGAAAAATATTTTTATTTAATTAAAAAAAAGTGATTGTTTTAAACAATTCACTAAAATAACGGCAATGTGATGAAAAATTCACATTGCCGTTATTTTTTATTTATTACATTTACAAAAAATCACCAAGTCATGAAATACAAATTATTTTTAGTTATTCTAATAGTTTTTAACTATTCTTTTGGGCAGACCTTTTCAACAGATGCTTTGCCTGGTAATGTTTTCCGATTAGATTTTCAAAAATTTGAAAGTCAGTTCAGTGAAAGCCGTTTGAAAAAAGAAAAAATTTCGCGGGGATTTATTGATCTTCCCGGTGAAAATGGAAAGAACGTAAGATTCACTTTAAGTGAAAATAATCTTACAGAAAAAAGGCTTGATGCTATCCTTACTTTTGACGGAGTAAGTGATGATATGACATCTTCTTTAAAATTGTCAGTTTTTAAAGATCATCTCAATGCAGTCCTCAAAACCGGCAGCGGGTACTTTTTTGTAGAACCTTACAAAACTGCTCCCGGTGAGTATAGAATCTACAGTGCTTTTACAAATTTTGGAGACCGGCTTACCTGTGGAGTCGAAGACAGTGATATCATCAAAGAATTAAATGCAATAAAACCATCCCTGACTTCAAAATCAGCCGCAAATTTTCCTTTCGGAAACCAGATCAGGAAATTCAGGTTAGCAGTGGCTGCTACCGGTGAATTTGCCCAGGCTTTTGGTGGGAATAAAGATAATGCTCTGGCAGAATTGGTAAATATGGTGAATCTGATCAATAAGATCTATGAATCTGAAGTTTCTGTGACATTCAGCCTTATTGCCGAAACAACCAACAAAACTCTGATATTTACAGATCCTGCTACAGATCCGTTCACTGTAGATCCATCCTTTGCCAGTGCTGCTAATTCGCAAACCGGTTTTAATACGCTAAATACCAATACAGCACTTATCTACAGTAAATATGATATAGGACATACATTTAATATCTTAAGCAGTGGTGGCGCTCAGGGGCAGGCTGGTCCGCAACCTTGCAACAATAGTTCAAAAGCAAGAGCATGGAGCCAATGGGCTCTAACAATGCCTAAAGGAATTGTTGCCGGTTTAATTGCTCACGAAATGGGACATCAATTCTCTGCCGGACATACTTACAATGCAGTCGGAGGAAGTACGAGCAGCCCTACATTCTGTACAAGCGGCTGGAACTCGGGTGCAGCTGTTGAACCGGGTGGAGGAACAACAATTATGGGTTATTCCAGCAATTGTACAACACCAAACAATCAGACCAACAACGGCAATAATAATTTAAATTATTTCAATGTAAGAAGTTTAGATCAAATTCTTGCCTATCTGCAGTCATCTGCTAATTGTTTTACTACTGTAGCAAGTACCAACCTTCCTCCTTCTGCTAATGCCGGAGCAGATATTACGATCCCCAAAAATACACCGTTTAAATTAAAAGGAATTGCCAGTGATCCAAATAACAGTAACCTGTCCTATACCTGGGAACAAGCTGATATAGCTACTGCTAATGATAAAGGGGCATTTGGCTCTACCATTAACGGAACCGGCGGCTATTCGGCTGTCAACAGTACTACGGCACCATTATTCCGTTCTGAACAAAGTACATCGACTACAGAAAGATATTTTCCAAAGATGCAGTTTGTTATTAACAATCAAAATAACCCTCCTACCAATGATGCGGAAGCTTTGTCTTTAGTGGCGAGAACAATGAAATTCCGTTTTACGGTAAGAGACAATAATATTACTAATGGTGGTTTGGATTCTGATGAAATCGTTGTAACGGTAGGTAATACCGGTCCATTGACTGTTACCTATCCAAACGCAACTGGTATTTCAGTTGCATCCAACACTAACGTCACTGTAACATGGGCAGTCAACAATACAAATACCATCAAAAGCAATGTTGACATTCTATTGTCTATAGACGGAGGTATATCATTTCCTTATACTTTAGCAGCGAATGTTTTAAATAACGGAAGCTCAAGTGTTACTATTCCTTATCTTCCTGCTACAAATAAAGCAAGGATTAAAGTGGTAGGGGCTATCAATCCATATGCAGAATTTTTTGATATATCTGATAACAATTTTACAATAACATCAAATTGTGCAGCATATCCTTCATATATCACTCCGAAATCTTCTGTTACAGCTATTTCAGGCAGCACATCAACCAATCTGAATATGTCTGTTCCCCCAGCCGCAGGTGATCCATATACTTCTAAAACCATTGTATATAATGCAGCTCCTACTAACAATAATATCATTACATACAATGATTCTTCAATGACAACTGCAGTATCTGCAATCACTAATTATATATCAAATATATTCAAATTCAGAGTTACAGAGAGCGGAACCTATACTTTTACGAGAACCCTGTCTTCTTTCCTAATTACATCGGTACACAGTGGTAATCCTGCATCGGTTTCCAACTTTTTAACTTCAAATGCATATAAGAACGGTTCAAGTTATACTGCCAATGCAGCTACAAAACCTGTGGTATTAAATGAAGGCGTTGATTATTATTTTATTATTTCAAACTTTTCCAATCCGGCAAATAATATAACTTACACTATTAACGTTGATGGACCTGGAAGCTTTTATGAAACATCAACAGCTCCGGCCGGTTACAGTTACACATTTGCTGCGATCAACAATTCAACAGGTAAAATTCAATCAGTAAGCCCGACAGCAAATTTTACTTCTCTACCTGCGGGTACCTATATTGTAAAAGGTATATCATACAACAGTTCTGTGAATGCTTTAACTTTTGTAGGTAAGAGCATGAGCGAACTTATTGCTTTAAAAATCTGTTTAAATGAAAGCAGAAACTCCAGAACATTAAATATTACTTCAGCTAAGAATTTAGATACAAAAGATCTTTACAGTGACAGCGATATTAAAATTGTGCCCAATCCCGTAAACGATATTCTTTCTGTGATTACTCAGAAAGAGATCAGTTATTACGAAATCTATGACAGATCTGGAAGAAATATAACCGGTAAACAAAAATATTCAGGGAGCATCAGCTTCAAAGAATATACATCCGGTATATATATTATAAGGTTTTTTGACAAGGAAAATCTCATCCATCAGGAAACTGTCATTAAAAAATAATATTTGTTCATAAATATAATTGAGGTGGTTTAATAGCCATCTCTTTTTTTATGTGCAAAAAGCATTACTTTTAACCTTAAAATGACAGATAATGAAAAAAACAATGTTGCTATTAATTCTTTTTATTTTTAATATTCTATGTTCTCAAAGCAGGGAATATCAGTTTAAATTTGACGCTAAAAAATTTAGAAAAGAGTTTATAAGAGGTAAGAAACAGCCTCTTCAGCTCAGAATATTTGATCTTAACGGAAAAGAACTGATATTTAATGTATTTGAAAGCAGCATTTCAGAGCAACCCATTCAAAATATAAATACTTTCAAAGGAATTAGTGTGGATGGGACGAAAAAAATTACATTTATTTTAACCCAAACTGCGATCTCCGGATCTTATTCCGATAAAGAAACGGAAGTTTATTTTAATCCCGTTATTAATAAAAAATGCACCTATAAAGTTTATATCCCAATTAATACTCATCCCGGACAGGAACAAGACTTTCTAAAAGATAGATGATTGATAACTAATGATTGATAATGATTCGGAGGTGTCTACTCTCCATTACCTACTACCTATTCCCTATCACCTACTACCTATTCTCCTATATGTATATAACAAAAAAAGTCTCACACAAAACTGTATGAGACTTTTAAATAAAAACTGGCGGCGACCTACTCTCCCGCTTTCGCAGTACCATCGGCGCTGGTGGGCTTAACTTCTGTGTTCGGA
>NZ_JBGFFD010000008.1:0-248071 GCF_041224435.1 Chryseobacterium tongliaonense | reverse complement strand
AGTTCGTTATATAAAAATACCATTACTGATGAAGATGGAAATAAAACCATTGAATTCAAGAACGGACAGGGTCAGGTTGTATTAGTTAGAAAAGTTTTGAGTGCTACAGAAAATGCAGATACCTATTATGTTTACAATGAATATAACCAATTGGCTTTTGTGGTACCACCGGCTTCCCCTGCTACATTGGATACTACAGCATTAAATAATTTCTGCTATCAGTACCGTTATGATGGAAGGAATCGCCTTGTAGAAAAGAAACTTCCGGGCAAAGGCTGGGAGTATATGGTGTATGATAAACAGGACAGATTAATTATGACCCAGGATGCCAATATGAAAGCATCCGGAAATTGGCTGTTTACAAAATACGATAAATTCTCAAGAGTGGTTTATACGGGTATTGCCGACATTGGAGCCCAGTTTAATAGAGGGCAGGTTCAGTTTAGTGCAGATTATTATATCGATCAGGGACAGCCTTCTAATGAAGAGCGAAATACAACAGGATTTACAAACAGTGGAATGACTGTATACTATGGTAATGCAGTATATCCTGCTACTGTAGCAAAAGTTTTAAGTATCAATTATTATGACACCTACCCGACAGGTACTCCAACAATTCCTACCCAAATTTTAAATCAGAATGTATTGCCACAGAATGCCCAGAGCTCAAATGTCAGTACCAAAAGTTTACCAGTAGCCTCTTATGTGAAAAACATAGAAGATGATAACTGGACAAAAAACTTCACGTGGTATGATATGAGAGGCAGGGTAATCGGGACTCATACAGTCAATCATTTGGGCGGGTATACCAAAACAGAAACCGAGCTTGATTTTGCAGGTGTGCCACAAAAGGTGAACACCTATCACAAGAGACTGGCAGCAGATACAGAAAAAATCATTAAAGAAGTTTTCACTTATGATAATCAGAACAGGCTTCTAACTCATACCCACCAGATAAACAGTGGTAGCGTTGAGTACCTAGCACAAAATAAATACAATGAGCTTTCTCAATTAGAAAGTAAGAAAGTGGGTGGAACAAGTGCTGCTGTACCTTTACAGACCGTTGATTATAAGTACAATATCAGAGGCTGGATGACCAAAATCAATGATCCTGCAAACCTGAGTGGAAAACTATTCGGGTATGAAATCAGATATCAAAACCCTATTGACGAAGCAGGTTCAGCACGTTATAATGGAAATATATCAGAAATTGACTGGAATACAAAAACTGACAATGTTCTAAGAAGATATGACTATTACTATGATGAATTGAATAGATTTAATTTTGCACAATATAGTAAGCCAAATGCAAGTGTTGTTCAAACCGGTTCTTATAATGAATGGGCTACTTATGATCTAAATGGTAATATCAAAACAATGGGAAGATATGGTTTACAGGACAATAATCAGCCTTTACTTATGGACCATTTACAGTATAGTTATACAGGCAATAGGCTAAATACAGTTAAAGATATTTCCCAAAACCCTTCAGGATACCCTTATTTTGCAGCTCCTAATGTCATTGGTTATGACGACAATGGCAATATGACCGATCATCTGGATAAAGGAATCAATAAAATAATCTATAATTATTTGAATCTGCCCAATAGTATAAAAAAAGGTCTGGGAATTTCTGAAATAGCAACAAATTATGTTTACAGAGCTGATGGAATAAAGATTAGTAAGACCTCTTTAAATCCAACAACTGTACTTAGTAAAACTGACTATCTGGATGGGTTTCAGTATGAAACTACTACAGGAACTGCTGTACTTAAATTTATTCCAACTTCAGAAGGGTATTACAATTTTGAAAATAATAAGTATATTTACAATTACACAGATCATTTAGGAAATGTAAGGTTGAGCTATATGAATAATGGTTCTGGGGCACAGATCATTGAAGAAAATAATTATTATGCTTTTGGATTAAAACATGAAGGTTATAATAACTTAACAGGAAATACTTCTTATCAATACAAGTACAGCGGGAAGGAGCTTCAAAATGAAATTGGAATGTATGATTATGGAGCGAGGTTCTATATGCCAGACATTGGAAGATGGGGTGTCGTTGATCCTCTGGCGGAGAAGTCAAGAAGGTGGTCTCTATACAATTATGCTTTGAATAATCCTATTTATTTTACTGATCCTGACGGAATGGATGTAGTTGAGTCGGCTTCAGGTACAATGTATACTGGAGCAGATGCACAATCTGTATTTTTAGCATTGCGAAATCAATTGGGAGGTGGTCCTGGTCCTAAAATTATTTCAAGAAAAGAATGGGGAGCAAAATCTCCTATTTTAGGAGGTGGTCGATCATATGAATATATTACCGCTACAATGAAAGCAAAAACTTTCTTTGGTACGACCTATGATCAATCAGTATCAGTACCCGCAGACCTTGCAAAATATTATAATACTATAACAGTGCATCATTCGGGTAATAAAGATGATTATATGAGTATACAACAGCTACAACAAAAAGAACAAGACGATGGTTATGCAGATATTCCGTACCATTTTGCGATAGACAGCAAAGGTAATATATATGAAGGTAGACCTATAGGTGTAAAAGGTTCGCACGTAAAAGGTGGAAACACAGGAAATATTGGGATAGTTTTGATGTCTGACCTTGATACAAAAAATAGCGGATTAGGGCTTATTAATGGTATAATTGAAGGTGTTAGAGGCAATGGAGGTGCAAGTACAGAAATGAGACAATCTGTAACGGATCTTGTTTCTTATTTAAACGGTAAATATGGTATTCAATATTTAGGAGGTCATAAAGAGAAAGCTACTGATCCAAGAAATTGTCCCGGAGATGGAGGGATGAAAATAGTCGACTATTTAAGAAATAAATTACATATGTTATCTCCAAAAAATGAAAACTAAAAAAAAATATCTTTTTTATTTACTAAATTTTATATCAATGGTTTTAATCTTGTTAACTAAAACAAGTTTCCATGATATGGCAACAGAATTAGTAGATAAAATTGTAATTTCAATTATACTACTGAACTTTGTAGTGTTTACATTTATATTTAAAAACAAAATGTTATTATATATATCTATTTTACTATTTATATATATTATTTTTACTATTAGTTATAATGAAGAAATGAATAGTTATTTTTATAGAATCGGTCGTTTTTTCGGTGTTGGTAAATTAGAAAATGAAACTATATCAAAGTTCTTACAGAGTTATTCTTTTATCTGTTTTTTCGCATCATTACTTTTAGAAATTATTTTTTTGATAAAAATTATTTATGAAAAAGTAATCAAAAGAGATTAATAAATATAAAAAGAAACTCCCGCCAATTGGCGGGAGTTTTTATTACATAATGCTTTGCAGTTTAGTTTGCTTAAGGAAAGCATCCAGAAGAGCGAAGACATGCTGTCTATCGTTCTCTTTTAGTTTTTGTATATCCAAAATTTAGACATAATATTTTATCCAGTAGAATATCCGTAGACCTTACGAGTGGCAGATAGATTATAACAGTAGTCACCCGCATAGATCATTAAATGGACTTAGTCCGTGGTTATATGCTAAAGAATCTTTGTCCAATTAGAGAGTATTTTATATTTATTAACTATTTGAAAAAGGGAAAGGCTTCAAAAACAGGGAAGTTTACCCTGAGACTACAGTTTTAAAATTAAAATAAGTCCTCCTATTAGCTAAAACGACCTGCTCTCGTATCCATATCTAAAAGTTATAAATTCCTGTTCAAGCAATAATGAATAAATCCGGAAAGCCAGCTTTTAAAAGCTGGCTTTCCGGATTACGAATAGTCAATATCTTTCAGAAAAGACCAAGAACTATTCTATTACAAATCTATTTTATTCCTTAATTAATTTCTCATAAGAAACGCTTCCGTCTTTCAGGGCAATCTCAAGATAATAGCTTCCCGGTTTCAGATCTGAAATGCTGATGGTATCTCCGTTCGGTTTTACCGACATTGCTTTTCTTCCCGTTGATTCATAAATTTCTACTGATTTGATTCTATCCGCATTTTTGAAACTAACGGTTTCTTTAGCAGGATTAGGATATAAAACAATCTTATCAGCTGTTGCAACAACTTCATTGGTTGCAAGAGTTCCAGCCATATTTAATGTGGTAAGACCTCTGTTTGTTCCACTATGTTGAGAGATTGTAGTAGAGTTCCCTCTTGCAAAGAATATATTAATAGTACCGGCGGCATTAGGGATAGCAAAATCCCCGCTTCCCCCTGAAAGAGATCTTGTTGCAATTACCGTTCTTATACCTCCGGAAGTTGTATTGGAAGTCACTGTCCAATCTTGGGTTGCGTCAGCTGTGGGAGCAACTCCGATTCCATTAAAAGTATAGTCTCGGCCTGCAGATGCATTATAAATAAATCCATCCGCACCACTTTCCATTCCCGAACTAGCAAAACCAATTCCAAGGTAAGATGTATCAGCACCTTTAAGTGTTATAGTCGCTAAAGTAGGTGTAGTATCCAACTTTACGGTCATTCCGGTCGATCCCAGGCTTACGGTACCTGATGAAAACTGTGCTCCCAGCGTTGTAGCAAGAGCTAAACTTAATGTTAGTAAAACTTTTTTCATATTTTAATTTTTTAGTAGGTTGATGATTTCTTTATTGTTTGTTTGTAAGGCATATTCAAATGGGGTAATTCCCATTGAATCTTTTATCGATTTATCCGCTTTGTAGCGAAGTAACAGCTCTACCAGTTCTTTGTTCCCGAATTTTACAGCCCAGAACAAAGGCGTTGATCCGGTAGCGTCAGCAATATTGGGATCTGCTTTTCTTTTCAGTAAGAGTTCTACCAGATCTTTATTATATTTTACAGAAAGCCCTGCCAATGCTGTACCTTCCTGACTTTTATAATTGACATCTTTCACATTATCAATCAAAAACTTAGCCACTTCCACATTTCCTCTGTAGCATGCTAAAATAAGGGGAGAAAACCCGCTTTCATTGGTCTGGTTGATCACATCGGGGTTTTGCTTCATCAGCTCTTTGGCTTCAGTTACAGTCCCGCTTCTGGCAATATCGAAAATCGACTTTGCTTTTTCCTGCGCAGATAGTGAAAAGCCCAGAAAAACACTTATAATTAAAATCAGATTTTTCATTGCTTTACCAATACATAGTTATAATTAACGTTTACACTTTCTGCAATTTTTTTGGTCACCATTTTAGGGATGGTCACATTATGATCTGCAGGTCTTGCCACAAAGCTTCCCTGCATATAGATTTTCCCATCCTTAGCATAAATTGTAGCCGGTGAAGAAACGGATTTATTAACCCCATGAAAGTTTAAAGTTCCCTGAACCGTATATTTTTGTGGCGTTGCAGAAAGCTTGGCTTTGTCAAAGTTTACGATCTTACCTGTAAAAGTTGTCTTCGGGTATTTTGCAGTCTCGGCATAGCTCTCATTAAAATGCTCTTCCATTAATTTGGTTTTAAAATGAAAGTTTTTAACTACCGATACGGAAGCTATATCTCCTGTATCTGCATTAAGAATAGCCACATTATTGTCATCCTGCGCAAAAACATCTTCAAATAAAGGTACTGAAGCTTCAAACGTTACTTTACCTGTTTTAGAACTGTATTTTTGAGCTAAAGCCAGATTGGTAAAAAGCAACGAAATAATAATTAACACTAACTTTTTCATATTAATAGTATTTAGTTTTCGATAAGCCCATCGGCTTTCCATTTGATAAAAATATTGATCTGAGATTGTGATAAAGCTCCACCCTGAGGCATTTTACCGGGATCTCCATTGGGTCTTTGTATTCTGTCTAAGATATCATCTATCTTATTCTTTACCAGATTATAGTCTGTAAACGGCTGATAAGCAGCAGGGCCGTTAGCGGAATGACAACTGATACAATTGGCATCAATAATAGGCTTTACATCTGCCGTGAACTTCACCTGCTGGGTAATAGGTGTATTATCTGAAATCTCTTCATAGGCTCTGCTCTCACAGGAAATTACGAAAGCTGCCGATGATATTATGTATACTAACTTTTTCATCTTAAAATACTCTATAAAGATTAAACCCAAAATAAATATGCCCTTTTCCCCAATTGCCCGTTGCATTGGTAAGGTAACCGATATCCGAATTAAGCTGTGAATTGCTGAATAAAAGCTGGAAAACGTGTCCGCCGGTTTCTATATCCATTCCTAATGATAATGGGTTTTTGTAGAAACTGTGGTTATCAAAATTCACAAAATATTCTGCATTAATCGATATTCTTTTAGAGATCTTGTAACGCCCGCCCAATCCTGCTAAAAATTGATTTTTATCTTCAATATTCGGTTCATACAGGTTTTTATGAACGTAAGAAGGCGTCAGCTGTAAAGAAAAATCATCACTGAATCTTCTTGAAATCAAAGCCTGGGTAAGATAAGAAAGCCTGTCACCAAACTGAAGATGCGGATAATTGTCTTTATCGAGATCTGTATTTATTGCCATTACATTGTAGCCGACCACATCTACAGGAAAGCTGTCATTTTGCCTAAGCAGTCTGTATTTCCCCCCTAATTCAAAAGTTTTCTGGTTGGTCTCTCTCGAAAGGTTTAAAGACAGCCAATCGGTAGCGCCATAAATCACTCCTAACTTGGTAGAAGCATCATCCAATCCGAAGAAGTTTTTAAATCCTGTGCTGATGTCTCCGAAACGGTGAGCTACTACAATGTACCATTCATTTTTTGCGGAAAGTTTTGTAGATTGGCCCGTGACGATTTGTAAAGCCTTGAAAGCAGGCTGAGAATTTTCGGTGTTTGTTTTGATGGTATCAATATCTTTCAGCAGATCTTCCTGTGAAAAGGCAAGAGCTGATGAAAGCATTGATAAAAGTAATAAAGTTTTTGTCATATAAATTTTAAAAAATTAATTTATTATGGCAAACTTATAGAGTTCTCACTGCAAAATCGTGTGATAAAAGTCACTCACTAAATAGTTTTTATCAATCACATCTTTAAACAATTTTTATTAGATCTGTCTAACATTTTCATTTACAGTCAGTTTTATTCCTTCTTTGGTTTGAACAATTTCTCCTTCATTTTCGATTTTTTTCAGAACTCTGCTTACCACTTCTCTTGAAGTTCCTAAATTATTGGCAATTTCCTTATGAGTTAGCTTCACTGGATTATTCCCCGTGATCGAAATTTGTTGTTTAATATAGTTTAGGACTCTTATATCAAGTTTATGAAATACCGCATCATTTACCATATTCATGACATCTGAAAACCTTTTGTGATATTCATTATAAAATACCCTGTTGATCTCCGGAAATTTAATAAGCCATTCATGGATTACAGAAACAGGGATCAGCAACACTTCCGAATCTTCTTCTGCAAGGGCATACACTTTACTTGTATAATCATTAAAAATAGAAGAAAAGGTCATTAAACAGCTGTCATTGGGCCTCACATAATAATAAATCAGTTCTCTTCCGTCATTCAGGGAATATACTTTTATTGACCCGCTTATTAAAAAAGGTACAAATTTATTCTTTTGCCCTTCTCTTGTAATCTCAGTTTTCCCTTTTATATTGGTTATGATAGCGTGTTTTTGAATTTCTTTTTCAAAATCACTCCCTAAAAATCCAAATTTATTAAGTACAAACTGGTTATTCGTCACATCCATTATATCAATTTATAAACAAATATATAAAATTGAACAATTGATATGATATTTTTTTAATACTTTAAAATCATTTAACAATAATTGCGAAAATTTGACATTAAAATTAATAATACTGCATATTATTTTATTTAAAGAAGTTGAAAAATATTACTTTTATTATCTTCAGAAGGCTCCTGCAGGTTAAAAAAACCAAAATAAAAAATGCCTCAATTTCTTGAGGCATTCTGATTTATCTTTAAAAGAAATCTTATGCTTGTACGTTATTACCACCTACTACGAATGGCTCAACTTCTTTGATCTCTCCGAATTGTTGCTCATAATTAGCGATGTTTTGTTGAAGAGCAGATAATACTCTTTTAGCATGAAGCGGAGCAAGAATCACTCTTGATCTTACTTTTGCCTGCTGAACACCTGGCATTAACTGGATGAAATCTACTACAAATTCAGATGGAGAGTGGTTTACTAAAGCCAAGTTTGCATAGATACCAGCCGCTACCATTTCGTTTAATTCGATGTTGATGTTTCCGTCTTGTGGATTTTGATTTTGATTGTCCATTGTTGTTTTTAAAATTTTAGATTTCAAATTATAGACTACGAATATAAATCATTTAAAATATATATTGCATAGTCTATAATTAAAATTTAGTTAATATCTTCAAATTCTTTCTTAGAACCTACGATTACGTTTTGGTATTCTTTAAGACCTGTACCTGCAGGAATTCTGTGCCCTACAATTACATTTTCTTTAAGACCACCTAAATAGTCTACCTTACCGGCAACCGCTGCTTCGTTAAGAACTTTAGTCGTTTCCTGGAACGATGCTGCAGACATGAATGACTTAGTCTGAAGAGCCGCTCTTGTGATCCCTTGCAATACAGGCGTTGCTGTAGCAGGAAGTGCTTCTCTTACTTCTACCAGGTTTTGATCTTCACGTTTCAGCTTAGAGTTCTCGTCTCTTAATTCTCTTGCAGTAATCATCTGACCTGGTCTGAATTCTTTAGAATCACCGGCATCTACTACTACTTTAAGTCCGAATACTCTGTTGTTCTCTTCAAGGAAGTCATATTTATGTTCTAAAGCTCCTTCAAGGAATTGAGTATCACCTCCATCCACGATTTCTACTTTAGTCATCATCTGTCTTACAATGATCTCGAAGTGCTTATCATCGATTTTCACCCCTTGCAGACGGTAAACTTCCTGAATTTCATTTACAAGATATTCCTGAACTGCAGTTGGACCTTTGATTCTTAAGATGTCATCCGGTGTGATTGAACCGTCAGAAAGCGGAGAACCAGCTCTTACGAAGTCATTCTCCTGAACCAGAATCTGGTTGGAAAGTTTTACCAGGTAAATTTTTCTTTCTCCTGTTTTAGCTTCCACGATCAATTCACGGTTACCTCTCTTAATTTTTCCGTAAGAAACTACCCCATCGATTTCTGTAACAACCGCCGGGTTTGAAGGGTTTCTTGCTTCGAATAATTCGGTAACTCTCGGAAGACCTCCGGTGATATCCCCTGCTTTTGCAGATTTTCTCGGGATTTTGATTAAGACTTTACCGGCCTTAATTTTTTCACCATCGTTAACCATTAAGTGGGCTCCTACCGGTAAGTTGTAAGCTCTCTGCTCAACTCCTTTGGAATCTACCACTTTTAAGGTAGGTACGGCTTTCTTATTTCTTGATTCAGAGATTACTTTCTCCTCGAAACCTGTTTGCTCATCAATTTCAAGTTGGAAAGAAACCCCCTGGATGATATCTTCATATTCTACTTTACCGGAAGTTTCAGCAATGATAACCGCGTTATACGGATCCCATTTACAGATCACATCTCCTTTCTTCACTTTATCACCAGGCTTCACTGCCAATACCGAACCGTAAGGTACGTTAGCCACCATCAATGGTGTTCTTGAATCGTTATCAGCTACCAATCTGAATTCCGTTGAACGGGAAACCACAACCTCAGCTGTGTTACCGTTTTCATCTTCAGAAGTAATTGTTCTTACTTCATCCATTTCAACGATACCGTCTCTTCTTGCAACGATTGAAGGGTTTTCTGATACGTTTGATGCAGTACCCCCTTGGTGGAAGGTTCTCAATGTTAACTGAGTTCCCGGTTCACCAATAGACTGTGCTGCAATTACACCTACCGCTTCACCCATGTGAATTACTTTTCCTGTTGCCAGGTTTCTACCGTAGCATTTAGCACAGATACCTTTTTTAGCTTCACAAGTTAATGGTGAACGAACTTCAACAGCTTCCAATCCTGCAGCTTCAATTCTTTTAGCCAATTCTTCGTTGATCACCTGATCAGCCTGAGCAATTAACTCATCTGATTCCGGATCATAAATATTATGAAGAGATACTCTACCTAAAATTCTTTCTGAGATTTTTTCAACGATCTCATCATTTTTCTTCAGGGCAGTAACTTCAGTTCCTCTTAAAGTACCACAGTCTGCTTCAGTAACGATAACGTCCTGTGCAACGTCTACCAGTCTTCTCGTTAAGTAACCTGCATCGGCAGTCTTAAGAGCGGTATCCGCAAGACCTTTACGGGCACCGTGAGTAGAGATAAAGTACTCAAGGATCGAAAGACCTTCTTTAAAGTTGGCAACAATCGGGTTTTCGATGATCTCCGCACCGGTAGAACCGGCTTTTTGCGGTTTTGCCATCAACCCTCTCATCCCTGATAACTGACGGATCTGTTCTTTGGAACCCCTCGCCCCGGAATCAAGCATCATGTATACAGAATTGAATCCACCCTGGTCAGATTTCATTCTGCTCATGATCATTTCAGTTAATCCAGCGTTGGTATTTGTCCAAACGTCGATTACCTGGTTGTAACGTTCTGTGTCTGTGATAAGACCCATGTTATAGTTCGCTCTGATTTCGTCTACATTTTCAACAGCCTGAGCAATCATTTGCTTTTTCTCAGCAGGAACCACGATATCTCCTAATGAGAACGAAAGACCTCCTTTGAATGCGTTTGAGTATCCTAAATCCTTCATGGCATCCAGGAACTTCACTGTTGTAGGGAAGTCTGTGTCAGCAAGGATCTTACCGATAACGTTTCTTAATGATTTCTTAGTTAAAAGCTCATTGATATATCCTACTTGTTTAGGTACAATCTGGTTGAATAAAATTCTACCCACAGAAGTTTCGATCAATCTTGTTACCAATTCTCCGTTTTCTTTAACCGGTAATCTACATCTTACCTTAGCATTTAAAGAAACTTTTCCTTCTGCATAAGCGATTTCCGCTTCTTCAGGAGAATAGAATGCAAGACCTTCACCTTTTACTTTCATATCTTCTGTAGAGCTCAATTCTTTAGTCATGAAATAAAGACCAAGAACCATGTCCTGAGAAGGTACCGTAATTGGAGAACCGTTTGCAGGGTTCAGGATATTCTGAGAACCTAACATCAATAACTGAGCTTCAAGGATCGCCTCAGGGCCTAACGGTAAGTGTACCGCCATCTGGTCACCATCGAAATCGGCGTTGAAAGCTGTTGTTACCAATGGGTGTAGCTGGATTGCCTTACCTTCGATCATCTTAGGTTGGAAAGCCTGGATACCCAATCTGTGAAGGGTAGGTGCCCTGTTCAAAAGAACCGGGTGACCTTTCATCACGTTTTCAAGGATATCATATACTACTGGTTCTTTTCTGTCAATAATTCTCTTTGCAGATTTTACTGTTTTTACAATCCCTCTTTCAATTAGTTTTCTAATGATAAACGGTTTGTAAAGTTCTGCAGCCATATCTTTAGGGATACCACATTCGTGAAGCTGTAAGTTTGGACCTACAACAATTACGGAACGCGCAGAGTAATCTACCCTTTTTCCTAATAAGTTCTGACGGAAACGACCCTGCTTACCTTTCAATGAATCTGAAAGTGATTTCAACGGTCTGTTTGATTCAGATTTTACAGCTGAAGATTTTCTTGTATTATCGAATAATGAATCTACTGATTCCTGAAGCATACGCTTCTCGTTTCTTAAGATTACTTCAGGAGCTTTGATCTCCAATAATCTTTTCAAACGGTTATTTCTGATGATAACTCTTCTGTAAAGGTCATTTAAGTCGGAAGTAGCGAAACGCCCACCATCCAATGGAACCAATGGTCTTAATTCCGGTGGAATAACAGGAAGTACACGCATGATCATCCACTCCGGTCTGTTGATCATTCTTGTATTAGCACCTCTCAATGCTTCTACAACGTTCAATCTTTTCAGAGCTTCAGTTCTTCTTTGCTTAGAACCTTCATTGTGAGCTTTGTGTCTTAAATCGAAAGACAATGCATCAAGATCGATTCTTTTTAATAGTTCCTCAACAGCTTCAGCACCCATTTTAGCGATGAATTTGTTTGGATCTGAATCATCAAGATACTGGTTCTCAACCGGAAGAGTTTCCATGATATCAAGGTATTCTTCTTCTGTTAAGAATTCCATGTTATCGAAGTCTGAACCGTCTAATTTTTTAGCAATACCCTGTTGGATCACTACATATCTTTCGTAGTAGATGATCATATCTAATTTCTTAGAAGGAATTCCTAAAAGGTAACCGATTTTGTTCGGTAAAGAACGGAAGTACCAGATGTGAGCGATAGGAACAACAAGGTTGATGTGCCCGATTCTTTCTCTTCTTACTTTCTTTTCCGTAACTTCTACTCCACAACGGTCGCAAACGATCCCTTTGTAACGAATTCTCTTATACTTACCACAAGCACATTCGTAGTCTTTTACAGGACCGAAGATTTTTTCACAGAACAACCCGTCTCTTTCAGGCTTGTGTGTTCTGTAGTTAATAGTTTCCGGCTTTAAAACCTCTCCTCTTGAATCCTGAAGAATGGATTCGGGTGAAGCTAAACCGATGGTTATTTTATTAAATCTACTTGATTTATTTTTATTTGACATAATTTTTTAGATTTTAGATTTCAGATTTCAGATTTCAGACGAAATCATCATTCCAAATTCAACTGGTTTTAAAATTTTTAGAGTGCCATAGTCTGACATCCAGTGTCTGACATCTGATATCTTACTCTTCCAATCTTACGTCTAATCCAAGACCTTGTAACTCGTGAAGTAATACGTTGAAAGATTCAGGAATACCTGGTTCAGGCATTGCTTCTCCTTTTGCGATTGCTTCATAAGTTTTTGCTCTACCAATCACGTCATCCGACTTCACAGTTAAGATTTCTCTCAGGATATTCGATGCTCCGAATGCTTCAAGAGCCCAAACCTCCATCTCTCCGAATCTCTGACCACCGAACTGAGCTTTACCTCCTAACGGCTGCTGAGTAATCAATGAGTAAGGACCAATAGAACGTGCGTGCATTTTATCATCAACCATGTGACCCAGTTTCAGCATGTAAATAATACCTACTGTAGCCGGCTGTGTAAATCTTTCTCCGGTACCACCATCATAAAGGTGAGTGTTTCCGAATTTCGGAAGACCTGCTTTTTCAGTGTACTCCGTAATCTGATCAAGAGTAGCTCCGTCGAAGATTGGCGTAGCGAACTTCATTCCCAATTTCTGACCAGCCCATCCAAGAACTGTTTCATAAATCTGACCGATGTTCATACGGGAAGGTACTCCCAGTGGATTCAATACGATATCTACTGGTGTTCCGTCTTCAAGGAATGGCATATCTTCTTCACGAACGATTCTTGAAACGATACCTTTGTTACCGTGACGTCCTGCCATTTTATCTCCTACATTCAGCTTACGTTTTTTAGCGATATACACTTTAGCTAACTTCATGATACCTGCCGGTAATTCGTCCCCGATAGAAATTGCAAATTTCTCACGGTTTTTAACTCCCTGGATATCATTGTACTTGATTTTGTAGTTATGAATCAATTGTTTAATCAATTCATTTTTATCATTATCTACAGTCCAGTCAGCACCACTTACGTTAACGTAGTCTTCAACTGAAGTCAATAATTTATGAGTGAATTTCACACCTTTACCGATGATTTCTTCATCAAGGTCATTGGTAACTCCCTGAGAAGTTTTACCGCTTACCAGTGTATTTAATTTTTCAATTAAAGTGTTTCTCAACTCATCAAACTTAGCCTTGTAAGTGTTTTCAATCTCTTCAAGTTTAAGTTTTTCTTCAGTTCTTTTCTTTTTATCTTTAATGTTTCTTGAGAACAATTTTTTGTTGATCACAACACCTCTTAATGAAGAATCTGCTTTTAATGAAGCATCTTTTACATCACCGGCTTTGTCACCGAAAATCGCTCTAAGAAGTTTTTCTTCAGGAGTTGGGTCAGATTCACCTTTTGGCGTGATCTTACCGATCATGATATCACCAGGCTTCACTTCAGCACCGATTCTGATCATCCCGTTTTCGTCAAGATCTTTAGTAGCTTCTTCAGAAACGTTTGGAATATCTGCCGTTAATTCTTCCATACCTAATTTGGTATCACGAACTTCAAGTGAATATTCATCAACGTGGATTGAAGTAAACCAGTCTTCACGAACTACTTTTTCGTTGATTACGATCGCATCCTCAAAGTTGTATCCTTTCCAAGGCATGAACGCAACCACTAAGTTTCTACCAAGAGCCAATTCTCCTTTTTCAGTAGCATAACCGTCACAAAGTACCTGTCCTTTTTCTACCGTATCACCTACTCTTACGTTTGGTCTCAGGGTAATGGTTGTACTCTGGTTGGTTTTTCTGAACTTAGTTAAGTTATATGTTTTAGTAGCAGACTCGAATTGTACCAAATCTTCGTCTTCGCTTCTTTCATATTTGATCGTAATTTTATCAGCATCAACGTATTCAACGATACCGTTACCTTCAGCATTGATCAAGATTCTTGAATCTTTTGCAACCTGCTGCTCAAGACCTGTACCTACGATCGGTGCCTGTGGCTTCAATAACGGAACTGCCTGACGCATCATGTTTGATCCCATCAACGCACGGTTCGCATCATCATGTTCAAGGAACGGAATCAATGAAGCTGAAATACCTGAGATCTGGTTTGGTGCAACGTCGATAAGGTCAACCTGTTGAGGCTCCACTACCGGGTAATCACCATCCAGTCTTGCAATAATTCTGTCCGTTAAGAATTCACCCTGATCGTTCAGGTCTACGTTAGCCTGAGCAATTACTTTGTCTTCTTCGTCTTCTGCATTTAAGTAAATAGGATCCGCAGTAAGGTCGATCTTACTGTTTTCTACTTTTCTATATGGCGTTTCGATGAAACCTAAGTTATTGATCTTAGCATAAATACCTAAGGATGAAATCAAACCGATGTTTGGTCCTTCCGGAGTTTCAATCGGACAAATTCTTCCGTAGTGGGTATGGTGAACGTCACGAACCTCGAAACCTGCTCTTTCTCTTGATAAACCTCCAGGTCCTAATGCAGAAAGTCTACGCTTGTGCGTGATTTCTGACAGAGGGTTGGTTTGGTCCATAAACTGAGAAAGCTGGTTGGTTCCAAAGAACGAGTTGATTACTGATGTTAAAGTTTTAGCATTAACAAGATCAAGGGGTGTAAAGATTTCGTTATCTCTAACGTTCATTCTTTCCTTGATTGTTCTTGCAATTCTTGAAAGACCTACCCCGAACTGTCCTGCCAATTGCTCACCAACAGTTTTAATTCTTCTGTTTGATAAGTGGTCGATATCATCAACCTCAGCTTTAGAGTTTACCAATTCGATCAAATGTCTTACGATCGCAATGATATCTTCTTTTGTAAGAACTTCAGTTGTAGTCGGGATGTTTAGACCTAACTTTTTGTTTAGTCTGTAACGTCCTACTTCACCAAGAGAGTATCTTTGCTCGGAGAAGAATAATTTTTCAATGATTCCTCTTGCTGTTTCCTCATCTGGCGGATCTGCATTTCTTAACTGACGGTAAATGTATTCTACCGCTTCTTTTTCAGAGTTGGTAGGGTCTTTTTGTAATGTATTCTGAATGATAGAGAATTCATTGCTGTTTTCTTTGTGAATCAAAATAGATTTCACACCGGCATCCAGGATAAGATCCAAATGTTCTTTTTCAAGAATCGTTTCTCTGTCTAAGATGATTTCGTTTCTTTCGATAGAAACTACTTCACCTGTATCTTCATCTACGAAATCTTCGAACCATGTGTTCAATACTCTCGCAGCTAATGTTCTTCCTTCTACTTTTTTAAGGGCAGCTTTAGAAACTTTCACTTCTTCCGCAAGGTCGAAAATCTGAAGGATGTCTTTATCAGATTCAAAACCGATAGCTCTTAATAAGGTAGTTAATGGTAACTTTTTCTTACGGTCGATATACGCGTACATTACGCTGTTGATATCCGTAGTAAATTCCATCCAAGATCCTTTGAAAGGGATAATTCTTGAATAGTAAAGTTTGGTTCCGTTTGCGTGGTAAGTCTGTCCGAAGAATACACCAGGTGAACGGTGTAGCTGGGTAACGATAACTCTTTCAGCACCATTGATGATGAAAGAACCACTAGGTGTCATGTAAGGAACCGGACCTAAATATACATCCTGAACCACAGTCTGGAAATCCTCGTGTTCAGGGTCTGTACAATACAATTTAAGCCTTGCTTTAAGAGGAACCGAATAGGTCAATCCTCTTTCCACACACTCATCGATTGAATAACGTGGAGAATCTACCAGATAATCTAAAAATTCCAATACGAATTGGTTTCTAGAATCGGTAATCGGGAAATTTTCTTGGAAGGTCTTATATAAACCTTCGCTTCTTCTGTCTTCAGGAAGTGTATCAAGCTGGAAAAAATCTTTAAAAGACTCTAATTGGATATCCAAGAAATCCGGAGTTATGATTTTTCCTTTAGCTGACGAGAAATTAATTCTCTGATTTCCCTTAGTTGTTACTGTTGTTTTACTCATAAAACTTTTAAGAAAGGGTTAAAAAATATTTTGATTTTACAAAAAAATATCAGGAAGAAGAAAGAGAAAGGAGTAAAAAGAAAAGACATTATAATATTGGCGCTATCAGAATAGTCTCATTCCTTTTTTCTTGATTCTCAGGATCTTATTCCTAACTGCAACACTGGTATATCTTTTCACAGCGTAATGCAAAATATTTTTAATTCTTTTTTGAGGCAGAAATCACCGCAATATCTATATACACGAAATCCCTTTCATTTTTATGAAAGAGCTGATTTTTAGTATTTTATAGATTTACAAACAATTATTAGCGCCAAAAGAGTTGGCAAAGATACAAAAAGTTATCCACAATCACAAATAAAAACTGCTTCGTTTTTAACTGATTACCTTTTTTTAATTAATAAAAAAGCCACTCTTTCGAGTGGCACAGTAAAAACATGAATAAAAAAAATTATTTAACAATAATTTTATAAGATTTCACAGTTGATTTTGTTTCAACTTTAATGATATACATTCCTGTAGGTAATGAAGATGTTGCAATCTCGGCATCTCCTGTGAATTTACCTGATTTAATCAATTGTCCCTGAGCAGAGAACATGGTATAAACTCCTTCTTCTTTAGCTTCAGTAGATTTGATGTAAAGATTTTCACCTGCTTTTACAGGATTAGGATATACTTTAATATCTTTTGCCGCAGCTGCGATCTCAGAAACTTTTGCCGTTGCCTTATCACCTCCGTTTTTAGATAAAGAAGCATATGGAGAAAGCGGAGAATCCGGAGACCCTTTTTTCACAAGATCATTATCTACAACCGCCTGGATACCATCCATATCAGCATCGTTGATTCTTGAAATAAATCCGCCCCCAAGATCATCCAGGTTATCTTTCCCGATGGTATAAAGGTCATAATCTACTCCATTTGATATTAAATCCACAAAATCCGGTTTTTCATCGCCATCTGTGTTTAATAAAGGATATTTCATAACTCCCGAATCCGGTGAAGTTTCCAATATATCAGGAATACCATTGCTTCCTACAGGTACATTGGCATCAATAACCCCGTTATGATCCGTATCAATCTGGTTGATTACCGAAACAGGAATACCTGATTCAAATAAGTCTAAGATACCGTCGTTATCGGAATCAAGATCCAGGTAGCTTGAAACACCGTCTCCCAGTACAGGAACGATTAAGCTGTCGCCATCCACATCGTCATCATCAAATTTCCCATTGTGATTAAGATCTTCCAGAGCATCAGGAATACCGTCATTATCAGAGTCACCATCACATGCATCAGGAATACCATCGCCATCGGAATCCATGGTAGGAGATTTATCATTAACCGCTGTACATCCTTCCGCACAATCCGGGATACCGTTTCCGTTATTATCTATACTGTCATCTCCGTTCGGGCATTTATCATTACAGTTCGGTACGCCATCTTTATCATCATCAAGCTGAACAAATGCGTTATGAATGTAATACTGCTGTGCAAGTGTGATCCCAATTCCCGGATTGATCTCGATCTTCATTCTGTCAAATGGTTTTGTCGCGATAAATCCTACATAAAACTGGTTTGAAGCTGTAGTAAAGAATTGCCCGCTGAATAATCCGCCGGAAGTTTTAGATTCAGTTACCATTGTTCCTTTATAAAAAGTTACGGTGATATGATCAAGTGCATTAATTGTGAATAAATTAGCACTCTTCGTCAAGGTAAAACCTCCAAAAGTTCCCGCAGGATAGTCTCCGGTGTTACTTTTTACGGTAAGCCTCACCGTTGGAGTCAATAAATTAATCGGAGAAAAATTTACCGTTGCAAAATTGGAAACATTTGTATCTACAACATTTCCTGTATTGGTAATATTCGTAAGCCCGAAAATAGTTCCAGTAGCTCCCGTCCATGAAGCACCCGGTACGATATCTCCCAATCTGGAAGTTCCAGATGTCTGAATATATTCGTTACAATCACAGCTCTGAGGCTCTTCAAATGCATAGAATACTTTCAATGATCCAAAGTTAACTCCTACCGTTTGTGTTATTTTTAATCTTACCTCATTAAAAGGTTTTGTAGTGGTAAGTGAAATTTTTTGTTTGTTGGAACCAAACCTTAGTACTTTAATATTAATCAACCCGCCTCCATCGGATAAATTTTTAGAATCCTGCAGCTGCCCGAATAAATAAGTTTCAATCGTAATATTCTTTAAAAATTCTGCGCTCAATAATTTCCCCTGATCATCCGGCTCAATAACAAAACCAGCTTTGTTACCAGACGGATACACCTGATTTTTATCAAGAACTCCTACGGAATAAGATCCTAACAACCCTGCCGGTAAAACGATCGAACCGTAAGAATTTTTATCTCCGTCACCAATTTTTTCTCTGTCTGCCACATAAGAAAGAGGAGCCAAAAAGCTGCTGCTTCCGGATACGTTTCCGTCTACACCGCTACCTGCAATGATATCATCGCAAATACCGTTATTATCTGTCGGTACCTTAGCCGGATCAAAAGCAAATGCATAATACACATTAAGGGCACTGAAAACAGAAAGCACATTTACCTGGTACAATCTTACTTCATCAAATGCCTTAGCCGTTTTGAAGTGTAAGAAAATTCTTGTTTTCGTTCCTCCGAAGGCAGGAACTGACAGTAAGCTTGTGCTTGTTGAAGTTTCCTGAAGAACCCCTGCTTTATAGGTACTGATTCTTAACCCGCTTAAAAAGCTTGCTGTAATAACGCTTGTTCCCAAGTCTACATTAAAACCTGTAATATAACCTGCTGGATAAGTGGTATTGGTATTCTTCACAGAAATACCGTTTCCGCTTACCAGAGTTGCAAAGCTTCCCATATTCACACTGTTATCAAGATTAGCATCGATAACCGGATTCATGCTTCCATTGTAGCATGCTAAACAAATTCCGCTTCCGTTGACAGGCTTGGCTTTTACCCCGATACCTCTTATCGGCGTATACCCCTGACCGAAAGCTACGACAGACATTACCAATATCATTAGTAAAACTGTCAGTTTCCCGAATAATTTTTTTGTCATTTTTAGATTGTTTTTATGTTATGATTGTGTTTTACTTTTATAAACTTTGCCATGAATAAACACCTGCAGTCTGCCTGCAGCCGTAGAAACCTCCTGTATTACCGGATTTACCATATACAATCGTTCCTTCGTTGCTTGCATTACAGTCTGTTGATGCAGGAGGATTTGTTGCTGCCGCTTTTATCAAAACCCCTTTGCTTACTTCCAGATCCGCAATATTAGTAGAGCTTGGAGTCATATTAATTCCCACATCTGTAAGGACACTTCCTATATTCCCCTGTCCTGAAAAAGTATGGGTTGTATTGGCATAAACAGTCTGGTTAGCTATCACGGAATTTGCGCTTATACCAATTGCTATGGCGTTTGCAGCACTGCTTGCCGTATTGGCATTACCAAAAGCATAATTATTAGAGGTTACGGTATTTCCGGTTCCAAAAGCAAACCCACCGGAGTTAACGTTTGAATTTCCTACGTTGATTCCGCTGACGTTTGCACTGGATGTACCATTGTTATTTCCTAATACGACAGTGTTTGCGCCTGTTGCAAAATTGGAGTTACCAATTACTTTTGCACCGTTGATGATTGTATTTGTCGCTCCAATTGCCACTCCCGGAAAATTAGCTCCCTGTGCTGCCACAGTATTGTCTTTTCCCAGAGCAATATTAGAAGATGTAGTATTTGACAAGGTATTATTTGAACCCCAGGCAAAAGAAGCATAAGGCCCGGAAGCATTCGCATTACCACCTCTCAGGCTTCCGTTAACATCCAGAATACCTTTTACCGTATTTCCCGTACTGAATACCAGATTCTGAGCATCTGTAGTTCCGATAAAGTTTCCTGATGAAATTGCGCTTCCTAACGCAGCTGTAGTGGCAGTAGTTCCCGCATTACCGGTAATTTTCCAATCTGCAGATTGTACTGCAGGCGCCAGAGGTACCCAGTTATTACCATCAAACGTTAAAACCTGTCCTAAAACAGCAGCTGAAGTATTTCCAAGCGGCGACCCATTAATTTTAAGTACGGTTGTATTTCCTAAAGTTCCGGCAACATCTCCGTTCAAAGGCAGTGCAGAAGCCTGAAAATAAGATGGAGCGGCAGCAGAAGCCGTATTATTCCCGAAAATGGAATTGGCAGGTGCATTGGTAAGATTGAATGCTAATGAAGGGTTTGTTGATGGGTTTGTTACCGTTGTAGTAAATAATGGGGATAAATTACCTGAAGAAAATCCTGTCAGGGTTCCTGATCCGCTTCCCGAAGAATTTCTGATCCATCTTGTTCCATCGAAATAATAGTAGCCAGAAGCCGTTACATTGACCGTCTGACCTGCCGGAGCAGTATCAGCAGCAGTTACATAAACCATAGCTCCTGTCTGAGCAGATGCATATGTTTTTGCTCTCAACTGATCTCCCGTAAGCCTTGGTGCGATAATTCCATCTAATTTGCCTGCCACAGCAGGAAATCCTACCACATCCAGTGTAGCCTGGCCCTGATTTGTGTTAATACCTACTTGAGCGTTTGCCAGAAATCCGGCAAAAAAAAGCGCAGGTAGTCCAAATAATTTGTTTTTCATTTTAAATGATGTTTGTTGTTTTTTTGTGTGTGTTTTTTAAAAGGATGTAAGGATAACCGTTTCACTTTTTAATAAGTGAAATCAAGATCATTTTCGTCTAAAAGGATTTGATTAATCAGTGAGTCCGGAGAAGCTCAAAACAGATCTTAATGTCATAAAAACAATTCAAAATTTCCCAATCCCATCTTGAGCACTTTGAAATATTAATAATCTATTTTTTAAGCTATAACTGATTTTTGTTTGTGTGTTTTTTCATCGGATTAATAGTTAGTTTTTTATGTTTTTCCATCATCTAAGATAAACCGGCGTGTACGGCTCATCTTAGCAACAACAATATACCTTTTCCAGGATAATTGTTTATTTCAGTTTTAGGAATACCGGTTTTTATATCAGTAATCAATTGGTCTGAAAAGTGGAATCTCTTCTTACCATCAATTACGGATGTATTCTTAAAGCTTTGTTTATTATTGCAGGAGAAACTGTCAACGGATTTATTTTTCGCTGAGCAGATCTGCGTATTTAGGTTTTCGTTTATTATGACCGGCATGCCTATAAAAGCCGCGGAATCATAATCCCGGAAACGAAAGTAGTTTCTTTTCAAAGTATGTTTGTGTGTTTTTCGAATGCAAATATAATATATTTTTCAAATTAAACTACATTTTATTGAAAAAAAAAGTATAAAATAATATTAATTAACAAATATTATCCATAAAATACATAATTAAACTAAATAATTAATAATTATAATTTAATATTGATAAATATAAAATTATAATAGTCAATTACCATTGCAAATAACATACTCTTTTTCAATGTATTGAAATAAAAAAGCCTGAGCAAATTGCTCAGGCTTCATATTTTAAAGGTAAATTGAATTATTTCAATTCTACTTCAGCACCAGCTTCTTCAAGTTGCTTCTTAAGAGCTTCAGCTTCGTCTTTAGAGATACCAGTTTTGATTGGAGCAGGAGCACCATCTACGATATCTTTAGCTTCTTTAAGACCAGCACCAGTTAAATCTTTTACTAATTTAACGATAGCTAATTTAGAAGCACCTGCAGACTTAAGAATTACGTCGAATTCAGTTTTTTCTTCAGCAGCTTCTCCACCACCTGCAGCAACTACTACAGCAGCAGCAGCTGGCTCAATTCCGTACTCATCCTTAAGGATAGTAGCTAATTCATTTACGTCTTTTACTGTTAAGTTTACTAGCGTTTCAGCTAAATTTTTTAAATCTGACATTGTTGTAATGTTTTTGTTGATTATTTATTTAATTTTTTGAGTGTAATTATTCAGCACTTGGAGTTTCTTCCGTGCTTTCTGCAGCAGGAGCTTCCGGAGCTTCAGCAGCAGGAGTTTCTTCTACAGCAGGTGCAGCTTCTTCAGCTTTAGCTTCTACTGTTTCAGGTTTGTTTTGAAGAGCAGAAACAACTCTCTGGATTGGAGACTGAAGTAATCCGATGATTTCACCGATCATTTCTTCTCTAGACTTGATGTTAGCCAACGCGTCTAGGTTGTTGTCACCAACATAGAAAGTTTCCTGAAGATAAGCAGACTTCAAAGCCGGTTTTTCTTCTTTCTTTCTGAACCCTTGGATTAATTTTGCAGGAGCATTCGCCGTTTCAGCAATCATTAATGCTGAATTTCCTTTGAAAGACGGGAACATTTCAGAGTAATCTACTCCGTCAATTTGCTCCATTGCTTTTTGTAAAAGTGTATTTTTAACAACTTTCACTTTGATATTTTGTTTGAAAGCCTGTCTTCTGAAATCTGAAGACTTAGCAGCGTTCAACCCTTCTAAATCTGCTACGTATACTACTTTTGCATCCTGAAGCAAATCTTTGATCTCTTGTATTGCTACAACTTTTTGGTCTTTTGTCATTGTCTTAAGGATTTATATTAGTTTACAGATTTAGTATCAATTGCAATACCCGGACTCATTGTAGAAGACAAGTAAATGCTTTTTACATAAGTTCCTTTAGCAGCAGTTGGTTTCATTTTCACCAATGTCTGGATCAATTCCTGAGCATTTTCTTTGATTTTTTCAGCATCAAAAGATACTTTACCAATACCTGCATGGATAATACCATATTTATCAACTTTGAAATCAATTTTACCTGACTTCACTTCAGTTACCGCTTTACCAATTTCCATTGTTACAGTTCCTGATTTAGGGTTTGGCATTAAACCTCTTGGTCCTAATACTCTACCTAAAGGTCCTAATTTACCCATAACAGCCGGCATTGTAACGATAACGTCAACATCTGTCCAACCATCTTTTATTTTTTGTAAATATTCGTCAAGACCTACATAGTCAGCACCAGCTTCTTTAGCTTCTGCTTCTTTATCCGGAGTTACTAAAGCCAAAACTTTAACATCTTTACCTGTTCCGTGAGGAAGAGATACTACTCCTCTTACCATTTGGTTTGCTTTTCTTGGATCTACACCCAATCTTACAGCGATATCTACAGAAGCATCAAATTTTGCAGTGTTTACTTCCTTTACAAGAGCAGAACCCTCTTCAAGGTTGTAAATTCTTCCTTTTTCTACTTTGCTTAAAGCTTCCTTTTGCTTTTTTGTTAATTTTGCCATTTCTCTAAGTTTTAAGCGTTAGTTGGTTTAGTTCCTGTTACTCTCAATCCCATAGATCTAGCAGTACCTGCAACCATAGAAAGAGCAGAATCCATTGTAAAGCAGTTAAGGTCTGCCATTTTGTCTTCAGCGATTTTCTTTATCTGATCCCAAGATACAGAACCTACTTTGTTTCTGTTTGGTTCTCCGGAACCTCCTTTGATCTTAGCCGCATCCATTAGTTGGATTGCTGCAGGTGGAGTTTTAATAACGAATTCAAAAGATTTGTCTTCGTATACTGTAATTACTACAGGTAAAACTTGCCCTGGCTTGTCCTGAGTTCTTCCGTTAAATTGTTTACAAAACTCCATGATGTTCACACCTGCAGAACCCAAAGCCGGACCTACTGGTGGAGAAGGGTTGGCAGCGCCACCTTTCACCTGAAGTTTTACCATTTTAAAGACTTTTTTAGCCATTTTTTGTTTTTTAAATTTGAATAATTAATGAGTTTGGAAGCATTATTATTCAGCAGGTTACTCATTCTCACATTTGATAAACCTACTTTTCGGATTGCAAAAGTATAAAATATTTTTGAAATAGCAAACGGATAGTGTTGATTTTTAGAAATTTATTATCATTTAATTTTAAATTAAATATCTTCATAAGGATTATTTTCCGTTGTAGCTAATAAGATTTTCATTATCTGCACCGCATCGAAGAAGGGTTGGGTTTGATTTTATCACTTTAAGCATTACTCCTTCTCCCGGGCCCAGCTCAGGAATTGTAATCGTTGTTCTATCTACCACATGATTATATGTCCTGTTTATGGTAACAAAACTATTATTGGGAGATGTATAAGTGTCTACTCTTGGTGAGATTGATGCATTCTGATAAGCGCCCTCAAGAATTAATTTGGTAGATAGAGCACTAGTAGAAAGGTCTTTATTAACTACCCAGATGTAGGAATCCGTAGTCGTGGCATTATTATTCTGAAATAAAGCCACAACGATATTGTTATTATTTGGATCCGCAATAACTCCGGTGCCATTTAAATTTATTAATTCATCAAAACCAAAAGGACGTCCCTGATTCATATAAGTATCGCATTATCATAATCACCCGGAACCGGAATGACTTCCAGGCCACCATATTGGGATAATAAAGGATAAGTATTATTAAATTCCCAACCATTAAAACCATTGACAGCATAATCAATCAACCAGTACCCACCGGATGTTTTTACACTTATATCTACCCTTCCGTCGCCATCATAATCGGCAGGAGCGGCAACAAAATTGGCTGCTATATCCGGGGGAGTCCATATCCCGATAGGAAAATTATTATTTTGAGCCTGGGCATAGAAAGGGATAGAGAAGAGTACAGTAAGAAAAGATCTCATCCATAGAAAGTATCTTTTTTTCATAGTAATATTTTTTAATTCATTTAAATATAACACTATTCAAGATACTAAAAATCAAATAATTATTAATTAATCATATGTCAATAAAAAAGCCCACATCGATTGATATGGACTTTTTGTTTGTGGTTTCAGATAATTTAAAATCCTGCAGGCTTGTTGAGTGTCTGAGTTGACCCGTCGGTTCCTCCGAGATCAGTTGTGCGGTCACTGATATTTTGTTTTGTGATTAATCTTTTATAGGCCATCAAATACAGATCAACTGTAAAATTATTATAGGTTCTTGCCGGGTTGGACGAAGTAAGGGCAATAAGCCTGCTGTTGGTAAAACCTGCTTTGATATGCCATGTCCCGTTACTTTTGAAAGCCGTTACGTCCGGAGAGCCTTGTCTGTTGTCATTGATCCCGTTATCACCATAATCAAGAGCCACATTCGTAGTGCCGTCATTAAGCTTAAATGAATAATTCTGAACTACCACAAGAAAATTGTTGGCATCGATTTTCGTATCATAATCCGTAATTCCGGAAGCAGAAACTCCGGTAAGTGAAAGCTTGATGTAATTAAATAATCCGCTGCTTTCGAGATTAGGATCATAAATCTGTAACGAATTTTCAGAAGTAGCCAAAAAATGTCCCCCGGTCATCGTGGGCTCACCCGGATTTCTAAGGAACAGGGAGTTGGTATATGAAGTTCCGTTTACATCCAGAGTCTCGGTGGGATTGGTTGTTTTAATCCCTACTTTACCTTTCTGGGCATTTAAAAATATTCCCAGAGTTAATATAATAATGCTATAAATTTTTCTTTCCATAATTTTTTTATTGAAGCCCTACAGGCGTATTGGTTGAAACTCCTGAATATCCGGGTGAAGCCGAAGCAGACACAGAACCGGTAAATGTTCCCCAGTCTTTGATTAATGATTTCTCAAAAACATTCAGGGTAAGCGTCCAGGTTCCGTTTTGGGAAGACACTGTTCCGGCTCCTTTAAAAGCGAGGTTGATTCCGTGATAAGTGTTACCTCCACTTGATACTTTAGTGACTTCTGTAGAATAAGCACCAAAAGATTTCGGTGTGGTTGAAGTATTAACGGCTGATATTGCGTTACTAAAAACAGCGCCTGTAATAGCAACAACATATTTATTGGTATCAAGACCGGTATTCAGATTAATGACTTCATCCTGCCTTACATTTTTCAAAATAATATTATAGGTATTAACGGGGGCAACATTACGAAGGGAGATATCAAGCATTTTAACTTTTCCCACCGGAGTGGTATCTTTAGATCGGGTAAGCAAAAAATAGTTTCCCGTCGCTGCTGAGTTGGTCGTATCAATAAGATAAGACTCTACCAAGGTTCCCCCAACAACATCCAGTGTTCCCCGGGGAGTTGTAGTATTTATTCCAACCTGCGCACTGAAGCTCAAAAAAGCCCAGGCCACAAAAAAAAGTGTGGTTAATTTTTTCATTATTGAGTTTGTTTTTATTTAATTAAAGGAGACGCAGCTGCACCGATGGTGGAAGCTCCCAATGCTTGTGTAGAGTTGATTTCTTTTGCGTATGATCTGTCAAAAACCAATAGATTGAGTGTCCAGACCCCTGCAGGAAGTGCAGAATCCGGCGCAAATCCCTGATAATCTGCTTTAAGCTTCCAGGTTCCGCCTGTGTTATATGCATAAATCTGGGGAACCGGGGTAAGCCAGTCTGCCGAATAGGTTCTCACAGGTTGTGTAAATCCGAATGAAGAAATGACAACAAGAAATTTCTTTGCATTGATTTTGGTATCAAATTCATTTACCCAGTCTTTATCTGAGGCATCACAGGTAATTTTAAACTGGATAAGATTGATAGGAGCCGGAGAATTAGGCACAAAAGAATCATTGTAAGCCGTAATTTTATTTTCAGGAGCCGGAGATTTGATAATGAAAGTATAGTTTTCATCCGTTCCTAGTTTTTCTATCGGATCTTTGAAAAACATTCCTGATGTTTTCATTGTTCCATTGACAGATAATTCTTTTTCCGGGGTGGTGGTATTGATTCCTACATTCCCGGTTTGCGCACGCGCAAGTACAATAGCGCCGGTGAACAGCACTGCCGAAATAATTTTATTCATTGAAGGTGTGTTTGTTTTTGTGTTTATTAAATAATTAATTTATTCCGGAGCTGATTTTAATGCATACACATTCCCACTTGTGCAACTGATGCATTTCAGTTAGGAAAAAAATAATTATTCTGCTCTTTAATCACAAAAAATATGCCATAAAGACATTATCCGATTAAAATAAACTTAAAAACAAGATTGTTAATATAAAAATATAAACCTGTTTCAACCTATTTAAAGAAAAACTCGGAGAATAAAAAAAACCACTCAAAGAGTGGTTTTAGTATATTATTTAAATATATTACTATATTTTTTCTACCTGCATATAGCTTAATTCCATTGGAGTTTTTCTACCGAAGATCAATACTGAAACTTCGATTTTCTTTTTGTCTTCAAGAATTTTTTCTACTGTTCCGTTGAATCCGTTGAAAGGTCCGTCAATTACTTTAACGTTTTCTCCTACGATGTATGGAATTTCAACGTCACTTGCAAATTCAGAAAGCTCATCCATTCTTCCCAACATTCTGTTCACTTCAGATTTTCTCATCGGAACAGGATCTCCTCCTTTTGTTAAACTTAAGAAAGAAATAACTCCCGGAATATTTTTAATGACATGTGGAATTTCTCCCATCAAATCTGCTTCAACCATCAAATAACCTGGATAGTAAGGTCTTTCTTTTGGAACTTTTTTACCGTTTCTCAATTGAATAACCTTTTCCATAGGAATAACCACCTGAGTAACGTACTGCTCAAACCCTAGACGTTTGATTTCTGTCTCAATATAGTTTTTCACTTTATTTTCCTGTCCGCTGATTGCTTTCAGCACATACCATTTCAATTCGCTCATTATGGGAAAATACTTTTTTAGTTGAACACATTAATTAGCATTCCTATTATGTTGCTGACTGCTTTTGAAAACAATTCATCAACTCCAAAGGTAAATAATGCCAGGATCACAGTAGCAACAGTTACCACAATTGTAGACGATTGCAAGTCTGACCATTTTGGCCATTCAACTTTATGTCTGAATTCGTTATAAGAACCTTTTAAAAAATCAACAAATGAACTCATAATTTATATTTGCACGGGCACAAGGATTCGAACCCTGATCAACGGTTTTGGAGACCGGTATCCTACCATTGGACGATGCCCGTAGATAAAAAGCTCCGCAAGAGATTCCTTGCGGAAGCTTTATTATTATTTAGATAATTATTCTAAGATTTCAGTAACCTGACCAGCACCAACTGTTCTACCTCCTTCTCTGATCGCGAATCTAAGACCCTCGTTAAGAGCGATTGGTTGTAACAATTCTACTGTAATTGTTAAGTTATCACCAGGCATTACCATTTCTACACCTTCTGGTAAGAAGATCTCACCTGTAACGTCAGTAGTTCTTACATAGAACTGAGGACGGTATTTGTTGTGGAATGGAGTGTGACGTCCACCTTCTTCTTTAGAAAGGATATAAACCTCAGCTTTGAATTTTTTGTGTGGTTTAACAGAATCTTTCTTAGCGATAACCATACCTCTCTTGATGTCAGTTTTTTCAATACCTCTCAACAATAGACCTACGTTATCACCAGCTTCACCTCTGTCTAGGATTTTTCTGAACATCTCAACCCCTGTAATTGTAGAAGTTAATTTTTCATCACCCATACCAACGATATCAACAGGATCACCTGTATTGATAACACCAGCTTCGATTCTACCAGTTGCTACAGTACCTCTACCTGTAATAGAGAATACGTCTTCGATTGGCATCAAGAATGGCTTATCCTGATCTCTTACCGGTTGTTCGATCCAAGTATCAACTGCTTCCATTAATTCTTCAACAGTTTTGAACCATTTGTCTTCAGAGTTACCTTCAGTAGCTGCAGTAAGAGCACCAAGAGCAGACCCCTGGATTACTGGAGAGTTATCTCCGTCATATTCGTAAGTAGATAATAAATCTCTAAGTTCTAATTCAACAAGCTCTAAAAGCTCAGCATCATCCACCATATCAACTTTGTTCATGAAAACAACGATTCTTGGTACGTTTACCTGACGGCAAAGTAGGATGTGCTCTCTAGTTTGAGGCATTGGTCCATCAGTTGCAGCACACACTAAGATAGCTCCATCCATCTGAGCAGCACCAGTTACCATGTTCTTTACGTAATCCGCGTGACCTGGACAGTCAACGTGAGCGTAATGTCTGTTTACAGTTTCATACTCGATGTGAGCAGTATTAATAGTGATCCCTCTTTCTTTTTCTTCCGGAGCAGAGTCAATCGCAGAGAAGTCTTTTTTCTCAGCAAGACCCTTACTAGCTAAAACAGCACTGATAGCTGCAGTAAGTGTAGTTTTACCATGGTCAACGTGACCAATAGTACCAATGTTCAAGTGTGGTTTGTTACGATTAAACGTTTCCTTTGCCATGATTTAAATTATTTATTTATTGTTTATTCAAATTTTCGGTGTGCAAATATAATGAATTTTTAAATACCAAAACCTTTTTATCAAAAAAATTTCAATATCAAAATTCAAAAAATGACGACCTTTATCTATTTCAAAGTATTGAAGTGCAAATTTACACAAATTTCTTGATTGAAAAAAAAATTGGAAAACCTTTTAGCAAAAAGCCTGAAATACAATTTATTCCAGGCTCCTTAGATAGAATATAAATGAAAGAACAATCAGATTTGCTCCGATTTTTTAGTCCTGTTAAAGATCCAAAAGATGATTGGGAAGATCAATAAAGTAAGCACTGTTGCGGTAATTAATCCGCCGATAATTACAATAGCCAGAGGCTTCTGAGATTCCGATCCTATTCCTGTAGATAAGGCTGCCGGTAAAAGCCCTATGGAAGCCATTAAAGCGGTCATGATCACCGGTCTGGTTCTCGATTTCACTCCGTTTAATATAGCCTGGTCCAAATGCACGCCATTTTTGACATTCTGATGGAATTCAGTGATCAGGATTACTCCATTCTGAATACAGATTCCCAGCAACGCAATCATCCCTACTCCCGCTGATATTCCGAAATTCATTCTCGTCGCATGAAGCGCAATAATTCCCCCGATCAGGGCAAAAGGTACATTTGCTAATACTAAAAGTGAATCTTTCATATTTCCGAACAGGATAAACAACAGGAAGAAAATCATCAGAATACTCACAGGAACCACTTGTGCCAACCTGTGAGAAGCTCTCTGCTGGTTTTCAAACTGGCCCGTCCATCCAATGGAATACCCATCCGGAAGCTCAATTTTCGCAACCTTTTTCTGTGCATCGGCAATAGTGCTTCCCAAATCTCTGTCACGGATGGAGAATTTCACACCGATATAACGTTTGATATCATCCCTGTAAATGAAGGCTGCCCCGTTATCTTTAACAATTGTACTGATTTCTTTTAAAGGAATTTTGGCTCCGTCCTGGGTAGGCACCATCAGTGCAGCAATATCATTTTCATCTTTTCTGTACTCCTGGGAATAGCGCAGTCTTATCGGGAATTTTCTTTCGCCATCAAACATTTCTGAAGCAGTTTTACCCCCGAAAGCCATTTCAAGTACTGCCTGTGCATCTGCCGGCATCACACCGTAAGCAGCCATCTTATCCCGATCCAATACAACGCTTACTTCCGGCTGACCTATATTTTTAATAATACCGGGATCCTTTACTCCTTCCACATCTTTGATCTGCTTTAAGACTTCTTCTGCCAACCGGTCGAGTGTCTCTAAATTATCTCCATAAATTTTAATTCCGTTTTCGGCTTTAAAACCGGCCACTGCTTCTGCTACGTTATCAGAGATCGGCTGTGAATAATTGAAGGTAATTCCCTGATAGCTTCTGAGTTTTTCATCAATTTCCTCTATCAGTTCTTCATAGCTGATATTCCGTTTCCATTCTTTTTTTGGCTTAAGATTGACGGCAAACTGTACAAATCCGAATCCGTTGGGATCTGTTCCGTCATTGCTGCGCCCCGTCTGAGCCAGAACATCCGTTACTTCCGGAAAACTCATAATATCTTTTTTGAGGAAATCCGCTGTTTTCAAAGATTCCTTTAATGAAGAGCTCATCGGCATTTCTGCAGTGATCCAAAGTGAACCTTCATTTAATTGCGGCAAAAATTCCGTTCCTAAAAATTTCCCGGAGAATAAAGTCGCTGCCAGGAAAGCAATGGCTACTATTAAACTTACTTTTTTATGTTTAAAAGTGTAGTTGAACCCTTTCAATACCATTCTGTCCCAGAAATTGACAAAAGGATTGTTCTTTTCTTTTACATTTTTATTTAAAAGCAGATGGGAAAGGACCGGAACCAGAGTCAGTGTAAAAATCAAAGCTCCTATTAAGGCGAATCCCAGGGTAAATGCTAAAGGTGAAAACATTTTACCTTCCACTTTCTGAAATGAGAAAATAGGGATCAGTGAGGTAATGATGATCAGCTTTGAAAAGAAAATGGCTTTTCCCAAACCTGTTCCGGTCTGTTTGATCCAACCTCCTTTTGCCAGCTTATTAAATTTTTCCGGGCCGTATTTATGGGCTTTGTGGTCGAGCATCACAAAGAGCCCTTCCACCATGACGACGGCTCCGTCAATGATAATCCCGAAATCAACGGCTCCTAATGAAAGCAGATTGGCGCTCATCCCAGCCAGTTTCAGGCATAAGAAAGCAAACAGCAATGATAACGGGATGATAATGGACACAATGAGTGTTGTTCTCCAGTCTGCCATGAAAATAAGAACAATGACCGTTACCAATATAATTCCCTCAATAAGATTGTGCATCACGGTATGTGTCGTAAAGTCCATCAGGTTATCACGATCGTAAAAAGTGACCATTTTTACATCTTTCGGAAGAACCTTTTCGTTAAGCTCTTTGATTTTGGCTTTTACCCCTACCAGGACTTCGCGTGGGTTCTCCCCTTTTCTCATGACTACAATCCCTTCTACGGTATCTTCATGGTTGTTTAATCCAGCCTGTCCTACTCTCGGCATCGAGCTTTCATGTACTTCAGCAACATTTTTCACTAACACGGGGTTTCCACTGTCATTCTGAATGGTTATATTTCCAATATCCGCTACTGACTTCACCAAACCGATTCCGCGTACTACATAGGCCTGCCCGTTCTTTTCAATCACATCTCCTCCGACGTTCAGATTGCTTTTTGTAACGGCGTCATACACCTGAAGCGGAGTCAGATTATATTTATCAAGAGCTCTGGGATCAATGCTCAATTCAAAAACTTTATCCTGTCCTCCGAAAACATTAATATCTGCTACTCCTGGAACGCCTCTCAATGCCCGGTCTACAACCCAATTCTGAAGGGTTAACAATTCCCGGGAATCTTTTGTTTTACTTTCGAGGGTATATCTGAAAATTTCTCCGGTTGGCCCGTACGGTGGCTGTACTTCAGGATCTACTTCATCAGGAAGGCTTACAGTTCTTAATTGGTTATTGACCTGATTTCTGGCAAAAGTATCATCCACTCCGTCATCAAACAGAATTTTAACAATGGAAAGCCCAAACATGGTGGTACTTCTCACGCTTGTTTTTTTCTGCACCGGGCTCATGGCCAACTCGATAGGTGTTGTTACAAAACGTTCTACTTCTTCAGCGCTTCGCCCATTCCATTGGGTAATGATAACGATCTGGGTGTTGGTAACGTCAGGGAAAGCTTCAATGGGCATATTCTTGAAGCTTATGAATCCCGAAATCGCCAGGATAGCTACCCAGATAAAGGTGAATGCTTTATTTTTAAGTGAAAAAGCAATTATATTTTTAATGAATTTATTCATGATGGATTTTTTTGACCTAAAAGAGTCGTTGAAAGAATTTTTTGGTTTTTCTCATGTTTTAAACGCAAAGGGCGCAAAGTTTCTTGACGAATTATATGTTTTTTAAGTTCGCAAGGGCGTTTCACTTAGCGAAGAGCGTTAATTTTTAGAAGAAAATCAATTTAACCATTCAAAGAGCGGTAAATCAACAGTTGATTGTTGGTAATGATCTGCTCACCTTCAGATAATCCTTCGATATAGGTGACATCACCGACCTGTTTTAATACTTTTATCTCTTTAACCTTAAGGTCTGTCCTCGATTTGAAAACGACTACAAAACTTCTGTTATCATCAAAAATCACTGCTTTGGAAGGAACAGTCAGAGCCATTGTATTTTCCGAACTTGAAACTTTTATGGTTGCCTTACTTTCAGGAATCAACAGGCCGTTGGCGTTATCGAGTACTACTCTTGCCTGCATAGCATTGGTTTCAGGGTCGATAATTTTAAAAATCTTATCAATTTTTCCTTCAAAGACTTTATCAGGATAGGATAATGTAGACACCTGAGCTCTCATGCCAAGGCTTATTTTATCGATGTCCGATTCATTAACGTTCATGATCGCCCAAACATTGGTCGTATTGGCCACATCAAAAATATTATCACTGCGGTCACTTCTCAGCTGCATATCTTTATTGATGTTTTTTTGAACGATGTATCCGCTGATCGGGGCTACAACGCTGTAAATATTTCCGCTTCTTACGTTATAAACCGTACTTACCGCACTTGCGCGCTGCATCTGGTCCTGGGCTTTCTGCAATTCGCTTTTGGCTTCCAGAACATCTCTTTCAGTGTTCAGTTTTCCTTCATACATTTCTTTGGCTACCCGCAGATTATTCTGGGCAACCACAAGATCCGTTCTGGCATCGCTTACATCTTTTTGTACTTCGGCCAGCTCGGTGCTTCTGATCGTTGCCAGAACCTGTCCTTTTTTCACATGGTCACCCAATTCAACATTAACACTCAGAACATTCCCGCCCACTAAAGGATAAACATCAATATAGCTGTTCTTATCCGCAGATATTTTCCCATAAAAACTGTAATCGTCTACGATATATTTTTTTTCAACTTTTGCTAAAGAAATAGATTTCAGCATCGTGTTGCTCAATTCAAAACCTTTGGGCTGCGGTGCTTTCGCAGTCTCTTTTTTCGAACAGGACAAAACCGAAAAGGCCACCCATAGAGCAATTATAAATTTTTTCATGTTAATAGAAGATTTTCGTTTGTACTAATTGATTGAGTTGTTCGGCCGACTGCATGATTTCGTTTTTCATATCGTAGATCTGAAGGGCTGTTTGCCTGTAGCTTTCCATAAAGTCTGTAAATTCTATCAGACTTACATTTCCGCTTCTGAAATTTTTAAGCATTCCGTTGTATACCAGATCCATATTATCAAGGTCTGTAGTTTTGATTTCCGCTAACTGATCATATTGGTTTTTCCAGGTCTGGTAAGCAGATTGTACTTTAGTTTCAAGATTCAGTTTCTGATAATCTGCATTTTTCTGATTCTGCTGAATGGCGTAATTGGCTTTTTCTACATTTCCCTGATTGCTTTTCCATAAAGGCAAAGGAATTCCCACCATAAGATTCACTTCATTTTTGAAGGTTCCTCCATTCTGATCCCATCCTGCTCCTACATTCAAATCCGGAACGTTCAGGGATTTCTGCCACTGGGAATATAGTTTACTGTTATCAATGAGTTTTAAATTATACTGATAGTCTGCATTATTATCCAGTGCTTTTCTTTTTAATTCTTCTTCATCTCCGAAAGGTTGGGCACCGAGAATTTCTTTGGCCTCCGAATCCGAAAGCTGTGGTTCAATATCATCTGTAATCCCCGTTAAAACTTTTAAATTCTGCTGAAATCCGAGAATATTTTTATTGATTCCCAGTTTATCATTATTCAACTGGATGACGATGCTTTGTAGTCTCACTTCGTCTTTAAGGGAAACATTTCCTTTCGCAGACTGTACTTTATAAGCACTGAGAAGATCATTCATGTATCCTAATTGCTTATTGGTATTTTCCAGTTTCAGTTTTTCGTAATAAAGATTATAATATGTGGTATGAAGCTGGTTTTTAAGATCAACCAAAAGCTGAGAAAATTGCAGCTGGGCCAGTTCTTTATTGGATTTTGCAAAAGCGATTTCGTTTTTCTTTTTACCACCCATATAAATCAATTGGGTAACTTCCGCTCCTTTGGCATGGCCTATATCAAATACTTTTTTGCCTTCAGGATTATAAGCATTGATCTGCGCACTCATTTGGGGGAGTTCCCAGATTTTAGCCTGCAAGATATCTGCATCTGCCATATTGATGTTGTATTGTTCCGCAAGCAGCTGAAGATTGTTAGCCTGAAAAGCATTTTCACAATCCTGAAGCGACATTTGCCGTTGTGCTGCCATGAATGAGGAAATGACAACAAACAGTCCTGCAATTTTGTTCATTCTTTCAGTTTTCATGTTACAAAATTGCCTAGATGCTATTAAAACGGGCTTAAAGTGGGCTTAAAAAAATATTAAATTTTATTTTAAATCATTAAGAATATTGAAGGAATTAAGGTTGAGATGCTTTGATGGGATTAATTTAGAGTTTAATTTTATCGCAAGGGTAAGTAATGGTTTTAATCTTAAACTATGAGAATTTAGCTTTGTTTTTCTTTGCGAGAAATGCTAACTGAGGGGTTTTTAATGGTTCTTACATCTATCGCAAGGCCAGACAAAGACTTTAATCTTAGAAAGCATCAAGATAGACGAAGCCGTTTTGCTTATTTTTGAAGTACTACGGAAAAATTGTTTTTCTTTGATAAGTTTACGCCTTTGTCTAACTTATTATAAAAAACAAATAGAACTTAACTTTGTTTTTCTTTGCGAGAAATGCTAACTCAGGAGTTTTTAATGGTTCTTACATCTATCGCAAGGCCAGACAAAGACTTTAATCTTAGAAAGCATCAAGATAGACGAAGCCGCTTCGCTTATTTTTGAAATACTAGGGAAAATGCAAAATTATTTTTTCTTATGTTCAGACTATTAAAAAGTATTGAAGATTATTTTTTGAAGATCACACTGAATTTATTGGTGTTTTCAGAAGGAGAAGAATAAGCAATATCTGCCCCATGATACTCTAAAATCCTTTTGACAATACGAAGACCCAGCCCGGAACCTGAAATATTCTGGGAATTATTACCTCTCATAAAAGCTTCGAATAATTTTGACTGCTCCGCTTCCGAAATGATATTTCCATGGGAAATAACGTCTACAATCAGTATCGAAACATTTTCAGTAATCAGAACGTCCATTTCCATGTCGTCTGAATAGATGGCTGCATTTTTAAACAGATTGATAAATACAATTTCCAGCAATGATGATATTCCCTTTATTGTTAAAAAAGCCTGTTCAGAAGTATCTTCAGAGATCAGAAAATCCATTTTCAGGTTCGGGTAGCTTTTTTCCACGATTTCAAAAGATCCGAATATCACTTCATCAATTCTTACATCCTCATACAGGCTCTGGATATTTTCTTTGTCAAATTTAGTAAGCAATAACAGGGAATTGGTTAAATCCGATAACTGATATACATCCTGTTGGATCTGTTTCAGGGAAGATAATGTTTCGGGTGAATGCTGTTCAAGCTTGATCAGGTTTTCCAGCTGAAAGGCCATTCTTGTAATCGGTGTCCTGATTTCATGGGAAGCACTGGCTGTAAAATCTTTCTGTGACTGGAACACATCATTCAGTCTTACGATCATGGTATTAAAAGATTTTGCCAGGATACTGATCTCATCTCTGGAATCTTTTTCCGGTATTTTAGTGGTCAATTTATGAGCGGTAACTTCTGAAATTTCTTTATTCAGATCTTCCAACGGCCTGAGGAACTGCCCCATGAAGTAATAGCTGAAAATACCGATCAGTAAAGCACTCATCACATAAGCGGTAATCAACAGGTATTTCAGATAGGCCAGCTTTGATTTTCCGTTGCTATCGAATGCGCTTGTGAGGATGTAATAGTTTTCTCCATTAATGGTCCTTAATGCGGCATATATTTCTGGAACCGTTTTTTCACTGTAAATGATTTTTTTCTCATCAAGCTCTTTCAATAGTTCTGCATCCCAGGTAACGTTTTTATCTTTTATGGTGCTGTAGATTAATTCTTTTTGGTCATTAAAAATTAAAATCGTCTCATTTAAAAGAATGTTGTCTGAGTTTTCATTAAAAAAAAGCGGTGCCTCTTCTTCAAAATCTTTGGACTTAGAAATAAAGTGAGAAGTAAATTCAAGTCTTTGCCGGAACCTTTCTTTAAATTCATCTCTTCTGAAATCATTAAAAGACATATAAATAATCACCATCACAATACCGAAAAGCAATGAAAAGGCGATACTTAAATTAAGGGCAATCTTTCTTTTTAAAGACATCTATAAAGGGCTTAAGTAATATCCGAATCCGGAACGTGTATGGATCAGTTTAACTTTAAAATCTTTGTCGATCTTCTTCCGCAGGAAATTAATGTATACTTCCACCGTATTGGTATTGGTATTAAAATTATGTTCCCAGACATGTTCTGTGATCTGTTGTTTGGAGACTGTTCTTCCCTGCGCTTCCGCAAGATAAACCAATAGCTGAAATTCTTTCAGGGTAAGGATAATCTCATTTCCGCCTCTAAAAACTTTCTGTTCCGTTTTATTAATGATCAGATCATCTATCCTGATAATATCCTGGTCTACATTATCCGAAGGCATTTTTCTTCTCAATAAAGAATTTACGCGTAAAAGCAATTCTTCAAACTGGAAAGGCTTTACCAGATAATCATCAGCAAGCCTTGTAAAGGCATCTTTTTTATCGGAAAGATCTCCGTAAGCAGAAATAATAATAATCGGAGTATTTTTATCGAAAGAACGGATTGTCTGGCATACATCCAGTCCATTTATTTTCGGAACATTGATATCCAAAAGATATAATTCGTAGGTATTGTTTTTAATTTGGCGAAGAAAGGTCTCACCGTCATAAATTTTATCACAGGTAAAATTATTTGATTCTAAAAACTTACATAATTCTGCAGAGAGAATGAGATCGTCTTCCAATAAAAGAATATTCATCAATACTATATTTTATACGAATTTAACGAAAATTTTCATGAAATTGAATGAACTGTAAAAGACATCGTTCTACTTTTAATTAAATTTTAAGGTGAATTTTGATTTTATTTTAAGACACAAAAGATCACGGCTTCTTGGTAAAATGATTCTGTACGAAAAGTTCAGAGAAGATTTATATTGAAAATGTTAAGTTCAGGGCAAAAAAAATCCCGGATAAATCCGGGACTGTAATGAGAGCCAACTACGGGACTTGAACCCGTGACCTCTTCCTTACCAAGGAAGCACTCTACCGCTGAGCTAAGTCGGCATCAACTAAAAAAATCACACCATTCAGCGTGATTTTTTTTGAGCGGAAGACGGGGGTCGAACCCGCGACATTCAGCTTGGAAGGCTGACGCTCTACCAACTGAGCTACTTCCGCAATTTTGTTTCCAAAACTATTGGTAAACGCTGTGCAAATCTATAAAAACTATATTAAATCTGCAACTTTTTTCTAATATAAAATGTGGGGAGAGCAGGATTCGAACCTACGAAGCCGAAGCAACTGAGTTACAGTCAGTCCCATTTAGCCACTCTGGAATCTCCCCAGACATATTATATTAAATTGAGCCTCCAGAGGGATTCGAACCCACGACCCCGAGATTACAAATCACGTGCTCTGGCCAACTGAGCTATGGAGGCATATTTAAAAAAGACTGAGAACATTCAGAGCTACTCTACTCTGCGCTACATCAGTTGTAAAAAAAAATCACCCCTTTTGGTGTGATCTTTCTGAGCGGAAGACGGGGGTCGAACCCGCGACATTCAGCTTGGAAGGCTGACGCTCTACCAACTGAGCTACTTCCGCAATTTTGTTTCCAAAACTATTGGTAAACGCTGTGCAAATCTATAAAAACTATATTAAATCTGCAACTTTTTTCTAATATAAAATGTGGGGAGAGCAGGATTCGAACCTACGAAGCCGAAGCAACTGAGTTACAGTCAGTCCCATTTAGCCACTCTGGAATCTCCCCAGACATATTATATTAAATTGAGCCTCCAGAGGGATTCGAACCCACGACCCCGAGATTACAAATCACGTGCTCTGGCCAACTGAGCTATGGAGGCATATTTAAAAAAGAATTCAAAAGATCGCTGTTCCCTTTTTGCGAGTGCAAATATAGAACGGATTTTTTGAATTCTCAAATTTTTAAGTAACTTTTTTTGACTTTTTTCCTAAGCCATTTCTTTTTTCTTGATTAATAGCTTTTTAGCAGCATCAACACAAAGGTCTAAACTTTCTTCAAAACTGGCTGTTGTCTTTTTTACCACGATATCGTCTCCCGGAACCGCCAAAATGATCTCGGCTGTTTTATTCGTTTTATCCGAGTTATTTTCTACTTTCAAAAACACTTTGCATTCGTGTATTTTATCATAAAAGGTCTCTAGTTTGTTCACTTTTTTGTCAATGTGTGATTCTAGTGGTTCGTGTGGAGTTAAACCAATTGATTGTACTGAAATCTTCATAATTCTTCTTTTTTTGAAGCTCGAGGGTGAGCCTGATTAAACACTTTTTTCAATTGTTCAATATTAGCATTCGTATAGACCTGAGTACTGGCAAGACTGGAATGTCCTAATATTTTTTTTACTTTAGAGATCTCTGCCCCATTGTCTAAAACGTGTGTAGCAAAGCTGTGTCTTAGAATATGAGGACTTCTTTTTTGCTTTGATGTTACAAGACTAAGGTACTTATTAACTACCACATAAACAAATTTTTCGTTGAGTTTTTTCCCTTTCTTATTGACAAAAAAACATGATTTATATTCATCCAGCGGCTTTCTGATTTCCAGGTAGCTTTTCAGCAGAACTGCCAATTCTCCGGATATGGGAATAAATCTTTCCTTATTTCCTTTCCCTATAATTTTCAGTTCATTTCCGCTTAAGTTTACATTCTCAAAGATCAGGCCACAAAGTTCAGCTTTACGGATTCCTGTCTGATATAAAACTTCCATGATACATTTTTCCAGAAGATCATGCATTTCCTCAAAAACATGGTCATCAAGCATTTGCATTTCCTCTTGTGACATCGGAATCTGCTTTTCGGGATAAAATTTAAGAGAAGAAATACTTTCGGTGGGAGAAACTTTAATTTCACCTATTTTCAGAAGAAAAAGATAAAAACTGCGAAGGGAAGACAATTTTCTGTTGATACTTCTTTTTGAAATATCATTTTCGCTCAGTTCAACGATAAAATTCCGTATGACTTTTTTATCTGCTTTGGAGAGATCTTCTGAAGATTCCGTTCTGAGATAGAAATGAGAAAAATCTTCAAGGTCTTTTTTATAGCTTGTAATGGTGTGAGGCGAATACCTCTTTTCGAATTGTAAGTAATCTAAAAATTTACCTAACATAAGTAGATGTATGAAAACAAAAATTCACTCTTCAAATATAAGCATTTGAAAAGTGAATTCAGTATTTTGGTTAAGAAAATTTCTTAAGCCTGTTCTTCTTTGCTAAGCGCTCTTTGTTTGTGAGCAGCTTTCAATCTAGCTTGTCTTAAAGTTACAGAAGGCTTAATAAACTGTTGTCTCGCTCTTAATTGACGAACTGTTCCAGTTTTATCAAATTTTCTCTTATATTTTTTTAACGCTCTATCGATGGATTCACCATCTTTTACAGGAATTATTAACATATATTACATCTCATTTTGGATTGCAAAGATAGCTTTTTTTCATTATATACAAAAATTTATTTTCAAAATAATACACTTTCTCAAAGCTCCTAAAGCAAAACAGATGTTTTTACAACTTAAATTGATGGTAAATTGATGACAAACGGATCAATGCCATCCAATCATGCTTGAAAAAATTCATAGATTAAGCTTAATATAAATAAATTTTCAACAAACATACAAAACATGCTTAAAATTATCAATTTTTCATTAAATTAAGTTATTTTATGACATATAACACGTTTTTTATCATTATTTTTAAAAACAAAATACTGAGAAAAAAAATGAATATATTTCGACTAACGTTTGTATTAATGCTCATGATCATTAATACATTATCTGCGCAGAGAGATACTGAGCATTGGATCGCACCTTACTACAATAGTTTTGCTTCAGACTACACCAATACAATCTTTCTGTCTACCGATTCAACAACCCCTTTTGATGTAGAGATATACAGCAATAATACGCTCCTCACTACAGTCACCATCAGCAAAGGCAACCCTCAACAGTACACTTTAGATGTCAATCGTATAGCCGCTAAAAGTACCGGTGATGCATTTACAGCAATCAATAAAGGAGTATACCTCAAAGCCAGCAAACCCTTTTTTTGCAACCTGAGACTTGCACAAACTAATCACGCCGAAATTATTACCAGTAAAGGAAGGGCCGGCATAGGAAAAGAATTCCATGTGGCAACAAGTCCTAATCTTAATGATTCTGGTAATAACTCGTCTTATAATTTTACAGCAGGAATTCTGGCTACAGAAGACAATACAACAGTAACAGTAAGCTGGAATACCACCGGGCTAGTCTTCTATGGCACAACCTCACCAGGAAATTCCCACACTTTTACCTTAAATAAAGGACAGTCTTTTATTTTTGCCGGCAGTGGAGCAACTGGCTTTACCACAAATATTCCAAACTTAACCGGTTTTATCGGAGCCAAAGTCACGGCAGACAAGCCGGTCTCTCTAACCAATGGTAGTGTCAACGGAAATTTTGCAGCAAGCAGCACCGCTCTCCTCAGTGCAACAGATGCCATTCTCGATCAGTCGGTTCCCCTTGAAAGACTTGGGAATTCTTTTGCCATGGTAAAGACCAGGTCTACCGATCCCTCTTTAAATATGGAAGGTGGATTAATTGTAGCCACCGAGAATAATACCCAAATTTTTTTAAACGGCTCTGGCACTCCTGTGCAGACCCTCAATGCCGGACAATGGTACAGAATCAATGAAAGCAACTATATCGCCCAGGGAGCAGGCCATTCCAATATGTATATTTCTACCTCAAAGAATGTTTATTTATATCAGTTTATAGGCGTAGGAAACAGCTCTGCAACCTGTGGGTTTAACTATATTCCGCCACTGAATTGTTTTCTTCCGAAAAAAATTGACGAGCTTGGAAATGTCAATTCTATGCCGGGATCCGGAGCAACGCCCAGCCTGAAACTGAATATCCTGACCGAAGCCGGAGCTACGGTAACTGTAAACGGTACTACCCCTACTGCCGCAGAGGGGCCATATCCGTTAGCAGGAAGCACCCAATGGGTAACCTATTCTCTGGACAATGTAACAGGAAACCTCACGATCAACTCCAGCAGAGCCCTAACTGCCGGAATTAACGGAGGATATGACAACGCCGGCTATGGTGGGTATTTCGCCGGATTCTCTTCTATTCCTATTATTGCGAAACAAAGCGGGGAATGCGTGCCCGGAATAGTACTTGGGGTAGAAGACGGTTTTGACAACTATCAGTGGATGCTAAACGGAGTAGATATTCCCGGAGCAACCTCTAATACATATACCCCTACACAAGCCGGAAATTATACGTTAAGACTGCAAAACGGATCATGTACAGCTATAGTAACTCCTATCTATAAGGTGTTTAGCTGTCTGGTACATACTACAAAGAATATTAATGTATGTTCAACACAAGTGATTACACCTGCATTTACTTCTTCTACACAGACTCCCGTTCCCGGCACCGTAACTATTACAACCCCGCCTACCAATGGAACAGCAGTAGTGAACGCTAATGGAACCATTACCTATACTCCCACAGCAACCAGCGGAACCGACCAGATCGTTTACAGGTTCTGTGGCAATGCCCCTGAGTTTATAGACTGCGAAGAGGTAACCTTAAACATTACGATAGCACCGCTAGCCGTAAATAACGCCACATTGTCTGCATGTCCTACCAGCACTTCCCCTCCTTCTGCTACTTTTGATCTTACTCTGGCAAATCCAAATATCAGTGGCATAGGAACTTTCACCTATTATGAAAATCAGGCAGATGCAATAGCCGGAAACGCAAATACAATTTTTTCTCCTGGAGCATACACCTCCGGAAATGCTACAGTTTATGTAAGAGTAACCGTGGGCGGATGCTTTAAAGTTGCTGAATTACAGCTGAACCTAACGCAATCTGTTGTATCAACCATTACCGCATCTTCAACCACAATATGCTATGGTGGAAGTGTGACCTTAACGTCCGGCCAGGCAACAGGAAACTTATGGTCTACCACAGCTACAACGTCATCCATTACAGTGACCGCACCAGGAACCTATACCCTGACCAACACCTCAGGAAACTGTCCGAGCACTCCGGCATCCATTACCATAACTGCAGAAGATGATCCGAATGTTCAGATCACAGGAAATCTGGCTTTTTGTCAGGGGTCATCAACCACCCTAACAGCTACATCTGCAGGATCAGGGAATACCTATTTATGGTCGAACAGTACGACCGGAGCTACAAATACCGTTTCAACTCCGGGAGTTTATACGGTAACCGTTACAACACCGACAGGATGCCAGTACCAGGAATCTGTAACCGTAACAGAAGACGTAATGCCTACAGTTCAGAATGCAAGTTTGAGCGAATGTACCAACAGTACGACTGCTACTTTTAACCTTAATTCAGCAGAGTCAGCCATCAGTGGCACAGGAACTTTCACCTACTATGTAAATCAGGCAGATGCAATAGCCGGAAACGCAAGTACAATTAGTAATACCACAGCATATATTTCCGGAAATGCGACAATTTATGTAAGAGTAACCGTAGGGACCTGTTTTAAAGTTGTTGAATTACAGCTCAACATAACACAGACTTCAACACCAACCATTACTGCATCTTCTACAACAATATGCTACGGTGGAAGTGTGACCTTAACATCAAGCCAGGCAACAGGAAATTTATGGTCTACATCAGCCACAACGTCATCCATTACAGTGACCGCACCAGGAACTTATACCCTGACCAACTCCTCAGGAAGCTGTCCGAGCACTCCGGCATCCATTACCATAACTGCAGAAGATGATCCGAATGTTCAGATCACAGGAAACCTGGCTTTTTGTCAGGGGTCATCAACCACCCTAACAGCTTCTGCTAACGGATCAGGGAATACTTATTTATGGTCAAATAATACGAACGTAGCTACAAATACCGTTACCACTCCGGGAGTTTATACGGTAACCGTTACAACACCGGCAGGATGTCAGTATCAGAAATCTGTAACCGTAACAGAAGACCCTGTGCCTACTGTTCAGAATGCCAGTTTGAGCGAATGTACCAACGGTACGACTGCTACTTTTAACCTTAATTCGGCAGAGTCAGCCATCAGTAGCACCCAAGGAGTAAATTTCACCTATTATGTAAATCAGGCGGATGCAATAGCCGGAAATGCAAGCACAATTTCTTCCCCTGGAGCATACACCTCCGGAAATGCGACAATCTATGTAAGAGTAACTCTGGGGAACTGTTTTAAAATTGCAGAATTACAGCTGAATTTAACACAGACTTCAACACCAACCATTACTGCATCTTCTACAACAATATGCTACGGTGGAAGTGTGACCTTAACATCAAGCCAGGCAACAGGAAATTTATGGTCTACATCAGCCACAACGTCATCCATTACAGTGACCGCACCAGGAACTTATACCCTGACCAACTCCTCAGGAAGCTGTCCGAGCACTCCGGCATCCATTACGATAACTGCGGAAGATGATCCGAATGTTCAGATCACAGGAAACCTGGCTTTCTGTCAGGGGTCATCAACCACCCTAACAGCTTCTGCTAACGGATCAGGGAATACCTATTTATGGTCAAATAATACGAACGTAGCTACAAATACCGTTACCACTCCGGGAGTTTATACGGTAACCGTAACAACACCGGCAGGATGTCAGTATCAGAAATCTGTAACCGTAACAGAAGACCCTGTGCCTACTGTTCAGAATGCCAGTTTGAGCGAATGTACCAACGGTACGACTGCTACTTTTAACCTTAATTCGGCAGAGTCAGCCATCAGTAGCACCCAAGGAGTAAATTTCACCTATTATGTAAATCAGGCGGATGCAATAGCTGGAAACGCAAGTACAATTCTTTCTCCTGGAACATACACCTCCGGGAATGCGACAATCTATGTAAGAGTAACTTTGGGGAACTGTTTTAAAATTGCAGAATTACAGCTGAATTTAATGCAGACTCCAACGCCAACCATTACTGCATCTTCAACCACAATATGCTATGGTGGAAGTGTGATATTAACATCAAGCCAGACAACAGGCAATACATGGTCTACCACAGACACAACACAATCTATTACAGTGACCACACCAGGAACGTATACCCTGACAAACTCCTCAGGAAGCTGTCCGAGCAATCCGGCATCCATTACCATAACTGCAGAAGATGATCCGAATGTTCAGATCACAGGAAATCTGGCTTTCTGTCAGGGATCATCAACTACCCTAACAGCTACATCCAGCGGATCAGGAAATACCTATTCATGGTCAAATAATACGACTGGAGCTACAAATACCGTTTCAACTCCGGGAGTTTATACGGTAACCGTAACAACCCCGGCAGGATGCCAGTATCAGGAATCTGTAACCGTAGTAACGGACCCGGCAATTATAGTTAATATTGCACAGCCTGCACAGATCACCTGTACTAATTCTCAGGTGACGTTAGATGCGACCTCTTCTGTATATCAGCCGGGAGCGACATTCTTATGGACAACAACCGGCGGCGGAAATATTGTTTCCGGAGCCAATACGCTAACTCCTGTTGTGGATAACAATGGCACCTATACGCTTACTATCACCAGCAATCCTTTAGGTTGTACCAGTCAGGCATCAGTAACCGTTATAAAAAATATAACCCCGCCTGCTATATCCGTTACGGCTCCTACTCTTACCATATGTATAGGACAATCTGTAACCCTGACAGCATCAGGAGCAGTTTCATATACATGGACAGGATTGCCGGGAACCGGAAATACCCAAACCGTTTCTCCGACTACCACTACGACTTATACCGTAACAGGAATAGGGGCTAATGGATGCCCGGCTTCAACGCCAGCCACCATCACCATCAATGTACTTCCTGAAATAGTTTCTTCACTTCATGATGTTGAAATTTGTAAGGGAGATAAAGCTACTTTAGATGCAGGTAGTGGTCCTAATTATACTTACGCCTGGAGCACCGGAGCAACCACTCAAACCATCACTACACAACTTGCAGGAACCTACACGGTCACTATAAGCAATGGGGTTTGTTCAAAAACTTTCACGGCAACAGTAGGATATCTTATTACACCGGAAATCCTGGAAATCCACTATAAGAATAATACTTTAGTTATCATTGCAAAAAATAACGGAAGCTTACCTATGGAATATTCGATTGATGGGGGAGTAAACTGGCAATCTTCCAATACATTCAATAATGTTTTCAGCAATACCCTCTATATGATTCAGGTGAGAAACAAGGGAATGACCTGCTATACTGAAGCAATGTATTATACTTTCTTCATGGCAAACGTTATAACTCCAAATAATGATGGCAAAAATGATTATATAGATTTCAGTGAGATCAGTAAATATGGAGATTTTACAGGAAATATTTTTGACAGATATGGAAAATCCGTCTTCAATGCCAGCTCAAAGAATCCGAAATGGGATGGAAAACATCTTGGTTACCACGTCCCTACCGGTACTTACTGGTATAAATTATCCTGGGAAGACCGAATCAGTAAAAAACCTGTGCATTTATCCGGTTGGATTTTGTTAAAAAACAGGGATTAAATTTTATAACTGCCGGTAATATAAAGCCGGCAGTTTTTATTTTGCTTATGATTGTAATCACAAATACAGCTATAAAACTGTTATTTAAAAAAGCTATAGCCGATGTTAACGGTATTTAAACAAAAAATTCTATCTTTGCATTCACTTTATCATGGGGTTGACTGGTTTCGACAGCAAGACCAATGGGTAAGTAAGCATGCAGAGAACCGTAGCGCGATCTCTATAATCCCTTGCTACAAAATTTTAACTGGCAACGAAGAGTTCGCTCTTGCAGCTTAATATCGAAGTATAGTAGATCAAGCGTTTTCCCGAAGATTTCAGTAGGGAAGCAAGATATCTCACAAATGCTCTGTTCTGCGGCGTTTGATTCTGAGATATAGGAATGCGGAAATAAGGTTTCAGATGCTTCGGCTGAAACTCGAAAACCTCAGAAGATAAGCCGGAAGTTGAGCGTCTGCTCTCTGCTTCCCGTCGAAAATCAATAGTAGAATAAGCATGTAGAAAGCTTATGTATTGCTTGTTTGGACGAGGGTTCGAATCCCTCCAACTCCACTTTTAAGCTAAAGAGAATTTGTAAATTATTGAATTTTAAATAATTACATTTTCTCTTTTTTGTTTTTGTGTCCAAAAACGTGCCCAATCTAACAACAGCCTGTTATAGTCTTACATTAAGAACTGATACTTTAATTATTTCTCTACAAAAATACAAAAATAAAAAACTGTTACAATTGTAACAGTTATAAGATGTTATCCTTCTAGCAAAACTTTCTCCACAATTGGAGCGAATTCTACGCTGACCTCATCAAAATAGCGCTCCTTTAAAAGGGAGTATTTATCGTCTTCTAAAACGATTGTATAGCCATCTAATATCTCAGTATCAATGTCATCAACTAGTCCCAAAATAATTTGTGAATTTTCTGGCTGATTATTGCTAATAAAGGTCATAATTGCTTTTCTATTCTCTTCATCTTGTTCTTGTTGATTGGGGGAATCAACAACGATTGGACAAAATGTTGATGTAGAATAAATATTCATTACATGTAGAAAAGAAAAATAATATGCTAGTAAAGCACGAGGCAAATTACTACCCTGTTCATTAATTTTATTATCTATCCTATCAAACAAAGTCTTAGAAATTTTATCAGGATTTACATTCAACTCTTCTAAGAAAGCTTTCAATTTGGTCTTGTAGAATAGCATTATTCTTCTTTTTTTATTCTCACTCTCTTTATTAATTTCTTTAAGCTCTTTTTCTAAGAGCTCAAATCGTACACGAGCATCGCCTATCCTTTGATAAACCAAATCTTTTTCCTTTTTAAAGATTTCATTCACCTTTTTCTTTCCTTCATTTTCAATGATATCGACAAGTTTGACCTCCTCTTTTTTAGAGTTTAACAAATTTTCAATTTTTTCAAAATCCATTTTTGCTTCAACAAATGATTTATCATGTTTTGAAATTTCATCATTCACCTTTAAAGCTTCAATTTTCAATTCTAACAAAAGTTGCTGTAGTTGCTCTTCGTCTTCAGCTATAGAAAATCTTTCATTAAAATTATTATTATAATGAGCTCCGCACATTGGACAGTCAACAAATTCTTCTATGTAGTTTAAAGCATACTTGTAATCAGCCTTCACTTCATTTATTGCTTTTTCTATAATACCTATTCTTGCATCTAGAATCGACTTTTGATTGTACAAGTCAGTAAGTCTTAATTTTAGTTTATTCTGTTCCGTTTTTAAAATTTCGCACTCTGTTAATAACTCGGATAGCTCTTTACTGAAATCATCAACAGTAATATTTAGACTTTCACTATTTAGCTTTTCCTTGATGCCCCCGAGAATTTTAGTTAAGGCATCTATTTCAATTTTAGTTTCATTTAGTTCAATACGAGTGCTATCAAGGTCAGTCTTCGTCTGATAGTATTTATTACCCTTTATACCCGAATGATATTCAATTACAGGCTTTTTCCAATTACTGTATTGTTGAAGTCCTGACAATGCATTCCAACTATCATTCCAGCTTTTATCTTGGTCTATATAGAACGGTAGAAAAAGGAATGGACTAGGAGGATTTTCTCCTACACCTTTACGATTAGAAATCAAAAGCTTAAAATTAAATATGTCATTAAGAAAGACAGAAAGTGATTTAAAATCATGCAGCATGATTTCATCATATTCATTGACAACAGCAAATCGAGATTTATTATATCGTAAAACACTAATTCTTCGCTCATCAATTTTAAACTTCAAGTAGGTAATTGGCTCAGCTTCCATCCAATTTTTATTCAAGACCGACGGAGTTGCTCCTAAAGTATAATATATACTTTTTATTAAGCTTGATTTTCCTACCTGATTAGCCCCTTTTATTATTGTCTTTTTTGGGTTGAATTGTATTTTTATTGCTTTTTTTTCTTTGTAGGATAATATTTGAATCTCCTCGAAAACTAACCTTTTCATATTTACTAGTTCTTAAATTTCTTATTAGTGTGTGAAAATTACTCTTCATTATAAATTTCTTTTAGAATAACCAATTTTAAAAAATATTCCGAATATATCTGTTGATTTTTGAAAATCTTTTGATTTTTCAACTCGCTATATAACCAGTCTAAAGACTCTAGTAAAGTACCATCTAATTTCTCAATATTCTCATCTATTAGTTTTTTAATGACATCAATACATTGATAAAAAAAATTATTCTCCAGACTTAAATATTGAATTTGCACATCTTTCCAAGCATCTAAATATTTTCTTCTTAAAAATAAACTAATACCAGCATTATCTAATAGTTGAAATAGTTTATTCTTGATAACATCGAGTTTATCCGGTTCAGAGACAACAGTTTTAAGCATTGTTTCAAAATCTACTTTAGAAATAGATTTGTAACTTACAAGTTCTTCATAAGTATGAACTTCTTTTTCTAAATTATTTCTTCTATTAACTTCATCAAAAATAGTTCTGTATGCTAGGGAAGGATTATATTTAATGTCTGTATTGTACAGCCTTTCAATTAATCTATTAAGCTTATCCTTAGTTATTTCATTGTGGTGTTCTATAGTTAGTTCTGATGTATGAAAAAAAATGATATTTAGAAATTCTTCTAGCAATTCTATTGAAAGTTCTGATTTTAGACTACCTTCAATTTGCTTCTTTTCCTCTTCGTTAAGCTCGCTACAACATATTAATGTTTGACTCTCTTGTATTGATTTAAAACTGAATTTAGTATTAGAAACAATGTTTAAACTTTTTGTTTCAGTATTAAAATTTATTTTATTGAGATAAAGTTTCCCTAAAATAGAACCTCCATCACTATCCTTTAATTTTTTCCTTGTTAATATATTTTTTAACGAATAACTTCCTTTATCCTTCGTTTTGATTTGATAAAAATCAATTTGAGTTGGATTATTCACTGAATCTAAAACTATGATATCTTCATGATATTCGAAAGCCAATAAAAAATCAACTTCAGAATTCATTAGTTCAATCAATTTACAAATAGCCCAATTTTTCTGAAAATCAAATCTATTTGAAGCCATAGAACCAGCATTCTCTCGAGGCTTTACCTTTCTAAATTTTTCTGCTAAACTCACATTATTATTTGTTTTATAGTTAATATTTATAAAAATCAATGCTAAAGTTCTTCTAACTGTGATTCTGTTCGCTCTTCACCTTTTTGAAAATATCGAATTTCACTGATGACAGGATTTTCCCCAGTTTGTATCTCTAGGTAAATTCCCAGCTTATAATTATATTGTAATGTAAAAGCCTTTAACTTAACAAAATCATACTCCTTTTGTTGATAATTTGTATTTCTTTTTTTCATTTCGAATACAACATGATTCCTTGTGTTAGTTCCCCTTTCGTGTATTATAATGTCAGGAAAAATATTGTAAGTATCATTTTCTCTAACGCTCCTCACTGCCAAATCCTCCATAACTTCTTGTGGAATCTCAAGAATTTTCCGAAGTCCCTCACTATCAACATCTCCATTATATTCACAATCTACATCATAATTTTTAAACAATAAAGTTAAGTAATATGCTAGCTTGTGAGCAATACTCCTTTCTGATAAATCTCGTCTTAGTAAGGCAGAATCTTTTTCAAGCAAATGATTTTGTGCTTTATGAAAGTGTGCTTTTGTTGTCTGCAAATCCATTATTATTAGTTTTATTTAAATTTTTAATTTCAAAGTCTGTAAGCCATTTTTTATACTGACAATCATAGATTGCAAAGTTTGAACAGCCATAAAAAGCCCACTTTTTTTTATCTTTAACTCCAACTCCTGTTTTCAACTCTAAGTCACCTGAACGACAATTTGGACACTTTAGATTGCCATTTACTTTGTTATTCAGGTTTTCATCAAGCTCAATAATAAATTTCGAAGCAAACCTTTTGTTAGCAATTAACGATGTCTTCAGTTTTGCCCTAGTTAGTGCGACATAGAAAAGCCTCCTTTCTTCACTATTGGGATACGTTTCAGAGCCTCCTAACAATAGCAAGAGGACAGGGTCATCATACATTTCAGATGGAAATCCAAGTCTTCCAGAATTACAATTTAATACAAATGTATATTCAGCCTCTAATCCCTTTGACTTATGTGCAGTAAAGAATTCCAATTTAACTTTTAGCTGTTCATTATACTTGTATTCTATAGTGTTTTCCTTTATAATTTTGAACTTAGTATGTTCTGTTTTTACTCTTTTAAAGTCGTGGTTATATCTGCCAATTAAATAGAATTTATTTGATAGGATATCTTTTATTTCATCATCAGTTGGTTCGGTATTACCACCTAAAAATTTAGACTCGATTATTTTATTGATAGCGTTTTCTAGACCTTCTGTATCATCATTGTCATCAGAAAAAGTATAAAAAATTTCCATGTCAGATTCAGCCCCCAACTTATTTTTAAGATTTTTTTTAATTTGAGCGGGATTTCTCATAACAAAATTTCCAGAAATGTCTATCATTGGTAACCCAAACCGATAAGTAGTCTCTATCTTTGATGTATTAGTAAATCCAAAGTATTTTTCGAAACTATTGAACAAACTTATGTCGCTACCAGTAAAACGATATATCGACTGCCAATCATCACCAACAGCAAATAATTTAACATTTTTACTTTGTTTTTTAAAAGCGTTAACGAGCTTGTATCTTCCTACACTGATGTCTTGAAATTCATCGATAATAAGATAGTTGTATTGATGTACATATTTGTTTCTTTCAAGATAATCTACAGCTTGATTTATCATATCACTAAAATCAATCTGTTGTTTTCTTTTCAACATTTCTTCATAAGCTTTATACAGTGGATAGAATAGTGCAATAAAATAGTCACATCTTTCTCTATCAAAGCCTGATTTAGTTTTAATTTTATCCTTTAGCTCCTCGTAGGTAATATTAGATGATTTGTAAAGATTTAGGAAAGTCATAAATAAAGCAATCAGAGATGTTACCTCATCAGATGCATTCTCTTGAATTAAATTCCATTTTTCTTCTTCAGATAAAGGTTTAATGTTAAAACCATTAGATTTAAGTAAGCTGGTAAGACTTTTCTCAACGGTTCCATCTTTAAACTGGTAGCTAAAGGTTTCAATACACACTGTCTCATTTTCTGTATGTGTTTCCCTTTTCCAACGAATTCCAGCATGGTAATTCATCTTTGCTTTCTCTAAACTAGTATTTTCGTTAGCAAAAAAAGGAGGAACATTTCCATTCCTATCTAATGCATAGTGTTCTAAATAAATCCTTCTATTTCCTTGGTACAAACTAAAATCTGGTTCGTATTGTCTGTGGTCTAAAGTTTTTGTAGCTACCTCATAAGGCTCCTCATATCTATAATCGATACCGTTAAATAATAGAAAATTGGCTATTTTGCACTCTTCTTGACTTTTTACAATTTCCCTTAGAACCGTTAATTTGTTATTTACTTTAACTTCAACTTTTTTATAGGGTCTAAAGTTTTGGTCTTTAAGATGCTGTATATGCTCTGCCTGATTCTTAAATTCAAAATCATTTTTACTAATCTTTATAAAATCTGTGAAGTATCTTGTCAAAATCCCAAGGTATCTTTTATCAACTAGTAACTTTTTAAATGTATCTTTTATAAAATAAGTTAACTCATCTGCATTGTATAATGATGGTTTTGCTTGTTCAACATTTTTTATGATATCTAATCCTAATTTATGGAATGTCTTAGCATCAATTCCCGCAATGTTTACTTTGTTGGCAAGGTCTTTTGCACTTTGATTTGTGAATGAAATTAAAAGAATTTTCTCAGGCGAAACACTAAGACTTCTATTAAGGTAGTTCACTTTACCCATAATTGTTGTAGTCTTTCCACAACCAGCTCCTGCTATAACTAAACTATTATCTTCATCACGTATAATGGCTTCTCTTTGTTGCTCATCTAAAGATTTACCACCATCGATATTACTTAATAAAGATTGGGTTTGCTTTAGTTCATACTTTAAAAATTCATTATTAAAATTTTCACGAGAGTTTTCATCATTACTGATAAGATTTTTAAAAAAAACAATCTCCATTTCTTCTGAAGATGTTAAACCTATGTTTTTAAATGATTGTTGAAAAATAGTATTTCTCAGTATTTCACTATGCCTATCTCTCCATTGAGCAAGCTTATAGTGCGAGAAATATCCATTCGTATTGTTAGTCAAAGTTCGAAAACCTCGATTTGCTGAATAAACACTAGGAAGAAAGGATTTGAAAAGATTACTTAACCTTTCCTTTTCTAATTTTTCATTTCTTTCTTTTATTTTTCGTTCTTTCTGCTCTCTAATAGCATTGGTTACCCAACCTACTGCCCCAATAGTTAATGCCCCTGCAACTAAATATGAAATCATCTATCATGTTTTTTAAATAACTTAACACTTTCAAGTGAAATAAGCTTTAATATTACATATTATTTTACAATGTAACAAGTTAGTAATAAAAACAATCCTAAAATACGGGAACCCGTAAGATTAGTCTAAGCTTCTCCCTATATTTTGAGGATAAGATTTATTAAATTGCGCAATAAATATACTTGATGGATAAAATTGCAACGGTTGATTTGGAATTAGGTCATAATCCTGAAATTTTCATAAAACTTAAAGAGTTTGTAAATGTCTGTTTTCAAAATAGAAAATTTTCATTCAAATTGGATGAAATTACTCCTGAAAACATACTAATAGACAATGGAATACTTGTAATTGAGGAAAATAAAATCAAAATCAACAATCTCTATGCCTTCAGCAAAGCATTCTTTGATGTATGTAAAGAAAATTTGGATTTTGAGTTTAGCTCTGATTTCTCATCAACATTTAATTTTTTGTCAGAAATAAGTAAAGATTTTAAAGGTGGTGGATTTTTAAAAATACTACCTTTTCTTTGGGAATATGCAATTTATATTTCTAATAAATTACACAGTGTTTCATTCATCAATATATCAGATTATTTAATTCAAAATAGTCACAATAATTATGTTTTTTTAAATGCCTATAATACCCAACTTCCTTATCTGGATTTAGAAAACAATATATTAATTCAATCAGTTCTTAATATAGTCAATCATATAAATAAAGAAAGTGAAGCTGGGATTTTAAATATTAATTATAATTCACTACTGAATACTTTATGCACTATTGCAAAATCTAGTCATCAAAAAGGACAGGATTTAATTAAAATTGCAATAGAGATTGAAAATATAGATTTAAATATAATATCTTGTATAATAGAAGGGCTTTATAGTTCAAAAAATACTGAATCAATAAATCTAATTGAGAATTACATTCGGAAGGGAAAAAGATTAGACGGTATTTTTAGTGGTTTGGCAAGATTAGATAATATTTCTGAAGCACAGGCTGAGAAGTTTTTAAATTATTTTGATGAATATTATGAAAAGAATCAAACTTATAAGAGACCATTAATTTTCATTCTTTTTAGCATTCTTAACTGTGAAAATTTAAAAAATAAAACAAGTTTTATTGATTGTATTTTTAATAATCTTCTTAAAATTATTAATGATGAAGATGCAGTATATTTAGTGTTGGATAGGATTTCTTTTCTTAAACAGTATAATAATGAAAGAGTCAACATTATCTGTGTTATTATAAAAAAAGATTTTTACAGCAACGAAAAGTATCTCCGTTTAATTGCTCAAACTTTCTGGTATCTCAAAGATGTTAATCATTTAGAAAAAGTCCTAAATACTCTTTCTGATTGTAAACCATTTTCAAATATTGCAAGTGAATTTATTCATCATCTTGATGATTATAACCGAAATGAATTGGATAAAATGTTTATTAAATTTATAACATCTAATAAAGCTCGGAACAGACATTTAGGAATTAGTTTTTTTAATGAATTAAACACTCATTGCTCTTATCATTTTGATTATGACATCTTAAAACTTACATCTTTAGAACAATATAAATTGATTGTTTCCATTACAGAGAATTACAACGAACCTAAAAATACTTTGCCTTGCCTAATTCCCCTTTTAGATTCTTCTTCGAGTACAATTAAGGAAGCTTTTATTTGCAAACTTGAAGAATATTCTGAAAATTATGGAGGTCATGTTACCGATGTACTAAAAGAAAATTTAAATGATGAAGAGGAAAATCACAAAAATGTTTTAGATAGAGTTAGTAAATATATGAATACATTCTATGATAAGTTTGTAAAAGTAAAATATGGTATTAACGAACTTGACCCTTATTTTTCTCAATCAAAGTATATAGACCTTTTTAATAAAATTTTTCAGCAAAAATTTTCAGGAATGATGGAAGATGCAAATGAAAAAGAAAACAGTTTTTTAAGTATGGTCAACTCTATACAAATTGCAAAAGGTGGAGGTTGGAAAACGGGAGAGAATAAAGAAGTAAGTAAACTACACTCTATAGGACATAGCTTTGCAATGCCAAGAAACCATCTCATTTTTCCCAATAAATTCGATATTGAGCACGGAATAGCAATTCACACTGATTGGAAAGATGAGAACTTCAAATTGATAACTGATTTAATTTCAAATGAGCAGTAATACTTTAATTGTACAGGATTATTTATCTTCTTTAAAAGAGGATTCGGAACTCGATTATATATTTCCACTACTTTTGCAATCACTAAAATTCAGGATTGTCCAGACAGCAAAAGAAGCAAAAGGGCAATCTCAATATGGTAAAGATATTATAGCTATTGGTAAAGATAGTAAAGGACAAAAGTATCGTTGGTATTTTGAATTGAAAGGTTATGATGACAGACACATAACAGACAAAAATTATTCTAAAACAGATGGGATAAGAGAATCTATTATTGAAGCAAAAGATACTGCTTTTAATGACACTTCAATTCCTGAATTTAATGAGTTACCTATCAAAATAATTTTAGTACATAATGGAGTATTAAAACCTAATATTAAACCTACTTTTGAAGGTTTAATACAAAAAGAATTTAAAGATGGTGAATTTGAAAGATGGGATATTTATCATTTGACAGAATTATTTAGTAAATACCTTTTTAGTGAGTATTTACTCTCCGATACCGAAAGTAATAGACTTCTGAAAAAAACTTTAGCATTTCTTGATACACCAGATTACAAATATGAAGAATTTAAGAAGCTTGTTATAGTTCAGTTTGAGAAAATTGATACCGTTAAAGGTCGTGCTTTGGCAAAGCTTTTTGCTACATTGGGTATCTTACAAACTTTAGTTTTTCATTATAGTAAAGAAAATAATAACATTATCCCTGCAAAGGAATGCTCTAAATTTTTAATTTTACATACATGGTCTTGGATTCTTAAAAATAATCTTGAAAAGAGACCTGCAATTATTAAAGAGTATAGAAAATTATTAAAAGTTCAATTTGAAATTTTCAACACTTACTTTAAAAAAACTTTTCCTATTGCAAAATTACCTGATGGATTATTTTCAGAAAGGGGGGCTTTTTTTGAAAATGTGGGTTATCCTCTAAGATGTTTTGATTATTTAGATGATATCATCTACTATTTAAGACTTCGTCTTATTTTCTCAGAAAAGAAAAATCACAAACTTATTTTCAATAAACAAAAAGACTTATTAATTGACTTGATTCAAAATAATAGTGGATTTTATAGACCTATTTTAGACAATCATTCTATATCAATAATTCAACTTTTCTTACTGTTTGCCAATAAAGAAACAAGAAGACAGAAAGATGTTAATTTTATAACTGATATTGTTTTTAGAACCTTAGAAAATATGGTTCTTGAGAAACAAAAATATGATAGGCTTCCCGAACTATATAATAATATGGAAAAAGTAATTGAATTTTTTGCTCTCGGCAAAAAGCCTAAAGGCTATACAGATAGCTCTTCCATATTACTTGCAACTATTCTAGAGTTGTTAGTAGTGTTTAATTCAAAAGAATCCTTCGATGTATTTCATAAAATATTTGGTGAAAAAATAAACTTACAAATTGCATTAATTGACTTTAATGAATTCGATGTGGAGCAACTATTATTTGAAAAAAATCTTCACAATGAATACTTTGTTGACTCAATTTATAAATTGCCTAAGGATTTTGATGAATTCAAAAAAGATGTTTATAAAAAAGTGTCACCTGTTTTTGAATACAGAACCGATAAGGTTGGTTTGTCATGTATTAGATATTTAGCACATAGTTATTACAAAAATGAAATCTTACCAGAGGAATGGAGACAGTTTTTATAGAGTATGGTAATTTACTGGAAGTGTTAACACAAATAAGCTAAAAACTCCCAGTAATGATTTTTATATGTGAACATTAAAAGATTACTTGTTGAAAGAAAATATTTCTTTATATTATTAGTGTAACCGTAAAATTATTCTCAACTATTCTTCCTAAAACAATTTCAATTTCCAATTCATTCAATTCGAAATTTTGTTTAAAACTTTTTATTTCATCAATTATTGTAGGTACTACCAAGACAGGCTTTATTACAACAAAAATTATTAGTTTACTATAACCATTTTCTAATGCCATCGGAGTAAACTTTTCTAAAGAGGAACTAAGAGACATTAAAAACGGACTTATTTCTCTCCAAACCATTATTTCTACAGCTATTGTTTTTACTCCATTCGTATCATCCACTAAAACTATTTCTGGAAAACCAGATTCGTACGTTAAAATATTAAATCCTTTTATATTTTTTCTTATCCAGTCATTTATATAGCCAACATAGCTTATTTCATGAGTAGAAAAAAAATAGTTTATATTTATTATGTTTTCCTCCGATTCAACTTCTTCTACTACTTTTTGGTCTGCTCCAAATAATTCGATAAATTCTGAAAGCTTTATTATACTAAATGATTTTTCTGGCGCTTTCGTCCTAAACTCAGAAATCAACTCGAATCTTGGATACAAGGATTGTCCTTCACTCCTGTGAAACCAATCTGTTTTTTCATCTCCTGAAACGAATACAATATCTTTGTTTTCTTTTTCAGCTAAATCCAATATTGTAAACCATATTAACAAATCACCAATTCCATCATCTTCTTTTTTTCCATCTTTATAGCCTGGTGGAATTTTATGTAGATATCTAATTTTTAATTCTTTTATGATATCTGCCTCTTTTAAGTTGTGGTCAATTATAATTTCTTTTTGGAACAGAGCATGATAAATTTGGCTAACAGGGTCATTCCATGTCCAAGCTTTTATTTTATCAATTATAGCATTAACTTTTTCAGAATATTCTTTTAATCTATCATCAATTTCTTTTTGATAATTAACTAAATCTTCATATTCCTGTATGCCAGTTAACAAAGGATATTTACCTATTTTAAGTTCGTTTACTTTGCTCTTTTTTCGATTAAATTGTAAAAAAATATCTTTAATTTTTTCAGGTCTGTTTTTAGCAAACTCTCTTGCAACTTGAGCAGGAATGAAAAGTCTATTCTCTTCGATTATTTTAGTATAAACTTTTTTAATTTCATCAATACTACTTGGGGTTATTGTATAGGGTAAAAGCAATGCATTTGTATCTAAAACAAACAAACAATTATCTTTTATTTTCAAGATAGGTTCTACGGATAAAGTAAAGATATCTTTAGCATTAGGGTATATCTTATTAATTATAAAAATGTCATTCTCACTCATTATATTATGATATTAGTTTTTATAAAAATAATAAAATCTAATTGGAAAAATATAAAATATGTAATACATTATTACCTATATAGAAAACATCCCCCCACTAAATTATTAATTTTTGCCCCACCCCCACATGTTATAGTTATATTTTTTAAAGGGTAGAAAGATTTTAAAAGAAAATTTTAAAATGTAAAATTTAATGTGATAAATTTAGACTAAAGTCTAAACGTGACACATAAAAGATTTGTACAAAAGATGATATAAAAGTTTTAAAGTGTACCAAAAACACCTACTCTAAATTTGATACGTTTGAAAAAATGTTGTATATTTGAATCAATAAAAAGCCTTGAAGTGTTGGAGCACAACAAGGCAAACGTTAATAAATGTTCAACTACTAAATTAAACTTATCAACATGGCAAAGTTACAAAATTGTCTTGATACTGCTAGTATCTATGTTTCAACGTACGCAAAGTACAACATCGGGAATTTAAACGGGGATTGGTTAAACCTTTCTGATTATTTGGATTATGAAGAACTTTATGAGGCTATGAGAGAACTTCATTATGATGAAGAAGACCCCGAATTTATGTTTCAGGATTATGAAGCCCCAAAATTCTTTATCAATCAGGGTTTGATAAGTGAATGTCAAATTTCCAAAGACATTTACGAGATTGCAGAGAAAATAAATGATTCAGGCTTAGAATTTGAAATTATTGAAGCTTATGTAGATTGTAGGGGTAACTATAATCAAGACATACAAGGACTCATATATGAAGTTTCAGAGTCTTATTATGGTGAGTATAATTCGGATGAGGACTTTGTACAGGAAATGTTAGAACAGGATGGCAGTATCCCAGAAAATTTTCCTTCTTACATCATCATAGATTGGGAAAAAACAACACATAATTTCATGTATGACTATTCAACCTCAAACGGATACTATTTTAAAAATTAATAACACCCCTGCACCCTGTCACTCAGGGTGCTTTATACAATAATCAAATGAAAGCAAGATATATAAGGGTTTCTACTGGAAACCAGAATACAGCAAGGCAATTACAAAAAAGCCACCCCAACGAAAAACTTTACATTGACATTATAAGTGGGTCTATACCATTCAACCAAAGACCAGAGGGAAAAAAAATGCTTGGAGACATCGAAGCAGGTTTAATAGATTACATTTCGGTGCATTCTATTGATAGGCTTGGTAGGAACTTGTTTGACATTTTAGCTACTTTAGAGTTCCTGAATGAAAAGAAAATTGTTTTAAAAACAGATAATTTAGGGATTGAAAGCCTAATTAATGGTAAACCTAATTCAGCATTTAAATTAATCATTTCAGTGATGGCTAACATAGCTGAAATGGAACGAGAAACCTTACTGGAAAGGCAACGAGAGGGAATAAATATTGCTATTGCCAAAGGTGTTTACAAGGGTAGGATTAAAGGCTCGGTTGAAAGTGATGAAAAAGTTTTAGATAAATATAAAGAAGTTGTAAAATATTTGAAAAAAGAACAATCTTTGAGAGATACTGCCAAACTATGCAACGTTAGCTTAGGGACAGTTCAAAAGGTAAAACAGATTTTAAATAAAACTAATGACTAAAAATATAGCACCCGAAGCACTATCTAACAATGATTTGATGCTTTTGATTCCTGCAACTATTGATATTGAAGAACTATCTAATTCAGTAACATCTACAAATCCAGGGATTGATTTTAATAAATTATTGTCACTTATAAGTTTAATCACTACTGAATTAACATCTTTCAATTATGAAAAGGATAGACACGAAACGTCAAAAAAAGTAAATATTCATAGTGATATTCTAAAAGAATGCTGTGGGAAAAAGTATAGAGATTACATTGATTTTCTATTTAACTCTAACATTATATCAAAACGGAGTCCATATAGTAAGGAGGTTAAGGGTCAAACTTTCGGTTATGGATTTAATAATTCTCATGCATTCAGAAGGTTAAGGTTGATTAAATTAACAAATTCAAAACCAGTTTTTTACGAAAATAAATTTAATAACTCTTATGTAAAAAAGTATGAGGAAATCTTGTATAAACTCTTTGATAGAACTAAGTTTTCCTTAGATTTTAATCTTGCAGAGGAAAAATTATTTTATAAATATTTGGAAAACATTGTTTTTCCATTTGAATCAAAACACACTGTTGAATGGCATAAGTATTCTGCTTATCATGGTGGGTTAAAGCAACTGGTGAAGTTTCTTAATGGTCAATATTCATTCACCCGAAAAACAAAGCACTCTGAAAGAAAGCCATCAGGTAGATTTTATTCTCCTATAACTTTTTTAAATAAAGTTACCCGTAGCTTATTGTATTACGAAGGTAAAAAGTTACAACAGTTAGATGTAACAAATATGTTTCCATATTTGTTATCACAGTATTTAAAGGAAACAGCTACCTTAGATTCACATAGAGTTAAAAGGCTTCAAAGTTGTCCAGTATTTAAAACTAAATATAAATTAAACAATGCTCCGTACATATCTAAAAAGTTTGTTTCCTGCCAGTGGTTAGAACAGTACCTAATAGAGAAATATGGAACTTTACTTTTACCTACATCAATGTTAGTAGCTAAGAAAGGAGGCTTGGTTCAGCAAGATGTTGACAAAAACTTTTTCTTAGATATACCTAAAAGTTTGTTTCAGGATAATGATAGCCACTTTCAGCAGTCTAATAAAAAATTTTATTCTCCTTTTCTTCATCATTCACAAAGAGGAAATTGGAATCAGAATCCTAACAAGACAGCTCAAGGGACTTGGAAACAGAAAAGTAGACAAGAAGCACAAATGATTACTTATTCCAATAGCTATAATCAAACTAAAGGTATATATGGTGATTCCCCTTTGGTTACACTTTATCCTGAAACTAATAATAGTTCAAACATTACAGAAAGCTTTAACACAGCACCAATGGTGTACTCTAACTATATCTCGACCAAAATTCTTGAAACCCTTATGAATAAAGAGATTTCCAAGTTCAACACACTCTCTGTAGGGGGAGTTATTTATGACCACTTTATAGAGCTTTTTAAAGCAAAGTTTACTTTAGAATGGGGTATACAATATCAAAGGCTGTTTAATGATGACTACAAGTACCTGTATGAGCAAGATAGAGAGTTAGCAAAAAAACTTTTCATTTCAATGTTGTATGCCAGAAATAATCATTACATAAAAGAGCAGGAAGTTTTTAAATCAGAGTTCCCAATCCTTTATGATTTAATACGGGAGAAGAAAAAGGGGAATCATAAAATCATTACTTATGAACTATTCGATTTAGAGGCTGGAATCATTGTTGATACAATTGCCAGAGACTTAATAAAGAAGAAAATTCCAACTTTTACCATACATGACTGCATTGCTGTGCAAGAGGAAAACATTGAAGTTTCAGAGTTAAAAATTAAAGATGCATTTATTTCAAGGTTCGGAAGCTGTCCACAAATTAAGTTGGAATAATGTATGAATGTGACTAATAATGGTGTTTATCATTCTGAAAAAACATAAAGGCTATTTTACAAGAAATAAATTTGAAAACCTTAATTCAAAGTAATATATTTGCCTTTGACATTAACGATATTAAATAAGTGTAAAACTTATTGCTTTGTATAGGAAAATTTGGCGATTTAAAAATACATCACAAAGGCAAGAAGTTGAACACCACACGGCTGTGTGGACGTTCTACTTTTGTGTTTGTGGGTTACGCCAAATACCTCCTATACGAAGTGTGAATTGTTCACACTTTTTTTATGCCGTTAGGGGAAACCATAATTTTTAGACAGTATTTAAAATTAATTTTAAAAACAATAAACTTATTTGATATGAGAAATTTACTTCTTACAGCTATAATAGCTATTTCTTTCGTTAACTGTTCTAGTAGTGATGATGATTCGACAGCACAGCAAAACAATCCTGTCACAATCCAATACTTTCATTCGCCTTCTTGGATTCAAGGCAAATGGAAAGTTGGCAATACTTCGTACTATCATTTCACAAATGACGATTTCATATATCTAATGAATGGAACTAGCTATAAAGCAATTCTCACACAAACAGCAAACAATGGTCAGACAGCAAAAGTTGATGAAACAATAACAGACACAGACTATAATTTTGTTATAACAGCAGGGTCTTCAAGTGGAAGTTATAAATTTCACAAAATAAGCTCTACAAAAATACAATGGAACAATATAACCTTAGATAAGGAGTAATTAAAACTACAATTAATGAAAAAATATTTATTCCTCATGCTTAGCTTGTTTTTTATAAAGTATAGCTCACAAAAATTCATTTACTTATCTTCAAAGTCATCAGAATATAGAAAAGGTAAATACATTGAAGATAAGAATGAGAATATTAAAATAATAATTGATATTGATAATAAATTATTTATAGTAAATAAATCAATCTTCAAAATCTCTAAAATTGAACATCCATTTAAGTCATCACCAACTTTTTACATTATTTACTATAAAGACAGAAATGAGCTAAATAAAGTTCAATTTGAAAGTAAACCCAAATCTAAAACTACTATGGTAATAGAAAAGGGCTATTATGGCAATTATTCAATGTACAATAATTTAACACCTATTCGTTAAAAACAAGTTAAAAATTTCCTATGATTAAAAAAGTTATCTCTATTATTCTATTTACCATAGTATTGGCATGTCAAGGCAAGTTGGAAAAGATTGAAAATACTAATCAAAGTACAAATAGGATTGATACAATTGGTTATTCTACTATTAATGATAGTACTCAGATTGATGCTCAGCAGCCCAATGTCCAGCAACCCACTTATGAAGAAAGACCAATAGAATATGAATCACAAACAGTTACATACAGCTTTGTACAGTTTGATGCTGTTAGCACTATTGGTGGTTCATCAAATGAATATGTTTTGACCACTGATATATTTGAAACTTCATCTAATATGAATGAGGATGAAAAATATAAAATATTAGATGAAGCGGAGAAAAAGCTAAGACTTAGCAAGGAGAGTATTTATAAAAAAATAATTGGAAGAGAGATTAAAACGTACAATTCCTACTCAGATGCAAGTAAGGCAAGGGAAAGTATTTTATCAATAAATTCTTCTGAAAATGAATATTAATAATGTTCTCAAAATGTTTACGAAGAACTATTTAAAATTCCTTAGCTGGTTGTTTCCAGTATCTGAACGGCAAAATGATGTTATACCTCCTACTCCTCATAGGTACTTAAATTCGATTCATCTTCAAAAGTTAATAATCGACTTTTTGGCTTGGAATGGAATTGATAAAAAAGGTAATGTTACCAGCAAAAGGGTTTATCCAACTCGTATTGAAATTTTGGAAACACGGACAGTGGTGAGAAAATGCGGTTTTTCAAATGGAAAATATATTGAAAAACTTATAGTTTCCGAGTTTCTGGAAATGAAGAAAAAAATGCCCAATTTAGTTCCAGAAAAATTCATATATTTATTTGAAGAGAACTACCATAACATTAAACTTGCCAAATTCGCCACTTTAGAGGCTCAAAAATCAAACGAAATCACAAAAGAGCACTACGACAACATAAGAAGTTTTTTAATTGAAATTCAAGCCTGTTTGGGAGCTGTTGATTTAAGAACCAGAATTGAGTGTGATTATTCTGATACTGGAACTTGGTATCACTGTTCCAAAGTAGAGGAATTTGTAACTCCTTACGCAAAGATAAGTTTAATTTGTAATAAATCAGCCAAATTAAGTATTAGTTATTTTATAAATCCTCATGTAAGGGAAATTGTAGGAGAATCTTTAACTGTAACTATTGAAAATAAGTTTAATGCGTTAGCTGATGGTGAACTGAAAGATTACATAAAATTAGTTCCACTAGAGAGAAGATATGACAGATATTTTGAGGAGTTGTTGATATTTTCCGAAACACACACAAACTATAAAGCTAGTGTTACGAATAAACACTCTCTATAAATCGGCAAATTGCCCTAGTCATTTAGCAGAGTTTTACGATAGAACAATTCGCTTCACTTTCGGATAAATTTTTCTCAGAGGTTTTTACCCCGTAACGACATGTATTGAATATTTTACATATTAAAATACTGTTTTTCAACAACTTATTGAAAACAAATGGCAGATTTAGTTTTAAGCCAATTAAGTAAGCTATTTTTCTCTTTCAAAATCACCCTACAATACCCAATAGGGTACAATTGGTCATTAACTTTTAATAAATATTTTAATTACATTTGTTTAAAACAATGAACCATGACTCAGAAAAAAGAGAAACTAGACAATAATCACGATTCGGAAGATAAAATTGAAAATCAAAAAGAAGACACACGTCCAGTTTGTGGCTTAATTATGCCAATCGCAGATACTGACGGTTATCCGATTGGACACTGGAAAGAAGTCAAGAAAATTATAACATCTGTTGCTGAAGAAGCAGGGTTTAGAACCAGACTTGTAAGTGAAAGCGAAGATGTGCGTGTTATCCAAAAAACCATTGTACAAAATGTTTTTGATGATGATATTATCATCTGTGATGTAAGCTCTAAGAATCCTAATGTAATGTTTGAATTGGGATTAAGATTTGCTTTTGACAAAGCTGCTGTAATTATAAAAGATGATGAGACCGGATATTCATTCGATACGAGTCCTGTGGAACACATTAATTACCGAAAAGATTTACGGTTTTCATCAATTGAGCAATTTAAAACTGATTTATCTCTAAAATTACTTGCTACGTATGAAAAGTCAAAAGAAGCTAATCATTCGATGTATCTGCAAGATTTTGGTAAGTTTGTTGTTAAAGAACTAGATACTAAAACCGTATCTGAAAATCAATATATTCTAGAAAAGTTGAATGAAATGCAAAGGGAAATAAAGAATATTTCGGTTAAAAATAAAGAAATCCCAAAAGAAGTATTCACTATTAATGATAGTGATAACAAAGAGATAAAAGAGTTAGTCAAGTCTCTTTTTGAGGAATTAACAAGTGATGGACAACACTATGCGAGCAATAGGTCCAAAAGTGGATTAGCTGAATTAATTACTCAAATTATGGAAGATAGGTACAAGATTTTGATTTCTAGCCGAACAGTTTTTAGATATATTGGAGAACTCGCTCCAAAACAATCTTAATATGATAACATCAAAGGTATTTCTTTGGAGGCTGTCCAAAAGGTAAATTAAAGTTCTGAAAATTCACTAAATAACAAAAGTTGTCAGACAGGAATTCGAGAGAGAGAGAGAAGATACTTTTTAAGACAGCCTAAGATTTTGATTTCAATAAACTTATATGGTCAAGCCATCAAGAATAAAAATGATATTCAAACTATATTAATAACCAAGACTTTTAAAAATTTTGGCTGTTGATTTCGCCTTTTCTGCATCTGTTTTACTTATGTATGTAAGGAGTTGTCTCTCTGTTTTATGCCCTGTAAAATTTAACAAGTACGTAATAGGAATTTTTTCATAGAAGTTCGTAGCAAAGCTTTTTCTTCCAATGTGAGAAGTTACAAGTTGATACTTTGGGTAGTTACCAAAAACCTTTCTAGTGATTCTTGACAAACCCTCTCTCTCAATTGTCATGACCTTTCCATTGTACAAAATCTCATCGATACTAGCTATTTCACAAACATCCTTAATGTATAGATTAAGATTTACATCAGAAATCTTGCGAGGGAATTCGCCTCCCCTTTTCAGCAAAATATTTTGCACCTTTTGTAGCAATGGAATTTGCATTTTGGTTCCTGTTTTGATTTGATTAAACTCTATGTAAGATTGATTCTCATCATCTCTTACAATCATACTGGAATTAAACCTCAAATAATCACTAACCCTCTGTCCTGTATAGCAAGCTATCAACAACCAATCCCTAGCATTATTCAAGTGTTCACTTGGCATCTCTGTTCTTTCAATTTTGTCTAGCTCAGCAAAAGTAAGATAAACAGATTTTGGGACATTTCTAGAAGCTTTCTCTATGTCAAATTTCCACAAAAAAGCATGCTTATGTACTTCTATATCAAGAGACTCAGCAACCTTACAAATCATTTTCAAAAATTTAAGATTTCGATAAGTTGTAGATGTTTTATAGTTCTCTCGAAGGCAATACTTTTCAAAATCCACCCTGAAAGAATTATCTAAATCAGAAAACTTCAAATGTTTAAAGGTTTTTTTTCTAGCCCTAAGGTCATCACAATAACGCTTTATCAACTGTTTAACAACGTTTGCTTTCTTAATGGTTGATTCACTTACAGTATCTTTCTTTAGATTAATGTAATCATCAATAAACGAAAGTACGTTGTCTGAATGTGGTTCTATCTTTTCTGAAATAACTTTTTCGGGATAGACAGTAGCTTCAAGCCAACCCTTTAAATCTATTTCAGGTTTGTAGTTTGTGTAATCTGAAATTATTTTTGTTTCCAACCTGATAAGTTCAATATTCAATTCAACTAAATCATTGTTCACATTTCGTGAACTTATAACACATTTTCCATTTTTCCAATCTTTGGGTTTACATTTTAAGTGTGGGAGAGGGACTTTTACATCTACCTCCTTATCTCTTAACCGTATCCAGATTGTACTGCTCTTGTTTTCAACTTTACCTCTTGTAAAAAAACTAACTGATGCCATAAATTTTCGATTCAAAATTGTTCCCAAAATTGTATCCGAACTCTAAAAGATAAGCCTAAAACAATGGGTCTGCTTTATCTTCGGGCATGTAGAAGTCTTATGTGTTGCTTGTTTGGACGAGGGTTCGAATCCCTCCAACTCCACTTTTTAAACTAAAGAGAATTTGTAAGTTATTGAATTTTAAATAATTACACTTTCTCTTTTTTGTTTTTTGTATCGAAATTATATCTAAGTTTTTAGAACACACTTTTCTATCTGTTATAAAACAGATTAACTCAAAATCCCATTTCTATAGAAATGGGATTTTGAGTTATAATACAATATATAATGTGTTAAATTCTATTTGTTTCCTTTTGTACCAAAAAGAGAATAAATAATGATTCCTATTGAACCGATAAAAGGAAAGAATATCATTAATAAAACAGCTTCAATTCCCAGCTTTTTTTTCATGATAAAATAGATCCCACATACATATAATATACATAATATACTTATTAGCATTAATAAATTAAAAGGCCCCACAGAGTAATTCATAATATATATTATTTATAGTTTAGTTAAGTTAACAGCAGTAAGCACGATCGACTTGATAATAACTTACCTCAATAAGAACTAAATTAATTGTATGTTGAGAAAGATGTGGATTTCCAATCGCTGTACATCCGGTTAGTGGGTTATGTATAGCATTGTAACCGTAATCTGACCAAGCTGCGCTTGGTGTATACCCCCATCCACTTAAATAATATGTATTATACCAAGGGCAAGGAGCACTACCTCCCGCAAATCTTGCTGAATAATTAGAAAAAGTATCTTTAGAATCATCAGTCGCAATAATATCAGAAAAAACTGTAAATAATAGTCTTGTTTCTATATTCAACTTTTGAAAATCAAAGTTTTCATCAATTTTTAATTCTTCTACCGGTGTTGTAATCTTTATCACGCCATCTTCGACTTTAATGGTAGAATTATCATTTAAATGTAAAACATCATTCTCATCTAATACAAATTTGTAGTCGTTGATATTACCCTTATCATTATTAACATGAAAGTCGCGATATGTTTTAAAATTTAGAATACCACTCTCTGCTATTTCATAAGTTTCAACTCCATACATAAATAGAGGATGAATAATTTCACTTTTTTCACCAGCTACTCTCGCATTTAAAAAAGATTTTTCAATTTTTGAACTTGCATTTTCTGCAACATCATTGTTTCTTTCACAAGAAAAAACAATAAACACTAAGCTTAGCATTAAAGCTAAGATACTAAATTTTTTGGTCATTTTTTTTTTATTTTAAAGCGCCAAAAGTATCAAAAATAATTTAAATCACCAATTTAGGATGTTAAAAAATCGTAAAATAAATTCAATATTACATCTAAATACATAAATAAATACTAAAGTAATAATTATATAATTAGTAAATCATTAAAAATCAGATTAAATCATAATTTACAGCAAGAAAATCAAAATCAGTCATATTAATTGTAAAAATCTTATCCAAAAAGATAATCTTTTTTTTCCCATCCTCTGCCCATTCATACCCACAATGCTACAACTGGTACCATTGAAGTCTCAACGAATATGAGCTTTTTTTCATGTGTTCACTTCAAAAAAAGACAGATCCCCAGAATCATACATACAATATTATCAGCAAAAACTTTTCTCATACTTAAAGGAAAAAAGCTATATTTAGATCATATAAAAAAATTCCCATGAAAAGAAAAATTGTAAAAATAAAACACGTAACAGGAACTTATAATCTTGATATTGAAGATGGAAAACTTAATGAAATGCAGGAACAACTGGACAGATGCCTGAATGATGAGCAGCCCGCAATTGTAGTGAAGGGCGAGAATGGGGAGCAGTTTATATATCCTTCTGATCTTTTAAAAAACAGTTTTATCGTAATAACAGATAAAGAATAGGTAGAGTATTTTAAACTACGTATGACAGAGAAATTAATCCACAGCATACAATCTTATATAGACTTAGACTCGAAAGAAATTGAGTGTATAAAACGACTCTGGAAAGAAAAATCTGTTAAAAAAGGGGATTTCTTTCTGGCAGAGGGACAAATTTGCAAATACGTAGGCTTTATTGTCAATGGGCTCGTACGGTATTACATTAATTACGATGGCGAGGACAAGACATATGAATTTGCTCAGGAAAATAATTTCATCTGCAATAATGAAAGCTTCATACCTCAAATACCCTCAACAAAAATTATTCAGGCATTAGAAGACTGCGAAATTATGCAAATCTCATATGACGATTTACAGGTATTCTATCAATCTATCAGACAGGGAGAACGCCTTGGAAGACTTATTATTGAGCAGGTTTTTATACAGACCTTACAGAGTCTCAGCTCCTTTTACACTGATACATCCGAATATCGCTACGAGAGATTTGTAAAGAAACATCCTGACCTGCTGCAAAGGATTTCTCAATACCACATTGCATCGTATGTTGGTGTAAAACCACAATCCCTTAGTCGCATCCGCAAAAGAATTTCCATTTAAAGATGATTTATTAACCCAGGTGCACAGATTCTTGGGTTGAAGTATGGAATTTTGTCATAATTAAAATACATTATTATGACAAAAGGAATTTCTATTGCCCTTGCTTTTCTTACAGGGCTAGGACTGATCTTTATCGGTGCAAGATTTCTGATAGCACCGGAAACAGCAGAAGCCGGTTATGGTATACGCTTTAACGAACAAGGTGACTACTCTTTTCACTACATTAAAGGTATCCGTGACCTGTTTTCAGGTCTGGTGATCTGCATTCTTATACTGAGTAAGCAGACAAAAGCATTAGCCATCACTTTATTGGCAGGAACCCTTATCCCCATTGCGGATATGCTTATTGTTCTGAATAAAGATTATAATGGAATAACACAGGCCATTCCACATATTTCTGCTATTATTGTCTGCTTTTTCTGCGGATTGTTTTTACTAATCAATAACAGAAAACAAAAAACAGATCACAGGAGTTTTATTAAAATTATTCAGTCGGCAGAAACCCATAAAGAGAGTATTCTTGAGTTCAACATTATTCCAAATGAAAAGACACCTTGGCATTTTCACACTCTTTTTTCGGAAACTTTTGAAGTGTTGACAGGTACATTGGAAGTTGGATTAAATCATCAGGTTTATCAATTGAAGAAAGGTGACATTGTAACCATAAAACCTAATGAGAAACATTACTTTCACAATATTTCAAATGCCGAATGTTTAATAAAAGTAACCATTAACCCTGGCAATAAAAATTTTGAAAATGCTCTTTTAATATCAAAAGGACTTGCAGAAGATGGTCTGGCTAGTGCTGCAGGAACACCTGAAAAATGGTCTGATCTTGCTTTATTCATTTATCTGAATAATTCTAAAATGGTTGGGCTACCAAAAATAGCAGAACCTCTTTTTAATTATCTGGCAAAAAGGGCAATTAAAAAGGGACGTTTAAAGGAGCTGGAACTTAAATACTGTGGAAAATAAAAACTGTTGCAAACAAGCCTGCACTCAATTAATAAACATTATTGCTATCTTTGAGATTCAGACTGCAATGTCCGAACCAATACTACCGGCTTACCAAACCTATAATTTTTAATGAGCATACAAGAACAAATCACAGAATATATTACAAGTCAGCCTGAACCAAAACGGAATGACATGCAGGAACTGCACCGCATCATTCTGGAAATAATGCCTGCCTGCAAATTATGGTTCCTGGACGGTAAAAACAGTGAAAATAAAACGGTTTCAAATCCTAATATAGGATATGGTTTTCAAACCATACACTATGCCGACGGAACCAACAGAGAATTTTACCAGATCGGCCTCAGTGCAAACACCACCGGAATCTCGGTTTATATCCTTGGTATTGATGATAAAACCTACTTAGCCAGAACTTATGGAGAAAAAATAGGCAAAGCGAGTGTAACCGGATATTGTATTAAATTCAAAGCTTTAAAAGATATCAATATCCCGATACTTGAAGCAGCAATACGGGACAGGGTTGAACAAAAACGGTAATTCCAATACAAAATTGGGTAATTGGATTTTGTTATATAAATTAAATCAGACGATACTTCCTCAAAAAATTTAAGACACCTGAAGGTGTCTTTTTTATTATTATTTATTCTGGAGAACCGTTTCCCGTCTCAGTTTCCGGATATTCTGGGTCAATTGTTTCCGGATCTCGATGTGCCGTGACCGGTAAAGTTTTATGCAGTTTTCCAGCTTCTTTTTGGTGGTGAGATAGTCTTCATAGAGATAGGTTAATTCAGCATTCATTGCAGAAACATCTTCATTAAAAGTCTGGTTTTGATCCGGCGATTCTTTTAATAATTGTTCTAAATCATTCATCCTTCTCATCACTTCCTGGTGTATTTTCGGCTCTATTCCCTGCATGGCTCATTTAATTTTAATAGATTATACTTTGACTAATGTTTTCCTGAGAAAAACGGTCTTTCACTTTCCAGTATCACTTTTACAGCATTACCCGGAGATTCCTGAACAGATTTCAGATAAATTTTATTTAAAACGGATTTCAACAGGGTTTCATCAGCTTCCCCGAGCTGTTTCAGCGGAAGTGAAGCATATTCATCCACAGGATTCTGAGGTGAGATTCCATTGTGGTATTCCCCTTCTCCGTTGGCATTATAGACCTTATAAATTACCGGATGAATTTCCCAGGATATTTTACGTGGTTTACGCTCATCAACAATGGGAAATCCGGCCATGTCTTTTCCTAAAGTGGTTCCACCTACCTGAATGACCTGCACATAAGGTTTGAGATTATTGACCACAATTTCCGAGGCTGATGCCGTACTCCCGGAAGTAAGGATAAACACCCTGCTTAAATTCAGGGCATTGGCATGAAGGGCAGTGAAGCTAAGAGCGTTGGGATCATAAGTTATTTGTTCAGCAAATGTTTTTTTAACTTCCCCTCCATTCTTATTTCCTTTATAAGTAATAAATGGTGAGCCGGAAGATATTCCTGAAGGGATTAATGAGCACAATGCCGCAGCTGAAGCCACAGATCCGCCGTAATTATATCTGAGATCGAGAACAAGATCCTGTACTCCCTGGGCTTTGAACTCGGAAAATTTCTGATTGAGCGTGTGGGACATTCCGTCCGGAAAATCATAGATATAGAGATAGCCGGTCTTTTTACCATTCTGTTCAAACACTTTAGAGAGTATCGGCTGGTCAAAAGAAAAGCCATAATACACCGTAATATCTTTTTCATTGGTAATATTGCCATTTTCCCAATTTCCAACGGTAAGATCAAGGGTTGTTTTATCAGGAATAGAATTGACCAAACTTTCTGCATTGGCTACCGTTACCAGGCTGCCGTTGATTTTTTTTATAATCATCCCACGGTACAGGCCGGCATTCTGGGCAGGTGAATTCTGTAATACCAGTTTTACAACCGCAATTACCTGTCCGTTTCCAAGCTGAAGCACCGCATAATCAAACCCGTACATATTACGTACCGTACGCAGATAGGTTGAGGAATCTTCTGTATTCACAATAGAAGAAAAACGGTCATTCTGAGATAAAAGACTGGCAAAAAACTTTTGCGAAGGAAGATGGTAATCGGGTTTGGAAGGCATCTGATCTGCCCAGTAATAATAACGTTTCATATTATCCTGTATCCATACGTTCACAGATTCCACACTTCCTTCAGGAAAATCAGGAACGGAATCATCTTCCCTGTTACAGGAAATTACGGCTCCTGAACATAAAAACCATAACGCCAGCAAATGAAATTTAAAAAATCTACTCATGATCGTTTCATTTATTTTACAGATAATCTGCGACATCAATATCCCCTTTTACCATAGTAACGCCGTTTTCAAGCTTCTCCTGCAGTACAATCATATTGGCGCCTATATCCTGTTTTATGGTTACTTTAATGGTTTGCGATCCGAAGTAAGGTTCGGTAGTTCCGGGCTTATATAGTTCCAGATAAACGGGTGCCGTCGCACTGAAAAAGCTGTATACTTTCAGTGCTGAAAAATTCTCTTTTCCGATATTGTCAAATTCAGCCAATACTACTCCATTATCTCTTTTCAAAACCCCTTTTACTCCTTCCAGTGAAGAGCCGGAATATTCACCAAGGTTCGGAAAGATCAGTTCGAAGCCCACTTTTCCCAGATTAACCTGAGGTTTCACGGCATAAGTTTGCAGATAAATTCCGGGAAGATTGAAGAAATACAGGTTTTTATATTCGTCTGTATTGTTATAATTGATGCTGTATTTAGCGATTTGCTTTCCATTTTCATTGTTGTAGATTTCAAGTGCATCGGTTTCTCCTTCATCTACTACGAAACTTAATTTAGTTTCTATATTATTGGTATAGGAAGTACTTCCGTTGATATTCACGGGCTGGCCGTTAAGCCTAATCTGCAGTACATCCGGTTTTGAATATCCCTTGATATTGATCTCTGCCGGCTTTTGTGATGTATCATAAGACTGCAATACCTCATCGGTACATGATACCAGGCTTAAAAGACTAACAAGGGCAATTATTTTTTTCATTGTCAAGATATTATTGATAAATTAAATTCAGAAATATTGCCCTTGGCCACACCAGGGGCAATATGATTTCTAAAATTTATATATGCATATTTTTTCAGAAGTGCCGGTCATATGATCATGGTTTTGACATGGTTGTTTTTATTTTTAAAACAGGCACTTTCTGTTTATTTAATGGAATTATTTCTTAATAAATTTCACGTTCTCGGAACGTACACCGTCTGACACTACGGCCATATAGTTTCCTGAGGATAAACCTGCAACATTTATTTCTCTGCTGTATTTAGCGGTAAGCACTGATTGCCCGGCCATATTATAAACAGTAACCGTCACTGCATTTTCTTTGAATGCTGAATTAAGTTTAAGCATCAGTGAAGCCAATACCGGATTCTGTTTTACAACGGTAAGATTTTTTGATGTTTTTACATCCTGTGTTTTCAGAACCGAAGAAAAAATAGCCATCTCATCGATATTGATGTTAGGTACATTGGTCGTATCTCCTGTAGATCTGTTTGACCATAACCCGATATAGATTTTTTTTCCTGCAAAAGCGGAAAGATCTACAAGGCTTTCTACAAACTGGTTCAGGTCTGTAGGGAAAGGGTTGCTGCTTCCACCTCCACTTATAAGGTAAGGGCTGGGAATCTCGTTTCCGTTTGCATCTACTGCCAACGCCTTGAAATCTGATAATTCCGGAACCTCTTTCTGAGGAGTACTCACAAAAATATAAAGATATCTTCCTACTAAAGGGTGTGAAGTTCTCTGTCTTCCTATATAAGCTGCAAGGGTAATGGTACCTGAAGCTGAAGTAAGATCAATCTGAGGAGAGACTGCCCAATCATCTTCTGTGGCAAAACCTGCTACGTTCCCTGAAGGAACATTACTGATTGAATAGCGAAGCACGCCTGTTGATCCGTATGCTAAAGAAGTACCGTTATGGTAAATATTTGGCCCCTGCACCCATCCGTTTCCGTTGGCGTTTCCGTCATAGAATGTCCAGCCCTGCATATCTCCAGCTGCGTTAAAAGCATTCGTCCAAACCGGAAACTGTGCACAGATCAGTTTTGATAAAAAAAGAACAGATAATAAAATTACTTTTTTCATAATATAAATTTTAAAAGATTGAATTAAAAAACAGGGGATGACCATATCATCCCCTGCAGGTAGATTACTCTACGATAGAAAAGTTGTATTTTGTCCAAGTTCCCTTGAAGTCTCCACAGTTTCTTGGAGAAACATTCCATGCCGGGCTTTCGTTGAAGAATGGCTGAGACATTCCCCAAACGTTTGCAGGGTTAGATGTAGAGATAGTAGTTCCAGGGATTGTAAGAGCTGCAGTAGTAGATCCTATTTTAGAAGCTGTAGCAAAAGTAAATCCGTGAGCACTTACATTAGTGAAGCTTAGATCTGCAAGATTTACAGGAGCACTGCTTACTGTTTCTAATAATACACCTACCGGATAACCTGTAACTACGGCATCTTCCAATATTAATTTACCGTTTCTTCTTACGTGGATGGCATTTTCATATAATGCTCCTTGTAGAGGGTTTTTAGCTCCTACAATAGTAAGGTTTTTAACAGTCGGACGTGTAAATGGAGAAGCAGCAGAACCAGTTCCGTCGTTGTCTAACTCGATACCGTTAGTATCAGAGCTACCACTACTTTGGCTGTGTGTTGAATTGTAATCTGCCAATGCTAAAGCACAAGTGATTGTTCCTGAATATCCGAAATCGAAATCAAAGTTATCATCATCCGGTGCAAAAGATACTAAGTTTGAAGCGTTTACAGTACCTCCGAAGAATTCAAATGAATCATCTTTACCGTAAGATACCTGGATGTGGTCTAATGTAGTACCATTTCCTACACCTCCTAAAGTTAATCCGTTGATTTCGTTTCCGGAGTTAGGTGCTAAAAGGTCGTATCCTCCAAATTCAACACGTACATATTTAAGAGTACCTGCGTTATGAGCAGCATTAGTACCACCATATTGATAGTCAGTACCTGTTAATCCTTCAATAACAGTAGTTGCAGGTTTGTTGGTAGGCGCATCTCCTAAAACGATAACCCCTCCGAAATCTCCCGGAGTTGCAGTAGTATCTTCGTTTCCGTCTAACAATTTATAACTTGTGAAGATAATAGGTTGAGTTGCAGTTCCCGTAGCGTTTATTTTACCTGTTTTAGCAATAACCAAAACTCCTGTCGGTGTATTTGTAGCATTAGGTTTAGCTTTGATAAACGTTCCTGGCTGGATCGTTAAGGTAGCTCCACCTTTCACTGTTACAATACCATCTATTTCAACAACTCCACTCCAAGTAGTGTTTGAAGTGATTGCTCCGCTTACTGTAGTTACAGGAAGTGCAGAAGCAGTTAAGTATTCTGCAGAAGCAGATTTCATTTCGAATGAAGAAGAATCTGATAAAGAATCATTTTCGCGACAAGCTGTTAGTGATAAAGCAGTTACAGCGATTAAAGTTAATTTTCTCATTGTTGTAGAATTTAGAAATATGGATCCGGGTTATTATTTTTGGTCCGGATGATTCCTGTTTACGGGATATCCACCTTTATATCTCCGTGATTTGGTTACACATTGTTTTTAAAAACTTTCCATCACCTGAGGTGCAGGCCCGTAAAGCTTCCCCTTTACCTTTTTACCGTCCGGGGAGATCCGGTAAATTCCATTTTTGCCTGAATGCCTACTGAAGTGCGCATCATCAGTATTTATCCGTTCAGATCTCAGGGTATGGAAACCTGTAACATTTGCCATTTATAAGATCTTATATCATTAATGCTTCTGTCAAAAGCTTATTTTCTGTTATTTACATTTCTTTTGTATCAGTACACTTTTCTAAAAAGTATAGCTTACTGACATCCCGTATGTTCGCCCGTTATAAGCTCTGAATAATATCTTGTCGATATCTTTATCATACTTATCTGATGCTCCCGGTAAAAGACCCTGCGATTCCCTTTGGGTATCATAAGAGCTTCCGCCGCCTTTATACACAGAATAAGAATTGAAATTGTTATAATATTCTCTCACCCTGTTGAACATATTCCTTACGTTAAATTTTATTTCCAGATTCTTATCTTTCAAAAGCTTGTAGGAAACCTGTGCATCTGCTACCGCATAAGGCCTTTGAATCTCTTCTCCTATGTAAGCATAACCTACCGTGACGTACTGGTCACCTTTTGCATTATATAAAAAGCTTAATCCCAAACGGTCTCCGCTATACATCAGCCCAAGGTTATAGGCATAAGGAGTCTGTCCGTATAATGGACGGTCTACCGCGTACGTTTCATCTGTATCTTTAGTTTTGTACCTGTCTTTGAAAGCAACTACCCTTGTATCGTTGTAAGTGAAATTTCCACTGATGAATAAATCTTTCAGGAAAGTGTCCTGTTTGATAAAGCCCAGGCTTTTTCTGACCTCCACTTCAAATCCTTTAAGCTTTGCATTTTTAGAGTTCCCGTTGTAAAGGAAAAGGTTTCCTTCACTTGAAATATATCCTTCACGCTCTATCGGCCGGTCAATATTTTTATAGTATAATCCTGCGGAAATAATTTCTCCTAACCCTGGAAACCATTCAAATTTGAAATCATAATTATTGATTACCGATGAGGTCATTTCCGTATTATAGATCAATCCGTTGGCAATCGGATCAAAATAAGGCAATCCTGTTCTCTCATTAAACTGAGGACGAATTACAGATCTGTTATAAGCAAGCCTTACATTGATACTGTTGGTAGGACTATACGTAAAGTTGGCGGAAGGCATCCACTGCCATGGCTTTTCTTCAATAGGTTCTTTGGTAACACTTTTCGGGTCATCCGGATCCTGCTGCTGGGAGATCAGATCATATCTGAAATACTCTGCCCTTAATCCCCAGACCAACCTGAATTTATTATTCAGACGGTTGTCAAACATGATATAAGGAGCGTGCTGGCTAACTTTCCCTTCATATTTATCATTTTTATAAAGTGATCTGGTCTGCCATCCGATACCGCCAGGTGTATAGTGAGATCCGTCAAACCAATTGGCAAGGGAACCATACATGATCAGCATATTTTTTTCACTGTTCGGGACATCCCTGTTCTCATCCACCCTGAGGAAAAACTTCTGCTGTTCGTTCGTATTGTTTTTTATGGCACCGGCGTATCCTACCTTGATATCGTTTTTAAAATTTCCGGCATCCATGCTCCATTTGAATGAGACACCATAATTATAATCGGTCTCCTTGTTTTTGATATATCCTCTTGCAAAATTGTTTCCTGAATTGTAGATCTGGTTATAACTTAAAATTTCGTTTCCGATGAAATTATAATTGGTCTGATACTGTGTATAATCTTTAGTATCTGAAGTCACCCCTGTTCTTGCAGCAAACCAGCTGATCTCCTTATTCCCTATTTTATGGTTTCCTTCCAGTTTATTCTGTAATAAATTCTGGTAAACCGGATAATTGGTGGTTTCCGTATAAGGTTTATCCAAAAACGGAATTTTTGTAGGATCATTATTGGGAACGGTACCATAATAAAAATAGTTGTATGAATCTGATGCATCCCCGTTTCCGCCGGTATATTCATTCCATCCTGTTATTCTTGTCAGGGTCTGATCATAAATATGAGTATACGAATTACGGAATGAGATCCTGCTTTTCCCCAGCTGTAAACCGAAATTCAACATTCCGCCTAATGTGGAATTGTAAGTATAGGAAGCTCCTTGATTTTTAAAGTTAAAGAAACTTACCGGAGCCACTCCAAGCTCTTCCCAGTTGTTAACCAGTCCTGCATTATCCAGCCAGCCACCTCTTCCGGTGTGATCAATATCCAGTTTATTTTGTTCATTTCTCATAGTAAGAGCACCTGCAAAACCCCATTTATTGTTATTTTTCATGCGGTAACTTCTTCCAAGGGCTACCTGCATATTGGAGTTCAGATCTGCTTTGGTCTGATAATTGGAAAAATTATCATTCGTAAAACGTTTGGACTGCTCAAAAAACAACGGGTTATTCCAGTCCGTTACTTCTAAACCTTTAGGAAAATCTCTTGTTCCGTCGTCATATCCCCAGTAATCATATTTTCCCCGTTTCTTGGTAATAAATTCTTTAAATGTTGCAATATCGTTGTAAGAAGATCCTACGTTTACGGTTGTGAAATTCTCATTTGGGATATCTTTCGTACGTACTTCCACATATCCGCCGGCAAAGCTGGCATTCATATCCGGTGTTGCCGTTTTGCTTACTACTACACTTTCCACCATCGCTGTAGGGATGATATCAAATGAAAAGTTCTGGTTATAGGCTTCCGTGCTTGGCAGGTTAATTCCGTCCATCGCAGCGGTATTCCAACGTTCTCCCATTGAACGAACGACTACATATTTATTATCTATGGTGGTAACTCCTGTTACTCTTTTCAATGTTCCGCCGACATCATTGTCCGGTGTTTTGGAAATCTGCTCGGCTGAAATTCCGTCACTCATCTGTGCCGCTTTTTTCTGCTGCGCCAGAAGGCCTGCCTGTGTATCAGCCTTCCGAACTCCTTTGATGATCACTTCTTTGATATTCATTTCTTTATCAGAAACGTGTTTCATGGCAAAAGAAACAGTATTGGTCTCATCGTTCTTCATCACCAGTTTTTCCACCCTCAATGAATTGTATCCTGATGCTTTAACAGTAAGTGTATACGTTCCGGAAGGGATATTAAGCCCAAAATCTCCATTATTATCTGTCATTGTGGTTTTTCCGGCCACATTTATTTCTGCTTTTACAATCGGGTTTCCGACCTCATCTACAATTTTCCCTATCAATCGGCCATCTCCTTTTACCGGGGATATAGAAGCGGAAGAACCTTCATATTTCACAGAAATCAACTCTCCATGCTGACGCACGGCTATCGGAAGATTATCTGTAATATTCTTCAGACAGCTGCTTACAGGAATGTTATCACACCTGATGTCTCTTACTTTCAGATCCTGAATATCTGCTTTTGAATATACCAGACGCATCCTTGTTTTATCTGCAAATTCTTCTAAAGTCCCTATTAAAGGCCGTCCTGCCGGAGCAGAAAATGACACTTTTGCTGTTAATTCCTGCGCGTCTGCCGCTATTGCAAAAAAGATTGCCGCTACGGTAAGACTGCATTTCAGATTTCTCATATTTTTAACCCCACTTTTTATTACTGATCGCTCCATAATTCTGTCCATAAACTCTGCTTAACTGCCTCTGTTCTTTTATTTTTTTAATATATAAGTGGTATTATTTTCCTTTTGCACTTCAAGCCCTACGATAAAAGCCAAAGCTTCTACATTTTCATCCCAGGTGCTTCCGGTAAGATCTGCCGTTACTTTTTTCTCAGCTACTTCCTGTGGATATTTTATGCTTATCCCATAGTTTTTATGCAGTACTTCCATGATTGTTTTGAAAGACACATCATTAAAGGTTAAAGATTTTAATACTGAAATCTTCTTCCCGGATTTTTGATCTGTTTTATTGACAACTACTGCAGCTGTACGTAATATTCCGAAGTTTGTCCATCGTTGGTTGGGTGTAAGATAAGCTACGGCTGTTCCCGGTGAAGACACTGCCACTTTCCCTTCATACAGATCTACTGTTTTGCTTGCTCCGTTCTGTACAACCTTAAATTTCGTTCCCATTACCCTGGTACTGAAACCATCGGCCTGTACAATGAATGGGTGTATTTTAGATTTCGCAACTGAAAAGACCGCATCTCCTTTTAAATTTACGATTCGGGTATCAGCCGGAAAAGATTTTTCAACGGTAAGTTTGGCACCGGGCAATAAGGTAATTTCCGATCCGTCTTCCAGCCTGATTGTTTTATTTATATTTTCAGCAACGTATACCTCCGGCTTAAATAAAAAATTATATGTAAAAAAACCTCCCAGACTGAAGATCAACAGTAATACTGCTGCCGCACTGTATATATTTCTCCTGAAATAGGTATGGCTCTTTGCCGATTGTACAAAGTAGGGTTCCAAACCGGATAATACTTTTACTTTCGATTCCCGGATCTGGCTTTTTGCTAAGCTTTTAATAACATCTTTCTCCCACAATTCCAACACCTTTAATTCTTTTTCCGATAATTCTTCCTCCGACACTTCCCGGCTCCATAATTTAAAAACAAATGCTTCTACTTTGTTGTATTTCAATTTCTTCACTTTATAAGTTTGTTGTATTATTATTTCATAAATACTCTCACTTATAATACTGGGCAAAATCAAAAACTTCCCGTCAGGCATTTAACATATCATTAACATTGAAATCGGTTTTTTAACAGAAATCATAGGTTTTATAAACATTTCCACATTTTACATGTAAATAATCAATCAGATTTTCAGAATTATTTAATTTTAGAAGCCGGATAATTCATAAAACATTAATATTAGTTTAGGTAATTTTGTATCAAAGATTATGAAGCCAACAGACTATACTTTATTAAACAAGATAAAATCAGGCGACCGTCCTGCTTTTATGATGTTGTATGAGCGGTATTGGGATAATTTCTATACCATGATCTTTGTGCGTACCAAGGACAAAGAGGTTACGGAAGAGCTGCTGCAAAACCTTTGGATCAGGATTCTCGAAAATCCTGAATTTGTACAGACCGATGAACAGGAAAGTGCTAAAGGATATTTATTCCGTTTTATCCATTACCGTATTCTTGACCATTATGCCAATGTAAAAAAAATACAGGCGGTATATCTTGATGAATCGGAAGACTTTTTATCTGAAATTACAGATGCAGAATATTACGAAATACTGGAAGACAATGATATCAACGAGCTTTTTATAATGATAGATGAGGTGATATCGAAACTTTCCCCCACTGAACAGAAAGTTTATGATCTGCGAATCCGTAAAAATATGTCTGTAGATGAAACTGCGGAAGCTCTTAATATCAGTAATAAAACGGTGAGTAATAACCTGAGCAAGGCCTTGACTGAAATCCGTGAACAGCTTAACCCTAAATATAAATCATCTAAAAAACTGGTATCTTTACTGGTGCTCATGGAGATGATGAATCAGATTAATTATTGAGCATATAATTACCATATACTTATAAAAAATGCCCGGAAATTCCGGGCATTTTTTATGGATAGGATTTTATCCTATCTTTCGTTAAGTCGCCATTTCATGGCTTGCATTTGATTATTTAAATTATACCGAGATAATTTTGCTTGGTGATAATCCGTAGAGCTTTTTAAAGGTAAATGAAAAGTGGGAAAGGTCTTCAAAACCTAAATCAAGGTAAATATCTGATGCTGCTTTTCCTTTTTCCAAGAGATAATGCGCTTCCTGAAGTCTTTTTTGAAGGAGCCATTTCCCCGGCGTTATTCCAAATACCTTTTCAAAATCACGTTTAAAAGTAGCAAGGCTTCTTCCTGTGAGATAGGCAAAACGGTCGAGGTTTACATTAAAATGGTAATTCTTATTCATAAAAGCTTCAATATCAATCTTTCCGGGCTCATTAAAATCAAACAAAATGTCTTTCAATTCCGGATCGTACTGGAGCAATAAAATAAGGACCTCTTTAATTTTTAATTCCACAAGGCGCTGATCCGAAAGCTGATCAGATAACTGATAGATCAGTAAAGATTCCATATAAGCCTTTAGCTGCAGATTATCTTCAATCAATGAAAGCGGCTTATTGTAGCTTTTCTTTTCTGAAATCAAGCCATATTCCAGACTGAAATCTTTTAAAATCTGCTGATCAAGATAAATGGATAGTGATTTGAATTCTCCGTCAGCGGGAGGCCGTTTCGTGAATTTCAACAACTGATTTCGTCTTAAAAAACGTATTGAACCGTCATAGGCAGAATACTCATTAACTCCGTCATTTAATGTCAGATCTCCTGAAATCTGATAGCTCAGCACATGGTCGGATACAAAATGCTCTCCCTGCCTGCTTACCTGAGTGTAGCAGGAATACACAATATTTCCCAGATTTTCTCTTGTTGATTTCATTGTACTACAAATATAATAAACCGTCTTTAAAGATGATGAGGTTAAAAATGCCCCGGTTTCAAACCTTATCTTTATTAAAATCAGTCTACTTTGATTCCTTTTTTAGCTAAAAATGCTTTTCCTTCTTCAGATTCAAGGACGTTTACGGCTTCATCATGATCGGTTGAAACGCTTACATCCAGCCATTTTTCAAATTCTTCTTTTCTAAGCTGGTCGGTACTTTTTAATATGGCTGCTGCCTCACTTCCCAAAATCAAATGGAGGGGCGGATTAGGATGGTCTGTGAGATCAACCATTACTTTGGCTGCTTTAGCCGGATCACCCATCGGAAGGAATTTCCCTGAGGAAAGATATTCTTTAATACTGCCTACGGTGTTTTCATATCCTTCAACCTCTTCGGCAAAGCTCATTGAAGCACCTGCCCAGTCTGTTCTGAATCCGCCGGGCTCAATAGAGGTCACTTTAATTCCCAGTGGAAGTACTTCCTTACTCAACGATTCCGAGAAACCGGACAGTCCGAATTTGGCTGCCTGATAAATGGAAAGCCCTGCATTTCCTACCCTGCCCCCAACAGAGCTGATCTGCAAAATCTGTCCTGAACGCTGTTTACGCATATAAGGCAATACTGCTCTGGTCACCTGTATGGGTGCAAATAAATTGACTTCAAGCTGTCTTCTTACCTGCTCATCCGTAAATGCTTCTGCTGCCCCTGTAATTCCGAAGCCTGCATTATTTACCAGAACATCAATACGTCCGAAATGATTGATTGCCGCCTCAACAGCCGAATCAATCTCTTCCCTGATCTCTACATCCAGCTTCACCGGAAACAACTGATCCGGATATTGTGCCTTCAATTCTTCCAAATCCTTAAGATTCCTGGCAGTAGCAACGGCATAATCTCCTTTTAATAATACTGCTTCAACAAGATTTTTCCCTAAACCTTTTGAGCTTCCTGTTATAAACCAGACTTTTTTCATTTTTAATTGATTTTTATTGATACAAATTTCAACTAAAACAGCAGGCAACCGGTTTGTTAAAAAGCTCAAATGTGCTTTGTTAAAACAGTCATTAATTAAAGGGCTATTCAATAAAAAGGTTTCCTCTTTAACTATGTTGATAAGACAAATTCTATTTTTCACCTTAAACATAGAAGATATATTCCGACTGAGGACATGCTCTTAGAATAAAGGCCAATCATCAAAAAACCCTTATACAATATCATCTGCTGCGTTTTTTTAGTTGTTTTCAGATTATTTTTTATAATTCATTTCATCTGTTCCATTCCGGTAAAACATAAACACCTGAAAACTAAAAGACTAAAACTTCCTGTTATAAAATAAGTATAGTCTACCCACAAAAAAGACTAAAAAAATGTTTTATCGTAAAGAATTTTATATATTTGCAGCATCTAACAATTAAAAAAATAATTTACTATGTCAGACATTGCATCAAGAGTAAAAGCTATCATCGCTGATAAGCTTGACGTTGAAGAAACAGAAGTAACTCCTGAAGCTAGCTTCACTAACGATTTAGGAGCTGATTCATTGGATACAGTTGAACTAATCATGGAATTTGAAAAAGAATTTAATATTCAAATCCCTGATGATCAAGCTGAAAAAATTACTACTGTAGGACACGCTATCGCTTATATCGAAGAAGTAGTAAATAAATAATATTCTCTTCAACAAAAAAGAAAATTTAAAAAGTTTATGGAATTAAAAAGAGTAGTTGTAACCGGTTTTGGCGCAATAACACCGATTGGAAATAATGCAAAAGAATACTGGGAAAATCTTCTTAAAGGTGAGAGCGGTGCTGCTCCGATTACTCTTTTTGATGCCACAAACTTTAAAACAAAGTTCGCTTGTGAAGTGAAAGGTTTTGATCCTTTGCAGTATTTTGATAAGAAAGAAGCAAAAAAAATGGATCGAAATACTCAGCTTGGGCTTGTAGCTGCCAGAGAGGCAGTGGCACACTCCGGGATTATTGGAGACAATGTAGACAAAAACAGAGTCGGCGTAATCTGGGGTTCCGGAATCGGAGGTTTAGAGACTTTTGAAACAGAAGTTTTAGGATGGGCAAATACGGATATTCCAAGATTTAACCCTTTCTTTATTCCTAAAATGATTGCGGACATCACTCCGGGACACATCTCTATCGAGTATGGTTTTCACGGACCGAATTACACAACTGTATCTGCCTGTGCTTCTTCAGCAAATGCAATAATTGATTCTAAAATGCTTATCCAGCTTGGAAAGGCAGACGTTATTGTATGCGGAGGATCTGAAGCAGCCGTTACAGCAAGTGGTGTTGGTGGATTTAATGCAATGATGGCACTTTCTACAAGAAATGACGATCCGAAAACAGCTTCAAGACCTTTTGACAAAGACAGAGATGGTTTTGTATTAGGCGAAGGTGCAGGATGTATCATTCTTGAAGAATACGAGCACGCAGTAAAACGTGGAGCAACCATTTATGCAGAATTAAAAGGAGGTGGTATGAGTGCTGATGCACATCACATGACTGCCCCGCATCCTGAAGGTTTAGGAGCTTATCTGGTAATGAAAAATTGCCTGGAAGACGCAGGATTAACTGCTGATGAAGTAGACCATATCAATATGCATGGTACCTCTACTCCATTAGGAGATATTGCAGAATCCAATGCGATTTCAAAACTATTGGGTGAGCATGCTTACGACATTCAGATTAATTCTACAAAATCAATGACCGGCCACCTTTTAGGTGCTGCAGGAGTTATCGAGGCTATTGCTGCATTAGGAACTATTATTCATGGTATCGTTCCTCCAACCATCAACCATTTTACTGATGATGAAAACATTGACAGCAGACTTAATTTTACCTTTAATGAAGCTGTAAAGAAAGATGTAAAAGTAGCCATGAGTAATACTTTTGGGTTTGGTGGGCACAACGCTTGCGTTCTATTTACGAAAATCTAAATTTACTGAATGGAGTTACAGAAATACTTTTCTAAATTCCTTCTCAAAAAAAGAAAAAGAAAATTAACGGAGAGAGATTATTTCCTCAGTACTGAAGTCAGCAAGATGTTAGGTGCCGAGGTGCAAAACGTTGCTCTTTACCGGGAAGCTTTTTCACTAAAAAATTCTTCTAAAAATCAAGACAGCAATTACGAAAGGCTTGAATTTTTGGGAGATTCTGTTTTGGGTACAATTATTTCGTGTCATTTGTTCCAGACTTATCCTCAGGCTAATGAAGGATATTTGACGCAGATGAAATCTAAGATTGTTAATAGGAAAAATCTCAATAAATTAGGAGAAGACTTAAGACTCACGGATCTTTTACAAAAGCAGAGCTCCGTAGCATTAGGAGAAAATATCTCCGGAAATTTATTCGAGGCCTTAATCGGTGCGGTATATTTAGACTTCCATTATGATATGTGCAGAAGAATCATTCTGGAAAGACTTTTAACGCCAACCGAGATCAACAAGCTTGAAAATAAAATTGTAAGCTACAAAGGCCTTTTGCTGGAATGGAGCCAGAAAAAGAAGGTCAATATAAAGTATGAAACCTGTGAGGAAGTACAGGCAAACAAATCTATCGTATTCCGGTGCCATGTCTGGCTAGGAGAAGAAAAGATTGCAAATGCTACGGAAACCTCCAAGAAAAAAGCAGAAGAAAAATCGGCACAGAGGGCATTTTATATTTTAAATAAAAAAGAAAACATACTTGGAAATTCAAAGGCTTTATGATTTAGATGATATAGAATTTGAAGATATTGCCATAGGATTGGTGAGATTAGCAAAACGTATACCTGATTATGAGTTTTTCTACAAAATAAATCAAAATAATGATCTTAAGTTTTCAAGAATAAAAGATCTGATCTTCCACGGGTTTTATTATGATTATTTTTTTCCAAGATTTGAAGCTTATCACAAGTTTACAAAAACCTGTTTTACGTTCATTTCCAACAAATGTTCGGAAAGTAAGCAAAAAAAAGTACAAACAGAACTCTTCACAGAAGAAGAAAACATTAAATTTTTATTAAATAATCAGGTAGATGTAGAATATATTCTGCATAGTTCGGAACAGTTTCCTGATTTTTCCGTAATTTTGCTCCCTGAAAATCTTGTGTTTCCAATTCAAGATTATACATTAAGTTCTGAAGAGGAACTTTATCAAATTATCCAGTATTATGAATAAGTATTTAAAGAAAACAAAAATTATCGCAACACTTGGGCCGGCTTCGTCATCAAAAGAAGTAATGTTAGGACTTATGAAAGCAGGTGTTGATATTTTCAGAATAAATTTTTCACATGCAGATTACGAATTAGTTCGTTCCAATATTAATATTATCCGAGAGCTTAATAAAGAATATGGTTATTCTGTGGGGATTTTGGGAGATTTACAAGGTCCTAAGCTAAGAGTAGGTGTTGTAAAGGAAGGTTCTTATCTTAACCCGGGTGATATTCTTACTTTTACCAACGAAAAAATCGAAGGAGATTCTACAAAAGTTTTTATGACTTACCAGCAGTTTCCCCAGGATGTAAAAGTAGGTGAAAGAATCCTTATTGATGATGGGAAACTGGTTTTGGAAGTAACTGAAACCAATGAGATAGATACTGTAAAGGCTAAAACAATTCAAGGGGGACCATTAAGTTCTAAAAAAGGAGTTAATTTACCTAATACAAATGTTTCTCTTCCCGCCCTGACTGAAAAAGATATTCAGGATGCTAATTTCATGCTTGATATGGAGGTTGACTGGGTTGCATTATCTTTTGTACGTCACGCACAGGATATTATCGATCTGAAAGAGCTTATCAACAAGCACCCGAACGGTAAATTCAAAACTCCGATTATTGCGAAAATTGAAAAGCCTGAAGGTGTAAAAAATATCGACGAAATTTTATTGGAGTGCGACGGATTAATGGTTGCCCGTGGTGACCTTGGTGTTGAAGTTCCGATGGAAGAAGTTCCCGCTATCCAGAAAAACCTTGTTGAAAAGGCAAGATTCTATTCCAAGCCGGTAATCATTGCTACCCAGATGATGGAAACTATGATCAACAGCTTAACTCCGACAAGAGCGGAAGTGAATGATGTTGCCAACTCAGTATTGGACGGTGCTGATGCTGTAATGCTTTCAGGGGAAACTTCTGTGGGAAGATATCCGGTACAGGTGGTTGAAAACATGGCCAAAATTGTACAGAATATTGAGAAAACTCATTTCTACCAGCATAAAAACGAACCTATCGAAAAAGATTACAACTGTATCGATGAAAGGTTTATTACAAACAGGGTTTGTCTGGCTGCCGTAAGAATTGCGAAAACAACAAACGTTTCTGCTATTGTTACTTTAACGCATTCCGGATATACTGCTTTCCAGCTTGCCGCACACAGACCTAATTCGCATATTATCGTATATAGTGGCAATAAGCGAGTGATCACAATGCTGAACCTTCTTTGGGGAGTTCACGCTTATTATTATGATATGAAAAAATCTACCGATGAAACCATTATCCAGGTAAATATGCTTACTCATAACCACGGATATATTGAAACCGGGGATTTTGTAATCAATATCAATGCGACTCCGTCTTATGAAGGTGGAAAAACAAATACGTTAAGATTAACTACGGTTTAATCGAAGCAAAAAGGCAAAATTGCAGAAAAGCAAATATGCTTTCTTAAAATAAAATAAAAAGCTCCCGGAATTTCCGGGAGCTTTTTCAATAAATATATAATAGAAAAATCATTAATACATTAATACATTAATACATTAATACATTTTACAAAATCAGTTTCCTACAATCGTCTTTGGCGTTACAAACTCTTTTAAAGCGATTAGGGAAAGTTCGGTTCCATATCCTGAAGCCTTGGTTCCACCGAAAGGAAAACGCGGATCAGAGCTTGTCATTCTGTTGATATTGACTGTTCCGGATTCAAGACCTTCTATGAAAAACATCTGACGGTCTTTATTGACGGTCCATACAGAATTGGAAAGTCCGAAAGGAATATCATTAGCCATCTGTAAAGCTTCTGCGTCATTTTTTGCGACCATTACCATTCCCAGAGGACCGAAAAGTTCTTCCTGAAGGATAGGGTTTCCTTCCTGCACTCTTATAAGCCCCGGCTTAAACTCATTCGCCGAGATTCTCTCCAATGGAATAATAATTTCAGCCCCGTTCTCAAGAGCTTTTTTAAACTGGTTTTCCAAATCATCCGCCAGATCCGGCCTTGCCATCCCTGCCAGTTTCGTTTCTTTATTCATGGGATCTCCCGGAATAAACTTTTTATATTCTTCAATAAATTTCGGAAGAAACTCTTCTTCAATTTTTTCGTCAATAATAAATCTTTTTGCAGCAACACAGGTTTGTCCGCAATTCTGCAGCCTTGCCTGAGCACCTACTTTTGCAGCTTCGTTCAGATCAGCATCATCCAGAATAATAAAGGCATCACTTCCGCCCAGCTCCAGCAAAGACTTTTTAACATTTAATCCGGCAATTGAAGCCACCTCACCACCTGCTCTTCCGCTTCCTGTAAGGCTCACTCCTTTTACGGCATCATGCTCAAGAATCTCCTTCACTTCTTTATGACCAACTTCCAGATTCTGAAAAACTCCCTCAGGAAAACCGGCTTCTGTAAATATTCTTTCAATTGCATTTCCACTTCCAAAGCATATAGATGCATGTTTTAAAACCACCGTATTTCCGGCCAGAATTGCAGGTATAGCAAATCTCAATACCTGCCAGAAAGGAAAATTCCAGGGCATTACACCAAGAATAACTCCTTTGGGAATATAATGTATTTCGGAATAGCTGTACTCGGAATCTACTTTTTCAGGTTTTAAAATATTGTCTGCATCTGCATAATAATTCATCATTAAAGCACATTTTTCAATTTCAGCAATCGACTGTGAAATGGGCTTATTCATTTCTCCGGTAATAATTTCACCAAACTTTTCCGAATTATTTTTTAAAATTTCAGCCATTTTTGCCATCAGTTTCTGCCTTTCTTCAAATGGTGTTTTTTTCCATTCCGAAAAAGTCTGATCTGCTTTAATGAGTTTATTTTCAATTAACTGTTCCATAATATAATTTTTATTTTAAATTCAAAGATTGAATTTATAATGCTCCTTTTGAAAAAGCATGATGAAAGTAGCAAATTTTGTTCCTTAAGATTAAATAAAATAATGATTTTCTCTATCGAAAGAATATATTTTTTACCGTTTAAACCATAAACCATTCATTGACAAGACATGCTGCCAGCCGGGACGTTCTGTCCTGAATATCATAAACCGGATTAACTTCGGCAACATCTAATGCAATAAGCTTGTTATTTTTCAATATATGTCTGTAAAGATGCATGAAAGCAGCATCTGCAAATATTCCGTTGTAGGCTGAAGCTGAAACTCCGGGAGCTATCGACGCGTTGAAAACATCCATGCAGATCGTAAGGTAAACGAAGTCTACACTTTCCAACAAATCATCTACCCGTTGATAGATTGACGGAAGATTTTCAAAAAACAATTCATCGGCCAGGATATATTTCATTCCAAACTGATGGGCAGTATCAAACAATTTTAAGGTATTGGAATTCCTCTGAATCCCGATGTGTAAAGAATTAATCTCTCCTTCCTGGGCAATCTGCCAGAATCCTGTACCTGAGCTTGGTCCAATCTCATGTTCAGGCTGCCTGTTATCAAAATGGGCATCAATATTAATAATCCCGATTTTCTGTTCGGGAAAAGCTGTTTTAACGCCTAAGTAATGCGCGTAGGTTACTTCATGCCCGCCTCCTAAAACCAATGATTTTCCGCCTTTTAAAAGTACTTTCGATACATTTTTGGCAAGTGTGTTCTGGGTATGCTCTAAATTTCCGTCGCCACATGTAATATTTCCAAAATCAAGTAATGAAAAATCCGGAAGGATAACAGGGAAATTTGACATGTTTTTCCTGATTACGTCCGGAGCATCTTTTGCTCCCAGTCTCCCTTTATTTCTCCTTACTCCTTCATCCACGGCAAAACCGTGTAAAACGAAATCGTTCGTTGAAATAGCATCGTAGTTATTTTCTTCTTTTACTCTCTGAAATATTCTATGGAAAAGAGGTTCTTCGCCATCTAATCTTCCCTGCCAGATATTGCTCATTATTTTGATAATTTAAGATGGTGTGACTTCGAGAGCCCCTGTCATCTGAATTTTGATTTTTCGACTGATCAATCAGTGACTTTAAGAATTTCAGTCACGATAATAATTTAAATTTTATTTCCGTTTATATAGATATGCTCTGCCTTCAGACTGCCCTGTTTATACAAAACATTCTGGAAATTATTGGTTTTAAAGGTTACAAAGTCTGCTTTTAGACCGTTTTCCAATCTTCCTCTGTCTTCCAAATTAAGAGCAAAAGCAGACCGGAAAGTCATCCCTGTTAAAACTTCTGCTGTGGTTAATTTTTCATAGGTCGCCAAAATAGAAGCCTGGGTAATTAAATTCCCCATCGGTGCTGATCCCGGATTCCAATCGCTGGCAATGGCAACAATAGCTCCTGCATCAAGTAGTTTTCTGGCCGGCGTAAATTTTTCTCCCAATCCTAAACTGGCTCCCGGAAGTGCAGTTGCCACAGTATCTGATTTCGCTAAAAATTCAATATCTTCATCAATGGTTGCTTCCAGATGGTCTGCTGATTTTGCACCTACTTCCACTGCTATTCTAGAGCTTCCGGGTGTAAACTGATCGGCATGAACCGTAATCTCAAAACCTAAGTCTTTCGTTTTAAGAAGAAATTCTTTACTTTCTTCCGGTTGGAAAGCAGATTTTTCAATAAAAATATCTACCCGCTTCGCTAAACTTTCTTCTTTTACTTTGGGTAAAATTTCGGAAATGATATAATTTAAATATTCCCGGTTGTCACCTTCAAAATCTCTGGGTTTCAGGTGAGCGGAGAGACAGGTGGGAACTAAAGTAGCCTGAGTCTGTTCCTGTGCTTTTTTAATAATTCTAAGCATTTTCAACTCATTTTCCACATCAAGCCCATAACCGCTTTTTATTTCAATGGTAGTAATTCCCAAATGAAGCAGCGTATTTATTCTTTCCAGTAAAGTTGCCAGTAATTCTTCTTCGGAAGCATTTCTGGTATGCTGTACAGAGCTCCAGATTCCGCCGCCGTTTTCTGCAATTTCCAGATAGGTTTTCCCGGCATTTCTCATGGCAAAATCATTGGCCCGGTTTCCTCCGAAACAAATATGGGTGTGAGAATCTACAAAAGCAGGCAGAACGATTTGCTCACCTTCAATGGTTTCAATCTCAATATTTTGATTTTCAGCTTTCAGGGTTTCAAAGTCCCCGACTTTCTGAATTTTATTATTTTCAACGATAATCCCGCCATCTGCTGTAATTTCAAGCTGATCATCGGATAATTTCCCTCTTAGCGGGAGATTAGCAAGCGTTACCACCTGTTTAAACGGTCCAATTAATTTCATTAGTTTGAGTTTGAGGCTAAGGTTTAGATTAATTGTTATGCAAAGTTTAAATCACAAAATCATTCCTTAATAATTCAATCTTATTTTCCACTCAAAAATACTTAAAATATCTGTTTATCTCAACCTTTTTCCGATCTTAGTTTTTTTAATCACACCTTGAACTTCAGTCTTACTTTTCCTCGACCTAAGGTCAAACCTTGGCCTAAATTTCCTATCTTTGAGGTAAATGAAATGAATTAATGCCAGATTTTTTACATCCAGATAAGGAAAACTATTCCCGTGAAGAACTCTTACAGGAAGAACAGATTCGTCCCCAGAGTTTTAAAGATTTTGCCGGGCAAAGGAAAACACTGGAAAATCTTGAAGTTTTTGTTACTGCAGCAAAAAAGCGCGGCGGTGCCCTTGATCATGTATTATTGCATGGTCCACCGGGTCTGGGTAAAACCACATTGGCCAATATTATCGCCAATGAGCTTGGGGTCAATTGTAAGATAACCTCCGGCCCTGTTTTAGATAAACCGGGAAGCCTGGCGGGTTTGCTGACTAATCTTGAGGAGAATGATGTTCTTTTTATCGATGAAATCCATCGTCTTTCCCCTGTTGTAGAGGAGTATTTATATTCCGCCATGGAAGATTATAAGATTGACATCATGCTGGAGACCGGGCCTAATGCAAGAAGTGTTCAGATCGGGCTGAATCCGTTTACTTTAGTGGGTGCAACGACGAGAAGCGGAATGCTGACCAAGCCCATGCTGGCAAGATTTGGAATTCAAAGCAGGCTGGAATATTATACGATTGAGCTTTTATCAATGATTATCATCAGGAGCTCAAGGGTTTTAGGAGTGAAAATCTATGAAGATGCAGCAATAGAAATTGCAAGGAGAAGCCGTGGAACTCCCAGAATTGCGAATGCTTTATTAAGAAGGGTACGTGATTTTGCCGAGATAAAAGGTAATGGTGAAATTGAAATCAATATTACAAAATATGCCCTGAATTCTTTGAATGTAGATGAATTCGGTCTGGATGAAATGGATAATAAAATTATGCGCGTCATGATTGAAAATTTCAGGGGAAAACCTGTCGGAATTTCAGCGCTGGCTACATCGATCGGAGAAAATCCGGAAACCCTGGAAGAAGTTTATGAGCCTTTTCTTATTCAGGAAGGTTTTATCATTCGTACTCCAAGAGGCCGGGAAGTGACGGAAAAAGCATACAGACATTTAAATATTACTCTTCCTAAAAATCCCGGAGAGCTTTTTTAGTTCAAGGTTCAAGGCTCAAAGTTTAAGGTTTAAGGTTCAGAGTTTAACAGAAATTTATGTTTATACCTAAATTATACAGAAGCGAAGATTATACTTTAATGAAAGAAATCATTAACGAAAATGCTTTTGCATTATTAATATCTTCGGCAGACAAGATAAGAGCAACGCACTCAATGATGATGCTTAATGAAGATAATCCTGAACAAATCTACCTGGAAACCCATATTTCCCGGGCCAATCCGCAGGCAAAGACCCTGAAAAACGGCGATGATGTTCTTTGTGATTTTTTAGGAGCTCATGCTTATATTTCAAGCAGCTGGTATGATCATATGAATGTATCTACCTGGAATTATGAGGCGGTACAGATTTCCGGAAAGATTGAGCTGATGACCCCGGAGGAACTTTACAGCCATTTGGAAAAGCTGACTTACAAATACGAGAAATTCCAGAAATGCCCGGTCATGGTTAAAGACATGGGGAAAGAATTTGTGGAAAAGGAAATGAAGGGCGCTTTTGGGATAAAAGTTATTCCTACAGAAATATTTATTAAACAAAAACTGTCACAGAACAGAAAAGAAGCAGATTACCTGAACATCATTTCTCAGCTTGAAGAAACTGATCACAACGGTAAAAAGATTGCTGAAAAAATGAAATTATTAAAGAAATAAAAACATTATAAACATCATATTATATGAAACTATATCCAATACAATGTGGAAAATTTAAACTGGATGGCGGTGCCATGTTCGGAGTCGTCCCAAAGAGTCTGTGGGAAAAAACCAACCCTGCAGACGAAAGAAACTTAATTGAACTGGGAACCCGCTCATTACTTATCGAAGACGGTAAAAAACTGATCCTGGTAGACTGTGGCCTTGGAAATAAACAGGACGACAAATTTTTCGGGCATTATTCTCTTTGGGGAGATGATAATTTAGATAAAAACCTGAAGAAATACGGTTTTGTAAAGGAAGATATTACGGATGTTTTCCTGACTCACCTTCATTTTGATCACTGCGGTGGTGCTATTGAATGGAATGATGATAAAACGGGATACAGACCGGCTTTTAAAAATGCCCAGTTCTGGACTAATGAAAATCACTGGCAATGGGCTACTGAACCTAATGCAAGAGAGAAGGCCAGCTTTTTAAAAGAAAATATCATCCCGATGCAGGAAAGTGGCCAACTGAATTTTTTGCCGCTTCCGACAACCGGAAATTACGGTTTTGCACCGGATCTTAAAATGGATGTGATTTTTGTAGACGGACATACGGAGAAACAAATGCTTCCCGTAATTCAGTATCAGGAAAAGACTATTGTTTTTGCAGCAGACCTTATTCCTACTTCAGGGCATATCAATCCGGTATATGTGATGGGATATGATACAAGGCCTCTGTTGACAATGGAAGAAAAAGGAAAATTCCTTAAGCAGTGTATCGATAATGAATATTTATTGTTCTTCGAGCATGATGCCCATCATGAACTGGCAAGTTTAAAAATGACTGAAAAAGGGATAAGACTCGATGAGACTTATAGTTTTAATGATGTTTTCGGATATTAACAACTATGGAAGAATTACATTCAGAAACTAAGAAAACAGAACCGGAACCAGCACCCAAGGTTATTGGATTAACGGGCGGAATCGGCTCGGGAAAAACTACGGTTGCCCATTTTATTGAGGAATTCGGATTTCCCGTTTATTATTCCGATGAGAGGGCAAAAGATATCGTCAATGATAATGAGACTTTAAAGATCAGAATCAAAGAGCTTTTAGGTGAGGAATCTTATGACAGCAATGGTTTGTATGACCGTAAATTTGTTGCTGAAAAAGTGTTTAATGATAATGATTTGTTGCAGAAATTAAATGCTATTATTCATCCTGCTGTAAGAATCGATTTTGAGGAATGGGTAAAAAAACAGTCTAAGTACTTAGTTTTTAAAGAGACTGCCTTATTATTTGAACTGAAGCTTAATAAGCAATGTTATAAATCTGTATTGGTGACAGCACAGGATAATATAAGGACTAAAAGGGTAATGGACAGAGACGGAAAAACCTACCGTGAAGTGGAGGCCATTATGGAGCGGCAGATGCCTGAAAAAGACAAGATCAAACTTGCAGACTGTATCATATACAATAACACGAATTTAGAGGATTTAAAGGAGCAAACGGAACGGATTATCTTCGAAATAGAATAAATAAAAACCGTTAGAAAATTTCTAACGGTTTTTTTATGGCCAGTAATAAAAAAATAAGCTCTCATTTCTGAGAGCTTATTCTATTTAATTATTCTTTGATAAATTTCTTTTGAGCGGTAACGTCACCATCTTCGATGTCGATTACATATACTCCGTTTATCAATCTGCTTACGTCGATCTTATTGTTTAAGATAATTCCGTGAGAAACAAGCTGACCTGCTGCATTGTAAAGTTTATAATTCGCTTTTTTGCTGATATTCTTCACATACAATACTGAGCTTACCGGGTTAGGGTAAATCAGGATTTCAGTTTGGTTAATCGGATTAGGTATTAATTTCTTAGAAATTCTTACCGTATAATCTTCAACTTCTCCGTTATCAAAACTTGTACAGTTTACCGGGATACCATCTCTCTGCATTGCAACTCTCATTACTACATATTTGTAGTCTGTCAAGCTGATAAATGCATCTGCCGGCACACTGAATGTTCCAGTGATGGTAGCGGTCTGATTTGGAGCAGCAGCAACGATTCTTTCATTAATATCGAAATATCCGTTTCTGTTGAAGTCGATCCATACAGCAACTCCTTCATTATAAGTAGTTCCCTGCCAAGATTTGGTAATAGAAATCTGGTTACCCGTAGAACCCTGAACAAGCTCTATAAATTTCTCAGGAACACCTGTAAAGTCCGAATACGTAGAAGCATCTGAATCATTAGTCATCTGCGGCTTATCCGTTGGTTTTACAGTAACATTAGAAATGTATTCTCCTGTTGAGCTATTTGAATCCATCTGACAGTAAATGACAGTAGGAGTCGTAAAGAAGTAAGGCGGCGTGAAAGTACCCGGCGTACCGTTACATACATTCGCAACCTGCATTTCATACTTGGTTAATTCCGTCAATCCGGTAAGTGTATAAGTATTTGTTGCTACAGGAACTGTCGTCCAGCTTGGAATACCTACTTTTCTATATCTCAGGATATAAGTTGATCCCGGGAACGGATCCCAAACCACTACTGCGGTTGTCGGAGTTAAGTTAGTTATTGTTAATCCCGGAGGCGGCAATTCACATGTTCTTTCCGTAGTAAATACTTTAGGGTTTGAATATGGGTTGATTGTTGTTTCACCAACACACTTATTCGCTACCTGAACTTCGTATGTAGTATAAGGATCAAGGTTTGTCAATGTGTACGTATTTCCCGGAGGAGTTGGTACCGGCACATCAATCCATGTTGCAGTTCCTACTACTCTGTATCTTAATACATATGTTGAACTAGGTACGATAGGCGCCCATGTAACAACAGCTGAGTTTGTAGTTACGTTACTGATTGTTACGTTTGGAGGTGTAGGATCACATCTTGTCGTGAATGTCTTGATCGGAGTAAATGTTCCTGGTGTAGTTCCACAATTTGCAGCAACCTGAACTTCATATGTAGTAGCAGGCGTTAAATTGGTTAACGTAATAGGCGGGTTACCCTGAAGTGTTGACACATTCACGGAAGTCCAGGTAGTAGATCCAAGAGGTCTGTACTGTAATATATAAGTAAGACTGCCCGGTGCACCTGTCCAGTTAACGATTGCTGAAGTATGAGTAATCGTGTTAAATGTAGGGTTACCCGGTGTAGCTGTAGCACATGGTCTTAATCTTACTGCGTAATCTTCTACTTCTCCGTTCACGGCAATCTGACACATTGTAGGAGAACTCGTACGTTTAAGTACTACTCTCATCGTTGTAGCCAATGGGCCATTATAAGCTGTGGAAGGTACATTGAATGTAGCTGTTACAGGCGTCGTTGTACTTGCTGCAGATGCCATGATCTGCTCATTGTTTTCAAATACCCCGTTTCTGTTAAAGTCAATCCAAGCACTTACTGCATCATTATTTGTTGCACCTGTCCAACCTTTTGCTACGGAAAGTTTGTTTCCGTTAGAACCGATTTCCAGGTTCACAAGCGTTGCAGGTGTTGTATAACTGATATAGTTTGTCTGTACCGAAGTATTACTCATCGGAGCGATACCTGCGTTAATGGAAGTAACCGTTACATTGGAAATGTGGTCGTTATCTCCGGTACCTGTCATATTACAATAGGTAATCGGAGTGGTCGTAAATGGTACTGAAGCAGAATATCCTCCTAAAATACCACCACATCTCGTAGCTACCTGAACCTGATAAGCAGTCTGCTCAGTAAGTCCTGAAATTGTGTAGCTGTTACCCGGTGCAGGTACAGGATCGATAACAGTCCAGACTCCTGTAGTTCCCTGTCTCCATCTTAGTACGTAAGTAGCTCCTGTAGATGCTAACCAAGACACATTCGCAGTAGTCGCTGTAATGTTTGTTACAGTGATATTACTTGGCGGAGCTGTAGTACATGGCTGAATATCTACAAATTTAACCGCATAGTCTTCAACTTCTCCATTACTATTGGAAAGGTTCTGGCATGGATCGGTAATTGTATTGAAATAAACGACAACACGCATTTTCACAACGTTTGTTCCGGTATAAGCCGTAGCAGGAACTGTGAAAGTAGAAGTTACCGGAGTGGTAGAAGAGAACCCAAGGTTCATTACTCTTTCCGTAGTATTATCAAAAACACCATCTCCGTTATAATCTATCCAAACCGAAGTAGCATAAGTACTTGATAAGATCGTTCTTCCGATAGAAATATTATTTCCGGCAGAACCACGAACAAAAGTAATCAGCTTGGTAGGATCAGCAGAATAATCTGTATATGTACTCGCTGCTGAGTTGTTGATCATCAGCGTAGAGTTTGTAGGAGTTACCGTAACGTTATTAATATAACCGTTATTTACACTTCCCGGAGCAATAGGACAATAGCTTATTGCTGTTGTTGTAAAGTTTGTAGAAGCAGACCAAGGTCCTTGAGTACCTCCACAAATTGTAGCTATCTGTACTTCATATTGAGTTGTAGCATTTAAGTTAAGGATCGTATAACTGTTACCCGGTGCAGGTACAGGGTTTACTGTAGTCCAAGTTGCAGCTGCTACCGCTTTATATCTCAGAGCATATGTTGCTCCCGTAGCACCTAACCAGGAAACTACAGCTGTAGATGCAGTAACGTTAGACACTGTAATTGGCGCAGGTGCTGCTGTAGAACATGGCTGCAGATCTACGATTCTAACAGCATAATCTTCAATCTCCCCGTTATTAGGGTTGGCACAAGGGTCATTAATTGTAGATGTTGCAACAATTACTCTCATTCTAAGAGTTAATGGTCCGTTATAAGCAGTAGCCGGTACTGTAAACGTAGCATTGATCGGCGTTGTTGTACTTGTACCTGAGCTTATTACTCTTTCGTTTGTTTCAAATATACCGTTTCTGTTGTAGTCAATCCATACCCCAACGGCTAATGAAGATGTATTTGTTGTAAGCCAAGATTTACTGACTGATACTCCGTTATTTGCAGATCCACGTACCAGTGTTACTAATTTAGTAGGATCGGCTGAATAATTTGTATAAGTATCTGCTCCTGATGTATTACTCATGATGTATGAGTTGGTAGGAGTAATCTTAACGTTAGAAATATATCCGTTATCATTGTTACCCGGAGTAGCATTACAATACGTTACTGCCGGTGTAGTAAACTGAAGCGGAGCTGTAAATGTTCCTGTAGTTCCTGAACATACATAAGCTACACGAACTTCATATTGAGTCTGTTCAGTTAAGTTGTTAATGGTATAAGCATTAACTGTTAAAGGAACCTGTGTCCAGGTAGGATCTCCCACCTTTCTGTATTCTAATATATAAGTAGCTCCTATAGCAGGATCCCACATTACATATGCAGATGTTGCAGTAAGGTTGGATACACTAAGGTTAAGGGGAGCATTACTTGTACATGGTATCGGCTGGATTAATTTTACAGCATAATCTTCTACTTCACCATAAGTGAAACTCTGACACATCGTTGGAGAAGTATTATATTGTAATACAACTCTCATTCTTGTAGTGGAAGGCCCGTTATAGGCATTAGCCGGAACCGCGAAAGTAGCTGTAACAGGAGTCGTCGTATTTGCAGGAGAGTTCATTACCTGTTCTCCCGGTTCAAACGTACCGTTTCTGTTAAAGTCAATCCAAACACTTACAGCTTCACTAAAGGTAGTACCAGACCATCCTTTTGAAACAGAAATGTTATTCGCTGCAGAACCTATCACCAGGTTTACCAAAGCACTTGGAGTCGTTGTATAATCTGTATAGGTACTTCCTGTAGAAGTATTATTCATTATAGCTGCTCCGTTTGGTGTTACTGTAACGTTAGCAATATATTCATCGTTAAAGTTACTTGACTGCATCTGACAGTAGTTCAATCCTGGAGTAGTGAAATTCACTGAAGGAGAGAAAGTACCCTGAGTACCTGAACATACGTTGGCTACCTGTACTTCATATTGGATACCATCCGTTAATCCTGTTAAAAGGATAGAGTTGGTATTTGAAGTAACAGTGATCCATGTTGTAGATCCTACAGGGCGATACTGGATAACATAAGTCGCTCCGGCAGAAGCTGCCCATGCAACAGACGCCTGGGTCTGGGTAACACCAGAAACCACTACACCTGTAGGAGGTGCACTGGTACAAGCCGCTAAGCTCGCTACGTTTGCACTTCCAATTGCGTAGAATACGTTTCCTATAGAACTTACTCTTATTTTAACTGTAGAACCTACCGTTAAAGCTCCGAAAGTCAACGACTCATTTCCGTCATTGGCTGTAGAAGCAGACAAAGTAGTCCACGTTACTCCATTATCTATTGTATAATCAATTTTTACGTTAGCAACATTATAAGGAGCCGCAGTTGTATTAACTACATCCCATGTTACATTCGTAGGGCCGTTGTTATAAACCGTAGCGGTAGTCACTTTGAAAGGACCGTCATTTCCTACGATAATTGTTTGTTCGGCAAATTGGGTTTGTTGCTGACTCGCAACAGGGTTGTTATCTCTTACTGTTACAGAAAACTTAGTCGTTCTTGGAACCATAGAAACAGATTCCCATCCGTTGTTAGAGTTATTAAGAACTCCTGCCAACACTGAAGATAATTTAGGGAAATATCTTGTAGGGCTGGTAGTAGGCTCAAATGATCTGAACGTAGCCCCCGTTGCAGTAGTTCCTAAGTTATTTTTATTAATAGTAACACCCGCGTTATCCACTTCTTCCCATGTATAGGTCATTGGATCATTTTCTGCATCTGTAGCAGAAGCTGTTAACACGAATGCTGTTCCTTTAGGAATATTATAAGTAGGTAGAGCAGCAATTACCGGTGGATTGTTGGTAGTGGCTGTTTCTACATCACAAGTCTTGCTGATCAAATTAGCCTGAACCTGCTTGATACTTGCAATATGGAAATAATCATCCGAGTGCGGCTGAACATCTGTATTGGGTCCGGTAATACCGGCATATCCCATGATAGTAGAACCTGAACCCGGCTCCATATTCACTCCTGTACCTTCAAGGCCATGAGAGAATGTATGGTTAGCTCCTAACTGGTGACCAATTTCGTGAGCAACATAATCGATATCAAAGTTATCTCCCTGCGGAATTCCATCTGCAGGAGAAGTATATCCTGAACCTTTTCCTTTTGGCACGGCAGGCGTAGGATCAACGCAAACGCAACCTATACATCCTGCGTTACCTCCACCTCCTGAAGCACCAAATAAATGCCCGATATCATAATTGGCATTTCCTACATTGGCAGTCAGGGTATTTTGCAATTCCTGGTTCCAGGCACCTCCTGCTCCGGTTGCAGCCGGAGAATATGGATCTGTAGCAGCATTTGTATAAATTACGTTCGGAAAGTTCTGAAGGTTTAAGTGTAATGCGAAATCTTTTTCAAAAACTCCGTTTACTCTTGTTAAAGTAGCATTAATAGCTGTTAAAGCTCCTGCAACAGTACCTCCGTGAAACTGGGTGTATTCTCCTGTTACAGACATCACCAATCTCATTGTTCTGTACTTCTTATCAGAAGATTTAGAAAAATCAGTAGTTTGATTTGTAAATGCAGATCCTTTCTCGTAAAGCTTGGCTATCTCTTGCTTCGACAGGAGGCTTTCATTCATAGAACACAAAAACCCTTCTCCACTTTTGTCAGTTTTCGGGTGCACACCGTACACTGTCTTTTCTCTGTTCAACGGTTCTAAAAATTCTGACTTACCATTTTTGATAATCATTGACTGAAAATCATCAGGTGCCAAACTAAATCTCAGGAATTTGCCTGGATCATCGATCCCGACGCCTACATAAGATCCTAATTGATACTGATCTGCCAGTTCTTTTACTACAACCGGAAAGCTGTAGACGGCAAATTTTTCAATTTTCCCACTTAAAGTTGGCAATGAGATCGTAACAGGCTTTGCATTTCTGCCTGTTTCCTGAGCTTTTGCCAATTGAGACTTTAATAAGGAAATGTCTAAAGAGTAATAGTTCTTAATTTCAGAACTCCCCCTGATTTTTTCCCCCCTGAATGACGTCGGACTCCACTGTGCACTGGTTATCGCAAACAAACAGAGAAGAAAGAAAGAAGTAAAAATTTTCTTCATAACTTTCTCAATATATTATATTAATTGTACAAATCTAATCATTTTTTGTTACTAAATTATAGGTTTAAATATTTTTTTTATACAAATTCCACAATAATTTAAATTATGGTTTCAGAATAAAAAAATCCTCAGGGGTTTCCTGAGGATTTCTAATATTTAAAATAATTTTATTATTTCTTGATGAATTTAATGCTTTCAGAAATGTTATTATCTTTTATTGAAATAATATACACTCCTTTCACTAAATCAGCCACTCTGATCTGGTTGTTATTAATAGTACCGCTTTTCACGATCTGTCCTACCGCATTATGAATTTCAAAAGTAGCTTTGTTGGAAACTTTAGTTACATTTAAAATATCATTAACCGGGTTAGGATAAATACCAAAGTTGTCTTTAACTGCTTCGTTTGTTCCTAGAACCTGAGTAGTAAATGATTTTGTACCATAATCAAGGATATCAGTATCTGCATGATAGATTACTGTTCCTGTACTAGTAGTTAAATCTACATATCCTCCGTAATCTAATCCGTCACCATACGCATCGGAAATTGTAAACACATAGCAGTCCGGAGCCAATACCCAAGTCTGAGTAATTAGTGCTGGTAGCGGAGTCGTTGGAGTTGGGTTAACTACATCCGGATAAGGACCTCCATATTTAACAATTTGTCCTGCACTGTTTTTTAGAGTCCATTGAGTTTCTGTTCCAAAATAGTCTCTCTGTAATTTGAAAACAACAGTGTTTGCATTGGTGTAATATTGAGGTTGTGGAGGTTTGATATAATTACCAGTTGCCGTATTATTTGTGCTTCTTTGATCAGCAGCTCCGTTTACAGATGTAACTGTTGCAGTAACCGGAGATGAAGCTACAGAACCGGGAACAGCAATAGTAATCACACTAAATTTATCCTGAGCTAAGTTACCTGTCCAGTTATAAGTCTGAGCAGCCCCACCATTGAATGAATAAGAAATCGTGGCAGCAGTAAGGTTACTTGTTCCTCTGTTATATAATGACAGACGAAGAACTCCATTACCACAGCTTCCTATTGCACATCCACCGTCAATCTTTACTTCAGCATCATTTGCAAATAATGGAATAGCAATGTCAGCAACAGAAGTTTTAAGCTCTTTTCTTCTAGGAGAATTATTCATTACAGCTGTAATCCTGTCTTTCTGATTGATGGTAAAGATATTCATACAGGTATCATTCGTATAATCCATGTAGTTTTGAACCATTTCAAAAACTGCAGGATTTGTACAGCTTGCGATTGAAGGATTACAAACATAATTGGCATCGTGCGCCGTAGGTGTATCTGCACAATAGTCATCACCACAGGCAGCATCACCCCAGATATGTCTTAAACCTAAAAAGTGCCCCACCTCATGGGTCATCGTTCTTCCTTTATCATAAGGAGCAGATAACATGAACGTATTATTTGTATCATAATCACTACTTCCGAATGTTGCAAAATTTGCTACCACCCCATCAGTACTTGCAAGACCCATGTTTGGATTAAGGCCAGGAAGGTTTGAGTTAGAAGGGAACTGTGCATATCCTAACAATGAAGCATCTGCGAAGTTCACACTCCACATGTTCATATATTTGGTAGGATCCCACTGAGTTTGTGGTTTCACAAAATCATCTATAGCATCCTGAGACCAGTTATCCTGGCAAAGGTTTACTCTGTCAATTCCATTTGTAGGATTTCCGTTAGGATCTACTTTTGCAAGAGCAAATTGAATCATAACATCTGCCCCTACAGGGTTTGTATTAAATCCCGGCGTATTTGCCATTCTTCTGTAATCATTGTTCATTACTGCAATCTGAGACATTACCTGCTCATCAACAATATTTGGTGCAACTCCTACATTTTGTCCGCTATGAATAACGTGTACCACTACAGGAATTGTAACGATTCCTCCATTCTGAGATTTATTTTCTCTCACTCTTTCCACCAAAGGAGCTAACCAGGCTTCAAACTGATCATTAGTCATCCTGTTCGGATACTTTGCTCTTAGATAGTTTTCATACTCCACAGTGGAACATCTGTCAAAATCATTTGACTTAGCAAGTTCTTCCGGAGATTTTTTAACAAACTTAGATTCTTTTTTTATTACTTTATTGTCCGTAGTCTGGGCATTAGCAAATCCTACAGTAAATAAAGAGAATAAAAAGAGAATTTTAGAAGTAGTAAATTTTCGCATTTCTCTATTTTTATTAACTTTACAAATATATTAGTTTTTGGCTTCATGAAAGCTTTTAATCCTAAAAAAAATCAAATCGTTTAAAAAAAATTAAAATGAAAAAGCAATTATTATTAATATTTATCTTTTCTACCTTATTTAGCATAAGCTGTACTTCTCAACATAAAAACGAAAGCGATAAAGACAAATCAACAATTAACAGCAAAAAATATAAAATCGAAAAAATAGAATTAACCGAACAAACCAGGGGAACTAACCGAAAGATAACCTTTGTACCCGGATCCGTAACCACTTCCTTAAATGGAAATAGTACAACATCCGAACTTTCAACAGCAAGTTGGGAAAATATAGCTAAAGAAGCCGAGTTAATTGATCTTGATAAAATAGCATCTTATGAATCTCCCACTACAGGCAGATTTTCTGACAGCGCACTGGCTTCCAGCATTATTATTACTTCAAACGGGAAAGAATATACATCAGCTGGTTTTGACGCAGGAATACCTCCAAAAGAATTGGAAGCATTGTATCAGTCTTTAAGGGGTAAAACCAATATTATACAAAAAAAGGCTAAACCCAGGTTTAACCGTTAAAATTTGTATGCTATATTCCATGCAAAGCCCATAACGAATTTCGAAGAGCTTTTTCCGAATCCGGGGACAATCATAGGCTGAATATCATCCTGCTTGGTCGTGAAAACCATATATCTTGGCTGGAGATTCACATCTATAAAGAAGTTGGATTCAAATAACTGAACTCTTCCGCCAATTGTTCCTTCCAGCCAATACGAAGACTGAGTGGAAGATGGAAAGGCTACGGATGAGCTGCTTCCTCCAAATCCACGGACCGGTATTTTCATATATTCCTGGGTATAGAAAGATCCGCCGACTTTTCCTCCGCCGTAGAAACCGTTGAACTCATTTTCAGAATCTTTTGCCAGCATATAAAATACCCCGAGTTTCACAAACGGGCCGTTTGCTTTTGCATCATAGCCGTTTTTCTGATAAACGTTCGACTCAAAACCGGCTTCTGCGATACCATGTAGATTGTCTTTAATTTTGGAAGAGACAAAGCCCTGATATAATTTTCTGTCTGAAAAAAAAGAAACCCCAGTATTAAGAACATCAAAACCAACCATAAAATTAGGTTCATATTTCCATTTTTCTTTTTTAGTCTCTTTTTTATCCTGAGCAAAACCCAGAAAACCTATGATGCTAAAAAAGAAGGTAAAGATTAGTTTTGTCTTCATTCTCTATAAAATTTTGTACCGGCTCCAAATTCTTAACAGGATCTGGTGTTTGTAATTCTGACGTTAAATTATCGTATGTTTTTTTGATCCCGCATCCCGGAGACACATACGTTGACTTCGTATTGTAATTGATTCTGACCTTTGATTCCGCTCCTTTATTTTCCAATCTGAAATACACATCAGTATAAGGGGAATCATCCACTCTTAAAGGGATTAACCTGGAATCTATTTTCGTTTGTTTTCCCAGCTCCACTTTCCCGGAACCGTAATCTACCGCCACATATAAGGAATCAAGCGTTACTACTTTACCGGTCACCTCATTTTTAAAAGCCACTTTAATTCTCGGTGTACCTTCTCCACTTTCACAGATATCATCATCTCCGCCACAAGAGCAAAGCATTCCCAGAAACAGGGTGAATATGATCAGTTTAAAATATTTCATACTAAGATTTAAGCTCAAATTTAGGTAAATTATTTTTTTATCAGCAATGCAATGTTTTCCACATGATGGGTTTGCGGAAACATATCTACCGGTAATATTTTAACGACTGTATAGTGGTCTTTCATTAACGCAAGATCTCTCGCCTGGGTCGCAGAATTACAGCTTACATACACTACTTTTTCCGGTGACAGCTTTAAGATCTGCTCTACTACCTTCTGGTGCATACCGTCTCTTGGCGGGTCGGTAATTAAAACATCTGCTTTGGGATGATTCTGCATGAATTCATCATTAAAGATATCTTTCATATCACCACAGTAGAAAGTAGTATTGGTAAGACCGTTTAATTCAGCATGTTCAATTGCTGCATCAATCGCTTCCTGAACTGATTCTATCCCGATAACGTGCTTGGCGTTTCTCGCAACATACTGTGCAATAGTCCCGGTTCCTGTGTATAAATCATAAACCACTTCATCTCCTTTCAGATCAGCGAACTCAAGGGTTTTTCTGTACAATTCCAGGGCTTGTTTATAGTTGGTCTGAAAGAATGATTTCGGGCCGATTTTAAACTTCAGGCCGTCCATTTCTTCCATTAAAAATCCTTCTCCATAATAGATATTGATATTCAGATCATAAATAGAATCATTCTGCTTAGGATTAATTGCATATACAAGCGTCTTAATCTGCAGGAATTTTTCCAAAAGAAATTTGAAAAGTTTCTCTCTGTTCTCTGTTTCTTCTCTGTAAAGCTGGAATAAAACCATCCACTCGCCTTTAGAGTTCTGTCTCATCATTAAAGTTCTTAAAAACCCTTCCTGATTTCTGACATCAAAGAAATCAAAGCCATTTTCCACTCCAAACTGCTTTACAGCCAGACGGATCGCGTTTGAAGGATCTTCCTGAAGAAAACATTCTTTAAGATCTAAAATTTTACTCCACATTCCCGGAATATGGAAGCCAAGAGCGTCTTTACTTCCAAAGTTTTCTTCTGAGCTTATTTCATATTGGGTAAGCCATCTCGCATTGGAAAAAGAAAATTCCATTTTATTTCTGTAAAAATACGGCTCGGCTGCTCCCAGGATAGGAACGGTTTCAAAATTATCGATTCCGCCAATTCTTTTGATATTGTTGTAAACTTCTTCCTGCTTAAAATCGAGCTGTTTTTCATAGCTCATATTCTGCCATTTGCATCCGCCGCAAACCCCAAAATGAATACACTTCGGTTCCACTCTGAAAGGTGACTTTTCCAAAACTTCTATGGCCTCCGCTTCAAAATATTTGGATTTAGATTTTTTTACTCTCGCATTGACTACATCCCCGGGAATAGCTCCGGAAACGAGGACGGTTTTTCCATCTTTGGTTTTTCCTATTGCTACTCCTTTAGCGCCTGCATTCAGAAGCTTTATATTTTCAAGAATGATATTTTTCTTCTTTTTCATCCGTAAATTCTATTTTTTCTATATGATTGCCTGTAACCTCCCGGTTTCATTCTGCAAAAATACAATAAAAAAAACCTTATCCTGGGACAAGGTTTTTCCTCTATGTTAAAGTTTATTATTTTGCAGGAGCCGGTTGTTGTTGCACTGGCTGTTGCTGAGGAGCAGCAGGCTGTGCAGACGGATCTGTTCCCATTCCCGGCTGTAACTGAATATTCGGATTTACACTCGGTGCAGAAAGCCCTGTTTGTTTATCTAAAATTGTTATCAATTCCTGCTCACCTAAGTTAACGAATGATCTGCTTGCCACTTTTCCATCTTTGTCAACTACGATAAAGCAAGGCAGCTTAAACCCGTAAACTCCATATTTTTTGGCAACATCAGAATTCAGTCCTCCGTCAGCATATGCATTGGTTCCTGTAATTCCTTTTAATAACGAGTTGCTCGTTTTTATAAACTGGTCTTTGGTATCATCTACATTTACGAATACAAAATTCATTTTAGATTTGTAGAAGTTAACGACCTCTTTTAAAACAGGTACTGTAGACTCAGCGATGTAAGGATTCCATGAAGCATAGAATACCAACAGATATGGTTTTCCTTTGTTTTCTGTAAGCTTGTATGATTTACCGTCTTGTTTCGTTAATGAAGCATCCGGTGCAACATCACCCACTTTAGGACCGTTCACTGCAAACTGAAGTTTTGTAAGATCACTTTTAATGGTTGCATCTTTAATATCTTCGTCAATAATTTTTTTGATCTTGTCAGAAGTTTTTGCAGGTGTACCTACGTGCATATCAGACTGTGCGATAACAAAAGCCAAAAGATAATCTTTTGCATTCTGAGACAGATCTTTTTTATTTTTTAAATATTGATTGAATAATTCCGAAGTTGTAACATCCGTTTTTCCTTTACTATTTGCTTCAGCATATTTCTGGAAGTCAGGGCTCATCTTCGTTAAAAGATAAGTTCTGTACAACGGAATTTGTTTTACCATTTCATCCTTATTGGTCTGAAGCTTATTTTCATAATCGGTGAAAGCTTTAGTCACTCTGAATGAAGGGTTACCCATTTGCTTGTGTCCCATTTCATATTGAGTCATGATTGAAAGCAGTGTACTTGCAATATCATTTCTCTTCCATTCCACCACTTCATTATCAGGACTGAATTTCTTTACATTTTCATCGATATTCTTGTTGATATCTTTTTCTACTTTCTGCACTCCTGTAAGGAAAGCTTTCTCATCTTTCATCATCAGCTCATTCATATTTACAGTCTGAGCGTAAGTTCCAAGATATTTTTGAGCCGCCGTAAAGAAATCATTATTCTTTTTAGCATCACCGGTGATTACATAATCTGAAGGGAACACCATTCCGTTTCCTGAGATATTAAGCGTCTGGCCACCTTTCAGATAGATTAGATTTTGTTTTCCGCCATAAGAAATAACGTACATCCCATTTTTAGGAGCTTCAAAACTCCCGGAGAAACTTCCGTCTTTATTTATTCCCATGTTTACCAATGGAAGGGTACCAACACCTGAAGCTTCCATCAATTCTATTCTTTCTAATGGAGAACCTCCTGTAATTTTTCCTTTTACTTCAACTTTTTTAGAGCAAGACATCACAAATACAGCGATGATAAACAATAAAAGATATTTTTTCATTTTGATTTTATAATTAAGCAAAAATAAGTTTTTCAGTATACTAAACATAATTTAATCCTACTTTTTATGAAAGATTTAACTAAAAAAATCGCCATCCGGTGAGGAGACGATTTTTTATGTATATGAATAATCAATTTTATCCCTGATCTACAAGAGCAGACATGTATTCTCTGTTCATTCTGGCGATGTTTTCAAGTGAAATTCCTTTCGGGCATTCAACTTCACAGGCTCCTGTATTTGAACAGTTTCCGAATCCTTCTTCGTCCATCGCTTTCACCATATTCAGAACTCTTCTCTTCGCTTCTATTCTACCTTGTGGAAGTAATGCGAACTGAGAAACTTTAGCTCCTACGAATAACATGGCAGAACCGTTTTTACATGTTGCTACACATGCTCCGCATCCGATACAAGCCGCAGCATCCATTGCTTTGTCTGCATCTTCTTTAGGAACCGGAATAGCGTTAGCATCCAGTGTATTTCCTGAAGTATTCACAGAAATGAAACCACCTGCAGCCATCACCCTGTCAAATGCGCTTCTGTCTACCATTAAATCTTTGATAACAGGGAAAGCAGCACTTCTCCAAGGTTCGATAACGATCGTTTCACCGTCTTTGAACATTCTCATGTGAAGCTGACAGGTGGTAATACCTGTATCCGGGCCATGAGCTCTACCGTTGATATACAGTGAACACATTCCGCAGATCCCCTCACGACAGTCATGATCGAAAGCGATTGGTTCTTTTCCTTCGTTAATTAAATTCTCATTAAGGATATCCAACATCTCAAGGAATGAAGATTCTGTAGAAACATCCGATATTTTATAGGTCTCAAACTGACCTTTAGATTTAGTATTTTTCTGTCTCCAAATTTTCAGCGTAAGATGTAAGCCTTTTTTTGCACTCATAATGTTATATTTATAGGTTGGAGATTATTTGTAACTTCTAGTTTTAACCTCGATGTTATCGTAGATCAGGTCTTCTTTGTGCAGTATTTCATGATTGATATCCGCTCCCTGATATTCCCAAGCTCCGACGTATTTGAAGTTTACGTCGTCTCTTTCCGCTTCTCCGTCCGGAGTTGAGTGGTCTTCACGGAAATGTCCACCACAAGATTCGTTTCTGTGTAGTGCATCGATAGCCATCAATTGTCCAAGTTCAAGGAAGTCTGCTACTCTGAATGCTTTTTCAAGCTCAGTGTTCATTCCATCATTATCTCCCGGAACTTTTACGTTTTTCCAGAAATCGTTTCTTACTTCTTCGATTTCTTTGATTGCTTCTCTTAATCCTTCAGGCGTTCTGCCCATTCCTACTTTATTCCACATAATGTGTCCTAATTTTTTATGGAAATGGTCTACGGAATGTGTTCCTTTATTATTGATGAAGAAATCTATTTTATCTTTAATTTCTTTTTCAGCTTCATCAAACGCTCCTGAATTGGTAGGAATTGATCCTGTTCTGATATCTGCAGAAAGATAATCTGCAATGGTATAAGGAAGTACGAAATATCCGTCTGCAAGCCCCTGCATCAATGCAGAAGCACCCAGCCTGTTTGCTCCGTGATCTGAGAAGTTAGCTTCACCGATTACGAAACATCCCGGAATCGTAGACTGAAGATTGTAATCAACCCATACTCCACCCATTGTATAGTGAACGGCAGGATAAATCTTCATCGGCGTTTTATAAGGATCATCAGCAGTAATCTTTTCGTACATTACAAATAAGTTACCGTATTTCTCTTCAACCCAGCTCTTACCTAAATCATACAACTGCTGGTCGCTAGGATTGTGAATATGTTTTTCGATAGCGGCCTCTCTACCTTTTTTCATGATCTCTGTAGAGAAATCAAGGTAAACCCCTTCTTTAGTATCATTATTTTCGATTCCGAAACCGGCATCACATCTTTCCTTGGCAGCTCTTGACGCAACGTCTCTAGGTACTAAGTTTCCGAATGCAGGATATCTTCTTTCCAAATAATAATCTCTGTCTTCTTCTTTAATATTTTCAGGTCTCAATTTACCTTCTCTGATTGCTACTGAATCTTCAATTTTTTTAGGAACCCAGATTCTTCCTGAGTTTCTTAATGATTCAGACATCAAGGTAAGTTTAGACTGCTGTGTTCCGTGAACCGGAATACAAGTCGGGTGGATCTGTACATAACAAGGGTTTGCAAAGTAAGCTCCTTTTTTATGGATCTTCCATGCAGCAGAAACGTTTGATCCCATTGCATTGGTAGAAAGGAAATATACGTTACCGTAACCTCCGGAAGCAATAACCACAGCATGAGCAGAATGTCTTTCAACTTCTCCTGTTACAAGATTTCTTGCGATAATACCTCTTGCCTTTCCATCAACGATTACAAGATCCATCATTTCATGACGGTTATACATCTTGATTCTTCCTTTACCGATCTGACGACTCATTGAAGAATAAGCTCCCAATAATAACTGCTGACCGGTTTGCCCTTTTGCATAGAACGTTCTTTTTACCTGAACCCCACCAAATGAACGGTTATCGAGCTGACCGCCGTAATCTCTTCCGAAAGGAACACCCTGCGCTACGCACTGGTCAATAATATTTGCGGAAACTTCTGCTAGTCTGTAAACGTTAGCTTCTCTTGCTCTATAGTCACCTCCTTTGATTGTATCATAGAATAGCCTGTAAGTAGAGTCACCGTCTCCCTGATAATTTTTAGCAGCATTGATACCTCCCTGAGCAGCAATAGAGTGTGCTCTTCTTGGAGAATCCTGATAGCAGAAAGCTTTTACGTTATATCCCTGCTCAGCTAATGTAGCTGCAGCAGAACCTCCTGCCAAACCTGTACCTACAACAATAATATCAATCTTATCTCTGTTGTTTGGTGCAACAAGGTTCATATGGTCTTTATGATTTTTCCATTTATCCTTAAGAGGACCTGCTGGAATTTTTGAATCTAATTTACTCATATTAGTATATCGATATTATTGAGTTACAAAGTGAAAAATTGCAATAAAAATAAAACCTGCAGGAATAATGATGGAATACCATTTCCCGATAGCTTTAATTACAGGTGTATATTTCGGATGTCTTGCTCCGATTGACTGGAAAGAAGACTGAAAACCGTGAGCCAAATGCAATCCCAATAAAACAAAAGCGATTACATAGATTGCCACTCTCCAGATATCAGCAAACTTCTCATGCAATTCCGGCCAGAAACGTTCTGTATCGGGAGCCAGTCCTTCTACATACTTGTAGTTAATTTCATGAAGCCAGAAATCATAAAAATGGAGTGCAAGGAAAGCCAAAACAACAGCTCCGGAAATAATCATATTTCTGGACATCCATGATGAGTTCACAGAAGGATTGTTTGACGCATACTTTACAGGACGCGCTTTATTATTCTTAATCTCAAGTACAAATCCCATAATAAAGTGGAAAATGACTGCAAAACCAAGAATAGGCTGCATTAAGAACTGCACAAACGGATTATACCCCATAAAATCTGATGCGGAATTAAACACATCCCGATTAGGTAACACTGATAATAAGTTTGTCGTCAAATGCAGTATAAGAAAGATCAGCAAAAATAAAGCTGATAATGCCATAGCATATTTTCTACCTATCGTAGAACTCGTTAAACCTGCCATATAAGTTTAAATTTGAATTTCTACAAAATTAAGAAATGTTAACAATATTAAAAAGTGAGAAATCTCACAATTAGACAGTTTGTAACCTTTCTAAATAAGCCAATAAACCGTTATAAATAAAGGAAAAACAAGAAATATTAACAATTATTTTATATTGAAAATCCTGCCGTTACAGACAACTTTCTGTGCAGAAGCCGGAAAAGTTTTTATTTCTGTATGATTCAATCTTCTTGAAGAATGATAGGGATTGATAATATATCTGGTAATCTTCTCTTTATCCGAATCATGCTCTATCCAGAAACAGGCATTACCTCCTTTTTTCACTGAAAATATCTTATGTTTATTAAAATCATGAACCAGCAATTCCGTTTTTCTGGTTTCAATGAAATCAAAGCCGGTTCGCAGCATAGAAAACATAAGAAGTCCTAATATTAATCTTATAGAATTTTTAGTATCAAACTTTAAAATCGCAAACCTTAATAGATACAGGACTGCAAACAAACACCCGACCTCAGCCAGATTCATCGCAATATTTTCAAAAAACAATTGGTCAAAACCTGCAAACCAATGAATGCATTTCAGTAAGATCTGGATAATGAAATCATAAATCGTATTTAAAAAACGGAAATCAAGATCAAAAGCAATCAAAGCTGTCATTAAGAATGAAAACACGATAATGATTTCTGAAAAAGGAACAATCACAAGATTCGCGATGATTGAAATAAATGAAAACTGATGAAAATAATACAGCACCAACGGTAATGTTGCCCATTGTGCAGAAATAGAAATTGATGCCGTATTAAAGATCAGTTTCTTTAGATAATGATCCTGTCTGGGAAAATATTTCAAAATAGGCTGATTGAGCCAAAAAATTCCTAAAACAGCGACAAAACTTAACTGAAAGCCTACATCAAAAATCTGCTGTGTATCGAAAATTAAAATAATAAAACCTGACAACGCAAGTGAATGCAGTACATCCGGTTTTCTCTGAAGCAATACATATATAAAATAAACCGTCAGCATAATACAGGACCGCAAAACAGAGTTTCCCAAACCGATAAATACGGCAAACATCCAAATGAAAACCAAACTTGAAATGATCGTATATTTTCTGTAGGATAAAGGAAGAAGCCATATCAGTAAATAATAAAACAATCCGAAAATGACAACAATATGGGTTCCTGAAATGGCCAGAAAATGCACCAATCCCGACACATTGAAATCCTTTACCGTTTGAGCATCAATTTCCGTCCTGTCTGCTAAAATGATTCCCTTTAAAAATTCTTTGGTACGCACAGATATTTCAGCCTTATCAATGCTTTGCAAAACGTCAAGCCTTTTCTGTGAAATCTTTTCATTTAAACTTAGATCATTCCTTGCGGCAGAAAAAATTTCGTCATTTGCATAACATTGATAACGAATATTTTTTCTTTTCAAATATCCGGCATAATCAAACTGGAAATCATATTGGGGAGATTTTGGCGGGTTTATATAAGCCTGAGTTTTATAATAATGATTAAAATCCAGTTCTTTATGTTTTACAGGAATGTATAAAACTGCATTTCGGGTTTCTTTCCCGATCTGAAAAGTGATCACATACTTTTTATTCTTTTCACTGGAATTTAATTTTCCGGACATCTTAAAAAGAATTGTTTCTTTCGACGAAGCAGCAATATCTTTAATTGAAAAAGAATTAAAAGAATGAAGAATAATACCCAGCCCGAAAAACAATAAACCCAAGCCAGCCGGTCTTAACCGATGTAAAAAATAAGATTGAAAAAAGGTTGAAATTAAAATAAGTAAACAGCAACTAATGATTGTGTATAAGGAATTATCATTCAGACTGAGCTGGTCCTGGAAGAAAATTCCAAGAATAAAACAGATCACAAGAATAAGAAGCGGCTGTCTGCTCAAACGTCATTATTTAGTTTTTCAAAATAATAAAATGGCTGACAAATAGATAGTATTCAATTAGCTGAAATAAAAGTTCTTCACTCGTTAAACAATTAACCAAGAGCCTGATTTTATACTATAAAAATTGAATTTGCATTAAACTTTTAAAATAACTTCAGCAGCATGGTCACTGGCTCCTTTTCCGCCGAGCTTTTCTCTTAAAAGCTCATAATCTTTGAGAACTTTTTGTCTTTTTTCGCCCTCTAAAATCAAAGTAAGCTCTTTAACCAGATTTTTAGTATTCAAATCGTTTTGAATCAGTTCCCTTACCACTTCCCTGTCCATAATCAGATTAACAAGAGAAATGTAGTTGATATTTTTGACCAGTCTTTTGGCAATCGCGTAAGAAATTTTGCTTCCCCGATAGCATACCACCTCGGGAACGTTCAGCAAAGCAGTTTCCAAAGTGGCGGTTCCGGATGTGACCAAAGCTGCTTTTGAGCATCTCAGCAGATCATACGTTTTATTGGAAACAAAATGAACATTGTCATCTACATATTTCTGATAAAATTCTTTTGGAAGACTCGGCGCACCGGCAATAACAAACTGATAACCTTTAAAGTAAGGTCTTACTGAAAGCATAATTTCAAGCATCTTTTCGACTTCCTGCTTTCTCGATCCCGGCAAAAGGGCGATGATTTCTTTTTCATTTAAGCCATGTTCTTTTTTAAAATCCTCACTATTTATTTCTTTCAGGCTTGAAATAGCGTCCAGTAAAGGATGTCCCACAAAATGGGAGTGAACGCCGTGTTTTTTATAGAAATCTTCTTCAAACGGAAGAATCACCATCATTCCATCCACATATTTTTTGATGATCTCCACCCTTCCTTCTTTCCATGCCCAAAGCTGGGGAGAAATATAATACACGACCTTAATTCCCAGTTCTTTTGCAAATTTTGCAATTCTTAAATTAAAGCCGGGATAATCGATAAGAATCAGGATATCGGGCTGATGATTTTTAATATCCTCTTTACAGAATTTTATATTGTTCAGAATGGTTCTCAGATTCATCGCCACTTCAAGAAATCCCATGAAAGCGAGGTCACGGTAATGTTTCACCAATGTACCACCCTGTTCTTTCATCAGGTCACCACCCCAAAATCTGAATTCTGCGTTGGGATCTTTCTGTTTTAAAGCTTTCATCAGATTGCTTCCGTGTAAATCTCCTGATGCTTCTCCGGCAATAATATAATACTTCATTTCTATGATAAGGATAGAGAACAAATTAAGGCTTTGTTGGATCTTAATTTGTAAATTTGTTCAAAGATAATGATAAAAAATGTCAGAAGAATTTGAAATCCGAAATAAAATCGCCGAAAGCGGGTTAGTCAATTTTGATCTTGCCCAGCTTCTTCCGAAGGGAGTAAGAAAGGGCATCGACCTTAAAGATTTTCTTTTCCAGGAATTGATTTTAAAAGAAAAAGATTTCCGTGGAAAAGTAGCCGCAATCAATACGGAGGAGTATCAGGATGCTTATATTTACATTTACAATTCAGCAGATGCCATTGTTCCGCTTTGGGCTTATTTTGTGTTAACCGCTAAACTTACGGATGCTGCGAAAAAAATAGTTTTCGGAAACCGTGAAGACCTGGAAGTGATCTTAATGCACAATGCCATTCAGACGTATGATTTCGAAGAAATGCGGGGAAAAAGAGTTCTGGTAAAAGGCTGTTCAGATAAAGAAATCCCTGAGAATGCCTATATAGAACTGGTAGAACAATTAAAGCCCATTGTAAAATCACTTATGTTTGGGGAGGCTTGTTCCAACGTTCCTATTCTAAAAAATTAGACTTAAAGATCAGGCACTTATAGAAAATCAAAAACTTTAACAGTAATTTTAAATAAAAAAAACTGTTGAGGAATATTTTTTGATAACTTTGGTTTACTTAACAATTAAAATAAACACAAACTATGAGTTTAATCGACCTACTTACAGGGAACACCAGCAATCAGGTTGCTGATCAGGCTGAAAGCAAATTCGGAATCAGCAAAAACCAGATTATTGCCTTATTGGCTGTCGCTGCTCCGTTAATTATTTCATATCTGAGAAATAAATCTCAGGACAGCAATGAAGCTGAAGCCCTAAATAATGCTTTAGATAAAGATCACGACGGAAGTATCCTGAATGATTCATCTCAATTGGAAGCAAGACAGGCAGAAGGCGGTTCAATTCTTAGTCATATTTTTGGTGGGGAAAAACAAGCGGTAGAAAACCAGCTTTCTCAAAACACAGGAATTTCAATTGACAAAATCGGACCTATTCTTGCGATGTTGGCTCCGGTTATTATGGGATATATTGGCAAGGAAAAACAACAAAACAATGTTGGTGCAGGTGGTTTAGGAGATTTATTGGGTGGAATTCTCGGGAATGCATCCAACCAGGCTCAGGCTCAACAATCCAGTCCTTTAAATGATATATTAGGAAGTGTATTGGGTGGCGGACAGTCTCAGTCTTCCGGAAACCCTCTTAACGATATCCTGGGAAGCGTACTTGGTGGCGGTGGACAACAGCAGCAAGGTGGCGGCGGACTGGGAAATATTCTTGGGAATATTTTAGGCGGAAAATAACTTAATTTAATTTGTATATAAAAAAGGCCGGAGATTTATTCTTCGGTCTTTTTACTGGTCATCACTTAGACTTCTTTTCTGAAGTTTCCACTAACTTTGAAGCTTTTCTAGGTCTTCGTTTACCATAGCTTCCGTTATTAATTTTACCTCTTCTTGATTTTTTGTCTCCTTTTCCCATAGACTAATTATTTTGTTGATTCTTACGAATTTAAAAATTTAGCACTAAAAATCCAAGATTCCGGCTGTTAAAGTTTTATAAATCTAAACTTTGACGGTTTTCCATTTTCCTCTTTTAAAGAAGATGAATGCAAAAACAGTGATCAGGGTTTCTGCAGCAGGAATAGAAATAAACACTCCTTTCGGACCCATGTCCAGATATTTTGAAAGAAAATACGCCAATGGAATCTGGAACAGCCAGAAACCGAAAAAGTTGACCCAGGTTGGCGTCCAGGTATCACCCGCTCCGTTGAATGCGTTGATCATTACCATTCCGATCCCGTAAAATATAAAACCCACACTCATAATGTGAAGTGCATTTTTAGCAAAGCTTTTAATTTCATTGTCCTGTGTAAAAAAACCAACCAGCAGGTCTCCTAAAAAGAAGAAAATAAGACTCACGGCAAGCATAAAGATAACATTGTACTTTACCGTTTTCATCACAGACTGCTCAGCCCTGAGCATTTCATTAGCGCCCATATTCTGCCCAACCAGTGTGGAAGCAGCATTACTCAGTCCCCAGGCAGGAAGCATGAAAAACATCATTAAACGCAGTGCCGTCTGATATCCTGCAGAAGCATTCTCACCACCGGTTGTCGCTACCAGCTGCGCAAGAAATATCCAGCTGCAGGAAGCAATCACAAACTGGAAAATACCGGGAGTTGCAATTTTCACTACAGATTGTATCAGCTTAATGTCTGGTCTAAAATAATTGAGTTTGATCCTGATTTGGGTATCGGCAATCAGAAGATGGTACAATTGGTAGATAACCCCTATGCTTCTCCCGATCGTAGTAGCCAGAGCAGCACCGGTTAAACCCATCGCAGGAACAGGCCCAAAACCGTTGATCAGGACCGGACAAAGTATAATATTGGCAATATTTGCGATCCAAAGGCTCTTCATGGCAATGGCTGCATTTCCTGCTCCCCTGAAAATACCATTAATTAGAAACAAAAGCATAATAATAACGCTGCTTGCCATCATGATCCTTGTGAAATCTTTACCGTAAGCGGCGGCTTCAGGTTTGGATCCCATCAGTATCAAAATTTCCTCAGCATAGATTACACCAAGCAGACTCAACAGGAAAGTAACGGCAAAAGATACCAGTAAAACCTGAGCTGCGCTTCTCGAAGCCTGCTCCGGATTTTTTTCACCAACCCTTCTCGCTACCATCGCTGTTGCGGCCATACTCATTCCTATCGCAATGGAATACATGATGGAAAGAACAGATTCCGTGAGCCCTACTGTTTGTATGGCAAATCCGCTCTCTTTAAGATGGCCTACAAAATATAAATCGACCAAAGCAAATACAGACTCCATGGCCATTTCCAGCATCATGGGAATAGCAAGAAGCAATACAGCACTTCTAATACTTATCTGTGTATAATCTACATCTTCACCGCTGAAAGCTTTCTTAAGGAAATTAATATACTTTTTCATTTTTTCTCGTGTGTCCCAAAAATACAAATTCGGCCTTTAATAAAGGTAAGAATCGAAGATCTTGTCGGAACATTTTTCCTGAAGCTGAAAAATATTTTAAAATATTTATTGTTTTACGATAAATATTTATATATTTACAACAAATAAATATTGCGTTATGAAATTATTTGGACAAAAATCTTTATCAACAGCTATAAGCTGGCTGCTTTTACTTTTATTTGTAATTATTGCTTTTCATACGGTGTATCAACTTGTTGGATTTACGGTATGCTATTATAACCTGAAAACCGGAAGCCATCTTTTTCCAGAAACATTTTATGTAGGTGACTCTATTGAATGGGGTGGAAAAATTGTACAGGAAAAATTATATTTCAGGTTTAAATATCCGTTTTCAGATCAGCAGATGCTCACCGGCATTTTTAGTCTGAATACATTCCTGAATCATCTGTTCCAAAATGTTTTTTTCTGCCTGTTTTTCTTTTTTGCTTATAAGATTTTTAACGGGATGAGTAAAGAAATACTCTTCAACAGAGATGTTATCAAATGGCTGAGAAAATTCTCGTGGACAAATATTCTGTATATGCCTGTATATATTATCATCTGTCTTTTTGTTTTTAACCTCGGGCTCGATGGCATGATGCTGACCACCTGTCTCTTTCTTTTATTTCTGGGTATTATGGTCTATTTCATTATGGAATTTTTCAAAAAAGGACTGGAGCTTCAAAATCAGGCTGACTTAACGATTTAAATATGCCGATCATCATTAATGTAGATGTAATGCTTGCCAGGCGCAAGATGCAATCACAGGAACTTGCCGAGAAAATAGGAATCACGCAGACAAATCTTTCCATTTTAAAAACGGGAAAAGCAAAAGCCGTAAAACTTTCAACTCTGGAGGCTATTTGTAAAGCATTAGACTGCCAGCCGGGAGATATTTTAGAATATGTAAAAGATTAGCTGATAACTCATGAATTTTTGCGTTCAAAAGCAATATAAATGAAACATTATAAAAAGCTTTGACCAGAATGTATAATAAATAAAATATTAATCATAAATTAGCTTCATCTTTTTATAAATTAAAATTCATGAAAAAAATAATCTCTACTACCTTAGTATTCGGAATCTTTTTGATGACCAGTTTCTTATTTGGCCAGGAGATGTCAAAAGAGCAGAGAAAAGCTTTCCAGACGGATAATATCGACGTTTTTAAAGCTGCTTTTTCTAAAGCCGATTACAATAAATGCTTTAGTATAAAAGAAGAATCTTATACCCTTCTTTCATTCAGTGTAAAGCATGACCGCAAAAATGTTTTCAATTATCTGCTGGCCAATAATGCAGATGTAAACAAAGCATGTAACAGTCAGACCCCTTTAATGATAGCGGGAATGTATGGAAATGCTACTATGGCTAAAACATTATTGAAAAAAGGAGCTGATAAAAATGCAAAAAACGGAAACGGAGAAACGGCAAAAGACTTTTCCGTAAAATACAAACAAGCCGCTCTTACTGCAATTTTAAAATAAAACATAAGAAATACCATCTTAAAAACTTCCTTTCGGAAGTTTTTTTGTTTTTAAAACATGCAAAAATCTTATCTTTGCACCCGTAATTCAAGGTTTAAAAACTTCAATACTTCAAAGATTGAATCATAAACCTTAAAACATTGAACTTTAAACAACAAACTATGTTTCGAACGCACACCAACGGAGAATTATCTCTAAAGAATCTTAATGAAGAAGTTACACTTTCAGGATGGGTACAAACCATTCGTGATAAAGGATTTATGATTTGGATAGATCTTCGTGACCGTTACGGAATTACCCAGCTGGTTCTGGATCAGGACCGTTCTTCCGCTCAATTGATGGAAGAGGCTAAAAAACTTGGCCGCGAATTTGTGATCCAGGTTTCCGGAAAGGTAATCGAAAGGGTAAGCAAAAACCCTAATATTCCTACCGGGGAAATTGAAATATTAGTTGAAACACTTACCATTCTTAATGATTCTCAGCTTCCGCCTTTCACTATTGAAGATGAAACTGATGGCGGTGAAGAGCTAAGAATGAAATACCGTTATCTGGATATCAGAAGAAATCCGGTAAAAGATAAACTAATCTTCCGTCACAAAATGGCACAGAAGGTGAGAAATTATCTTTCTGAAGAAGGATTTATCGAAGTGGAAACTCCTGTTTTGATCAAGTCTACTCCTGAAGGTGCAAGAGACTTCGTGGTTCCAAGCAGAATGAACCCGGGACAGTTTTATGCATTGCCGCAATCTCCGCAGACTTTCAAACAGCTTTTGATGGTAGGCGGAATGGATAAATATTTTCAGATTGTAAAATGTTTCCGTGATGAGGATTTAAGAGCCGACAGACAGCCGGAATTCACCCAGATCGACTGTGAAATGGCTTTTGTGGAGCAGGAAGATGTAATGAATGTTTTCGAAGGAATGACCAAAACTCTTTTAAAAGATATTACAGGCCAGGAATTTGGAGATTTCCCTAGAATGACTTTCGCAGAGGCCATGAGAAAGTACGGAAACGATAAACCGGATATCCGTTTCGGAATGGAGTTCGTAGAATTAAATGAGCTTGTCAAAGGAAAAGACTTCAAAATATTTGATGATGCGGAACTGGTCGTGGGAATTAATGTAGAAGGCTGTGCAGAATATACAAGAAAGCAGATAGACGAACTGGTGGATTGGGTTAAACGTCCACAGATCGGAGCATCAGGAATGGTTTGGGCAAAATTCCAGAATGACGGAGTGAAAACTTCTTCTGTAAATAAATTCTACAATGAAGAAGATCTTTCTAAAATCATTGAAAAATTTGGCGCAAAAGAAGGAGATTTAATGTTGATTCTTTCCGGAAACGAAAACAAGGTAAGAGCACAGCTTTCGGCTTTGAGAATGGAGCTTGGGAACCGTTTGGGACTAAGAAAAGGGAATGAGTTTGCACCACTTTGGGTAGTTGATTTCCCGCTTTTGGAATGGGATGAAGATACCCAGAGATTCCATGCCATGCACCACCCGTTCACTTCTCCAAAACCTGAAGATATTCATTTACTGGAAACAGACCCGGGAAAAGCAAGAGCAAATGCCTACGATATGGTGCTGAACGGAAACGAAATCGGAGGTGGTTCTATCAGGATTTTTGATAAAGACCTTCAATCTAAAATGTTCGATTTATTAGGATTCAGCAGAGAAGAAGCAGAAGCACAGTTCGGGTTCTTAATGAATGCCTTCAAGTACGGAGCACCGCCTCACGGTGGTTTGGCTTTCGGTTTTGACCGTCTGGTAGCGATTCTTGACGGAAACGAAGTGATCAGGGATTACATCGCTTTCCCTAAGAATAATTCAGGGCGTGACGTGATGATCGATGCACCTGCCTCTATCGCCAATGAACAGCTTGATGAACTGGAATTAAAATTGAATTTAAAAGCATAAAATTTAAAGCGGGGAAATTTCTCCGCTTTTTTATTTTTATAAAACTAACTTGCCTGTCACGGCTCCTGAAGAAAAAAATTTAGGCATAAATAAAACCAGAACCTTTCTTATTTTAAACATGGAACAAAAAATATTAGAAATCACTTTAAATTTTAATGAAGTATCATCAAGAATTCTTTTAAAAAAATATTTTAAATACCTAAAAAAAGGGATTCAATCAATATTTAGAAGAAACTCATTAAATTAAAATACCACATTTAAATAATATTTTTTACTCGGCACAATCATTGCACGCTTTTACTCAAACGTAAGACAATGAAAGCAATTTGGAACGGTGCCATTGGCTTTGGTTTAGTCAATATTCCTGTTAAGATTTATTCTGCGACGGAAACCAGTAAACTGGATTTGGATATGCTTGACAAATCCGATTTTTCTAATATTAAATTCAAAAGAGTCAACGAAAAAACAGGAAAAGAAGTAAAATGGGAAAACATCGTTAAAGCTTATCTGATGGATGATAAATATATCGTTCTGGAAGATGAAGACTATGAAGCGGCAAGTCCCGAGAAAACCAAAATACTTGCTATAGAACATTTTGTAAAAGAAGTGGAAGTAGACAGTGTTTATTTTGAAACCCCCTATTTTCTGGAACCTCAGAAAAACGGTGAAAATGCTTACAGGCTTCTGATAAAAGCTCTTCAGGAAACTAAAATGGTAGGTGTTGGAACTTTTGTCCTTCGTGAAAGTGAAGCGATCGGGATGATCCGGCCTTACAACGATGAGATCTTGGTTTTAAACCGCTTAAGATTCGATCAGGAAATCAGAGATTACAAAGACCTGAAAATCCCGGCAAAAAAAGCCCCGAAACCGGCCGAGCTCAAAATGGCAGTAAGCCTTATCAAGCAATTATCTGAAGATTTTGATCCTACAGTTTATAAAGACACTTATTCTGAGTCTTTAATGAAAATTATCAAACAAAAAGCCAAAGGTAAGAATGTGAAAGCCAAACCGGCTGCGCCTGCTAAAGAAGGCAAAGTAATTGACCTTATGGCTCAGTTAAAAGCAAGTTTACAAAACCCCAAATCTAAAACCGCATCATAATGGCTCTCAAAGATTATAATAAAAAACGGAAATTCGATGAAACCAGCGAACCTAAGGGCAAAGCAAAAAAGAGTAAAGACAAGCTTATTTTTGTGATCCAAAGGCATGCTGCAACCCGGCTTCATTATGACTTCCGTTTAGAAATGGAAGGTGTTTTAAAAAGCTGGGCAGTCCCAAAAGGTCCGTCACTGGACCCGAAAGATAAACGTCTGGCTATGATGGTAGAAGACCATCCTTATGATTATAAAGATTTTGAAGGAAATATTCCGGAAGGAAATTACGGAGCAGGACAGGTTGAAGTCTGGGACAGCGGAACCTACGAGCCCTTAGATGAAACCAGTAAACTTTCTGATGAGAAAGAATTGCTAAAAGAATTACATGCAGGTTCCTTAAAATTTATTTTACACGGTAAAAAACTTAAAGGAGAATTTGCCCTTGTAAAAATGAAAAATACTGAAGATAACGCCTGGCTGCTGATCAAACATAAGGATGAGTTTGCAGAAAGTCCTTACGACGCAGAGAAAAATACATCTTCAAAATCTTTGGTAACGAAATTTTTAGAGGAAAAAAAAAGCCTGAAAAACAGCAAAAAGAAGTCATAACTTCTGCTTCAGAAAGGAGATTCAGAAATTTTAATTCTCTAACCAACGAGAGAAAGCTCAAGGATTTCATTAAGCCGATGCTTACCAAAACCTTTGAAAAAGCATTTGATGATAAGGACTGGGTTTTTGAAATCAAATGGGATGGCTACAGGGCTATCACAGATCTTAGAAATGATACTCCTCTCTTTTACTCCCGTAACGGAATTTCCTTTCTGTCAAAATTTGAAAAAATATCCCGTGATTTTGATCAGCAAAAACATGAGATGGTTCTGGATGGTGAAATCGTAGCTTACGATGATGAGGGAAGGCCCAGTTTTCAGCTATTACAGCAGATCGGTGATAACCCCAATTTAGCATTGGTTTATCAGGTTTTTGACCTGCTTTGGCTTAATGGGCACTCCACAGAAGATCTTCCGCTTATTCAACGAAAAGAATTATTAAAGGAAGCATTAACCGAAACCGATGTGATCAAATATTGTGACCATATGCCTGAGCGCGGTATTGATTTTTTCAACCAGATGAAAAAAATGAAACTGGAGGGAATGATCGCCAAAAAATCAGACAGCATTTATCTCGAAAATCACAGAAGCAGCGACTGGCTTAAAATAAAATTCACCAATACTGAAGAAACAATTATTTGCGGATTTACCGAACCCCGTGGTTCAAGAAAAGGTTTCGGAGCCTTGATTTTAGGAAAATATATTGATGGAAAACTTACTTATTCCGGACATACGGGAACAGGCTTTAACAGTGAATCTTTACAACAGCTGCACGAACGACTTGAAAAAATGGTTATTAAAAAGTCCCCGTTTGAGAATATTCCTAAAACCAATATGCCTGTAACCTGGGTAAAACCTGAGCTGGTTTGTGAAATAAAATATTCAGAAATCACAAAAGACGGTATTTTCCGGCATCCGGTATTTGTGGCGATCCGTGAAGATAAAGACCCTGAAGAAATTGCAGACTCAATGAATGATGTAATCCCAATCAGCAAAAAATCAAAAGAAATGAAAGCTAAAACGTCAAAAAAAACCGAAACTTCTTCTGAAAAAGAGAAAGAAATTACATTAAACAGACATATGGTAAAGCTCACCAATCAGGATAAAATTTATTTTCCGAAAGATGGTATTACAAAAGGTGATGTGGTTGAATATTATCAGTCTGTTGCCGAATATATTTTACCTCATTTAAAAAACCGTCCGTTATCATTAAACCGTTTTCCCAACGGAATTGAAGAACAGAGTTTCTATCAGAAGGATGCAAGTGACAATATTCCTGACTGGGTTAAGACCACGGAAGTTTATTCCGAATCTAATGATAAATACATTGATTATATTTACTGTAATGACAAAGCTACCCTCGCTTATCTCAATAATTTAGGCTGTATCGATCTCAATCCATGGAACAGTGCCCTACCTGACCTGGAACATCCGGGTTACCTTGTTTTAGATCTCGACCCTTCAAAGAAAAATACTTTTGATGATGTGATTGAAGTCGCACTTCAGGTAAAAGTGGTTTTAGATTCGGTTAAAATCAAAGGGTACTGCAAAACTTCCGGGAGCACGGGAATTCATATTTATATTCCTATGGGAGGAAAGTATGATTTTGACCAGGTAAAAGATTTCGCCCATATCCTGATGAAGCAGGTCAATGAGCAGCTTCCTGAAATCACCACGCTGGAAAGAAGCTTACAGAAAAGAAATGATAAGAAAATTTATCTCGATTACCTTCAGAACAGAACCGGACAAACTTTAGCGAGTGCATACAGTTTAAGGCCTAAAGAAGGAGCCTCTGTTTCCATGCCTTTGGAATGGGATGAATTGAAACCGGGCTTGAAACCAACAGATTATACTATTCATAATGCTTTGGAAAGAATAAAAGAAAAAGGAGATTTATTTAAACCTGTTCTGGGAAAGGGAATTGATATGATGAAGGGGTTGGAATTATTGCAGGGAAATGAGTAATTATCTAAATTTATGGAAGTTTCGCCACCAGGTTCTCCGGCAATATTTTCAGAATTAAATAAATCATCTTCCATTTAAAATTCGGAACAATAGTGAAGGAGTTCCCTGCATTCACAATGAATTTTGCCACATAATCCGGCTCCATAATTAAAGATTCATTCAACTGTAAGCCTTCATTAATCTTTGTTCTAATATATCCGATTACCAAGGCATTGACTTTGATGTTCCTTGAAGCCAATGCCTGCCTTAAACCAGCTAAATACGTTGTAAACGCAGCTTTTGTACTTCCATAAACAAAATTACTTTTTCTTCCCCTCACTCCTGAAAGTGATGACAATCCGATAATCCTTTCTAAATTTTTATTGCTTTCGTCCGTCGCGATAATATTCAGAATGGAAACAGCTCCCATATAATTGACCAGCATCATCTGTTGAGCTCCTTTAAAATCTTTCAGTGCTTTTTCATTATCAACCAAAAATCCCGCTGCATAAACAACAATATGGGGTTTTATAGAAAGTTCATTATAAAATTTCTGATGAGAGTCAAAATCCACAGAGTCAAAATGTAAAACCGAAACTTTTGACTCCAGTTCGTTTTCTGTTACAAATTCTTCCAGTGATTTTGTATTCCGGGAAGCTGCTGTTACGGAAAATCCTTTTTCAACATATTGCCAGATGCATTGTTTGGCAACATCTGAATTTGCGCCCAGAATGAGAACAGTTTTGCCTGTGTTTTGATTCATTGGGTAAAGATAATTTTTTATTAAATATTAATTTTACTAATTTTTCCGCTGATAAATATAGAAGATCAGATTTCCGCTAAGGATAATCTTATCATGTATAAAAAGTTTCGGCGGGGTGAGCAAAGCTCACCCCGCCGAAACGAAATATTTTAAAACTAAAAAAATTATTTCTTTTCAGTTTCAATTTCTTTTTTCTCAACAGTCTTTTCAGCTGCTTTTGCTTTATCTCCGAAACGGGTTTCTGTAAATTCTCTTGAAACAGCCGCTTTTTCGAATTTTAATTTTCCAGATAAAGTTTCGATAATGAATCCATCATCCTGAACCTGAGCAATTCTTCCGTGTAAACCTGAGGTAAGCACAACTCTGGTCCCTACTTTAAGCGTTTCCTGAAAGTTTTTTTCCTGCTTCTGTTTTCTCATTTGAGGCCTTATCATTAAGAAATAAAAACCTACAAACATCACACCCATCATGATCAGCATCATTGATGATGAACCTTGTGGCTGTGCCTGTAAAAAGATTGTTAACATATTCATTTTATTATGGTTGAATATTCGCAGTGAATGTTAATTTGATAGGAGCTTTATCTACGTTTGCATATACATCAGCAAATTTATTTACGTTTCCGTCAAAATTTGTAGAATCGAAATGTAAGGTGATTTTTCCTTTTTTACCTGGCAAAACAGGCTCTTTAGTAAATTCAGGAACCGTACATCCGCATCCCGGCTTTACTTCTGAAATTACAAGCGGGTTGGTACCGGTATTGGTAATTTCGTAAATGTGCTCTACTTTATCCCCTTTTTTAATGTTTCCAAAATTAAAGTTACTTTCTGATAAAGCAATTGATGTTAATGGCTGGTTAGAAACCGGTGCTACAGCAGGTGTTTCAGAAACCGGAGCTACAGCAGAATCGGCTGGAGTGGTTACAGCAGCAGTAGAGTCTGTAGTTGAAGTTTCAGCTCCCTGAACTTCTTTGCTTTCTTTTTTGCAGGAAACTAAACCAAAGCCTATAATAGACAAAGCGATAATTGATAACGTCTTTTTCATGTTAAATTCTATTTTGATCTTTACAATATTTATCTAAAATTCCATTAATGAAGATATTGGATCTGTCGGTAGCAAATACTTTAGCGATCTCTATATATTCATTAATAATTACTCTTGAAGGGGTAAAAGGAAAATTATCAAGCTCTGATAATGCGGTTGACAAAATAACCTTATCCATTAAAGAAACTCTTTCCAGATCCCAGTTTTCCAGTCTTTCAGCTAATGTCTTTTCGTTATTTTCCCAGTTGTTCAGGGTATCTCTTAAAAGTTTAGCCGCGAAAGTTTTATCCTCTTCATCCTTAATCATTTTGATCAGCGTTCTGCTTTCTTCATTTTCTTTAAGGAAACCAATTGTTTTCTGAACCATAGAATTGGCAATATGAATGTCATCATACCAGGTCAATTCTTTGTCACCAAGATATTCATGAAAATCTTCATTTTCAGCAATATACCTTAAAAACAGTTTTCCAATGAATTTCTGATCTTCTTCGAAAGAATATCCATCTTCTTTCATAAAATCCTGATAACGTTTTCCCGCAGTAATCCTTTGGAAGGTTTTTACCAGCAGATCATCATGTAAATCCCATTTCAGCTGCTTGTGCTGGCCGGTAAAAAATAATCTTTCAGGGTTTTCTTCAAGTTTAATCAATACCTGATTGCTGATAAATTTCTGATTAGGATTTATATCAGCATCAGTTTTAATATACTTATTCTTTCCGATCTCAATCTGATTTTCTGCTAATTCTTTAAGAGCAACCAGAAAATTGAGCTCATAGATGTAAAGATAATAGATTTTTTCTATTCCAGAGAACATGTTTTTCTCTAAAACATCAAACTTTAAAGGATTTTGGTAGTATGAATACACACTTTCTACTACTTTTTCACGGATTTGTCGTCTTCCTAACATTCAAAGAGCTTTTTTATGGCTGCAAAGATACAAAATTTAAAATTTATGCAATTCGTAGTATGCGGGTATTTTTGTAATTTTGTAAAACTTTATGAAAGCTCTAAAAACGTTAAACCCCTATTTCTGGAAGCACAAAATATTGTTGTTTTGGGGATTGTTATTCATCATAGCCAGTAATTTCTTTAATACCTATAAGGTTCAGTTTGTAGGAAAATCAGTAGATGAACTTACTAAAGGAGGACATATGGGTTTTAACAGGCAGGTATTAATTTACGTTGCCATTATTGTAGGCTGTTCATTATTAACCGGATTTTTCACCTTTATGATGCGACAAACAATCATTGTAGCATCCAGAAGAATTGAATATGAGCTGAAAAATAAAATTTACAGACATTATCAGGAATTATCTCTTACGGATTATAAGCAAACTACCATCGGAGATTTAATGAACAGGTTAAGTGAGGATATTGTAGCGGTAAGAATGTATCTGGGCCCCGGAGTAATGTATGTTGTTAACCTGATTGTTCTTCTTCTTATCACCAGTATTTACATGATCAAAACGGACGTATCAATGACTTTATGGACATTGCTGCCGCTTCCGATTTTATCTTATCTTATTTTTAAGGTGAGCTCAATCATCAATAAAAAGTCTAAAATTATGCAGAAAAGCCAATCCGGGATTTCGACTTTTGTACAGGACAGCTTTTCAGGAATCAGAGTTGTGAAATTTTTCGCCAGAGAAAACTATATTAAAAAAAACTACGGCATTAAAGTCACTGATTACCAAGACAAAGCCCTTGATTTAGCAAAAACAGAAGCATATTTTTTTACTATTATTTTATTCGTAATCGGGCTTTTAAATGTTGCGATCATTGTCATTGGCGGCCAAAAATATATTGCCGGTGAGCTGAGTATTGGTAAAATTGCTGACTTTTTCATGTATATCAATACTTTAATATTTCCGTTTTCAATGGTAGGATGGGTAACTTCAGTGAATCAAAGGGCTGAAGCATCAATGCAGAGGATTAATGAATTTCTGGATAAAAAATCGGATATCGTTAATAAAAATTTCGAAAGCTATCCTATTAAAGGAGATATTGAGTTCAGAAATGTTTCTTATGTTTATCCTAATACCGGAATTAAAGCATTGGAAAATTTAAGCTTTAAAATCAATGCCGGACAATCTCTCGCCATAATGGGGAAAACCGGAAGCGGAAAATCCACGCTGGCACTGCTTCTTTGCCGCCTGATTGATCCTACGGAAGGAGAAATCCTTATCGACGGAAAAAACCTCAAAGATCACAATCTCGATAATTACAGGAATTTCATCGGATATATTCCTCAGGAAAGCTATTTATTCTCTGATTCTATTGAAAACAATATCGGTTTTGCCATTGACAATCCGTCTCATGGAAAAGTGGTTGAGTATGCAAAAATTGCCGATGTTGATAAAAACATCATTGAGTTTAAAGATCAGTACAAAACCATGGTTGGAGAACGCGGAGTGATGCTTTCGGGAGGTCAGAAGCAAAGAATTTGTATCGCAAGAGCCTTAATTAAAGACCCGAACATCATCATTTTTGATGATTCTCTATCGGCTTTAGATACCGAAACAGAGCAAAATATCCTCGAAAATATAGAAAATAAAATCAGGAACGCTACCTCCATAATCATCACACACAGAGAGTCTAGCGCACAAAAAGCAGATAAAATTATTAATCTTACCGAAATTGCCAATTCAATAACCGCATAGCCGTTTCATTCAAAATTGTTAAATAAATCATAAAAAAAATTTTGTGATTAAAAGAAATCTTTTATATTTGTTCTTAACAAGATTAAAAAATATCTAACAATGAGTGAATACAAGGAACGCCATGAAAATGAAATTTTCACGAAGGTGTTAAAAGCAGGAAGAAGAACTTATTTCTTTGATGTGCGTGAGACGAAAGCAGGGGATTATTATCTTACAATTACCGAAAGTAAAAAGAATTTCGGAGACAACGGAGAGGCAACATTTGAAAAGCATAAAATTTACCTTTATAAGGAAGATTTTAAAAATTTCCAGGAAATGTTTAATGAGTCTACAGATTTTATCATTAATGAAAAAGGTGAGGATGTAATTTCAGAAAAACATGACAAAGACTTCAAGAGCAGATCTTTTACAATAGATTCAGACGACGAGGTATAAAGAATAAACAAACATTTTAAAAACACAGCATCTTCCCGGATGCTTTTTTTATGCATTACTATATACTATAAAGATTCACTTATTATAAAAAAGGTACACTATTGAAGTGTACCTTTATAGATATTGCTAGGTCTCTAATCTTGCCCCTTAAATTTATCAGTCTTTAATAATTTTTTTAGATATACTTCCGTTATCGGTAGTTACCTTAACTACATAAGTTCCTACCTGATAATTTGATATATCAAGTTGAATTTCTGTTTTATTGACTTTTTCAGATCTTAAAATTCTTCCTGCTCTATCATAAAGTTCAATAGATTTTATATTTGAGTTTGAATTTGTAATCGTAATTATTGATTTGGCAGGATTTGGAAAAATTTCAATATCGTTGCTCTCAAAATCTGATGTTGATAATCCAAGTTCTGAAACAGGAATTAGAGAAACATTGTCTAAATAGTAATAAGTGTCAGGACCATTACTATTTTGAAATTGCACATTATTTAACCCTCCAATATGGAGATATTTTAAATTAGGATTGCTGCCGGTTGTAAATGTAAAAGTGATTGTTTCCCATTCAGTTGCCGAAGCAGAACCTGAAAAAGTCGGATTTGTCAAAAAAACTTTATCAGAAGTTATATTTGAAACCGGAATAATTCCGCCTGTTGTTAACTCTAAGTTGACATCAGTAATAAATGCCTGAAATTTTATGCCATTTGCTAAATAATTATCAGCCTTTGATACATCAAAAGATAATTGATATTTAGTGTTCGGCAGCAAAGAACTCGTTAATTCGGTTTTTAAAGATTCACTATAGACATTTTGTAGTAATGTCGGTCGGTTTGGTGATACAAACATTCCGGCATAAGCATGGTTCCCGCTGATCTTATCTGATTGATTACCAAAAATATTTGAAGGAATACTCACATGTGGATATGTTGAATCTGAATTTAAATAATCAGGTGACGGAAAATAACTTGTACATTGCCAGCCACAAGATTTATACATTTGACTTGTATAAGTAGGAACATAATTGTGCTCTTCAAAATCACCATTTCTAACTAAATTGGGTTGAGTAGCATTTGTACAATTATTAAAAACATTTACATAAATATAGGTAATGTTTCCACGCTGCCCGCTACTACTGTCAAACGGAACATAGCGCAATAAATGTACACCCGGAACATAAGATTTGAATACAAATGAAGTGGAGGTAATTCCTGATATAACCGCATCCGGATCATATAAATCCTGAACAAATTCAAAACTCAAATTGGACGATGAACCACTGATATAATCATTATTCAATATTCCATCTACACTAATATTTGTGCCTGCATTACCCTGAAAAGCGTAAACTCCATTTAAAAAGCCGTCATTAACTCCGCCAACCGAAATTCCTGCGCAATTTGCAACACCATAATTTTTGTAGGTAAAGTTACTCATGTTTCCAAAAGTACCTTGAAGACTATAACCAATATCACATAATACCTGTCTTTCTTCATTTGTTAAAGTTCTTTTAGCAAAAAGACCGGAAGCCCTGTCACTCATCATAAAATACTGATCATTAGAATTTCCGTTGTAACAGGCGTCTTCAAAATGACTTAAACTGCCTCCATTTTCAAAACAGGACGGAGTGTAAACAGGTACTGTAACATTACCGACATATTTCATAGAACCTGAACAATTAAAAGAACCACTATTGCCATTAAATTCCGGTGGAAATGCACTACAGCTCGGATATAAAACAGGACCCGGAATAGCTGAATTATAATTAAAACCATACATTTGGCCACCAGTTGCTGAAGTGTTTGTAATTAATGCCAAATCTGAACTTGTTTTTAAATTTTTATCATATCTCGTAAAATAATTTCCAGGATTATTATAGAAAGTGCTGTTCCCGTTATACCTCATTAAACTATTAAACCCTAAGGAATGCGTAACTTCATGAATTATTGTTGAATAAAAATCAAGATAATTAGAAGGGTATGAAGTGGCAGCATTATATTTGTTATAATCTAAATTCCAGTTTACTGTTCCTGAAAAATTGAAACATGCCCAACCATGATAGAAATTACCGGTATTATTAGTGTTAATAACGGGAAAAACAGTATTAGAATATGAATCAACTCCGGTGTGTATTGTCTTCCATATTTCATTATCTAAAATTCCGCCAAAGTCCATACCTTGATTACTAATTCCTGCTGAAAATGTCGGAAAGCTATAAAAGGCACCTGCAGAGCTGCCTGTATTTGAGGATAAACCTAATGCCGCCGGGTTTCGTATCCAAAACTTCACCTTAGTGTTGTTTCCTGTATTTTTTAAAGGAGTATTGATAAAATCAGAAATATCCAGAAATGCCTGAAGTATAACAGCTCGTCTTTGATCATGAATCGCATTCCCAACAGTTTCCATACCACTTCCATTTTCAAAATAAAGCTCAAAAATACCTGATGAGAAAGACTGTGCATTTAATATTGTCTTTCCATTTTCTGTAGAATGAGGTCTTATAGTTTCAATTTCAGATAATTTAAATACCCGGCCCTGACTATCAAAAACCTGGTCAAATATTCCATTGGGAGTATAATAAATTTCAGAGACTTCTCTATTCTGCGCAAAACCTAAACAACTTATAAATATGACGACATAAACAAGCTTATTTATTTTATGAAAATGAGAGTAAATTGATTTTTTTGGAAGTAGAGAGTTTTTCATGGATGTTTAATTTATGGGTTTCGTTTTTTACAAATCTAGAAAATAATATCAAATGCAGAATGGTATTTGGCAACGAAAAAAATAACCCAGGGATTGTTCTTTATACTAGTTATCTCATAATATAAAACATTAAAAACCAAACACAATCATATATTTATTTATGTTTTTTATAATTAAGGGAAATACAAAGAAAAAGTATGGCTTAATGCCAAAATAAGGGGATCGAATAAAAAATGTGTCGATTGACTAACGAAGATTATTTAAATAATCTGTAACTGAATTTTAAATAGTTGAAATAGAAAGATAAGATTAATAAAAAAAGAAATCCCGCTAAAACCTTAGCGGGACTTAAATTTTGGGTGAATGAGGGGTCTCGAACCCCCGACCTTCGGAACCACAATCCGACGCTCTAACCAACTGAGCTACAATCACCGTTTTGTGGTTGCAAATATAGGAAAGAATTTTTAATTACAAAACAATTCCATCAAAATTTTTCAGTGCAATCAGCTTCTCAGTTGTAAAGCCCTCAGCGTAAGCAACTCCCGATAAACGCCCTAAATCCTGAGCACGATAAGTCAGGCTCTCAAAGAAGTCTTTCGTTGCAATCGGAGTCACCGGTTCATTCGAATTCGGATCATAAAACTGGGTTTTGAATGCCTTACATGCTTCTAATTTCTTATCAAGATGCTCAGAAATATCGATAACAAATTCCGGCTGTATATTTTTCCATTGTATGTAGTGGAAAATATGTTTCGGTCTCCATACTTCCTGATTTTCTCCATCTTCCACAGTCTCAATTTTTCTTAATCCGGCTAAAAAGCACGCATCGGATACTAATTTCGCTCCTTTTGCATGGTCCGGATGTCTATCATCAATTGCATTGGCCAAGACGATTTCAGGGCGGTATTTGCGGATCATTTTTACGATCTTCATCTGATATTCCTCAGAATTGACAAGGAAGCCATCTTTCATTCCTAGATTCTCTCTTGCAGAAACCCCTAAAATCTTTGCAGAATCGGCAGCTTCTTCTTTTCTCGTTTCATCCGTACCTCTGGTACCCATTTCACCTTTAGTGAGATCTACAATAACGCATGTTTTACCTTCCGAAACCAATTTGGCAATAGTACCGCCACATCCCAGCTCTACATCATCAGGATGTGCTCCAAAAGCAAGTATATCTGTTTTCATATTTTCAAAGGTAAGGCTTAAAATAAAAACTTCCCAAACATTACGGATGGGAAGTTTTAATATCTATAATTTAAATTTTAAATTATTTGTTGATCTCTGCATTCAATTTTACAGCATCCTGATAGGTAGGATCTAACTGTAAAGATTTTGCTACATAGTCTTTAGCTTTAGCAAGATCAGAATCTTTATTCATATAAGCTACCGCAAAGTAAGCATAAGCTAAAGTTTGTTTGTTAGCTTCCATATCAGCCGGTTTTACCGTACTGATGAATTTTTCATAAGATAATTTTGCAGCATCGTTATTTCCCGCCTGTTGGTAAGAATATCCCTGGCTGTAATAAGCCGGAGCCCAATCCGGAAGCAATGCAATCATTTTCTGCCATGTCAGGATAGCTCCATTCCAGTTTTTAGCATCCTGGTAAGCCGTAGCCAGTTTGAACAATGCATCGGAATCCTGAGCATTAGCTGCTACCTGCTTTTTCAATGCTTCAATCGTTGGGTTTGTAGGCCCTGAATCTGCACTTGCCTGAGAAGCTCCACCGCCGGAAATTTTTGCCAATTCCATATCCCACTTCATGGTTTCATCTTTGGCAGCTTTAGCAATTGCCACTTTTTGTTGCGCTTCAGTCGTTAAAGCAGATTTTTTAGCTGCATCAGTTTCTGTTTTAGCTAAACCGGCAGCGATCAAACCCTGTAATCCCTGGTCTGCAGGTTGTACTCTGGATTTATCAGCCTGAGATACAAAAGTATCCATGCTTTGTTTTGCTTCAGCATATTTTCCGTCAGCATATAACTGATAAGCTCTTAATTTGAATTTAATCGGATCATCGATTTTGTCAAAGATCTTATCTAAGATTGCTTTTGAATTGGCATAATCATCGTTGGTGAAATACAATTTTGAAATCTCCAACTGAGTATACGGGTCTTCATCAGCATATTTTGTATAGTTGATCAAATCCTGTGTAGCTTTAGCATTTTCCTGATATTTGATATCGTAGGCAGCCAATGCTTTATAAGCCGGTGCATATGTTGGATCTACAGAAACCGCTTTATCCATACTTTCTTTAGCCTGCTTCCATTGCTGGGCAGCCATCCATAAAGTACCGATTCTTGTATAAACGGATGCTTTGTTTTTAGCTAAAGGTAATGCTTTATCATAAGCAGACATTGCGTCTCCAGGCATTCTCTTTAATCTGTAAGCATCTCCTAATGTATAATAGTAGTGTGCAGGAACTTCTTTCTTCTGAGCTCTTTCAATTGCTTTATTAAGGAATTGAATTGCTAAATCAGGTGAATTGTTTTTTTCAAATAAAGTCAAAGCTTCTGCTGCTCTGAACAATACTTCAGCATCCTTTTCTCTGGAGTCTGTTACAATCTTCTGAATTTCAGCAACTGCAGATTTATCTCCTTTTCCCAGTTTTACTGTGGCAAGACCTAATTTATTAAGGTAGCTTTTGCTGTCGGCAGCAAGACCTTTATTAAAACTTTCCGTTGCTTTTGCAAAGTCAGGTTCTCCTTGTCTTAAAAAAGTATTTCCCAGATAAAAATAGTTTTCAGCTGTAGGTGCTTTCGCAATCATATCAGTGAAATTGTTTTTAGCTTGTGCAAATTTATCACTATCAATACTGTTGATACCGTCTTGTAGTGTCTGCGCAAACGCAAAATTGGTAAAAAATACCACTGCTGCTCCAAAGGCAATCTTCTTTACATTCATATTCATTATATCTTTCATTTTATATTTTTCTAAATCAGTTTTATATTCTACACAATTTTTGGACCAAAATAGTGTAATTATTTGGGGTAAAAGGTTAATTTAATATTTTTTAACGCATTTGCACCTCTCTTTTATAGATATTATAAGGCTGCAAACCTTCTTTCTGTACGATCATTTGGCCTAATTGTGTGCATGAATATCTTATAAAACCATTGGCAATATTAAAATTACCTTCATTGGTCAAAAAGTATAAAACTCTGGTAAAAGGATATTTCATTTCACGTAACCCATCAGAATCAGCAGTATATAATTTTCCTTTTGTTTCGACAGGTAATATCTTCACCTTATCTCTTAATTGCTCGGAAACTTTATCATACGGGCGGCTGAAAGTATTAAGTCCGATAACTCCTATTTTATCAGGATATTTATCGAGTTCTTCAATAATATTTCTGCTTCCCGGAATCACTGAGAATTTTAAATCTTTAGGCTGTTTTTTCAATTTTTGAGCCACAAAATTCAAATTACTGGAATTGGCACCGTCAAAAATAAATTCTTTGTTATCAGACGCTAATCCGTTTTGAATCTCCGTCATTGAAATACTTGTTTTAGGAGAATTCTTAGGAACAATAAACACTACTGCATCGGCAGCAAATTTAGCGGGTAAAATTTTCAGGTCTACCTGTTCCTCATAGGTTTTGACTTCTTCGGGGCTCAACTCCCTTGACATAACAGCAATCCTGGCTTTGTCATTCAACAGATCCAAAAATCCTAAATCTTCTTTTTTCGTAACAACTTTAATATGGGTTTCAGGATAATTAATCATATATCCGTCAGCAAGTGCTTCTGTAACGCTTTTAAAAGATTCGTCGGTAAGAATCGTAAGATCCCCTTTATGATAAGACGGAGATTTATCTTCTTTTTTACAGCTTATTACCGTAATAACACTAAAAGCAACTAATGCGATTGCTTTAAATCTATTCTTCATTTCCTGAATTTTTAATTTTTGATACTGCTCTGTATATCCTGAATATACCATACAGAATAAGAACCGCTCCCAAAATATATGCGATAGCAGGCTCCAGAAGTGTAAAAAAGAATTTATAAACGATAACTACTATTCCTAAAGCTATATAGAATAGTCCCGTAATCAGGGATAACCAATTGAACATCATATAACAAAAATACCAAAAAAAATAAAAAGAGAAGCATAAGCTTCTCTTTTTTAATTATTATTTAAAGATAAAATTATCCTTCAAAATTCATTGTCAATGGTAATCTGAATCTATAACGTACAGATTGTCCATTAATTTTTGCAGGAGTCCATTTATTCTTAATAGACTTAATCGTTCTTACTGCTTCAGCGTTGAAGTCAGAATTTGAACCATTTGCCTTAACGTCTGTAATACTACCGTCTCTTTCTACTACGAAAGTAACTTCAGCCTTTACAGCACCTTCATCTCCGTTCATTGCAGAACCGTCAAAGTTGCTTGACACTTTATTTCTGAAGGCATTGATACCTCCAGGGAATTCAGCAGTCTGCTCTACTTCCGTATAAACCTGGTTTTCGTTAACCTGTGGTTTAACTTCCGCAGTTGAAGTTCTTGTACCTGTAGATGGCGGTGGCGGTGGAGGAGTATAAGCCGGAGCTTTTACACCTTCCTGGTTTTGTAAACCTGTCGTCGTTTCTAACTGCTTAGAAATCGGCGGCGGTGGTGTTTCAATTTTAGGAGCTTTTACAGGCTCAGGAACCACGTTTTGAATAATTTCAATTTTCTCTTCCTCTTTTGGCGGAGGAGGTGGAGGTGGTTCTTCTTCTTTCGGCTGCTCAATAATTTTATCTTCCTGAAGAATTTCTACCAGATCAGCCTTCACTTCTTGTTTAGGTGGTGCAGTAAGTCTTTTAATCGTAAGATAAATGAAAGGAGACAAAGCCGCAATCAGGAATAATGCTGTTCCGACAATAAAAGATTTTGTCAGAAGTCTCGGATACTGATGTCTAAGATCATAAGCACCATATTCCTTATTTCTATTTTCAAATACGATCTCGTCTAAAGTAAGATTTTGACCGTACACATTTTCATCTGCCATAATAATGCAATTTTATGATTAATTACTTTGTAGCTGCAGGAGCTGCACCATTGTTACCAACTTTTCTATCATAAATAGCTTTTTCCCAAGGCTTAAGATCGGTAACACCGTACTGCTCACTTTTGGTAATAGCCATTTCATCAAGAATATCTACAAAGTTCTTATATACAGCATCGTCAGTCGGTTTGATAATTACCGTAAATTTGGTTTTATCTGCCGCGTTTGCTTTTGCCTGCTCGATTACTTTTCTGATCCCTTCTCTATCGAAAGAAGTTTCATTAAGATTCTGATCAGTTAAAGATGTATTATCTTGCTGATGCCAGAATATCTTATTGTCTTTTCCTAATAATAAAGAAATAGAGTTAGAAAGTTTAATCTCGGTTGGAGGTGGTTTTTTTGTTTCATCTTTCGGTTTAGCCGGAAGACCCAAATCCATAACGTTCGGTTTACTAAATGTGGTTGTGAACATAAAGAAGGTAATCAATAGAAAACCCAAGTCCACCATCGGAGTCATATCGACTCTGGTACTCTGTTTCTTGGAACGTACCTTGCCGCCTTTGGCGCCTTTTTCCTGTACTTGTACTTCTGCCATTTCTAAATGATATTATTCATTAGGTTTACCTTCTTGTGATGTAATCAACCAAAATTTAAGAAAATCAATATCTCTTAAACCCTCAAACAGGCTTTTAACTTTAGGATACTCAGTGGTAACGTCACCCTTGATTGCTAATTTATAATCAGGATTTACGCTTAAACTCTGCTGTACCCAGTCAACTAACTGCTTGTTTGTACTATCCATAGGAATCCCGGTAGGACTCTTGAAACTTTTCTGCTCCTCATCTGACAAATCAAGATAGCTTTTCAATTGGCTCATAGGAACTCCAATCGCTTGTACTTTCTGGAATGCAGCTTTTTCGTTGTTGTCAAAAGTAATGTTATATTTCTGACCCATTTTGTCTAAAAGCTGTAATCTCTCTGATGCATTTTCTACCGGCTGGAAATAAAATTTCCCGTCCGGAGTAGCGTTGATAGTCATCAAACTTGCATCAGGAAGTAACTTCTCTGATATTGAAGATGGCGGTTTGATCTGCTCCACGTCAGGTTTTTTAAACTGAGTGGTCAAGATAAAGAACGTAAGTAGTAGGAATGCAACGTCACACATTGCCGTCATATCCGTAATTACTCCGTGTCTTTTTGGTTTGACTCTCGCCATTGTTTTGAATTATTTTTAATTAAACTTCTTTTATTGCTTATGCAAATACCTTGCTAAAAATTCTTAGTTGAATTCAGCGAAAGATTGCTGGATACTCATAGCGATTTCATCGATCTTATAAGTTAATCCATCAATTTTAGATGTAAAGAAGTTATAAAGGATAATAGCGATAGCTGAAGTACCAATACCTAAAGCCGTGTTGATCAATGCTTCAGAGATACCTGTAGAAAGTGCAGCAGCATCCGGAGTACCACCACCTGAACCTAATGCGAAGAATGCCTTGATCATCCCGATTACGGTTCCTAAAAGTGCTACTAACGTTGCAACAGTACCTAATGTAGAAAGAATCATCATGTTTTTCTCTAACATTGGCATTTCAAGCGTAGTAGCTTCTTCGATAGCTTTGTTAAGAGCTACCATTTTTTGCTCTTTATTTAAAGTAGTATCGTGAGATAGAGCTTTGTAAGTAGTAAGACCTTCTTTCACTACGTTACCTACAGAACCTTGTTGTCTGTCACACTCTTCTAAAGCTTCATCAATTTTGTTTTGATTTAATAAGCTTCTTACCTGAACTACGAAGTTGTCTAAGTTTCCTTTACCAGCAGCTTTGCCAAGTACGAAATATCTTTCAAAAGAGAAAACGATTACAGTGATCATGAAAGTAATCAAGATTGGTACGATAACCCCTCCTTTGTAGATAATTCCTAAAAACGACTCTGGGTGAATGTCTTTTCCTTCAACACTAGAGAAAGCTACAGAACCACTACCAAGTTTATCTGCATCTTTGAAGTTTCCTGGATTACCAAGAACGAATAAATAAATACAAACTCCTATAACGAATAAAATAGGAATAATTACAGCCGGGTTTAAACCTCCTGCTTTTCTAGCAACTACTTGCTCATCATTTTTTGAAACATTCATTTCCATATTTAACTAAATTATATTGTTTTAAAATTTTACAGGTTGTAAATTAAAGGCAAAATTAATTAAAATACAAGAGTCTTAAATAAACATTTTGGTTTTTTTTGATAAAGAAATTTTAATACGATTTCGATATTACAATTATTTTTAAAAATATTATTTATTTTCTCTAATTTTAACATTTACGTTAAAAATTTAAAAATTTTAGCCCCTCATTTTTTTTAAATTACCAATGTTAATTTTTTTTTAAATTACAATATTCACAATTCTGTGATGCACCACAATGATTTTTTTGGGTGTTTTACCCTCTAAAACTTGCACCACTTTTTGATCCTGAAGCACCAAATCTTCCACTTCTTTGGCAGATAACTGTGCAGATAGGGATAATTTAAACTTCATTTTACCATTTACACTCACCGGATATTCAATCTCATCTTCTACCAGGTAATCCTCGTTCAATACAGGGAATTTTTCAAATTCTATTGAATTGTCATGTCCCAATAAGTTCCAAAGCTCTTCACAGATATGAGGTGCATATGGGGAGATAATAACGGCTAAAGGTTCAAGAATATTGCGCTTGTTGCATTTTATTTTTTGCAATTCATTGACAGCGATCATAAATGAAGATACAGATGTATTAAAAGAGAAGTTTTCAATGTCAAAAACCACCTTCTTTATTAAGGTATGCAAAACTTTGTACTCCGCTTTTGTTGGCTCTTCATCAGAAACAGAGAAATTATCTCCATCAAAATATAGATTCCAGAACTTTTTAAGGAAACCATATACTCCGCTTAACCCCTGAGTATTCCAGGGCTTGGATTGTTCCAACGGACCTAAGAACATTTCATATAATCTTAAACCGTCTGCTCCGTATTCTTCACAGATATCATCAGGGTTGACTACGTTGTATTTAGACTTGGACATTTTTTCTACTTCACGGTCTGTGATGTATTTTCCGCCTTCCAAAATAAATTCGGCATCAGCATAATCCGGCCTCCACTGTTTGAACGCCTCAGTATCCAACTCATCAGATGCTCCTTTTAATAAGGATACATCAACGTGAATTTTCTGAGTCTGGTAATTATTTGCTAAATTTTTGGAAACATATTGATTGGTTCCGTCTATTCTATACACAAACGCACTCATTCCCAAAATCATTCCCTGATTAATCAACTTCTGGAAAGGCTCATCATGATTAATAAATCCGCGGTCTTTAAGGAACATGTTCCAGAAACGGGAATATAATAAGTGACCGGTTGCGTGCTCACTTCCTCCGATATATAAATCTACCTGGCCCCAATAATCGGTTAATTCTTTTTTAGCAAAAACCTCATCATCATTAGGATCCATATATCTCAAGAAATACCATGAGCTTCCTGCCCAGCCCGGCATTGTAGATAATTCTAAAGGAAATATTGTTTTATCATCAATTAAATCTGTAGAAACTACTTTCTGATTCGTTTCATCCCACGCAAAAACTTTTGCATTTCCTAATGGCGGATCTCCGTCTTCAGTGGGCAAATATTTTTCAACTTCCGGAAGCTCCAGAGGCAAAGCAGAATTCGGTAAGGTGTAAGGCATTCCATCCTTATAATATATAGGAACAGGCTCACCCCAGTAACGCTGTCTTGAAAAGATCGCATCACGCTGTCTGTAGTTGGTTGTTCCGTGCCCGATTCCTTTACTCTCGATAGCGGTAATGATCAATGCTTTTGCTTCATCATAATTTAAACCGTTTAAGAAATCAGAATTGACACAAACGCTGGTTTTAGAATCAAAAGATTTCTCCTGAACATCTTCATCAGTTTCAACAACCTTTTTAATTTCTAAATTGAATTTCTTTGCAAATCTGTGATCACGCTCATCGTGGGCAGGAACAGCCATAACCGCTCCGGTTCCATATCCCATCAATACGTAATCTGAAATATAGATCGGCATTTTTTCATTGCTGAAAGGGTTGATTGCATAACTTCCCGTAAAGGCACCGCTCACGTTTTTCACATCAGCCATTCTGTCTCTTTCGGTTTTCTTGGAAGTTTCTTCAATATAATGGTCTACTTCTGCTTTCTGAGCATCAGTCGTAATTGTTTCCACTAATGGATTTTCAGGCGCCAATACCATAAATGTCGCCCCGAAAATAGTATCAGGCCTTGTGGTAAACACTTCTACATGATTGTCAGTCCCTTCTTTTGCTTCTAAACCGTCAATCATAAACTTAACCTGTGCGCCCTGGGATTTTCCGATCCAGTATTCCTGAGAATCTTTCAAAGGCTGTGGCCAGTCTAATGTGGTAAGCCCCTGTAATAATCTTTCAGAATACGCAGAAATTCTCATGCTCCACTGCATCATTTTCTTTTGAAAAACCGGGAAACCTCCTCTTTCGGATTTTCCGTCTTTCACCTCATCATTTGCCAGTACCGTTCCTAAGGCAGGACACCAGTTGACCGTTGTCTCCGCTCTGTAGGATAATCTGTAATTTAATAAGATATCTTCTTTGTCAATATCAGATGCATTGTTCCATTCCTCTGCCGTGAAACTTAATTCTTCATTCTGATTGGCATTTAAATCTTCCGTTCCTTTTTCTTTAAAATGCTGAATCAAAGTTTCGATAGATTCTGCCTTGTCTGTATTTTTATTATACCATGAGTGGAACAACTGAATAAAGATCCATTGTGTCCATTTATAATAAGAAGCGTCTGAAGTTCTTACTTCCCTGCTCCAGTCGAATGAAAAACCGATTTTTCTTAACTGCTCCTCATATCGGTTAATGTTCTGCTCAGTAGTAATCGCAGGATGTTGCCCCGTCTGGATTGCATACTGCTCAGCAGGAAGTCCAAAGCTGTCATATCCTACCGGGTGAAGCACATTAAATCCCTGATGCCTTTTATATCTCGCATAGATATCAGAAGCAATATATCCCAGCGGGTGCCCTACATGGAGCCCTGCACCGGATGGATACGGAAACATATCGAGAACATAAAATTTAGGTTTATCTGTTGCATCGGAAGTTTTGTACGTTTGATTTTCTTCCCAGTATTTCTGCCACTTTTTTTCTATCTGCTGATGATCGTAAAACACTTTATTATTGATATTAGATGTTAGTTTCTGATGTTGGAGTTTTTAAATTTCCAAATCAAGATTCACAAAAATAATGATTTTAAAAGAAATGGAAATTTAATTTTGGATTAATTCTCTTAAGGGTTGAAATAAAAAATCTCATCCGGAGATGAGATCTGATATGCTATATTTTGTAGTACTTATTATTGAGGAATTCTCTTGAATGTATAAGTTACAGAATGATATTCATTAGGATCTGTAGTATCTTCGATAGTAAGATTCAATGTAGTATCATTGAGGGTTGTTACTTTTCCTTTATCCGGAGTTACAATTCCCTGGTATTTGATCTCCACTCTTTTGTCGCTCTTATTATAGGTATAAGTGAAAGGACGTTCGAAAACCGTATCACACTGTCCGGGATTCGGGCTTTCTTCCACGTTGTTTCTTTTTCCTGAAGATCCTTCATCAAATCTCCATCTGGATTGTTTCTGACAGTCGTTATATGTAATTTCATCAGAAACTCCACTTCCACTAACGGGAATTGTAGTGACTACCTCTTTTATAGGCTGCCATAATCCTACAAGCGGAAATTCCTGTGTATCATTATCATCATCATTACATCCTGTAGCTACAAATAATGATAAACCTGCAAATAGTAATGCTAATTTCTTCATATATCAAATTTTTCAAGGCCTAAAATTATGATTTTTTTTAAAAACTTTACTATTTTTTTTAGATTTTGGAAATATAATTTCCATTTTCTTAAAATTACTGCAATAATATACCCCATTCTAAAATCTTATATTTGTAAAAAAATAGGTATGCCGGAGGTTTCCATTATTACTCCCTGTTATAATTCTTCAAAATTTCTGGAAGAAACCATCGCTTCTGTAATGAATCAAACTTTTACAGACTGGGAATGGCTGATTACGGATGATCAGTCTACCGATCATTCCGTGGAAATTATCCAAAAGATTAATGATCCCAGAGTAAAACTGACTATCGCTGAAAAAAACGGTGGGGCCGGGCATGCCAGAAACCTTGCCCTGGAAAAAGCAACAGGAAGATTCATCACCTTTCTGGATGCCGATGATTTCTGGGAACCCAACTTCTTAGATGAAATGACAGGATTTATGAAAAAGGAAAATGCAGAGATCGCCTATTCCAATTATGCCAGATGTAATGAAGAACTGATTCCGCAGATTGAAGATTTTAAAGCAGACAAGGAAGTCACTTTTGAAAACCTGTTGAAAACATGCCGCCTCTCTTTACTTTCATCCATGTACGATTCCCAAAGAGTCGGGATAGAATATTTCCCGGAAGGCAGTAAACGGGAAGACCATGTGATGTGGCTTAATTTACTGAAGAAAATACCCGTTGGCAAACCCCTGCAAAAAACGATGGCAAAATACAGAATGCACTCTACCAGTGTTTCAAGAAAAAAACAAAACATAGTGAAAGATCAATACCTGGTATATAAAGATTTCATGGGATTCTCCACATTAAAATCATTGTATTACACCGCCAACTGGGCCATGAACGGATTTATGAAATATTCTAAAATTTTCAATTAATGGAGTATTCAAAAGAATTCAAAGCTGCGTTGAGTAATTTTTCATCCGTAGAAAAAGACCGTTTGATTTTCAGGTTATTGAAAAAAGATAAGCTTTTATCTAAAAAATTATATTTTGAACTGATTGATCCTGAAAACGTAGATCAGAAAAGAACACAAATGGAAGAGCAAATTGAAGAGAAAGTTGATTTGGCCTCCAAATACATCAGCAACTCAAAATATTTTTTAGTTCTTATCCGGAAGGTCAGTGCAGAGATTACAGAGCATATAAAAATTACAACCGATAAATTCGGGGAGATTTCTCTTCATCTGCTTCTCGCCAATAAAATCTTAGACAACAGTAAGCTTAATCATCAACGGTTTGATGAAGTATACAAGCTTTATATGTATCTGATCAATAAAATTCTGAGAGCTCTGGTTCTGGTAAAAAAACTGGATGAAGATTATTGGATCGAAATTGATGAATTACTGGAAGACCTGAAAAACAAAATCGAAGGAAACCGCTATATGCAGAAGCTTTGCGACAATAACAGCTTTGAAATGAACTGGCTGAAATGTGAAAACATTCCTGAACATTTAGATATAATTGTAAAAGATATAAAAAGTCAGGGATTTTTAAAGTGACAGGATTTTTTTCAGGATAATTTCTGTTGAATTCGGCTTTTCATCAACAAACTTTTCTGCGTTTCCGGACATTTCTTCCAGCACTTCCTCGTTATTATTCAGGAACAGAACAAACTCTGCCGCCACATGCTCTTCATCAAAAGATTTTCCACCATTGGCTTTGATTAAATCATCCGCTTCAGGATTTTTTCTGTAATGGTTTCCAAAGATCACAGGAACTCCGAATGTTGCAGCCTCAAGAATATTATGCAGTCCGGCGTCATGAAAGCCACCACCCACAACGGCAATATCTGCGTAAGAATAGAGCTTAGATAATAAGCCGATACTATCAATGATTAAAAGTTGAGCGTTAAGAGTTGAGAGTTGAGAACCTGACAGTTCGCTGTATAACAAGGCATCGGGGAAAGCCTGCTTTAAATGTTCAACCCTTTTCAGATCATGGGGAGCAATGATCATTTTAATTTCAGTATTTTTTTCAGAGATCATGACGGCAATTTTTTCTTCTGCCTGCCAGGAACTTCCAAAAACAATGGTCTTTTTCCCGTCAATAAAATCTTTAATAAATTCGACATGGTTATTTCTTTCCCTCAATTGTTTTACCCGGTCAAATCTTGTATCTCCGGCTATCGAAGATTTTGCCAGCCCCACACTTTTGGCAAGGGCAAATGAGAATTCCGTCTGATGAAAAAACCAGTCTATATTTTTTTGCAGCTGCTTTACCAACCATTTTCCATAGGAAGTAAAGAAAGCCTGTCTTTCATAAAACAATGCAGAAATTACATAGGTTTTTGCTCCCTGATTTTTTAATTCTGCAAGAAGATTATACCAGTAATCATATTTCACCGTAAAAAACAGTTCAGTAGTAAACTGCGAAATAAATTCTCTGACTATCGATTTTTTATCAAACGGCAGATAACAGATCACATCAGCAATGTGCTTCTTTTTAACAACATTTTCATAACCGGACGGAGAAAAGAAAGTAACCAGGATTTTGTGCCCGGGAAACTGTTTTTTCAGTTTTTCCAGAACCGGAAGCCCCTGCTCATATTCTCCCAAACTTGCCGCATGCATCCAGATAACTTTATCGGAAGCAGAAAATGCAGATTTTACAAGGGATAAAGACTGTTTTCTTCCTTCAACCCCTTTTTTGGTTTTCTCATTAAACAACGAAAAAATCTTCATTCCGAAGATGAGGAGATTGATAAATATGGTATAGAAAAAAGACATCTGATTATTTTTCGGTTTCGATTCTGTCATTATTCGTAGACGGACTGGAAATCAACAGAAACTCCAGATCTTCTGCCGACTCATTAGAAATATAATGTTTTGATCGCGGCAAGATGGAAATACTTTCTCCTTTTTTCACTGAAAATCTTTCATCATCAATATAAAACACAGCCTCACCGGATAAGATATGGAAAAGCTGTTCGGCCATTTCGTGATAATGTAGTTTTTCAGCAGTATCCGGCGGCATTTTTTCCAGTTTAACCGAAAGATTTGGGGTATCTCTTAAAACCCAGCTATCACAAAGGTTTCCCCAGATATAATGCTCCGAATTGTCTTTCGTTTTAACCATTCTTTCCTTTTTTAAACATAATAAATATATTAGCTCCTATCACAGCAAACAATAATCCCAAGAAAACAAAAAACAGGTCACCCAACGTATCTGTTTTCCCCTCCGCCACCGAAATAGTTTTCAAAATTGTATAGCCAAGCAATAATAGTAAAGAAAGCAGAATGCTGTATGAAAACAACTCTACTGACTTTTTATTGCGAAAATTATCCGGGACATTGAGCATCGGAGAATGGGGATCTCTTGTAACAGCAAAAAGGATAAAAAAGAGAAAGGTAGCTATTGAAGGCAGAAACCAGATTATTTTTTTATGATCATAGCCATCTGCACCTCCGTTGATCACAAAATGAGTAGGGATAATTTCAGGCAAACCGGCATATTTCAATCCGACAAAAACCCAGATCGAAATGAGCAGTAAAATATTGACCGTTAATAATACCTTAGTCATCATTTTCTCAAAATATTAGAGAACATTTTTAATCACTCTCAGTTTGTGGGTATGCTGATTCAGTTCTTTATTAAAAATTCCACTGGAATCAAGGGTATCGATTCTTACCTTTCCTGAAGCATGAATAATTTTTTGATTATCAAGCATGATTCCGACATGGATAATTTTTCCTTCTGCGTTTTCAAAGAAGGCAAGATCTCCCGGTTGGCTTTCCTCCACAAAGGTCAAAGGCTCTCCTACTTCCGCCTGCTGATAAGTATCTCTCGGCAGCTTTACGTTATGAATTTTAAAAACCAGTTGGGTAAAACCCGAGCAGTCTACGGCAAAAAAACTTTTGCCACCCCATAAATAAGGTACATTAAGGAATTCTTTTGCTGTCAGGGCAATACTTTCACGCAAATCATGACTTCTTCTTGATGCCACGGCAGGGAAATCCACTTCAGATCCCATAGAAAGCAGGGTTTTACCGTCTTTCGTAAGAACAGAAGAAAAATCTTCGGTGATCAGCGTTACTTTTCTGTTAGCCAGCTCTTCATCTGACACCGGCTTTATCTGCTTGGTATCCATCCATCCTTCATAGCCGTCATAATGCATTTTTATTCTGGTCCAGTTTTTATTCACCTCCAGAATATCTGCACTTTCACCAAATAGTATTTCCGTAACAATTTCAGCTTTGTCAGAATTTTCTGCGCGTACCGGTGCTACCGTAACAATACAAACTCCTTTATTCATTAACTTTATATTAAAAGATTGAATCATTCAAGATTAAAAAAAGAGACTTGAAACCGTTTCCTGTTTTAATCTTTAAATATTTTAATTACTTCCTGCGAAGGAAGTTTACTCCGTCACGCAAAGGTAAAATAAGATTTTCAAAATCATCGTCTTTTGCAATCAAATCATTGAGTTCTTTAATGATCTGTGTCGACTTTTGTTTAGGGTTTTCTTCCAGGACTTTTCCGTACCACAGAACATTATCAAACATCACTACCGAACCTGATTTTGTTCTGGGTTTGATTAACCTGAAATATTCTGCATAGTTTTCCTTATCGGCATCGATGAATACGAGATCAAAAACCTCATCCGTCTGTCTTAAAAATTCTTTGGCATCCTGAAGTTTAAAGTGAATCTGACCTGAATACTCGCTTTCTGCAAAATATTTTTGCGGAAGATAAGCCAGGTCTTCGTTTACATCTAATGTCGTTATTTTTCCTTCTTTAGATAAACCCGTAGCAAGACAAAGCGTTGCATACCCCGTAAATGTACCTATTTCCAACACATTTTCAGGTTTCAGCATCTGGGAAATAATCGCTAAAAGCCTTCCCTGTTGATATCCGGATATCATATGTGGTTGCGTAGTTTTCTGGAAAGTCTCTCTTCTTAGTTTTTTCAGAATTTCAGGTTCTGAGGAAGCATGGGTTTCCAGATACCTGTCCATCTCAGGATTCTTTTCTTCAAAAAAGCTCATTCTACCAATTTTTGTAGTTCAAATTTAACTAAATATAAGGAAAAGAACAGATTTAATGGTGAAAAAAATCATTTTCACATCAGGAAAAAGCCCCTATAAATTACCGTAAAAACACGGATACCCCAAGTGCATTATACATGCTACCTTTGGCATACACTAAGAAAAACGGATATGGATGTAACAGAAAACCAAACCCATGAGAAGAGGCCTGCTAAGTTGATGAGCAAAGCAGAGCCTTTGAAGAAAACTAAAAACACAATATCCAATTCATTTTTTAAACGAATTATTTCATTATTGAAAAGAGAAGAAGTAATCTGATTAAAACAATAAATCCCGAATTTCTTCGGGATTTATTTGTATTTAAAATTAATTAGATACTATTATTTTTTCGGAGCAATATCCATCAGCTTCATGAATTCATCAAGCTTAGGCATAATGATGATTTCCGTTCTTCTGTTTTCCGCTCTTCCTGAAACGCTCATATTGGTCGCTTTAGGATTGTACTCAGAACGTCCTCCTGCCGTAATTCTTGAAGGGTCTACTCCAAACTGAGTCTGCAGGATTTTAGCAATTGCTGTTCCTCTTAACGCAGAAAGATCCCAGTTGTCTCTTGGCAGATTAGTTGAGTTTAACGGAGCGTTATCCGTATTACCCTCAATCAATACTGAATATTTATCATAATCATTGATCACTTTTGCTACTTTTCCTAATACTTCCTGAGCGGCAGGCAATACATTGTAATCTCCTGTTTTATACAACATTTTGTCTGAAAGTGAAATCATTACCACTCCTTTCAAAACTTTTACCTGTACATCATCGTCTGTTACATTATCCAGAGATCTCTTCAGCTTGTTTGACAATGCTAAATTCAAACTGTCATTTTTAGCATTATTAGAAATCAACTGCTTGATATAAGAATTTGAAGCGTTGATTTCGCCTACTAACTTATCAATGTTTGCAGAGCTTTTTCCTGTATTAGACAAACATGCATCTAAGGATGATTTTAAAGCATCGTGCTGGCTTTTCAATAAATTGTTTTCACTTGCCAACGCAGAGTTTTGTCCTTTTAAATCCTGAATTTCTCTTTGTCTCTCTCCAATATTCTCAATACATTGCTTGTAGTTTGTACTTAAAGCATCATATTGCTTTTTACTGATACAAGATGTCATTCCCAACACCATTGCAGAAACTGCTAAAATTTTTAAAATCTTCATAAATAATCTTTTTTAGACGAATCAAAGTTAGGAAAATTCAATTGAATTATATGGATTATCTTTGCATAAAAGAAATTCTCAACATACCTATTGGAAAAAATAAGTTTAAAAAAACAGTTGAAAAATCTGGTCGGAACACCTGAAAACCACACTTATCTTTTAGCGGTAAGCGGCGGTGTGGATTCTATGGTTTTAGCCTCAGTTTTTAATGATTTAAAACTTCATTTTCACATAGCTCACATCAACTATAAACTTCGTGGAGAAGATTCGGATTCGGATCAAAAAGTAGTGCAGGATTTTTGTGAGAAAAATCGGGTCCCGTTTCATCTGTATGAAGTTTCCGATAAAGATCAAAAGCCTGAAAACTCAATTCAGCTTTGGGCCAGAGAATTACGATACCGTTTTTTCAAACAGATCCGGCAAAAAGAAAATCTGGAATTCATGGTCACTGCTCATCATCTGAATGACCAGCTGGAAACATTCATCATTAATCTTTCAAAAGCATCGGGAATTAATGGTTTAAGCGGAATTCCGGCTAATGACAATCATATTTTGCGGCCCCTTCTTCCCTTCTCAAAAGAGGAAATTTACACATTTGCAAAAGAAAATAATATTGAGTTCCGTGAAGATTTATCGAATAAAAAAAGTGATTATCTGAGAAATAAAATCAGAAATGAGATTTTTCCGAAACTTTTGGAAACTAACGATCATTTTCTGGAAAATTTTAAAAAAAGCTCTTCTTATCTCAATCAGACCAAAGACTTTGTTCAAAAACAGATTGAGGAAATAGAAAACAGGATTTCTGTATTTAACCAAGACCATAAAATAATATCAAAAGAAAAGTTAGATCAGGAAAGTGATTTTGTAAAGTTTGAAATTTTAAAAAAATACGGTTTCAATCAGGAAGAAGAAATTCCTAAAATCTTTAAAGCAGAGAACGGAAGCTCTTTTTTTTCGAAAGATTATCAATTGTCCATTCATAGAAATGAGTTGATCTTCCTTCACAGAAACGAAAAAAAAGAAGTAAATGAGGAGCTTGTACTGATAGAAAATTATGATTTTTCTAAAACTCAGAATTTAATTAATCTTGAAGGTACTATTGAAGGCATTGACGAAATCAATAAGGGTTTTGACTGGGATTTTGATGCCGATAAACTCCAATTCCCGTTGCGATTAAGGAGACAGCAGGAGGGAGATTTATTTTATCCTTCCGGTTTTTCAGGGAAAAAGAAAGTTTCTAAGTTTTTTAGGGACGAAAAAATATCTATTTTAGCGAAGCAAAAAATCTGGATATTGACTGACGGTAATAATGCTGTTCTTGGTGTTATTCCTTTCAGACAAGACCGGAGATATGCAAGGGATGAGAAAACAAAAAATATTCTCAAAATTTTTAATGAAAAGTACAATGAAATTTAGAAGCTGGTTTTTATTAATTCTGTTATTTTTATGTTCAGGAATTAATGCACAGATTAAAAATCCTGTAAAATTCAAATTCACAATCAATGATTTAGGAAACAATCAGTATGAAGCTGTTTTAAATGCAACGATGGAAAGCGGCTGGCATATTTATTCCAAAGATTTGCCGGAAGATACGGGAATCCCGACTGAATATAAGGTTTCAGGGAAAAATATCGAACTGATCGGGAAATTTACAGAAGTAGGAAAAAAACATGAAGAATTTTCGGAAGCTTTTGGCGGAACGATTGTATTTTATTCCAATAATGCTGGCTTCAAACAAAAATTTAAGCTTAAAGATCCGGCAAAACCTGCTGATGTAACCTCTGAGATTACTTATCAGACCTGTGACGACAGGGTTTGTCTGGCTCCGAATACTTTAGAATTCAATCAGAAAGTTACACCTAAAGGGACAACGGAAGAAGTAACACCTGAAGCCACTGCAGAAACAGCAAAGGATTCTGTAAAAACTACAGAAACAGTGGCTGAGAACCCTAAAAAAGAGGAAGTAACGGTTACCGAAACTTCAAGTTTAGATCCTAAGAATTTAAAAATAGAGACTTTAGATTTCAAGAAACCTTTAACAGATTGTGGCACCGCTTCTGCGAAAGTCAGCGAAAACTACTGGACTTATCTGTTTTTGGGATTCATCGGAGGTCTTATTGCGTTACTGACTCCTTGTGTGTTTCCAATGATTCCTCTAACGGTTTCATTCTTTACAAAAGGAAATAAAAATAAAGCCAAAGGAAAAAGGGATGCCCTTATTTATGGCTTCTTCATTCTTTTAATTTTCGTTTTATTAAGTGTACCTTTTCATTTAATTGACGGGATTGCAGGAAATATATTCAATGAAATTTCTACAAGTGTCTGGCTGAATGTGGCATTCTTTGTCATCTTTATTTTCTTTGCCGGAAGCTTCTTCGGCTATTATGATATTACATTGCCAAGCTCAATTGCCAATAAATCTTCCAAAGCTGAGGAAGCAGGAGGAATTATCGGTATTTTCTTCATGGCATTAACGCTTGTTATTGTTTCGTTCTCTTGTACTGGCCCTATTTTAGGAAGTTTATTAGGAGGCGCAGTGACAGGATCTACCAATGTTCCGATGCTATTGACTTTTGCTTTGGCCGGATTTGGTTTTGCCTGGGCGATTGTTTTCGGGCTTCTGGCATTATTTCCTCAGGCTTTACAGAGTCTTCCAAAATCAGGCGGCTGGATGAATACGGTGAAAGTGGTTTTAGGTTTCGTAGAACTGGCTTTGGCATTAAAATTCTTATCAAAAGCAGATTTAGTATCGAAGACTTTCTTATTAAAAAGAGAGCTTTTCATTGTAATCTGGATCATTATTGCCGTTGGATTGGCATTGTATTTATTTGGATTAATAAGATTCCCGCATGATGATAAAAAACCGAAAATTTCCATTACCCGAAAAATATTGGGAGCACTGGGTGTTGGATTTGTCATCTATTTAATTCAGGGGTTAATTCCTTCTGAACGTCCGAAGCTTCAGTTATTAAGCGGAATTCTACCTCCGTTGAATGTAAGCTATTTCCATGATGAAAAAGACGGAATTCTAGGAATGTATCCTGAGCATGATTTCTTTAAAGCGATTGAACTGGCTAAAAAAGAAAACAAACCTATCCTGATCGACTTTACTGGTTACGGCTGTGAGAACTGTAGAAAAATGGAGGAATTCGTATGGAGCGAGCCGGACATTTTGCCGATCCTTCAGAACGACGTGGTTCTTGCCTCCCTGTATGTAGATGATAAAGAAGAGCTTCCTGAAGACCAGAAAACCAAAATTGATTTGGGAGAAGGCCAGATCAAGAAAGTAAAAACCATCGGAGACAGATGGAGTTTATTCCAGCAGGTGAATTTCAATAATAATTCCCAACCGCATTATGTTCTGGTAACCCCGGACGGAAAAGTAATCAACACACCGGTTTCCGGGTATATGCCGAAGGAAGATTTCAAAAAATTCCTGGAATGTGGGGTAAACTACTATAAACAGAATAAATAATTTAATTAAAAAATAAGAAAAAGCCTTGTCAACTGATTTGACAAGGCTTTTTTTACACTTATTAGAAAAATGTCGACACTTACTTATTAAAATACATGGGGTTGTATGATTTTTAATAATTTTATGCATATCTCAATTTATTTAAATGAAAAATATCTATTACTTTCTGTTTGTAATATTAAACTGTTCCCTCATAAAGGCTCAGGCTCCGGATATCGAATGGCAGAAATCATTAGGAGGCACGTTCTCAGAACAGTTTCCCGACATTCATCAAACCTCGGACGGAGGATATATCATTGCAGGATCTTCCGGCTCACTCAACGGCGATGTTACAGGAAACCACGGTTCTCTTGATCAATGGGTGGTAAAATTAAATTCCGGCGGAGCAATTCAATGGCAAAAATCTCTTGGAGGATCGTCTGTAGAAAGAGCATATTCTGTTCGCCAGACTACAGATGGCGGATATATTGTAGCAGGTTCCACGGAATCCAATAACGGAGATGTTACCGGAAATCATGGAAGCAGCGATTACTGGATTGTAAAATTAGATGCAACAGGAAATTTAACCTGGCAAAAAACTTTAGGAGGCACAGGCATCGATATCGCCAAATCTGTACGACAGACCTCAGATGGCGGATATATTGTTTGCGGAAGATCATTATCTGTTAATGGTGACATTACAGGAAATCTTGGAAATAGTGATTACTGGATAGTAAAACTTAGCTCAACAGGAAATTTACAATGGCAAAAATCTCTGGGAGGAGAAGGCCCTGATGAAGCCAATTCTATTGAGCAGACTACGGATGGAGGCTATATTGTTGCAGGTACTTCCTGGAGTCCCAATACAGGATATGGCTTTGGCGATTATTGGGTTGTTAAGCTTGATCCCTCAGGAAATACACAATGGCAAAAGCCTTTTGGTGGCAGCGGTTCTGACAATGCCTGCTCAGTGAAACAAACTACAGATGGCGGCTATATTGTCTTAGGAACATCATCTTCTACTGATGGAGATATTACAGCAAGTAACGGCAACGATGATTACTGGATTGTAAAAATGGATGCTTTGGGAAATCTGCAATGGCAAAAATCTTATGGTGATGATCTATATGATCGTGCCTTTAATCTTAATACGACAAGTGACGGCGGTTATGCAGTCGTAGGATATACCGGAACTCCTGCAGAAGGAAATCCGGGCAGCAATGATTACTGGATGTTGAAATTAAAACCCAACGGAGATGTTGACTGGCATAAAAAATTCGGTGGCCTTACAGATGATACGGCAATGGCAGTACAGCAAACTTCTGATGGCGGCTACGTAATCAGCGGTTATTCTGATGCGATCACCGGAACGCCGGGAAATTACAATTACTGGATCATAAAATTAGGCGGAAAACGATTGGGTACTGAAGATAATCTCATATCTAAAAAACCTCACCTGTATCCAAACCCTGCAAAAGAATCTTTTTACCTCGATAATCTTCCCGGTGAAGCTACAGTGCATATTACAGATAGGTCCGGAAGAAAACTATTTACTCAAAAATATAATGACAAAAAAGTTTCCGTAAGCACCAACCCATTTATAAACGGAGCATATATGATTCAGGTTGAGCATCAGGGGAAAACCATTTTATCAGACAAACTCATGATCATAAAATAGTTATACAATCTTAAAATACCATAAAACCTTATGAAATTAAAAGCTCATGAGGTTTTTTTATGCCAAACATTAAACAAATTTTAAAAATTTATAACATTATCAAAAATTAGGTACAGACTTTGTATAGATTTTTTCAAATAAAGAAGAATACCTCAATCTTTATGACCAATTGTTTAACATTAAAAAATTAAAATTATGGCTGAAGTAATCGCGCAAGAAAAACAAGGCGGAAAGCAGAAAAAAAAATTAATCCGGGTTGATATGACGCCTATGGTAGATCTAGGGTTTTTATTAATTACCTTTTTTATGTTTACCACCAACTTTACAAAACCCAATGTGATGGATTTAGGTTTGCCGGCAAAAGATCCCAATCCAATCCCTAAACACTTTGATATAAATCCTAAAAACCAAATAACATTTATTATAGGTGAAAATAACAGGGTATTTTATCATCAACAAGTCGCAGAAGATTTAAATACCAGTAACTTAAAAGAAACCGATTTCAATGGAGTCAATATTTCCAAAGTCATTGCAGAAGCCTATAACAATGCCCCGGAAAAAAATATCTTCACGGTAATTGTAAAACCGACTGATGATGCCAACTACAAAAACTTTGTTGATATGCTGGATAATATCGCAATTTCAAAAAAAGAACGGTACGGCATTACAGACATCAAACCCTGGGAAAAGAAAGTTTACGAAGAATTAACAAAATAAAGAGAAAGGGCATTTTAAAAATGCTCTTTTTTTTATTTAATTTTGAAAGTATAATTTAATGTATAAATGAAAAATCTCTTTATCGCTGCAAGCTTCATTGCCCTTATCATTTCATGTTCAAAAAAAGAAAGCCAATCTACTCAAAATCAAACTGACAGCACAAAAGTTATCGACTCCATTAATGCTGCAAGAACAAAAATCAATGACAGCATCAGAGCTAAAAATCATTTCAAAGATTTTAACGGCAGCCATAAATTAACTCATAACCTGATTAAAAATTCCGGTTCTGTAGATTTTAAAAAAATTGAAGGCGAAAGAGACCGCTACGAAGTTTTAGGAGATATAAAATCTGGAAAAGACTATGTGCATATTCAGGGTTATATGAAAATAATTTCTGAAAAACATATGAATTTCACAGGAAGTATTTCAGAAAGCATTTCTGAGAGCGAAAACGGGAAAATTTATGTAAGACAGGGCACAAAAACCTTCATGTCCAAAGACGGTGGAAAAACATGGAGGCTTCAGGATATGATAAATGGTTCGGGATTTGTTGAGTATATCGATATACATTTTTAATTTTAAACTATGCTGAACTTTGAGAAAAAAGGAAACGGAAAAGAGACTTTGGTTTTACTGCACGGTTTCATGGAAAATCTTTCCATATGGGATGATATGGAGCCACATCTTTCTGAAAATTTTTCACTTTTAAAAATAGACCTTCCGGGACATGGGCAATCGGAAATCCTTGCCGAAACCCACACCATGGAACTGATGGCAGAGGAAGTAAAAAAAGTCCTGGATCATGAGAAGTTAAATAAAGTTCACTTATTGGGACATTCCATGGGTGGCTATACTTCACTTGCTTTTGCTGAAAAATATCCGGAAACCCTGAAAAGCCTTACCTTATTTTTCTCAACCTATTTTCCGGATGATGAAGAAAAAAAACAGCAGCGTATTAAAAGTTACAGAATCATCAAAGAAGCCTTCCCCAATTATGTAAGAGCAGGAATCCCTAATTTATTCAATCCTAATGAAAGAGATATTCTGGAAAGGAAAATTGAAACTGCTCTGGCAATAGCCTTATCAACCAATAATCTCGGTGCTTTAGCCTGTGTAAAAGGAATGGTAGAAAGAACCGATAAAAAGCATATTCTTGAAAACCTTGAATCTAAAATCCTCGTCCTTGCAGGAAAACATGATAACGCCGTAAAAACAGAAAACACAATTAAAAATCTCCCAGACAGAACCAATATCAAATCATATGTTATAGACTGCGGACATAACGGTCACTGGGAAAAACCGGGCATCTGTGCAGAAATCATCAATACAGAATTACTTCACAACATGCCTAAAAATTTAGTTTTATGAAATTGACCTCAATGAAAGTTGCTATTACCCCACTATTATTTTTCATATTCTTAGGCTGTAAAAAAGAAACTCATGTTGCAAACAGCCTCACCGACTCCATCTCTTATGTAAAAGAAGCCCAGAAAGATTCTCTGATAAAAGAACAGCAGGATCAGGGATTTTTTGTTTTCGATACCGAGCTATGTACAAACAAAGGTTACTTTGATGAAAGCAAATATACCAGAGATCAACTGGAAGCGACATATAAACTTTATTATAAATTCGGAGGTATTTTACTAAGCTCACCCCATGTTTTCAAGCTTACAGATCTTCAGGAAGTCAGAAGAGATAAAGACCAGATTCTAAAAAAACTGGAAAAGGAGTTTAAAGAAAAGAAAAAAGCTATTGAAAACTTACAGATCGTTAATGTACCTTACTGGCAGGATATAAAGAAACAAACCCTTCAGGCTCTGGTACAGGAATATGCAGCTGAAAAAACACAGATTATTGCGTATTCCGATCCGTCAGTTTTATTAAAAGATAAATATTCTGAAAATTGCGAACGCTTTATAAAGGCATTGAACTCCAATGACACCGAAATGACTGAGGAATGGAGAAAGCTGCGTGAAGAGATGAGCAAGAAAAACGGAGATCCCCAGAATGTTATGAATGAATTTGAAAACCGTTTAAATTCTCCTGACAGGAAAGATTATGCCATCATGGATCTTATTGTATTCGGATGGGGAAATTGTGTTAACGACGACATTCAAAGACCGGAACACAATACGGAAATGAATAAAAACTTCAATTCACTTTTTATAAAAGTTGATGCCGAATGTGACGAACCCTAAAAACAGGTGTCAAAAATTCTTGTATCTTAGTAAAGCTTAATTTTCTACATGGGTTTATTCTCTTTCAAAAAAAAGAAACCGGTTATCGGCCTGACACTCTCGGGCGGAGGAATGCGCGGGATTGCCCACATTGCTGTTTTAAAAGCTCTGGAAGAATATGATCTGAAACCGGAAATCATCTCAGGAACAAGTGCAGGCTCCATTATTGCGGCATTCTATTCTTTTGGGAAAACACCGGATGAAATGATGGAGATTGTAAAGCATACAACATTTTTTTCAAGGTCATATTTAAAGCTTTCCAAAAACGGAATTTTTAGTTCAAGTTTTATTTTAAAGCTCCTTACCGATCATTTTCCGAAAGATAATTTTGATATTCTGAAAATTCCCGTTGTTGTTGCAGCGACGGAAATGACTCATGGGATTGTAGATTTCTTTTCGGAAGGACCTCTTTTTCAGCCGCTTTTAGCTTCTTCGAGTGTTCCTTTTATCCTGCCTCCTGTGAGAATCGGAGAAAAAATATATGTGGATGGCGGAGTTCTGGACAACCTTCCTATCGAACCTATTATCGATAAATGCGATTTCCTGATTGCATCCCATGTCAATTCATTAAGCTATGACGGACTTCAGAAAATGAGCCTGATGAAAGAGTTTGACAGAATCCTGCATTTAGCCATCGCAAAATCCGTATACTCCAAAGTAAAATCCTGCGATATTTTCCTGGATCCGCCCAAAATGACAAAATTCAGTCTATTCAACAAAAAATATATGGATGAAATGTTCCAGGAAGTATACGAGTATACCTGCAAAGAACTGGAGGATAAAGGGTATACTAAAGTTGAGAGCTTATAGTTGACAGTTGAGAGCCATCATATAGCAATTCCGCCTTTTTTGCTTTTTGCCTTTTTACAAATTCTCCTCCGCTACTCTGGCTTTGAAAGTTTCGATAGTATCCGGTAATGATTCATAAGACTTCCCTCCTGCTGCATTGATGTGGCCACCGCCATTGAAATGTTTTCTTGAAAGCTGGTTTACATCTACATCATCCTTGCTTCTGAAAGAAATTTTAATAAAATCTTCATAAAGATCTTCCATGAAAAACGCAGACATTCTTACGCCTACAATACTTAACCCGTAATTTACAAAACCTTCCGTATCTCCTTTCTGGAAACCGTATTCCTGAAGTTCTTTTCTTGTAAGGTATAAAACAGCCACTTTTCCGTCGTTTACCACTTCAATCCTTCCAAGGATCAGTGCCAGTAAATGAAGACGTGAAACCGTATTGGTATCCCAGGTATTGGAAGTGATGACAGACGGATCTGCTCCTTTCTCAATCAGATTAGCAATAATCCGGTGCGTTGTTGCACTTGTGGAGCGGAAACGGAAACCGCCGGTATCAGTCATAATTCCGGTGTAAAGACATTCTGCAATATCTTTATTCACCAGATCTTCATCATTTAACGCTTCGATGAAATGATAAATCATCTGTGAAGTGGCAGGAATAATTGTATCAGAGTAGACATAATCAAATTCTTCAGGCTGCTGATGATGGTCAATAAGAATTTTTTTAGCCCTGGCTCTTACCAGCCAGTCGCCAAGAATTCCGATTCTCGCCGGGGAATTAAAATCCAGACAGAAAATTACATCTGCTTCATTAATCAGATCAAATGCTACCTTTCTTTTATATTCACCAATGATATTTTTTTTGGCTTCAGGCATCCATTTCAGAAACTTTGGAAAATCATTCGGAACCACTACTTCAGCACTGATTCCTTTAGCCTGAAGATAATGTTTAAGTCCTAAGCTGGAACCGATAGCATCGCCGTCCGGATTATAATGGGTAAGAATAACTATCTTATTTTCAGGAGTAAGCAGTGCATTAATTTCTAAAAGTTCCGCAGGTGTAAACATCATTATGTCTTCTTTAAAATTTTGGTCTCCAAAGATAGAGCTTTTATATAAACCACGACTCATTATTTTTAAACCCGGAAATACCTGAATAATTTAAAAGATTAAAAATTATCCGTTCCAGTAACTATTAACCTTCACTCATAACGTCAACGCAAAACTATCTGATCAAATATTTAAAAAAAAATATAAGATAAGTTTGTAACTTTTAAAAAATTCTATATCTTTGCAACCTGAAAAATAAATAGATAATTACGATTTAAATATATAGTAATGAGTAAAAGAACATTCCAACCATCAGAAAGAAAAAGAAGAAACAAACACGGTTTCAGAGAAAGAATGTCTACGCCAAACGGTAGAAGAGTTTTGGCTGCAAGAAGAGCTAAAGGCAGAAAGAGTTTAACTGTAAGTGCATCACGCGCTAAGAGATAATCTCCTGAATTATCATATACAAATCATGCTTGAAAAGAAGTTTTTCAGGCATTTTTTGTTGTTAAAATTTACTAAAATTTAGGTTCTTTAGGTTTCTTTTTTCTATTTTTAAAATCTGAAAATTATTTTAGAAATAGCCTCTTAAAATTGAATTATGCCACATACAAATATCTCCGGAGATAATATTATCAATTTGCAACATGCAAAGATTGCACAGAAGAACTTTACGGTACTATCTGACGTTAATCTGAACATTAAAAAAGGTAGATTCTGCTATCTTATCGGGAAAACAGGTTCCGGGAAAAGTTCACTTTTAAAGACATTGTACGGGCATATTCCTTTGGCATCAGGACATGGAGCCGTGGTTGGCTTTGACCTTGCCAAGCTGAGACCTTCAGATATTCCGAACCTCAGAAGAAAATTAGGAATTGTTTTCCAGGATTTTCAGTTGCTTTCCGACAGAACCGTAGAGAAGAATTTAAAATTTGTTCTTGAAGCTACGGGATGGAGCGATAAAATAAAAATGGAAGACCGTATTAACGAAGTTCTCGGAAGCGTTAATATGAAAAGTAAAAAGCACAAAATGCCGCACGAACTTTCCGGAGGTGAGCAGCAACGTGTTGCTATTGCAAGAGCTTTACTGAATCATCCCGACCTTATCCTTGCCGATGAGCCGACAGGAAACCTTGATCCTGAAACGTCCAACGAAATTATGACGCTATTAAAGCAGGTTGCCCTTGAAAATGGCGCTGCAGTAGTAATGGCAACCCATGATTACCATATGATCCAAAACTTCCCCGGTGAAGCGATCAGATGTGAAGACGGAAAAGTTTCTGTACTGGATACATCAGAATTATTTGAATAAAATTAAAAGATAAAGAGATTAGAAGCTGAAATATAAAACAGAATGTTCGCTCACTAACGTCTAATTTCTAACCTCTAATTGCTACTTTTAAATACATGAAACTCCTTTGTGAGTTCAAGATATTGGTCCGAGTATTGTCTCGGACTTTTTTCTATTATAAAATCAGATTCTTGAAGCATTGTTTCAGCTAATGAAAATTCCAGAATCAGTCTTTTTGTTTTTGAGCTTTCAATTCCTTTGATATTGACTCTTCTATTCAAAAACAGACGATTTTCCTTCCCCATTGAAATAAAAGCCTCTCCCGCCTCAACCGGAATGATCACTGAGAAAATACCATTTCCGGATAAAAATTGTGAGGCTTTGGTAATTAGCTGCCTGAAATTTAATTCTACAGTCTGACGGGCAATCTTATCTTTCCCGGAATCCGATTCTTCAAAATAAGGCGGATTGGAAACAATAAGATCAAAACGTTCTTCCATTTCAAAAGCTTTAAAATCGCGGTGGATATTTTTCAGTCTTGATGCAAAAACAGAATTCTCAAAATTAAGCTTTGTAAGTGAGGCGGCATCTTCGTTGATATCAATCCCAAGAAAGTCAGCATCTGTATTTCTCTGGGCCAGCATCAGGGAAATCAGCCCCGTTCCTGTTCCCACTTCCAGTACTTTGGAAGCATCAGAGACAGAAGCCAGAGCCCCAAGAAGAACTCCGTCTGTTCCCACCCGAAAGACGTCATTTGACTGCTGGATATCAAATTGTTTGAATCTGAAAGGTTTCACTATAAATTGGTGGGTAGTGTAATCGTAAATGTTGAGCCTTTTCCTACCTCAGACTTCACTGAAATTTCTCCCTTGTAATCCTCTATCATTTTTCTCACCATGGATAATCCAAGTCCCATTCCACTGTTTTTTGAGGTGAAATTCGGTTCAAAAATTCTTTCATACATATTTTCAGGAATACCGATTCCGTTATCCTGAATGGAGATCATCACTCTTCTCTGGTGTTGTTCCACGTCTACATTAATGATTAACTTACGCTCATCACTTTTCGCCTGCTGGGCATTGGTGACAAGATTCGTAATGATTCTGGAAAGGTAGATCCTGTCCATATTAATCATAATATTATTCTTATTGGTATGAATGAAGATGCTGTCATCATTAAATACCCGGAGAATATCTCCTACTTCCGTATTTAAATTGATCACTTCATTATTCTTTTCCGGAAGTTTCGCAAACTCTGAAAAAGCTGAAGCTACAGTAGCAATCAGATCAATCTGGTCTACCATTGTTTTACTCATCAGCTTTACTTTTTCTCTGATATGCGGATCTTCAGGGTCAAATTTTCTTTCAAAATTCTGAATCGTAAGCTTCATGGGAGTAAGCGGGTTTTTCACTTCATGAGCAACCTGTTTGGCCATCTCGCGCCAGGCTTCTTCCGAGGCTTTAAAACGCAGCCTTTCCTTTTGATCCTGAATCTGGAGGATCATCCTGTTATAGGCTCTTGCCAGGGCATTTAATTCGTCATTTTTATAATATCTGATAGGACGCATTTCATTCTCAAATAATGTAATACGGGTGATCATATCAGAAAATTTAGTAATGGTTTTTGCAAGGTTATTGGAAGTCACCCAACTGATCCAGATGCTGAACAGAATAAGAAAAATATCAACTAAAAGAATATATTTCACATACTGATTAAGCACATCGAAATAAGCTGATTCATTATGATATAAAGGAATATAAACAATACCAATCGGCTCCAGGACATTATTTTTCAGTAACAGATAAGAAGAAGTGAATACGGCATCTTTCACATCGTCATACCCTTTAATATCTACTCTTGCATCGGTGGCAAGAATTTTATTAACGATATTGACCGGAATAGATTTCTGCTCAACTAAACTCTCGTCCTTATTAGAAAGCAAATAGTGTCCTTTCAAATCATAAATAACAATATCATGCTGATTGATATCTGCAATTTCAAAAATTTTATTCGATAAAACGGTGGGAATGTCTTTGGTTTCAATCTGGGCCTGACTTACTGCATAATCAAGATAGCCCATTACCGCATTGGTTTTATTCTGCATGTCGATCCTGCTTTGCTCAAAAGAATTATTTCTCAGCACAAAGTACGGGACAAGCGATGAGGCAGCAACACTTAAAAGACACACCAGCAGAAATCCGAAAAAAACACGATTTCTTAAACTATATCCTTTATATTTACTAATTGACATTCTGTTTTTTAATTAACCTAGCAATATACTTACCAATTATATCAAATTCCAGATTTACTTTATCACCTGTTTTCAAATGCTGCATATTGGTAAATTCCCAGGTATAAGGAATAATGGCTACAGAAAACTGAGTATCTTCACTTTTTGCAACCGTTAAGCTGATTCCGTTAACAGTAATAGAACCCTGAGGAACCGTCACAAAACTTCCGTTATCTTCATATTTTATAGTAATAAAATAGCTTCCGTCTTTATTTTCAATTCCGACAACTTCTCCGGTTTTGTCCACATGCCCCTGAACGATATGCCCGTCAAGCCTTCCATCCATCTTCATGCAACGTTCAAGATTAACCACAGTTCCGACTTCCCATTTTCCGAGGTTTGTTTTCTCTAAAGTTTCATTGATTGCTGTTACCACATACCTATCATCTTTAATCTCAACAACAGTTAAGCAGCAACCGTTGTGAGCCAGGCTCTGATCTATTTTCAATTCATGCGTAAAAGGGCACGTTAATGTAAAATCAATATTACTTCCCTTTTTCTCTATTTTCTCAATAACCCCAACTGCTTCAATAATTCCTGTGAACATATTATTTTTTGCTAAATTTGTAAAATTATAATCTTCAAAGATAATCAAAATGAGCCCAAAAAACCATAAAGTACGAGTAGGAATTTCAATTGGTGATTTCAACGGCATCGGCCCGGAAATCATCATAAAGTCTCTGAAAGACAAAACCATTACTGATTTTTTCACTCCGGTGATTTTTGGTTCGGGTAAACTTTTCACCTATCAGAAAAACATTTTTAAGCACAATTTGAATTTCAACTACATCAACGAAGCTTCACAGGCCCAGAACGGCAAACTGAATATGGTAAACCTTGTGAAAGACAATGTAAATGTAGAATTAGGAAAACCTACTGAAGAATCTACCAGAATGGCGATTGATTCTCTGGAAGCCGCAACAGAAGCTTTAATGAAAGGAGAAATTGACGTTCTTGTAACAGCTCCCATTAATAAGGATGAAATGGTGAAAATGGGATTCAAGCACGCAGGCCATACGGGATACTTTGAAGAAAAATTCAATAAAAAAGGATTAATGTTTCTGGTAACCGACGATCTGAAAGTAGCCGTATCTACGCATCATATCCCTATTGCAAAGGTTGCTGAAAACATTTCCAAAGAGAAAATTAAAAAACAGATCAAAGCTTTAAACCAGACTTTAATTGAGGATTTCTGTATTTTAAAGCCTAAAATTGCTGTTTTGGGATTAAATCCTCATTCAGGGGATGGCGGTGTCATCGGAAATGAAGAAATAGAGATCATTGAACCGGCTATCAAAGAACTTTCAGACAACGGAATTTTAGCTTTCGGCCCTTTTCCGGCAGACAGCTTTTTCCAGCCTAATAAATATAAAAGCTTTGATGCGGTATTAGCTATGTATCATGATCAGGGGCTGGCTCCGTTTAAAACACTGGCTTATGAAGAAGGCGTAAACTATACTGCAGGCCTTCCTTTTATCAGAACCTCTCCCGATCACGGAGTTGCCTATGATATTGCCGGTAAAAACATTGCAGATGAGCAAAGCTTTACAGAGGCCATCTTCACTGCTATTAAAATTTTCAAGAACAGAAGCGAATACAACGATCTTATGAATAACCGTATGCAACCAAGAAAAATGGTTGTAGACAATGGAATAGATGAAGATCTGCCGGATGAAACTGAAGCATAAATCATTAAAACAAATTTTAAATTAATTTGTTGGAGATTTTATTTGTAATTATAAAAAAAATGCATATTTTTGCACACTCATTTTATGGACAAGTTAAGAAACTACGATGTAAGCTTTTCCGGACTTAAATACGGAAAGCACAAGTTCAAATTTGAGATAGATAAAACGTTCTTTCAATTATTTGACACTGAGCAAGAATTTACAAATCCTAAGATAACAGTGGATGTTTCACTTGATAAACACACTACTTTTTTAGAATTTGAGATCAAAGTCAGCGGGACAGTAGAGCTGGTTTGTGATATTACAAACGAAGATTTCGATCATCCCATTGAAAACCAGATTAAGGTTTTGGTAAAGTTTGGGGAAGAATATGATGACAGCGAAGAAGATGTAATCACCATTCCTACCAGCGACCATGCTTTCAATGTAGCACAACTGATTTACGAAAATGTGGCCCTTTCCATACCCATGAAAAAGGTATCACCTAATGTAAGTGATGAAGATCTGGAAATTCTTGAAAAATTCAGCCCGAAAGAAATTGAAGAATCGGAAGAGAAAAAAGAAGAAAGTGACCCCCGATGGGAAGCACTTAGAAAATTAAAAGATAAAAATTAAAAATAATTTAAATATGATGAGATGATGAAAAGAATCTCATCGCTCATCAAATTAAAAAAGTTATTACAAAATGGCACATCCAAAGAGAAGACAGTCGTCCACAAGAAGAGATAAGAGAAGAACTCACTACAAAGCAGTAGTTCCTCAATTAGCTAAAGATGCAACTACAGGTGAATTACACCTTTACCACAGAGCTCACTGGCATGAAGGAAAACTTTACTACAGAGGTAAAGTAGTATTGGAAAAAGAAGTAGCTGCTACTGAAGAAAACTAAGAGAGACTTTTTCAAAAAAGCCTCATTTTAATACAAAAACCGCCCGATTTTGATAAAATTGAGCGGTTTTTTGTTGTTTTTTATGTTTTTTTGGTATCTTTGGCTCAAAATCAAATATCAAATTTATGGACATTAAAGACATACAGAATCTTATTAAGTTTGTATCTAAGGCTGAAGTTTCAGAAGTGAAATACAAAACTAAAGATTTCGAAATCACCATTAAAACTCCATTAGCTGGAAGCGAAGTAGCTTATGCACAACCTGCAGTTTACCATACTGCTCCACAGATGGCTGCTCCTGCACAGGCTCCGGTATCAGCTGCCACTCCGGCTGCTCCTGCTGAAGCTGCTTCTGATGACAGTAAATATATTACAATCAAATCTCCGATGATCGGAACTTTCTACAGAAAACCATCTCCTGATAAAGACGTCTTTGTAAATGTAGGAGATGAAGTTTCTAACGGAAAAATTGTTTGCGTAATTGAAGCGATGAAATTATTCAACCAAATTGAATCTGAAGTAAGCGGAAAAATCGTTAAAATTTTAGTAGACGATGCTACTCCTGTAGAATACGACCAACCTTTATTCTTAGTAGATCCATCTTAATTTAGAAGTTAGATGTTAGACGTTAGATGCCGATTTTATCTGCATTCAAATAACATTATCTAATTCTCAAATTATCTAATTTTCAAATTGAAGAAGATGTTCAAAAAAATATTAATTGCCAATCGTGGCGAAATTGCAATGCGTATTTTACGTACTTGTAAAGAAATGGGGATCAAAACCGTTGCGGTTTACTCAACTGCTGATAAAGATAGTCTTCATGTAAGATTTGCTGATGAAGCGGTTTGTATCGGTCCTGCTATGAGTAAAGACTCATACCTTAAAATTCCTAACATTATTGCCGCTGCGGAAATTACCAATGCCGATGCCATTCACCCGGGTTACGGATTTTTATCTGAAAATGCTAATTTCTCAAGAATCTGCCAGAAAAACGGAATCAAATTTATTGGTGCTTCTCCGGAACAGATTGAGAAAATGGGAGACAAAGCTAACGCTAAAGCTACCATGAAAGCTGCAGGTGTACCATGTGTACCGGGTTCTGACGGTTTGATTGAATCTTATGAGCATGCTGTAAAAATTGCTGAAGAAACAGGATATCCTGTAATGATCAAAGCAACAGCAGGTGGTGGTGGAAAAGGGATGAGAGCTGTTTGGAAAGCTGAAGACCTTAAAGATCACTGGGAATCTGCTATTCAGGAGGCTGTAGCTGCTTTCGGAAACGGAGGTATGTATATGGAAAAACTGATTGAAGAGCCCAGACATATCGAAATTCAGGTTGCAGGTGACCAATATGGTAAAGCTTGCCACCTTTCTGAAAGAGATTGTTCCGTACAAAGAAGAAATCAGAAATTAACGGAAGAAACACCATCTCCGTTCATGACTGACGAACTTCGTGAAAAAATGGGTGAGGCTGCTGTAAAAGCTGCTGAGTTTATCGGATATGAAGGCGTGGGAACTATCGAATTCCTTGTTGATAAGCACAGAAATTTCTATTTCATGGAAATGAATACGAGAATTCAGGTAGAGCATCCTATCACAGAACAGGTAATTGATTATGATCTTATCAGAGAACAGATTCTTTTAGCTGCCGGAACTCCTATTTCAGGAATCAATTACTATCCTAAATTACATTCAATCGAGTGTAGAATCAATGCAGAAGACCCTTATGCTGATTTCAGACCGTCTCCGGGGAAAATCACAGGATTAAATATTCCTGGCGGACACGGAATCAGAGTTGATACTCACGTATATTCAGGATATTCCATTCCATCCAATTATGATTCAATGATTGCAAAACTGATCACGACTGCCCAGACCCGTGAAGAAGCTATCGCAAAAATGAGACGTGCATTGGAAGAATTCTATATTGAAGGTGTAAAAACAACCATTCCTTTCCACAGACAATTGATGGATGATGAAGATTATCTTTCAGGAAACTACACAACAAAATTCATGGAAAGTTTTGTAATGGATAAAAAATATGACAATCATTAAGATAAATCTTAATAAAAATTACTGAAACTGTCTCATTCCGAGGCAGTTTTTTATTTTATGGCTTCTCGTATTAAATTATTAACTTTGTCAAAAACCAAAAATATATGTCAACAGTAGAAACAGCAAAAAACTCACAGTATTTTATTGACCTTGAAGACAAACACGGAGCGCATAATTATCACCCTCTTCCGGTAGTTTTAGACCGTGGAGAAGGCGTTTTTGTATGGGATGTTGAAGGCAAAAAATATTATGATTTTCTTTCTGCATATTCTGCTGTTAATCAGGGCCACTCTCACCCTAAAATCGTTGAAGCTTTAATAAATCAGGCTAAAAAACTGGCTTTGACATCAAGAGCTTTTTACAACTCTAATTTGGGAGAATACGAACAGAAAATCACTACTCTATTCGGCTTTGATAAGGTTTTACCTATGAATTCCGGAGCAGAAGCCGTGGAAACTGCTGTGAAATTAGCCAGAAAATGGAGCTACGAAGTAAAAGGGATTTCTGAAAATGCAGCAAAGATCATTGTTTGTGAAAATAACTTCCATGGAAGAACAACTACGATTGTTTCTTTCTCCAATGATCCTGATGCGAATCAGAATTACGGACCTTTTACTCCCGGGTTTATCAAAATTCCTTACAATGATATTGCCGCTTTAGAAGAGGTTTTAAACAAAGAAGCAGGAAATATTGCTGCATTTCTGGTTGAACCCATTCAGGGAGAAGCAGGAGTTTATGTTCCTAATGACGGCTTCCTGAAAAACGCTTCCGAATTGTGTAAAGAACACAACGTTCTTTTCATTGCTGATGAAGTGCAGACCGGTATTGCAAGAACAGGTAAGCTGATTGCATGTTATCACGAAGATGTACAACCTGATATTTTAATTTTAGGAAAAGCTCTTTCCGGCGGAATGTATCCAGTATCAGCTGTTTTAGCAAATGATAGCATCATGAGTGTTATCAAACCCGGACAACACGGTTCTACATTCGGTGGAAACCCGATTGCCTGTGCTGTTGCCATTGCCGCACTGGATGTCGTTGCAGAAGAACAATTATCTGAAAGAGCAGAAGAACTGGGACAACTTTTCAGAGCAGAAGTTGAAAAAATAATTGAAAAATCCGATCTTATTACGAAAGTAAGAGGAAAAGGTCTATTAAATGCGATTTTAATTAATGACACGCCGGAAAGCTCTACAGCATGGAATCTGTGTCTGCAATTAAAAGAAAACGGATTGCTTGCCAAGCCTACTCATGGGAATATTATCAGACTTGCACCACCTTTGGTAATTACAGAAGAGCAATTGCTTGATTGTGTAAAAATTATAGAGAAAACTATTTTAGATTTCAAAAAGTAAATATGCCTGAACTCACTGAAAAAGTAAGTGGCTTAATCATAACGTATAACGAAGAACAAAACATTCGGGAAGTACTCGGGTGTTTTGATTTTTGTGATGAGATTATCGTAATAGATTCATTCAGCACAGACCAGACGGTTGAAATTGCCAACACTTATCCTAATGTAAAAGTGATTCAGCATAAGTTTGAAGATTTTACAAAACAACGGAATCTGGCTTTGGATGCTGCGAATAATGACTGGGTATTATTTCTTGACGGTGATGAACGAATCACACCGCTTTTGAGAAAGGAAATTATCGATGAGCTGAATAAACCTGTATCTCAGCAAAAAGATGCTTATTACTTTTATAGAAAATTCTTTTTCGCCAATAAGCCGATTAACTATTCCGGGACGCAGTCTGATAAAAACTTCAGGCTGTTCAGGAAGTCCAAAGCAAGGTATATTTCCGGAAAAAAAGTTCATGAAACACTGGAAGTAAACGGATCTGTCGGGATTCTGAAAAATAAATTGCTGCATTATTCCGTTTCCAGTTATGAGTCTTATAAACAGAAAATGATTCATTATGGTGTTTTAAAAGGACAGGAACTGGCTTTGAAGGGGAAAAGATTCAGCAGGATCACCCAATACTCCAAAACAGCATTCAAATTCTTTAAGGCATACATTTTGCGGTTAGGTATTGCAGACGGGAAAGAAGGATACCAACTTTCCTATTTACAGTCTTTAAGTGTATATGAGACTTATGAATCATTAAAAAAGGAGCAAGCTTAATTGAATGAAGATTTGTGTAATTAGTTTCGATTTTTGGGGATATGATAAGTATATTGTAGATACATTATGCAGTAAGGGTATTGATGCCCATCATATTGAAATAGCATCGGTTTCGCATTCAAATTTCACAGAAAGAGCAACCAATGCTTTAAGCAAAACGTTTTTAAATAAAAACCTGAAAACGGAGAAGCGACAAAAATTCGTATTAGATTCACTTGAACAACTGGGATACCAGGATCAGATTCTCGTTTTAAGCCCCGATGTTTTTGATATTTCTACAATAGAAAAGATCAAAACATACACCGGCCGGCTTATTACCTATCTGTACGATAATCTGGAAAGATTTCCGGTACATGACAAACTTTATCTTTTTGACAAAATCTTCTCTTTTGATATCGGTGATATCGAGAAATACGGTTTTGAGAAACTGACCAACTATATTTATCTTCCCCATCTTTCCCATAAGAAACAAAACCCTGCAATGGATTTGTTTTATATCACTTCCTATGATAATAAGAGGGTTTCATTTATAAAATTGCTTGCCAAAAGATTAATGGCATTAGATCTTAAGTTCCAGATTATGATTATTGGTAAGAAATCATGGAAACATCAGCTAAAGAACATCCTGATCCAGGTTCCTGAGAATTTATCTATTATCTTCAGCATGAAAAAAGTCTGTCATAAAGATCTTCCTAAATACTATCAAAATTCAAAAGCGCTGCTCGATCTGATGCGCGAAGGGCAATATGGCTTAAGTTTCAGGGTTTTTGAAGCCATGTCTTTAGAAAAAAAAATCATTACTGATAATGAAGCCATTAAAAGCTATGATTTTTATAATGCCCATAATATTTTGGTTTTAAACGAAACTTGCAGCAATCTTGACAAATCTTTTTTTGAACTACCCTATGAAGACATCCCTGAAGATATCTATAACAAATATACTTTGGATCACTGGGTAAATGTAGTTTTTAAGCTATCTTAAAAATTACTTATATTCGTTTTTGAATTATTCACCTATACTTGTACATGATTACTTATACAGAACAATCTAAAATCATCATATTTTGTCCTCCAAACAGTGTTACCGGCGGTCCGGAAGCGCTACACCAATTATCAGATAAACTCCATCGCCTGGGGATAAAAAATGTATTCATGCATTACATTCCCAAAAGAAAAAATGCAAAGCCTGAAAACTATAATGTATATCTGACTGAAGAAACAGATATTGTTGAGGACAAGGCCGAAAACATTTTAATTGTTCCGGAATCCATGACATTTTTAGTGAAGCAATATCCTGAAAGCCAGAAAGTAATCTGGTGGCTGAGCGTTGATTTTTATAAAATCTTAATGGATTACAGAATCCGGAAACAGAATATATTCACAAAACTGTTTTATCAGCAAAAAGACAGAGAATATTATTTCGAGCCGCTACCGAATGTTTTCCAGTGGGCACAGTCTTACCGCTCTTCGCTGTACATCAAAGACCATGGTATTCCCGAAAGTCAGATAGATTTTGTGTGCGATTATATCAACCCCAGTTTCCTGAAAAACAAGGGAACCATTACGAAAGACCTGACCAATAAAAAAATCCTGTACAATCCCAGAAAAGGAAAAAAGGAGATCTCACAGTTAATTAAAAATTCCCCGGAACTTGAATGGGTTCCTATCCAAAATATGAATGCCGGCCAGATCAAAGATGTGATGGCCCAGTCTTTACTATATGTTGATTTCGGTGAAAACCCGGGTCGGGATAAAATGCTCAGAGAGTCTGTTTCGCAGGATTGCTGTATTGTTTCCGGGAAAAACGGATCTTCGGCTTATTACGAAGACCTGATGATTCCTGATGAATACAAATTTAATTTCAGTGAAGATAAAATCCCCGAAATCATTGCAAAAATAAAAGAGGTTTTAGAGAATTATCCTGCGCATATCCCTCAGTTTGTACCTTATAAAAAGATGGTTTTAAATGAAGAAATTGCATTTGAAGAAAAGCTGAAAGAAATATTTAAGAAATGACGTCAAAGAAGATTACATTAATTTACCCTTTTGCGTATGGTTATATTGATTTTGTCGTTCAGGAACTGGAATCAGACGGAAATATCACTGTTACCGATATTAAAACAGATACTATAAAATATAAATACCCGAATATCGGAGTGAAAATCTGGAACGGAGTTACTAAACTATTTGGCCGCAATATCAAAAAAAAATATTTTAGCCGCCAGATTTTACAGCAGATTAAAGAGAAACAGGATATTATTTTCATTATCCGTCCGGACTTGCTGGAGGATTCATTATTAACAGAATTAAAAAAAAATACGGATTCCTTTATCGCTTATTATTATGACAGCTGTAAAAAATATCCGCGGCAGATTGATATAATTCATTTTTTTGATGAAGTGTATTCTTATGAAAAAGAAGATATCAGGCAATATCATTTCATTGAAACTTCTAATTTCATCTATGATCAGATTATAGAACCTCAGCCGATACAATACGATATTTTTAATGTTTCATCTTATGATTCCAGAATTGATGAGATTGATAAAGTTTCAAAAATATTATCCGAAGCAGGATTCAGAATTTATTTTGTATTATTCTGGTTTGAAAAACTTGTATATCCGTATTTACATTCAATCACGGAATACCTGTCCCTCAGTGAAACGAAGAAAATCATCTCTTGCTCCAAAGCCATGATGGATATTCAGAGAAAAGACCAGAGCGGGCTTTCATTCAGGACTTTTGAAAGTCTGGGGTACAGAAAAAAGCTGATCACAACGAATGCTGCCGTTAAGGATTATGATTTTTACCATCCCAATAATATGTTGGTTGTAAACAGTAATCATTTGGACACTGATGAGATTAAGAGATTTCTTGAGCTGGAATATTCAGAAATTCCTAAGGACATTCTTGATCAATATACCGTAAGGAGTTTTACAGAGAAAATATTCAAATTATAAAATTATGGGTATCAAAAGAAAAATAAAAAATTATATATATCTAAAAAATCATTATCCTTTATCAGAAAAGACGATTACTCCTGATGAAAATAAAAAAAATGTACTGATTGTAGACAGTCAGATTCCTACATTTGATAAGGATTCTGCTTCCAACCGGATCACGGAAATTGCAAAATTTCTGGCAAAGCATTATAATGTATATCTTATGGATTGGAGAAAAGCAATCCCAAAAGTAGAATCTAAAAAATACATTAAAAACCTGAATGATCATAATGTAACTGTCTATACTCCATTTATAGGCAAATACGGTATCATGAAAGGTAAAAAACATTTCATCAACACCTTGCTTCCCAAACTTGATTTTGTATGGTGCCACAGACCCGAGCTTTTTGAATATTACCTGAATTTTTTCAGGGAAAAAGCACCACAGGTGAAAATTATTTATGATATGGTTGACATCCATTACCTGAGAATGGAAAGAGGCCTTGAGATCAAATACGACAAAGTAAGAGCTAAAGAATTAGTTCATTATAAATACATAGAAACCGAATTGTGCAAAAAGGCAGATAAAATTGCGGTAATCAGTGACAAGGAAAAAGAGTTTATGAAAGCTTTTGTAGATGAGTCTAAACTATTTACGGTAAGCAACGTTCATAATTTAAAAGTAAGACCGGAAGATATGCCGCCTTTTGAAAAACGAAACGGAATATTTTTTATCGGAACCTTTTTGCACGATCCCAACGTAGATGCAGTAGAGATATTGTACCATCAGATCATGCCTCTGGTCTGGAAAGTTTTACCGGATTTAAAAATAACCATCATTGGTTCGGAAGCTCCGGAATCTATCGAAAAAATGAATTCCGAGAAATTTGAAATTGCAGGCTTTGTAGAAAACATTATCCCTTATTATGAAAAATGCTTTGCTTCCGTATCACCACTAAGATTTGGTGCCGGGGTAAAAGGTAAGATCGGACAGGCTTTGGAATATACGCTTCCTGTTTTAACCACCACTATCGGTGCTGAAGGAATGTTTTTAGAAAACGGAGTGACCGCATTGATTTCAGATAACGACGATTATCAGAAATTTGCAGACCACATTATTGAAATCTGCACCAACGAAACAACATGGAATACTTTACACAATAATTCTGAAAAAGCCATCTTCCCATTCTCTATTGAAGCTCAGAAAGATGAGATTTTTGAGCTTCTTAAATAAAACGATTAACAAATGTTTCCTTGAGGAAACATTTGTTTTGTACTACTTTTCATAGCAAAACTGGTATTCTACCATTGAGCCACAATCATTGGTTAATGATCTTTTGATAGATAGCGACAAGTTTATCTGAACTTTTTTTCCATGAAAACAATTTAGAACGTTCTAATCCCTTTTGTGCATATTCTTTTCTTTTATTTTCGTTTACATATAAATCCAGCATAGTTTGATATAATGATTCATCATCGTCTGGACTCAACATAATTCCAGCATCTCCTACAACTTCCGGTAAAGATGAAGTATTAGAAGTCACCGTTGCTACACCACACTGCATAGCTTCTAAGGGAGGCAAACCAAAACCTTCATAAAACGACATATAATAAAAAGAATGTGCATGGCTGTATAAGCTGGCCAGATCTTCATCAGGGACTCTTCCTGTGATTACAATTTTATCTTTTAATTCCTCTGCATTATTGTACTCATCAAAAATTTTATTATAATCCCATCCTTTTGCACCTACTAATACTAATCCTAAATCGTGAATGTCATTTTCTTTAATAACTCTGATAAAATTACGGATTACAAAATCTACATTTTTACGAGGTTCCAAAGTTCCTACACTTAAAAAATATTTTTCAGGAAGATGATACTTTTCCTTTATTGAGTTAAATTTCTCAGCATCTTTGCACACATAAAAAAGAGATTCCGAGGCTGCTAATAAATTAACAAAGACACGGTCGGGGTTGAGATGAGGAGCATAGTTGAGTAAATCTTTTTTCGTATTTTCCGAGACACAGACAGCATATCCGTCTTCTCCTATACTTTCTATAATTTTTTCTATAAGTGTTGCATTAAAATGCAGTTCCGGGAACAAAATAGGTATTAAATCATGAATGGTAACAATCTTTTTTAAATTTCCATACTTCCTTATTTCATCATTGATAGGGTAATAGAAAGAATGAAAAATTTCAGCTTTTCTAAAAACCTCTTCAAGATGCACATTCTTGTAATTGTAAATTCCTCTCTTATTATAAAAATAACGGAAAAGCTTTTCTTTCCTAAATGGTAAAAACACTCTTCTATATCTTTGATTGGCTTCTTTTATTGATATAGAATTGTCAGAAAAAAAATCATTTATTTCTTTCGTACATGTTTCATTGTTCAATACACTTAAATGAGAGTAAAATGTTTCTATAGTACCATTCTTACTTAATTCCTGAAAAAACGCCAAAGTGACCCTGAAGATTCCGGTTCTGTTATCTTTATAGAAATCTGCTATAACATCAGCGTCTAAAATTACTTTTATACTCATAAGAATATCTATACAATGGTATCGTAAAAAGAGTTTTGTTGTTCCTGTCGTTTAATCTCTTTAATATGCAGCAAACACATTGAATAATCGGAGGCCGGAAGACCTGCTATCTTTTTATAATTGCAAAGTTTTTCGTGTACCTTATTTTCCCATTTGATTCCTCTGTTAAGTTTAAAAATCCGATGCTGATAATCTGGAAAATTGATATATCCCTCATCATTGACCTGCCAATTCCAGCGCTCTATGTGCTCATCTGTAATTCCATGAACAATATTAATCCTAGGTACCATGAAAACGTCTTTTTTTCTTTTTTTAAAAAGATATGGCTTTATTTTTATCATAAGAGAAGGTTCCGGAATCTCATCCGCATCTATTTGAAATAAATAGTCTTTCGTGGCAACTTTTATCAGATTATTTTTAAATGTTGCAAAGTCACCATCGAGACGTGCCTCAATACGGATAATCTTATTCCCATATGTATCAAGAATGTCACTAACTTTTTGATTCTTATTGGTTATATCCTGCAATACAATAACTTCATCATTTTTATTTATTGCAGGGAGTAAAGCATTTAAAAGCCTGACAATTTCATCAGCTTCGCTGTTCACTGTTATCCCGTAAGAAATACTTATGATTCTTTTTAAAATTTGATTAATAATTCTCATATGATTAATTATAAATTATCGGATAATTACCCGCAAAGTGAACAAAATAATTTTCCGCAATAACTTTTCTTACAAATCTTTTATATCTTTTTGTAGGGAAGATACAGTATCCATTTTTTTCACAAAAGTACTTTCTTATGAATTTTGGAATATCCTTTTCAGAGGCTTCAATTTGATTTCCTTCATGGGTTCCTTTTATTTTGTACAAAACCTGAACATTAAATTCAGCCGGTAATGCTTCAAACCATCCATTGACCTGGGAAATATATGCAAACGGAGCTTCCTCAAAACTGTTTAATTCGCCTTGATTATGTTGAGAATAGTAATACTCTTTAAATACATCTGCCCCTTTTTTTGGACGGAAAATAAATACACCTCCATTAATACTCCCTTTTAATAATGGATGAGCATCAAAATGCCGGTCTGTAAAATATATTTCGGTGGTTTCCTCTAATATTCTTGGAATATGTTCCCAGGTTTTATTAAACTCTTCTGTTCCCCGTGGATCAAGGACCGCCCCAAACCATTTATCGTCGGGGAGATACTCAAATAGAGATGGAGCTTTTTCTGATATCACGATATCCAGATCCAGAAACAAAACGATATCATAATGCATTGTTTTGGAAGGTATAAGTAATTTTTGTGATAATAATGGGCGATAAAAATCTTCATCCAGAGGTTTGTCAAGAATAATTAAATCTGCACCGCATTTTTGCGCGTACTTCTCAAACTGAGCCTTATTTTTATTAAATATTTTCTGGTATTTTTCTCCTACTATGAAAAGACAGATCGCTTTTTTCATTTAATTTTCTACGTTTCTACAATACAAAAATACACTTTAAAAGCATAAAAATATATGTCCAACAAATCCAGGAATATAATTTATAAAAATTAAATATATACTTCTGAACAAATTTCTCGTTGATTAAAATTTAATCCAGAAACAAAACACTTCATCCCCCACATAATTTTAAGTAAATTTGCAGCAAAATTTTAATTGAAATGGAGAAAGTAAGAGTCCGTTTTGCTCCAAGTCCTACAGGACCTTTGCATTTGGGAGGTGTAAGAACCGCATTATATGATTATCTTTTTGCTAAAAATCAGGGAGGCGAATTTGTATTGAGAATTGAAGATACAGATACGGCCAGATATGTAGAAGGAGCTGAAGATTATATTGAAGAAACTTTAGAATGGTGCGGAATCATTCCCGATGAAAGTCCTAAAAAAGGAGGGAAATTTGCTCCTTACAGACAATCTGAAAGAAGAGATATTTATGACCGCTATACAGAGCAGATCTTAAAAACAGATTATGCTTATCTCGCTTTTGATACTCCTGAAGAATTGGATGCCATCCGTGCTGAATTTGAAGCTAAGGGAGACGTTTTCTCTTATGATAATATGACGAGAAACCGTTTGAAAAACAGCATTGCCCTTTCCGGAGAAGAAGTTCAGAAATTACTGGATGAAAAGACACCGTATGTGGTAAGATTTAAAATGCCTGTTGACAGAACATTGAATCTTGAAGATATGATCCGTGGAAAATCATCTGTCAATACCAATACGCTGGATGATAAAGTACTGGTAAAAAATGACGGAATGCCCACTTATCATTTTGCCAACATCATTGATGACCATGAGATGGAAATCACCCATGTGATCCGTGGTGAAGAATGGCTGCCATCTTTGGGGCTGCATATTTTACTGTATGAGGCAATGGGCTGGAAGGCTCCGGAATTTGCCCATCTTTCTTTAATTCTGAAACCTGATGTATCAACATTAATTAACAAAGATAATATCGACAGCATCACAAAATCTTTTACAGAAGAATTCGTGATGAAAAACAATCAATTTACTTTTGATGAATCTGCACCGGTTATCAAATCATTTTTTTCAGAAGTAAAAAGCCCGAGATTTAAATCGATGCTGACCGAAAATGATAATGACAATTCATTAACGGCTTCTGTAAAACAGTTTTTAAAGAAAGGCCTTTCAGGAAAGCTGAGCAAAAGGGACGGCGACAAATTCGGGTTCCCTGTATTTCCATTAGATTTTAAAGATCCGGCAACAGGAAATATTTCCAAAGGTTACAGGGAAAACGGTTACCTTCCGGAAGCATTCATCAATATGGTCGCCCTTTTGGGTTGGTCACCTTCTGACGATAAAGAAATTTTATCTTTGGATGAAATGGCAAAAGAATTTGATTTAAATAAGGTTCACAAAGCCGGAGCAAGATTCAGTAAAGAAAAATCAGAATGGTTTAATCATCATTATATTCAGTTGAAATCTGATGAAGAACTTCTGCATATTTTAAAGAATTCGGGTCTTAATTTATCCGGATTGTCAGACGAAAAGCTATTAAAAATCGTTCATCTGATGAAAGAAAGAGCCACTTTCCCGAAAGATATTTATGAAAACGGAAAGTTTTTCTTTGAAGCACCCGTTTCTTATGACGAAAAGGCCTCAAAAAAAGCATGGAATGATGAAACTTCTGCAATTTTAAGTGAACTGGCAACAGTATTGAACGGAATTGAAAACTTCGATGCAGAAACTTTAAAACAGGAAGTTCATGATTTTGCAGAAAACAAAGGCCTTGGAATGGGTAAAGTAATGATGCCGCTGCGTTTATCTTTGGTAGGAGAACTAAAAGGTCCGGACGTTCCGGATATCATGGAACTCCTTGGAAAAGAAGAGAGTATCTCCAGAATAAGCAGTGCAATTAATAATTTTAAATAGAGTTTCATAATTTTTCATAAATTTGAAAGATTTAATTTACTTCAAGAAATGGAATATTTAAGTTTCGAACTTCCTATAAAAGAATTAATGGATCAATACCAAACATGTTCTTTAGTAGGAGAAGAAAGTGGTGTTGATGTAAAATTAGCATGCAGTCAGATTGAGGATAAGATCATAGAAAAGAAAAAAGAAATCTATGGAAACCTTAGTCCTTGGCAGAGAGTACAACTATCTCGTCATCCGGATCGTCCCTATACACTAGATTATATTAGCGGTATTGCCGATAAAGGCAGCTTTCTTGAACTTCACGGGGATAGAAATTTTGCCGATGATCCTGCAATGATCGGTGGTCTGATGACATTGGATGGCCAGAAAGTAATGGTTATCGGAACCCAGAAAGGGAGAACCACTAAAGAAAGACAGTACAGAAGATTTGGAATGCCAAATCCTGAAGGATACAGAAAAGCGTTACGACTGATGAAACTTGCTGAGAAATTCCATATTCCGATTGTAACTTTAGTAGATACACCGGGAGCATATCCCGGGTTGGAAGCTGAGGAAAGAGGACAGGGAGAAGCTATTGCAAGAAATATTTTTGAAATGGTGCAGCTTAAAACCCCTATATTCACTTACATCATTGGCGAAGGAGCCAGTGGCGGTGCTTTGGGAATAGGTGTGGGAAATAAAGTATACATGCTTGAAAACACCTGGTATACGGTAATTGCCCCGGAAAGCTGTTCTTCTATTTTATGGAGAAACTGGGATCACAAAGAAGATGCAGCCAATGCACTGAACCTGACCCCGAAAGATGCTTTAAGAGAGAAATTCATCGACGGAATCATTGAAGAACCGCTTGGAGGAGCTCATTATGATCCGGAAACAACATTTTTAAATCTTAAAAATTCGATTTTACAGAATATCAAGGCATTCTCTAAATTCACAGGACAGGAACTTGAAACCCAGAGACAGGATAAATTCATTGCGATGGGCCAGTTTAAAGGATAAAACAAAAAGGTTAAGAAAATTTTCTTAACCTTTTTTATTTCTATCTTGTTTTACTTAGTCTTCTCTCAGGTTCAGTTCAATTTCAATATCCTTACTGATTCTTTTCAGGGACGAATATTTGGCATCACAAACCATCGTTGTCAAAACATATTCTCCTTTATCCACCAGGAGAAAGTTTTGCCCGTTGGCAGGAACATCAAGATTATAGTATTTTTTTCCGCTTATTTTTACGATTAAATTACACTTGGATCTGTTTTTAATATTAATATAAGCTTCTTTATCCAACGGATCATTATTAAAAAGGTGAGTCAGCATGGCTGCCGTTTTTTTATTTTTTTCGCCGGATTCAGATTTTTTACTGTCGCTTCCCATGCTTGCAACACTGGCATAATTCACTTTCCTTTCCGGAGCAGAAGATCCCGTATTGGAAGCCAGCGTTTTAGAATTATTCAGCTCATTATTCTTCACTATTCTTTCAACTTTATCTTTGCTGAGAGGTGTAATGGTAGGTTTCGCTTCCGGAGAATTATCTGCCATGATAATTTCGATCAGCTTTTTCTTGAAGTAATCGGTTTTTGCATGATTCGGGTTCTGTTTCAAAAAACCGGCAATCACTCTTGCTTCCTTTGTACTTTCTGCATCCTGCTCTGTGTAGATGATCAGGGTTTCCTTTTCTACGATAGATTTAGATTTGGCTTTCTTCTTTTTTTGAGAAAAACCGAGGGTAAAAATGCATAAAAGTATAAGGAGAAATATTTTTTTCATTAACTAAACATTTAAAAAATTATTAAATAAGTAAATAACGTGAAAAGTCATTTTTTAGTTTATCATTAAAATCATTATCTTTGCACTGCTTTAAAATTAAGCTAAAAATTAATACTAATCTTACAATAAAAAAAATATAGATATTATGTCTTATACACCAGCTGCTGCAGACGTAGCAAAATTGAGAAACCAAACAGGTGCAGGTATGATGGACTGCAAAAAAGCTTTAGTTGAAGCTGAAGGAGATTTCGAAAAAGCGGTAGATATCCTTAGAAAAAAAGGACAAAAAGTTGCTGCTAACAGAGCTGACAGAGAGTCTACTGAAGGGGCAGTAATTGCTAGAGTAAATGAAGATAACACTTTAGGTGCTATCATCTCTCTAAACTGTGAGACTGACTTCGTTGCTAAAAATGAAGCGTTCATCGAGCTTGCTTACGAATTGGCTGAGATGGCTATCTTTGCTGCAACTAAAGAAGAGCTTTTAGCTACAGATTTCCACGGAATCACTGTTGCTGAGAAATTAATTGAGCAAACAGGTGTTATCGGTGAAAAAATCGAGATCGGAGCATTCGAAAGAATCGAAGGTCCTTTCTTGGGAGCTTATATCCACGCCGGGAACAAAATCGCTGCTATCACTGCACTTTCTTCTAAAGTAGACGGAGGTGATGAAGCTGCTAAAGCTGTTTCTATGCAGGTTGCTGCAATGAACCCAATCGCTCTTGATGAAACTGCTGTTTCTCAATCTACAATCGATAAAGAATTGGAAATTGAAAGAGAACTTCTTACTAAAGAAGGTAAGCCTGAAAACATTATCGAAAACATCCTTAAAGGTAAGATGCAGAGATTTTACAAAGACAACACTTTGGTACACCAATCTTTCATTAAAGACGGAAGTATTTCAGTTGCTGACTATGTAAAATCAGTAAACGGAGATCTTAAAGTAACAGGATTTGTAAGAGTAAGTTTATAATCTCTCTCAGATTAAAATATCAATCCCGGTGAAAATTTCACCGGGATTTTTTATTATAGGATATTCGCCGATTATTAAGAATATATTAAATTAATTTTAAATATTTAACATTTAAAATTCATCATGGATTTATATATGTAAAAAATTGATTATTAATACTTACATTTGCTGCCCTTATAATAAACCATGAAAAAACTTCTACTTTCTTTCTGTACCTTTCTTTGTTTATTGATGAATGCCCAGCTGGATACAGACCACTGGTTTGCTCCGATGGCAGCCAAAGCCAATGTCACCGGCCTTGAAGGTTATCTCTATTTATCCACAGATCAGACTACCCCATTTCCGGTTGAGATCTATAACAATAATACGCTTTTTACAACGGTACAGGTAAGTAAAGGAAATCCCGCGCAGGTTATCATTCCCAATAATTTTTTAATTACGACCAATCAGTCAGACCTGTTTACCCCAAACACTATGGGAATGCACGTAAAAGGACCTAAAAAGTTTTTTGCCAATTACAGGTTTTCCCTTCAGAATCATGCTGAAATTATCACTTCAAAAGGGTTGGCCGGCCTTGGAACGACTTTTTTTGCAGGGGTAATCCCTAATACTGCAGATGCAGATTATGTCAATTCAACGATAGGAGTTACTGCGACTGAAGACAATACAACGGTTGTGATTTCAGGATACGACCCGAATGTCATCTTTTCTGATGGGGTTTCCAGTCCGACCCGAACATTCACACTCAATAAGGGACAGTCTTACTTACTGGATGTCATAAGTTTCTCTTCACAGGCGAACCTTGCAGGCTTGGTAGGTGCAAAAATCGTTGCCACAAAACCAATTTCGGTTACCAATGGAAATTTTAACGGAATCTATACGAATTTTAATTTCACCAATAATGATGTTTTAATGGATCAGGCAGTACCTGTGGACAGATTGGGGAAAGATTTCGTAGTGGTAAAAGGAAACGGATCCGTCACTTCCGGAATGGAAACGGCCCTTATTATTGCAACCGAGAATAATACCCAGCTTACCATAAACGGAACGGCCACCGGAATCACACTGAACGAAGGACAGCACTATATGGTTCCGAGCAATAAATATATTAACCAGGGAAATGGTCATTATAATATGAGTATCTCTGCAACAAAGAATATTTATGTTTATCAGCTGTTGGCAGGGGTTAGCAGCGGAAATGAATATCCTACAGGCGGTATGAACTTTATCCCGCCATTAAGCTGTTTTATGCCGAATAAAATTGATGAAATCGGATTCCGGAACAAAATCGGTAATCAGACATTTAATACAAGACTCAATATCATCACTCAGACAGGAGCGACTGTAACTTTTAACGGAGCTCCTATTGCTGCCGGCAACGGACCTTATCCTGTTACCGGGAACCCGGCCTGGGTAAGCTACTCTATTCCCAACATTGGTAACGGAAATATAACCATCAACTCTACCAAATCTGTAACGGCTGGAATTGCAGCCGGAAGCGGGGCTGCAGGATATGGCGGATATTTTGCCGGATTTTCTTCCGTACCTGTTATTACAAAAACCGGTGACTGTTATTCCGGAATACTTCTTCAGGTTGACAGTAATTATGACGCTTATCAATGGTATCTTAACGGAAATCCTATATCAGGAGCAACCACTTATTCCATTAACCCTGAATTGTATGGTGCAGGTGACTACACCTGCCTGATCACCAAAAACAATTGCGAGTCTAAGCTTACAGCCGTGTATAATTATACTTTGTGTCCGCCTATGCCGACCATTACGTACAATATAGGATCATGCAACACAAAAGTAATTACACCGCTTTTCACAACCTCAAACCAGAGTATTGTTTCTTCCCATACCCAAATTGTTTCACAGCCGGCTTCAGGAACAGCAGTTGTAGATGCGGTAACCGGGCAGATCATCTATACACCCAATCCCGGGCTCACTGCCGATACTGCAGATTCTTTTATTTATTATATAGAAGGCAACGGAAACCCTGCAGATTTCGAATATATTAAAATTGTACTCAATATCGATGTTTTACAGGCCACAGGTGCCACTTTGAACCAATGTGGAAATACAAACGGTGCTAATTTTGATCTGACAACAGCAGCCGTTTCAACGGATCCCGGAGCTACAGTAAGTGGATATTATCTTGACCAGGCATTGACATCTGCCATCACCAATTCCACATCTTATCCCGCTCCTACCGGAACAACAACGGTATATGTAAAAGTAACTTCAGCCTACGGATGTTCTAAAACAGTTCCGATTACACTCATCGTTAATGAATCTCCCAATCTTAACACGGCAAATTATAATGCCACACTTTGTGATGATAATTTTGACGGGATTATCAATGTAAATTTCAATACTATAACACCGCAGATTGTAAACAATGCCAATAATTTTACGGTAAGATATTATTTAAATCTGGCAGATGCTACTGCAGGAAATAATAATACATTACCCTCCAACTGGACTTATACTACCGATACTGTTGTTTACGTAAGAGTTGACGGAAATAATAGCTGCCCGCCTGCTTCCGGACAAATCAATTTTAAGATCGGAAATAAAGTTACCTTATTGTCAAATACTGTGAATGTTGAAGTTTGTGACAATGATCTCAACGGCTCTGAAAATGTCAACCTCAACGACTATAAAAACTTATTTACAACAGATCCTACCGTTACCGTTTCATTTTATAATTCGTTAGCTAATGCACAGTCAGGAACAAATGCAATATCACCAATACAAATCATTAATAATCCTGTCGTTTTTTTCGTGAGATTTGAGAGCATCAATGCATGCCCTACAACTGGAACTTTAAGCATTGCTTTAAAATCACCAAAAAAATCCGACTTCCTGAAAGACCAGGTAATATGTTCCGATGACCAGGCTCTTTTAGATGCCGGCCCGGGATTCACTTCCTATGCATGGAGTACCGGTGCCACTACACAAACAATAACTGTAGGTGCAGGCAATTATTATGTAGACTTAGGTTTCAACGGGTGTATTTATCGTCAGAGTGTAAATGTAACAACAGCTCAGGCTCCAACGATTACCCGTATAGAAGTTTCCGGAGCGAATGCTACCGTTTTTGTAACCGGAGGAACTCCGCCTTATCAGTATTCCCTGAATGGTATGGATTATCAGTCTTCCAACATATTCACAGGCCTGGAAAGGGGTGTTCACAAGGTATACGTTTTAGGCGCAGACGGCTGTCAGCCTGTAGTGAAAGAGTTTCTGGTTTTAAATCTGGTCAACGCCATTACACCAAACGGAGATGGGATTAATGATGTATTAAATTATTCCGATTTAAGGATCAAACAAGATGTAAGCATCGAGATTGTAGACCGGTATGGGGCTGCGGTTTATAGATCAAAAGATCAGACTTATACCTGGGATGGGAAATCAGGAAGCAGGCCTCTTCCTACCGGAACATATTGGTATATTATAAAATGGACTGAACCTGACACCAAATTACCAGTTTCATATTCCGGGTGGATTTTAATAAAGAATCGAGAATAATTTTTTGTTTTTTATTTCCAAATTATTAATAATATTTCAAATTTTATTTTAAATTTGTAGAAATCCTAATTTCCAACTTTATGAAAAGATTTCTACTTAGTTTAGTATTAGTTTTTTTGACGATTAATACGCTCTTTGCACAAAGAGATACAGAGCATTGGATTGCGCCGTATTTTGACAGCTCATTATTTTCCAATTATACCCACGCGCTGTATTTGTCAACAGATTCCGTAACTCCTTTTGAAGTAAAGGTTTACAACAATAATGGGGTCATCGGAACCGTAACGATTAGTAAAGGAAACCCTCAAACGTTTGCCGTTAATGCTGACTTTATCAATACCCAAACCACTGCAGATGCTGCTACCGTAAAAACATTAGGGCTTTATACCAAAGGTGACAAACCCTATTATGTATCTTTAAGAATATATTCCGGATCTCACGGAGAAATCGTTACTTCTAAAGGTAAGGCAGGTATCGGAAAAACATTCTATGCTGCTGCTGCACCCATTACATATAATTCAAGTTCAATGAATTTTACCACAGGGATTCTTGCGACTGAAGACAACACAACGGTTACCATTTCCGGATACAACCCGGCTGTACAGTTTATTAATCACCCGACTCCACCGCCGTCTATCAGCCTTGTTTTAAATAAAGGAGAATCTTATATCCTTGCCGGTACCGGTAATGTTACAGCAAATCAGGCCGGCTTTATCGGTGCCAAAATTGTTGCTGACAAACCGGTTTCCGTTACCAACGGTAATTCAAACGGAATGTATGCTACCGGAAATACCAGTTCTGGTTCCGATCTTATTTTAGACCAGTCTGTACCAACAGAACGTCTCGGGAAGGAATTTGCAATGGTAAGGAGTTTATCACCTGTCACAAACTCCTATGATATGGAAGGAGGGATCATCATTGCAACTGAAAATAATACAGAGATCTACCTGAACGGATCCAGCACTCCGGCTGCTACCATTAATGAAGGACAATATTACAGAATATTAGATAACAGCTATATCCAGCAAACAGCCGGTAGCGGTCATTATAATATTTATATAAGTACAAATAAAAATGTATACCTGTACCAGTTGGTAGGCTCAAATGCTACCAATACCGGAGGTTACAACTATATTCCGCCATTAAACTGTTTCTTACCCAGAAAAATTGATGAGATCGGAAAGATCAATGAAATGCCTACTTACACAGGCACAATCAACTTAAAATTAAATATCTTAACTGAAGCCGGCGCTACCGTATTGGTAAACGGAAATCCTCCTACAGCGGCTCAGGGACCCTATCCGCTTACCGGGAATACCCAATGGGTAACGTATGCTATCCCGGGAATTACCGGGAACCTTACGATTACTTCCACAAAAGCAGTAACAGCGGGAGTAAACGGAGGATATAGTACAGCAGGGTACGGAGGTTATTTTGCCGGATTCTCTTCAGTGCCTGTAATTGCTAAAAAAACAGGAGAGTGTGCTCCGGGAATTATCCTGGAAGTAGATGACAGCTTTGAAACTTATCAGTGGTTCCTGAATGGTGTTGCTATTCCGGGAGCTACTGCAAATACATATGCTCCGCTAATCGCAGGTAACTATACTGTAAAAGTAACTATGGGTACCTGTCCGCCGGTAATCACACCAATTTATAAAGTATTTTCCTGTTTAACTGAAACGGTAAAAACTTTAAATATTTGTGCCTCTACCCTGATTACGCCTACATTTACAAGCTCTACACAGGCTGTTGTTCCAAGTACGGTAACCATCGTTACTCAAGGAGCTCATGGAACGGCAGTAGTGAACCCTGCAAACGGTACCATTACATATACTCCTGTTCTGGGATATTTAGGAGCTGATACTATTGTTTATCAGTTCTGTGGTAATGCACCTGAATTTGTAGACTGTGAAAAAGTAACTTTAAACCTGACTGTAGTTCCGTTTACCTTAACGGACAGAACCGTATATGCTTGTCAGTATAGTGGAAAAGGATTTTTTGACCTGACTACCGCGAACGTAACAAGTTATAGCCCTACCACAAGAAAATATTATCCTACTCTGGCAGATCTTAATGCAGGTACGAATGAGATTAATAATCCTACCAATTATTTTTCTGCAGCAGGATTTGTTTATGTAAAAGTGACCACCCCTGAGGGATGCTCAGGAAACGCAAAAATCACTTTAGATTTCTTCCCTACTCCGGTAGTAAAAGAAGCTTCATTAAGTGAGTGCTTTATAGAAAATAACGAAACCAGTGCTAAGTTTGATCTAACAACTGCTGATGTTACAGATGAAGACCCGGTAACTAAAAAGTACTATCCTACATTTACGGATGCAAGCAACGGGACCAATGAAATTGTAGTCAATGCGACGGCTTATATTTCCGGCAATGGAGCTGTATACGTAAGAGTATTCAATTCACACGGATGTTATGCAATTGCTAAAATTATCCTTACAGTTATCCCTCCAAAAAGATCTCCTTTATTAGTTGATCAGTATATCTGTATCGACGGAAGAACGAATATTGATGCAGGACCTGGTTACCAGTCTTACCAATGGAGTACCGGAGATACCACACAATCTATCAACGGGGTTCCTGTGGGAGATTACTGGGTAATTCTTCAGGATAACGGCTGTTTCGTAAAACAAATGGTAAGCGTGAAAAAAGCACTGGATCCTGTAATTACTGAAATACAGATTTCAAATAATACGGCAACCGTAATTGTAAGCGGAGGAAAAGCGCCTTACCAATATGCTGTAGACGGGACAACCAACTGGCAGGATTCTAATGTATTTACTAATCTTACCAGAGGCCAGCATATATTCTATGTAAAAGATGCTTACAACTGTACCCCGATCTCTGTGGAGATAACAGTACCGAACTTAGTGAATGCAATAACGCCAAATGGTGATAATGTAAATGATTATATCGACTACAAAGAATTATCTTACAAAGAAAATCTTGTTTTCGTAATTTATGACAGATATGGCAACAAAATCTTCACCGGAGATAAGTTTAATAATTACAAATGGGACGGTAAGCATTACGATAAGAAAATTTTAACCGGAACTTACTGGTATCATATCAACTGGAACGAGCCGAATAAAGAAAAGACTCCGATAAAATACACCGGCTGGATTTTAGTGAAAAACAGAGAATAATAAAATTTAAATATTTTTATCAACCACGATTTAATAATCGTGGTTTTTTTTATTTATCGTAATAATAATTGAAAAAAAATAAAAATATATCAAATATTCTGTTATTTTTGTATTAATCCATATTAATTCCCATACACATGAAAAATTTTCTACTAAGTTTACTTTTATTTCTATTTACAATCAGCGAACTCTCTGCACAACGAGATACAGAGCATTGGTTCGCCCCCTATTATGACAACTCATCAACATCAGCCACCACGTACACCCATGGCTTGTATTTTTCAACAGATTCCACGACGCCTTTTCAGGTAAATATTTACAGCAATAATACGGTCATCGGAAATGTGACCATCAGTAAAAACAATCCTCAGGTTTTTTCTTTACCCGCTCAATATATCCGGACAATAACAAGTTCAAGCGCAGCCGTCCCAAGCAGTCTGGGAGTATACACCCAGGGAAGTAAGCCCTATTTTGTTTCCTTAAGAATATACAATACATCACATGGAGAAATTGTTACCTCTAAGGGCAAGGCAGGAATCGGGAAACAGTTTTATGCTGCAGCTACCCCGATTACCGTCAGCTCAAGCAGCAGTAATTTCACTACCGGAATAATGGCAACAGAAGATAATACGACGGTAACAATTTCAGGATATGACCCGAATATCCAGTTTATCAATTATCCTAATCCACCTTTAACGACCACGGTTATCCTAAATAAAGGAAAATCTTATATCCTTGCAGGAGTTGGGAATATCCTTGCCAACCGGGAAGGTTTCATAGGCACAAAAATCGTAGCAGACAAACCCGTATCAGTCACCAACGGTAATTCGAACGGTTATTATGCCACTACAACATCTGCAGACGGATCTGACCTTATCATGGATCAATCTGTACCTGTTGAGCGTCTCGGAAATGAATTTGCAATGGTAAAAAGTATTTCCACCAGCTCCGCCAATATGGAAGGTGGAATTATTGTGGCAACAGAAAACAATACTGATATTTACTTAAACGATGGGGCCACTCCTGTAGCAACTATTCAGGAAGGAGATTTTTACAGAATCTTAGCTAGTTCATATGTTGCACAGGCCGGAGGACATTCAAATATTTATATACGGACCACTAAAAATGTATATCTCTACCAATTGATAGGCTCAGGCAACGCCAACAATACCGGCGGCTATAATTACATCCCACCGTTGAATTGTTTTTTACCCAGAAAAATTGATGAGATCGGTAAAATTAATGAAATGCCCACCTACACCGGTACTATTAATTTAAAGTTGAATATTTTAACAGAAGCCGGCGCCGCTGTAACGGTAAATGGAAATACGCCACCTGCCGCTCAGGGGCCTTTTCCGCTCACAGGAAATACCCAATGGGTAACTTATGCCATACAGGGGATCACAGGTAACGTTACAATTACATCCACAAAAGCTGTTACGGCAGGAGTAAACGGAGGATACAATACCGCCGGATACGGTGGCTATTTTGCAGGATTCTCTTCTGTTCCCGTTATTGCCAAACAAACTGGAGATTGTATTCCCGGTATTGTACTGGAAGTGGATGACAGTTTTGAAAGTTATCAATGGTTTTGGAACGGAAACCCGATTCCGGGGGCAATCAGCAATTCATATACTCCGACTGAGGCAGGAAACTATACCGTAAAGGTTACAGTGGGAACCTGCCCGCCTGCCATAACTCCTGTATACAAAGTATTCACCTGCCTGCAGGAATCAACAGAAACAATGACAGTCTGTAATGGTTATCAACCCATAGTCCCTGAATTTACAACCTCTCCTCAAACGTATGTTCCCGGCACAGTAACTATTGTGACACCACCTGCAAATGGTACGGCAACAATTGATCCCGTGAGTGGAGTAATAACTTATGTACCGAATTTCGGATATTTTGGCCCGGATTCAATGGTTTATAAATTCTGTGGTAATGCCCCTGAATTTATTGACTGTGAGCAGATAACTTTAAACTTAACAGTGTCTTCACTGCCTGTTGTCAATGATGCTACTTTAAGAACCTGTTTTCTTGAAGAAAATGTAGCAACAGGATTATTCAACCTTACCACAGCATCTGTGACCACACAAACCGGGGTAATAAAAAAATATTACCCATCCCCTACTGATGCTGAAAACGGAACAAATGAAATCACGAACCCAACTGCATATATCGCTCCGAATGGAGTCGTTTATATAAAAGTAATCAATGCCAACGGCTGTTACAAAGTAGCCAAAGTAACATTAATTGTTTTTCCGCCGGTACAATCTGAGGTACTTATTGATAAAATCATTTGTATGGAAGATACCACCACCTTAGATGCAGGTCCTGGATTTGACGGCTATGAATGGAGTACGGGAGCTTTAACCCAGTCTATCACCAATGTTACAGTAGGTACTTATTGGGTAAAATTAAAAACAGGAGAATGTATTACCAAACAACCCGTAAATGTATATCCGGCAGAACAACCGATCATTACTAACATAGAAGTTGCCAACAATACAGTTACCGTACATGTTATAGGAGGTACTGCTCCATACAGATATTCGATAGATAACACCAACTGGCAGGATTCTAATATTTTTGAAGATGTTCCCAGAGGTGATGTTACGATATATGTAAAAGATAATTATGATTGTGATCCCATAAATGTAGCCATTACGGTTCCTAACTTAATCAATGTAATCACCCCGAACGGAGACGGAGTTAATGATATTATCGATTATTCATCTTTAGCCCATAAAACAAATCTGGTCTTCAGTATTTTTGACAGATATGGAACCAAGCTTCATCAGGGTGATAGAAATAACGGGTATCAATGGGACGGAACAACTGGCGGAAAAAAAATCTCTACCGGAAACTACTGGTATGATATCAGCTGGAACGAGCCCAATAAAAAGCAAACCGCAATACGATTTACCGGCTGGATCCTTGTAAAAAACAGAGAATAATAATTTTTATAAATCTTTATGAAAACCACGACTCAAAATCGTGGTTTTTTTATTATTTTTTCAAGGCATTACTACTTTTTATTATTAAATTTGTGACAAAAGCCAGCACTAAATGAAGAAATCTTTATCTTTTTTATTTATACTTTGCGTTTTCATGTCTACTTTCGCTCAATTAGACAGAGAACATTGGTTTGCTCCCATGATGGACAGAACTGCCAATCCAAATCCATATCAGAAGCTATACCTGTCCACCAACCGTACGACCCCGTTTCCCGTAAGCATTTACAATAATAACATCTTAATAGGAACTGTAAATATCAGTAAGAATAATCCTCAGAAATTTGATGTATTAAGACAGTATATCATTACCACCCAACAGGCAGACCTGTTTACTCCCACATCAAAAGGGCTTTATCTGAAAGCAGATTTCCCTTTCTATGCCAATCTGAGATTTTCGGTATTCAATCATGCGGAAATCATTACTTCAAAAGGAATTCCTTCCACAGGAAAGACTTTTTATGCTGCTAATGCACCCATTACTGTTATTAATTCCATTTTGAATTTCATGACCAGTGTATTGGCAACAGAAGACAATACAACCGTTACGGTTTCAGGATATAAACCTACTGTGCAGTTTTCAAACGGTACATCAGGGATGACCAACCCTACTATGACTTTTACCCTTAATAAAGGACAATCTTATATCATTGAAGGCAGTGGAAGCCTTACCGGAAATTCCGATGGATTCATCGGTGCCAAAATTGTTGCCAATAAACCGGTTAATATCACCAATGGTAACTTTAACGGCCAATATGCAGGTAACTTTCCCACAAGTTCCGATATTTTAATGGACCAGGCGGTTCCTGTTGAAAGATTGGGATCTGAATTTGCCCTCGTGAAAGGAAACGGAAGTGTGGGCGCCAATATGGAAGAAGTTCTTGTTATTGCCACCGAAAACAATACCCAGATTTTTGTCAACAATGAAGGAACTTCCCTCGCCACATTGAATACAGGCGAATATTATGTAATCCCGGACACCAAATACCAGGCCCAGGGAAGCAGCCACTACAATTTATACATCAAAACCACAAAAAATGCATATGTCTATCAGATGCTGGCCGGAGATTCCGGAGTGGGCAACGAGGTAGCTACCGGCGGTTTTAATTTTATTCCTGCCCTAAACTGTTATCTGCCTAAGCAAATTGACGAGCTGGGATTGATTGACGAAAATTTTGTTCATTCCAATAACAACCCTGCCGGAATTCTCAATATCCCTACAAAGCTTAATCTTATTACAGAAAGAGGTGCCACAGTAACGGTAAATGGCGTTACTCCACCGGTCAGTACAGGTCCTTTCGGCATGACAGGTACCAATAACTGGGTTACTTACGGGATCCCCAATGTAACAGGAACAATCACAGTGGTTTCGAATAAAGCGATTACTGCCGGAATCAATGCAGGGAGTGACGCAGTAGGATACGGAGGTTTCTTTGCAGGTTTTCCGACACAACCGGTGATTTTAAAATCGGGTGGAGATTGTGTTCCCGGAATTGTTCTTACTGTAGATCCTGTTATTTATAATGCTTATCAATGGTATGTAAACGGGACTCCTATTCCGGGAGCTACCGGAGTTTCTTATTCTCCTACGCAATCGGGCTATTATACCTGTGCAGTAACGATGGGAAGCTGCGCGCCACTGATAACGGAACAATATAAAGTTTTAAACTGTACCAAATTAAGTACTGCAACTTATGATATTTGTACTGATAAAGTAATTACTCCTGCATTCAGCAGCTCTCCACAGACTCCTGTAGTTTCTACTATAGCGATTACAACGCCTCCTACTTTAGGAACAGCAACGATCAATGCAACTACCGGAGCAATCATTTATACTGCAACCAACCCAGGAACAGCAGGAACAGATACCTTCACCTATACGTTCTGTGGAAATGATCCGGATTTTCCGGATTGTGAAACGGTGACGGTAACAATCAATATTCAGCCAGTTACAGTAAATAATGTTACGCTAACCACTTGCAGCATAAACGGACAGGGAACTTTTGACCTTACCTCTGCCAATGTAACGAATAACTCACCGGTAACGATAACCTATTATCCTACCCTTTTAGATGCTCAGAATGAAAATGCAGCAGCATTAATAACCGTACCCACGGCTTATCAAGCTCCCAACGGTACCATTGTCTATGCTGTTGTAAAAAACCCTACCGGATGTAAGAGCATCGCACAGATTACTCTTAATCTTTATCCCGTAGCCATTGTATTACAAAATTACACAGCCAATTTATGTGATGATAATCTGGATGGCCTGGTTACAGTTATTCTGTCCAACATTACTCCTTTGGTGCTTAATAACCCTACTTATTTTACCAATGTAAGATATTACGCCAACTTAGCTGATGCCAATGCAGGGAATGCCACGACATTACCCAATACCTGGACTTTCAGCACCAGTACAACCATCTATATCAGGGTAGATTCTCCCGATGGATGTGCCGCGGTAGTTCAGCCTCTGGTTTTCAATATCGGTGCTAAAATACCTTTAATAACCGGCACCGTAACCGCAAGCTTTTGTGATGATGATTTAGATGGCACCAAACAGGTAGATTTAAACCAATATCTTGCTCAATTTACAGCAGATCCGCTGGTAACCGCAAGCTATCACAGCACATTAGCTGATGCTCAAAATAATGTAAGCCCACTTACCAACCCTGTTACCATTACAGGGACTCAAACCATCTATGTAAGATTTGAAAAGTCCGGGGTATGCCCTCAGGTGGGAACAATCATCATTACTATTAAAACTCCGAAAAGCTCACCTCTTCTGATGGATCAGATGATCTGTCCGCAAACCACCACAACATTGGATGCAGGCCCGAATTTTGAAAGCTATCTTTGGAGTACCGGAGCAACAACCTCTTCCATTACCAATGTTCCTATCGGCAACTATTGGGTTGACCTCACAACCAATGGCTGTGTGTACAGACAATACGTGAACGTGATTGAAGCACCAACACCGGCTATCATTTCGATAGACATCAATGGAACTACAGTAACGATTGGAGCCAGTGGCGGAACTCCGCCTTATGAATATTCACTGGACGGAAATACGTGGCAGACTTCAAATGTTTTCCTGAATGTACCGAGAGGCAGCTATATTGCTTATGTAAGAGACGCCAAAAGATGTACGGAAGTTCAAAGACCGTTTACCATCATCAACCTGATCAATACCATTACGCCTAACCTAGACGGGCACAATGATGCTATAGATTATTCGGCATTAATGGGAAAAGACAATATTGAGTTCAGAATATATGACCGGTATGGTGCAGAGATTTTCAGAGGAGACAAGTCTAACCGATATATATGGGACGGAACATTAGGTGGAAGACCGGTGTCTACTGCAACGTATTGGTATACCATCAGCTGGACTGAATTCGGGGCTACCACAAATGTAAAATACTCAAGCTGGTTATTGGTAAAACAAAGATAATTTGTATAAATTTCTCTTAAAAAAGGCATTTATAACATTCATTAACAGTTCTATGGTAAAGTTTAATATAACTTTAACCTGTTTTCACTATTTACTTAGGTATAAATTGAATGATTTCTGTGTAATTTTGCCCCATTATATGAAGAATCTTATTACTCTATTGCTATTGGTTTTTCTGACAAAAATCAATGCTCAAACATATTCGGGGGAAGTATTCCTTAGAGATAATTCAGTATTATATCTCAACCAGGTATATGTTACGAATCTTAATACTCAAAAAACCGTTCTTACAGATTATAACGGAGACTTCAATATCCAGGCAAATGCAGGTGATATTATCCGCTTTACCTCTATTGTTACGGAGAGAAAAGATATTCAGCTTTCTCCTCAGATGCTTGGCCCTAAAAATCTAATAGAGCTGAAAATTGCTTATCATGATATTCAGGAAGTTGTTATCAGCAGATTTAAGCCTACCGGGAATTTAAGATATGATGTAACGGCATTGGCCAAAAAAGATAAGGCACTTGAACTCAAAAAAGTAATCGGCTTACCGGAACCTAAAGGTGACGGTACCCCGCCTCAGCTTCCTGTTGCCGGATTACGAGATGGCGGACTGACTTTCAGCCTCGAGAGTATCTTCGATATTTTATCGGGTGAAAGAAAGAAAAAACAGCGTTACATCGCCTATGAAAGAATGAACTCCTCCGTCAGCCAGATCAAAAATTATCTGGGAAAAGATTACTTTACAAAATTCAAGATTCCTGAAAATCTGATTGATAATTTCCTGCAATTTGTTTATTCGTCGGAAAATCTTGATCCTTATATTCAGGCAGGAAATTTTGAGGCTGTAAAAATTCCGATTGAAAAATATATGCCTATTTATCAGAGAAGGCTGAGAAACTCCCATCTTCAGGAAGTCGTAAAATAGTAAATCATATTATAAATAAGTATATGTCAATCGACGGTATATTTTTTGTATATACATGCTTTATAACTTTTTTTTCGTTTTAGATTAAAAATAAAAATAAAGTTATCCCGTTTGTATTAGTGTACCACACCGAATCACAATAGCAAAAGGAGCATATTAATAAAAGTGCTTTATTTTAACTTATTATATGTATTAAATGAAAAAAATACTTTTACTATTTAGTTTATGTATCTGCTTTGGTCTTTCAGCTCAGAAAAAAGGAAAAGATTACAGCAATATCCTGAAAAGCAAAAATATCTATGAGATCAATGCCTTCCTTCGCGATGCACATCCTGATGATCCCCGGAGATCAGTATTAAAACCCAAGGTTATGGATATGATGAAAGACTATATAAAGAATGCTCATCCGGCCGATCAAAAGGTTAAAGAAATGCAGGAAATGCTGGCTCTGCTGAAAAGAAGACCTTCCACTAAAATTACTTTTGACGAAATGAATGCTATCATTAAGCAGAAGCAGATCGCCAAATATAAAGCAGAACTGGCAGCGAAACAATCTACAGTGGTCTACACTCCAAGTAATGCCAGCAATGCTATTGTCGTAAATACATCTGCAAGTACAGTAGCCATTCCGGATGCAGAAGCAGAAGAATTCAATATGCTCATGAAAGTTTCTCCAGTAGAGCATAGAAACAATACCGTAAAAATACTCAACTCCCTTTTCGATAATGATCCGACGACTAAGGAATGTATTGTTCTTATCGAAAACAAATCCGATTGTAATATTATTGTAAGAATGGAGGGAGTAGGTACCACAAAATACAGACTTGCCGTTCCCGCTCATAATGAAAATTCAATTGTGGTAGAAAAAGGAAATTACCTTTTCACAAGTCTGGTTTGCGGGGCGCAGTACGCTTCTCAGAAAACCATTCAAAAACCTATTATGGTGGCATTGGGAACTTCAGACGGCAAATAATCAAAAAATTCCGAACCTTTCTTTTTAAAGCTAAAAGCAACATAATCTGTTTAAATTTTGCTATTTTTGCAGGATTTTTATAAACAGTTATGGGCAAGAATAAAATAGCAAGATTTACAGAAAACAAAATATTACCAAATGTCATTCAGCCTACCAGAGAAGAGGCATTGAACGGTTTTGAGCTTAAGGGAAAATGGAGATCCGATTTTTTTAAGAATGATCATCCTATTGTCCTTGAATTGGGCTGTGGAAAAGGGGAATACTCTGTAGGGCTTGCCAAAACCTTTACTGAAAAAAACTTCATAGGAATAGATATTAAAGGAGCTAGATTCTGGTTTGGGGCAAAAGAAGCTGTTGAAAACAATATGAATAATGTAGCATTCTTACGGTCTCAGATTGAGCTTGTAGATTGTTTTTTTGCAGAAAATGAAGTAGATGAAATCTGGATTACTTTCCCGGATCCTCAAATTAAGTACAGACGTACAAAACACAGATTGACCCATCCTGATTTTCTTGACAGGTATAAAAAATTTTTAAAACCCGGCGGAATCGTTCATTTAAAAACCGATTCTGAATTTCTGCATGGGTACACCTTAGGTTTTCTTCAGGGAGCCGGCTACGAAATCCTTACTGCCCATCATGATATTTACGGAGCCCCGGAATATGATCCTAACACAGAACATTTAAGAGATATCAGAACTTATTACGAAGAACTTTTTTCTGCTAAAGGAAAAACAATTACCTATATTAAGTTCCGGATTAATTAAATCAAAAAAAACACATGAGAAATCGATGAAATCTGATCTTTTACTCTAACAACAGCAAATACAATTAATATGTGAAATTAATATATAAAACTATAACCCATGAAAAAAAATTTCCTCACATTCCCTTTATTCTTTGCCTTATTTTCATGCAACACTACTCATGATGTTCAGAAGTCTACTACCAATATCCTTGACAGTAAGAGTATAAGCGAAATTGAATTGTTTTTAAAAACAGCTCATCCGGAAGATCCGAGAAGAAGTGTTTTAAAGCCAAAGCTGATTGCTTTAAAAAACCAGGAATGGACAAAAGGCAAAATAAATGCAAAGCCAATGCAGGCAAGGCCTGTAATTTCCGAGATCCCGAACAGCATTATGAAAAGCTCCAACTCGGCAGAAGCTGAGGAATTTAAGCGTTTAATAACCTCTACATCAAACCAGCACAAAGATAAAACCGTAAAGCTCCTGAATGCCATGTTTAATGAAGATATCAGCAGTAAAGAGGTGATTCTTTTATTTAAAAATAATTCAGACTGTAATTTAGTCCTGAGAATTCAGGGGAAAGATTTTTACAATATGGCAGTTCCCGCTCATGGTGAAAATTTCATTGTTATTAATAAAGGGACTTATACTTTGAACAGTAATGTCTGTGATATTCGATACAGCTCACAGAAAGAAATAAAAAAAAGTATTTTTTTAACCATTAACAATCCTGAAGAGTCAACGAATCAAGTGGTTTTAAAAAAATAAAAAAAGCTTAATTTTACATCACAAATTTTTAATATGAAAAAGGCATTTCTCTTTTCAGGCTTTACTCTGGCTATTATTTTAAACAGCTGCAATGCAAATTATACTACAAGTTCTCCAGCTAAACGCCCTTATCCCCGCGCTACTACCTCTTCCACTTCATCCGTTTCACAGACAGAAAGGGAATATAGCGCCCTGATAAAGACTTATAAGCCGGAAACAGCTGAAGTTCTTACAGACCTGTTAAATGATTCGTCTGACAGTCCTAAAACATCCGTAACGATCGAAAATAAATCCAGATGCAACATGGTGATCACGATCAGCGGTCCTAATTATTTCAAGAAGATCCCCATTGGAGCCGGCAAGATAGGATCTGCCATGGTTCTTAAAAATCAGAATTACAATTTGTCGGGAAGGGTTTGTGAATCGGTATATCAAAAAACTAAATTTATTACCACTTCTTACAATATCACACTTTCCAATTGATAATTAATAAAAAAACAACAATAAAAAAACCGTTAAGACTCGCTTAACGGTTTTTTATATTTCAAAGATAATCTTTAATTATTCAGCATCGAAATCAGCATCTGTATCAGCAGATACTTTTTCTCCTTCTTCTTTAGATTTTTCTTTATCAGCTTTTCTTTGAGACTGACCTTCTTTGATCGATTCAGAAACTACGTTCAAAATCATGTCGATAGATTTGGAAGCATCATCATTCCCTGGAATTACGAAGTCAACTTTTCTAGGATCAGAGTTCGTATCTACGATACCGAAAACCGGAATACCTAATTTTTTAGCTTCAGTTACAGCAATGTGTTCTCTTAAGATATCAACAACAAAGATTGCAGAAGGAAGACGAACCATGTCAGAGATAGAACCTAAGTTTTTCTCTAAGTTAGCTCTTTGTCTGTCAACCTGAAGTCTTTCTTTTTTAGATAAAGTTTCGAACGTACCATCTTTTTTCATTTTATCGATGGAGTTCATTTTTTTAACAGCCTTTCTGATTGTAACGAAGTTCGTTAACATACCACCAGGCCATCTTTCTGTAATATAAGGCATATTAAGTTCAGAAGCGTGTTTTGCTACTACTTCTTTTGCTTGCTTTTTAGTTGCTACAAAAAGAACTTTTTTACCTGCAGAAGTTAATTTTTCTAAAGCATTACAAGCTTCGTCTAATTTAACTGCTGTTTTATGTAAGTCTACAATGTGAATACCATTTTTCTCCATAAAAATGTATGGAGCCATATTTGGATTCCACTTTCTAGTCATGTGACCGAAGTGTACACCAGCCTCTAAAAGGTCTTTTACATTTGCTTTTGCCATGTTTTCTGTTTTTGTTAGTTTACTTTCCGCTTTTTAAGCAATCAACAACTTCTTTAGATGGGAGAAGCGTTTGGATGCTAAACGTAACGGGCAATTTTTAAAATTAGATTAATAGATTTCAGATATAAGATAGCAGACGAAAAAAAGTCTGACATCTGACATCTCCAATCTGATGTCTGAAAAAAATTAACGTTTTGAGAATTGGAATCTCTTTCTTGCTTTTTTCTGACCTGGCTTCTTTCTTTCCACCATTCTTGCATCTCTCGTAAGTAAACCAGCAGGCTTCAATGCTAATCTGAACTCAGCGTTGATTTCGCATAAAGCTCTTGAAATACCTAATCTGATAGCTTCTGCCTGACCTGTATTTCCACCACCGAATACGTTTACGGTAACGTCATACTGACCAACAGTTTCAGAAAGGATAAACGGTTGGTTTAATTTATAAACCATTACGTCTGTAGAGAAATATTCTTTAGCATCTTTACCGTTTACTGTAATGTTTCCAGAACCTGGTTTTACATAAACTCTAGCTACAGAAGTTTTTCTTCTTCCGATTTTGTGAACTATAGACATATTAATTATTTAAATTCGTTAACATTAATTGTTTTAGGCTGTTGAGCTTCATGTTTGTGCTCAGTTCCTTCATATAAATAAAGGTTCTTTAATAAAGCAGATCCTAATCTGTTTTTCGGTAACATACCTTTTACAGACTTTTCCAATACTTTTAAAGAATCTTTCTTTTGAAGTTCAGCCGCAGTCATAGACTTTTGACCTCCAGGATAACCTGTATGCCAGATATAAGTCTTATCGTTCCACTTGTTTCCTGAAAGAGTTACTTTCCCAGCGTTCAAAACGATTACGTTATCACCACAATCTACGTGAGGTGTATAATTCGTTTTGTGCTTACCTCTCAAAATCTTTGCAACCGTAGAAGCTAGTCTTCCTAACGGTTGTCCTTCAGCGTCTACCACAACCCATTCTTTATTAGCAGTAGCTTTGTTCGCTGAAACAGTTTTGTAACTTAATGTATTCACACGTTTTAGTTAAAGATTAAACATAATTTTCCCCATAAGGGTGTGCAAAGGTACAAATAATTTTCGTAACCTAAAAACATATTTTATTTAATATGCTGAATGATATCCAGCTTAAACGATTCCACACATTCGGCCTATCTGAATTATCCATGGCATAAATATTGTAAAATCAAAATACAGATGGGAAACAAATTTTCGGAAGATTCTAAAAACATAAGTGATAAAGTAAAGAGTTTGATCCCTCAACTCTTGCTTTATTAATTTATTCACACCCATACTTTAAGATTATTATAAAATTCACATTACATTTTTCCTGAAATAATTATATTTGCTCAAAATCTTAAAAAACGATGAGCCACGGAAAAATCAGAGAAGAAAAAGATTGTCTTAACTGCGGACATATAGTAGAAGAAAGATTCTGCCCCCATTGCGGACAGGAAAATACAGAACCCAGACAACCTTTTTATTATCTCTTCACTCATTTTATAGAAGATTTTACCCATTATGACGGACAATTCTGGAAAACCATAAAATACCTCCTGTTCCGTCCCGGAAAATTAACCAAAGAATACATTGCAGGGAAAAGGCAGCTTTATGTAGCCCCTGTAAAACTTTATATATTCATCAGTTTTATTACATTTCTCCTCCCGGGATTCCTTCCCGGTACGGATGAAAAATCCCATGACACAAAAAGACCTTCTGCCGAAGAAACCAGAATAAAAAAGGAAAAAACTGAAAAAGCACTGGAAAACCTTAAGAAAGAAGGAATTCTTACAGACGAAAATGTAATCAATGCTAAAAAGCTTATCGATACTATAGAAAGTAGCTCAAAAAAAGAACATGCCATCCCGGACAATGATGATCTGATCGATGAAACCCTCACCGAAAGCAATACAAAAGTGCTCGGAGCTGAAAACATGAAGCAGTATGATTCTTTACATCAGAAAAACAAAAACAATATACTTTATGCTCTTTCAAGACCTTTTGCCAGGAAAACCTTTGAGCTGAAAGAAAGTGGATTAAATAAGGCACAAATTAAAGAACGCTTTCTGGAAACCTTCTCACATACTCTTCCCAAAGCACTCTTCGTATACCTTCCTATATTTGCTTTCTTTCTGTGGTTATTTCATAATAAGAAAAAATGGTGGTACTTCGACCACGGTATTTTCACACTTCATTATTTCTCATTTTTATTGTTGGGAATCCTGATTTTTATGATCAAATCCAGTATCATGGATTTCTTACCTGACTATGGAGTTATTAATTTAATATCCGGCCTTATTACAATGGCGCTTACCGTTTATTTATCCATTTACTTTTTCGTTGCCCATCACAGGGTTTATGAAACCAAAAAAAGAATCAGTATTTTTAAGGGTGCTCTTTTATTTATGATTAATTCTTTCGGACTGATGCTGATGCTTATTGGCCTCCTGTATATCAGCTTCTTAATGATCCATTAATTACGCAAAGACTTGCTTCCCCTGAAGCTTGCGATTAAATAATAGGCCACAAAAACAGTTGAAAATTTAAGAATGGAAGGAACTGCCAGCTCCAGGCTGAAAATCAAAGTCCCCAAAAGAACCAGAATTCCCATTGCAGCAAAAGACAATCCTAATTTTTGAGGTAATGTAAAATTCGGTGTGTCTAAATAATAGGCCAATCCCCAGGCAAAACCAAATGCCGCTGCATAGTAGAGTTCAAGACCAATATTTTGAGTGCTCAGGAAAAAATAATTGATAAGAAAACTGATCACTGTTCCTAACGCGAAGTAAATAAGAGCTTTTTGCATACCATAAAATATTCTGCAAAAGTAGATAATTTAAAGATGATATCTAAACGAATGTTTATTCAAACGGGAGAAAATTAAATCCTTAAAAAGATATAATGAATTATTTTTCAATGCCTTAAATAGTAAAATAAGGTTGGTATTTTATTATTATATTTGGAAATTCAGAAATTTTCTAGATTTTTTATGGAAACCCAAAAATATACTCCTAAAAACAAAGTAAGAATTGTAACAGCCGCGTCGTTATTTGACGGGCATGATGCAGCGATTAATATTATGCGCCGTGTAATTCAGGGAACAGGATGCGAGGTCATCCACCTGGGACACGACAAATCTGCAGAAGAAGTTGTAAATACAGCGATTCAGGAAGATGCCAATGCCATTGCCCTGACTTCATATCAGGGTGGTCACAATGAATATTTTAAATACATCTATGACCTTTTAAGAGAAAAAAACTCACCGCAGATCAAAATCTTCGGTGGTGGCGGTGGTGTAATCCTGCCCGAGGAAATTAAAGACCTGATGGATTACGGGATCGACAGGATCTACTCTCCGGATGATGGCCGTGAGCTTGGCCTTCAGGGAATGATTGATGACCTGGTCAACAGATCAGATTTCGCAACAGGAAAAGAAGTAACTGCTGATGACCTGGATTCAATTAGCTTTGAAAACTCAACAAGCATTGCGAAAATTATCTCTGCCGTTGAAAACTTCTCAGATGAAAAACCTGAGCTCGTAAAGGCAATTGATGAAAAATCGAAAGATCTACATATCCCGATCATCGGTATCACAGGTACAGGTGGTGCAGGAAAATCTTCTTTAACAGATGAACTGGTAAGACGTTTCATCCGTTCAAATCCGGAGAAAAAAATTGCTATCATTTCTATTGACCCTTCAAAAAAGAAAACCGGAGGAGCACTTTTAGGAGACAGGATCCGGATGAATGCGATCAATGATCCAAGAGTCTACATGCGTTCGATGGCAACAAGAGAAAACAATGTTTCCGTTTCGCCGTTCATTCACTCAGCTTTAAATGTTTTAAAACTGGCTCATCCGGATGTGATCATATTGGAAACTTCAGGTATCGGGCAATCAGGTTCTGAGGTTTCAGATTTCGCTGATGTTTCAATGTATGTAATGACACCTGAATATGGTGCTTCTACACAGCTGGAAAAAATCGATATGTTGGATTATGCAGATCTTGTAGCTTTAAACAAATCTGACAAACGTGGGGCTTTAGATGCATTACAGGCCGTAAGAAAACAGTTCCAGAGAAACCATCTTCTATGGGAAAGCCCGTTGGAAAGCATGCCGGTGTATGCTACAAAGGCATCTCAGTTCAATGACCACGGGACAACAGAATTATACAACAGGCTGATTTCTAAAGTCAATGAAAAGTTCGCTGAATTAGGTTTGAAAACTTTTGCCGAACAGGAAATTACGGATGAAGTAACGATTATTCCTCCGAAAAGAGTCCGCTACCTTTCTGAGATCGTTGAAAATAACAGACAATATGATGCAAATATTCAGAAACAGGCAGAGTTAGCCAGAAAAATGTATCATATTGAAGGGGTAAAAAATATCATTGCCAATGAGGCCCTGGATGCAGAATATCAGAAGGCGGAAAAGGATCTTCAGCAGGAAAATATTGATTTCCTGAAAACATGGGATGATACTAAAAAAGCTTTCCATGAAGAGTTCTATTCTTATTTTGTACGTGGGAAAGAAATTAAGGTTGAAACCTCAACAGAATCTTTATCCCACTTAAGAATTCCAAAAATCGCATTACCAAAATACAATGACTGGGGCGACCTGATCCAATGGAAAGGCCAGGAAAACCTTCCGGGAAGCTTCCCTTACACTGCCGGAATTTACCCGTTTAAAAGAACCGGAGAAGATCCGACAAGGATGTTCGCAGGAGAAGGAGGTCCGGAAAGAACCAACAGAAGATTCCATTATGTATCTGCTGAAATGCCGGCAAAACGTTTGTCTACCGCATTTGACTCTGTAACATTGTACGGACAGGACCCGGCTTTACCACCGGATATTTACGGTAAGATCGGAAATGCAGGAGTTTCCATCGCTACGTTGGATGACGCTAAAAAACTGTATTCAGGATTTGATCTGGTGAATGCTTTGACTTCCGTTTCCATGACGATTAACGGACCTGCTCCAATGCTGCTGGCTTTCTTTATGAATGCTGCCATTGACCAGAACGTTGAAAAATATATCGCCGAAAACAAACTTGAAGCTAAGGTTGAAGCCAAGCTTAAGGAAAAATTCGACGACAAAGGATTAGAAAGACCGAAATATAATGGAGAACTTCCTCCTTCCAACAGTGGTTTGGGATTAAAACTTCTGGGAATTACCGGAGACGAAATTATTCCTAAAGAAGAATATGAAAAAATTAAGGCCTACACCATTGCTACCGTACGTGGTACTGTTCAGGCAGATATTCTAAAGGAAGACCAGGCACAAAATACGTGTATCTTCTCCACTGAATTTGCTCTTCGTCTGATGGGTGACGTTCAGGAATATTTCATTAAAGAAAAAGTAAGAAACTTTTATTCCGTTTCCATTTCAGGATACCATATTGCAGAAGCAGGAGCCAATCCGGTTTCACAACTGGCGTTCACATTAGCCAACGGCTTCACCTATGTGGAATATTATTTAAGCCGTGGAATGGATATCAATGATTTTGCACCTAACCTGTCTTTCTTCTTCTCCAACGGTATCGACCCTGAATATTCAGTGATCGGACGTGTAGCCAGAAGAATCTGGGCAAAAGCAATGAAATTGAAATACGGAGCAGACGAAAGAAGCCAGATGCTGAAATATCACATCCAGACTTCCGGGCGTTCTCTTCACGCCCAAGAGATTGATTTCAATGATATCAGAACTACCCTTCAGGCATTGTATGCTATCTATGATAACTGTAATTCGCTTCATACCAACGCTTATGACGAGGCGATCACTACTCCTACTGAGCAATCAGTAAGAAGAGCCATGGCGATCCAGCTGATTATCAATAAAGAATTAGGCCTTGCTAAAAATGAAAATCCACTCCAAGGTTCATTTATTATTGAAGAACTGACAGATCTTGTAGAAGAAGCTGTTTATACGGAATTCGACAGAATCACTGAAAGAGGTGGTGTTCTCGGCGCGATGGAAACCATGTACCAGCGTTCAAAAATCCAGGAAGAATCCATGCATTACGAATGGCTGAAGCATACCGGAGAATATCCGATCATCGGGGTAAATACTTTCCTTGGAAAAGACGGTTCCCCAACGGTACGTCCGGGAGAAGTCATCCGTTCTACCGAAGAAGAAAAGCAAGCACAGATCGCTGCCCTGCACAACTTCCAGAATGCCAATGAAAGCCAGTCTGAAGAAGCGTTAAGAAAACTACAGTATGCAGCTATCAATCAGCAAAACTTATTTGGAGTTATGATGGATGCTGTGAAATACTGCTCTCTTGGACAAATTACCAACGCTTTGTTTGAAGTGGGTGGTAAGTACAGAAGAAATATGTAATCTGCATCAGATAATAATTATAGAAATCTCCCTATTTTTGGGAGATTTTTATTTTAAATATGAAACCGAAAGCCATCTTCAACTGGAGCAGCGGAAAAGATTCTGCCTTAGCTTTATATACAACCTTAAAAGAATCTCAGTTTGAGGTTACTGCTTTGCTGACAAGCATCAATAAAGAGTTTCAAAGAATTTCGATGCACGGCGTTCATGTTTCGCTTTTAGAAAAGCAGGCTGAAAGTCTGGGGCTGAACCTGATTAAAATGGAACTTCCTAAAGAACCGACGATGGAAGAATACCGGGATCTGATGAGCAAAACCATGACTGAAATTCAGTCTCAGGGGGTTACCCATTCTATTTTTGGGGATATTTTTCTGGAAGATTTAAGAAAATACCGTGAAGATCAATTACAGGCCATTGGGATGAAAGCTGTTTTCCCCTTATGGAAACAAAATACAACCGATCTCATCCATGAATTTTTAGATTTAGGTTTTAAAACGATTGTGACCTGTGTGAACGAAACTTATTTGGATAAAAGTTTTGCAGGACGAATCATCGATAAAAGTTTCATCAACGATCTTCCCGAAAATGTAGATCCCTGTGGAGAAAACGGTGAATTTCACACTTTCACTTTTGATGGCCCTATTTTCAAACAACCGGTTCATTTTGAAATCGGGGAAATCGTAAAAAAAACTTACCCGAAACCTAAAGCTGATCCCGATGATGAGGAAGAAGAATATGTTTTCTGGTTTTGTGATTTGATTTCAAAATAAACCCCGCAGCAATTTACTGACGGGGCTTTTATAATTATTTCAATGTTGTGATGATTTCATTCATCAGGTTAAAGACCAGTTCTATATCTTTTTCATTCGTTTTCCAATTGACGAAAGCTGCCCTGATTCCTTTATGCTGATTGTAAAAAGTAGAAGTCATAAAAACTTTTCCGGTATTGTTAAGGAGCTCCAAAAACCGTTCAACTTTATCCTGATCTGCACTATTTTTAAGGGTAAAGCAAACCGTATTCAGCCGCACCGGAGAGAGGAGTTTAAAATCACTGCTGTGATCAATCAGTTCACCGAACTTTTTTGATAATGCTACATTGTTTCCTACAATTTCCTGATATCCCTTTTTACCGTAAGCTACGATAGAAAACCAGGCAGGTAAAGCCTTCAGTCTTCGTGAGTTTTCAGGAAGAAAATTTAAATAGCTGAAGTTTTCCAGCGGATCTCCCAGATAAGGAGCATTAGAATTCTGAAAGGTCTCTACCTGTAATAATTTATACTGTTCTTTTATGAAAAAAACAGCACTTTCATAAGGGACATTCAGCCATTTATGACAGTCTACCGTAATGCTGTCTGCATTTTCCCAGCCTTCTACCAGATGTTTTGTATCGTCTGTACAGGCTGCAAACCCTCCGAATGCCGCATCAATATGCCACCAGAATTTATATTTCTTTTTCAGCTCTGCAATGGCTTTAAAATCATCGAAGTCTACCGTATTCACCGTTCCGCCGCTTGAGATCAGAATAAAAGGTTCACCCTGCAATTCCCTGATCTGTTTTTCCAGGTCTTCAATAGATATGGCTTCCCTGTTTCCTGCCATTGTTTCAACCTTAACAATATTACTGCTCCCGATTCCTAAAAGAGACAGGGATTTTATGCTTGAAGAATGAGGTGTGGCCGTTACGATCTTAAAAGGAAATGAGATGCCGTCTTTTGCAATATCTTTCCCTTTTTCTTTGCCTATCCATTGTCTGGCTACTGCCATACAGGTAAAGTTGGACATCGTTGCTCCCGTTACAAATCCTCCTAAAAAACTTTCCGGAAGCCCCAGAAGATCCAGCATCAGCTTAATGGTTTCCAGCTCGATCACCGCAGATGCATCTCCCTGCTCGTTCAATGACTGTGTATTCTGATCATATACGGAAGCCAGCCAGTCTCCTGCAATGGAAGCTGGTGTAGATCCTCCCGTTACATAGCCCCAGTATCTCGGGCCTGATGAAGCAACAATAACCGGTTCAAATTTTTCATTAAAAATCTCCAGTGCTTTTTCTGTTCCGTAGCCGGATTCAGGTATTTCTTTAATATCCGGGATTAAATTCTGATCAACAGTAGTTCTTCTGTCGGATATTGTATTCAGATAAGATAGTCCCTGCTCTTTTACCTTCTCCAATAAATTATCGATTTGTGACCAATCGTTTTCGAGATATGTTTTCATTCTTGTTGAATCGTTTATTCAAAATTATTACTTTTCGTGCATAGTTGCGTTACCTAATTTACGTCCAATTTGTAATTTTAAGTTTCCGTTTTAATGAATTCCTTTCATGTAACCTGTAAGCAATTAAATATAAATCAATTAGAGCAAAACCATTAAATTTTTAAATACAAAACCTTCAATTTGCATTCTTTTTGATAGGTTTTAAAATAAAAAAACAAATGCTGAAAATTTACAACCTGACATTCATTTTATTCATTTCCCTCTTTTTTTTAACAGCCTGTAAAGAAACTTCAACCCCAAAAATACCGGTTGTTGACAGAAATGCAATTATAGATTCAACGATCACCTCATTTGAGAAAAAGCTTCTGGAACAGCAGGTCGATTCCGTTTTTAAAAAGTACCATTTCAACGGAAGCATCGGTGTATTCAAAGATTCAATACAGCTCTACCGAAAAAATAACGGATTTTCAGATTTCAAAAACAAAACAAAGATCGACAGCAATACTATTTTTGCTATTGGTTCCGTCAGCAAACAGTTTACAGCAGTCATGATACTTTTGCAGATGGAACAGGGAAAGCTGAAAACTGAGGATAAAGTTTCAACTTATTTAAAAGAATTTCAGACTAAAGGATATGAAAACATTACCATTCATCAGCTTTTAAATCATACTTCAGGATTAAATACTCTTGGTGGAAAACTGATGTTTAAAAGCGGTTCTGATTTTTATTATTCAAATGACGGGTTCAATACATTAGGAAAGATCCTCGAAAAAGTTTCGGGGAAATCTTATGATGAGAATCTCAAAGAGCTGTTTCTGAAAGCAGGAATGAAGCAATCTTCCACCGGAAATACGTTTAAAGGCGGTGATTTTGCAGGCGCCTATCTTGGGAATGAAAAGAATACGGAAAAGATAAAGAATATGCCTGAAAGACTGGGCGGAAAAGAAATCGGAATTCCTGCAGGCGGGATCCTTTCTACCATTCAGGATCTGCACCAGTGGAACACAGCTCTGTATGGCGGAAAAATTTTAAAGCCTGAAACCTTACAGAAATTTACTGCAAAAAGTGCCGAAAGACATCATGCTGTTTTCGGAAAAATGAATTACGGCTATGGCATCATGACAAGTACAGGAAAGCCTGACACGTATTTTCACAGCGGATATATCAAAGGCTCTCCGTCGCTCAATATTTATTATCCCGGAACTAAGACCTCTGTTATTATATTGTCTAATATTGCCGATGAGGCTAAAGGAAAAGGTTCGATTTTCAAACCTCATCTTGAGGTCAAAAAAATCACCGATGCTCTTGAAAATACCATTGTTGATCTGAGAAAAAAGATGATCAATACGGTAGAGAAAAAATAGTTTTATATTTTTAGCTCATGAAAAAATTATACTTCATAGCGATTTATCCACCTCAGCAGATTATTGAAGAAGTAAAGGTTTTTAAACAGGATTTAGCGTTAAACTATAATAATTCAAAGGCGGTAAAGAATGACGCGCATATCACGTTGTGCCCACCTTTTTCCAGGGAGCTTGAATTGGAAAATGATATTTTTGTGGCATTCGATAAAATAGATACTTGTGTCTCCCCTTTTGAAATTGAGCTTAACGGTTTCGGAGGTTTTCCTAATCCGAAAAATCCGGTTCTGTATATACATCCGGAAGAAAGTATACCATTAAAAGATCTTTATGACAGAGTGAAACAGCAGTTCAGTTTTATGAGAAATTCTTTTACGCCTCATATGACGGTTGGCTACAGGGATTTAAGCTTTGAGAATTATTTAAAAGCATGGGAAATTTACAAAGACAAAGAATTTAAAACTAAATTTACCGTTAATAAGATCCTACTCCTCCGCCATGAAGGAAAATGGCTGCCCATTGCAGAGAAAGTATTAAATATAAAATAAGGCAACTATATTTACACTCATCAATTTTTTATTAACGCAAAGCTTTTAAAATCCGACTGCTATATTTTAAGAAAAGCAAAGAAAACAGCAAAGCTGCTATAAAGTATTCTTTTGAAATCTATTTTGACAGATTAAAAACCTTTGCTCATCTTAGATCGATCCGATTCATCATTTTCTTTGCGATAAAAACCGATCAGAGAGGCAAGAAAAAAAGTGTAAAATAGTATACGATTGCCTAAAATAAAATCGGCTCTGATAGAGCCGATTTAAATATTAAAACTGAAGATCATTTATTCTTTTACAATTTTCTGGGAGATAATCAAACCTTCGTTTTCCGTTACATTCAAAGTATAAACTCCGGCAGGTAAGGTATTAATTTCCACATGTATTGTTGATGAATCTTTCATGTCAAATTTCACAGGGATTATTCTGCCCGATCCGTCATACAATGCCAGTTTAATGTTTTTTGCAAACTCCTGTTTCCCTTTGATATAAAATTCATTATTGGCAGGATTAGGATAGATCCCGAATCTTCTTTCTTTTGCTTCCACATCAGAGACTTTCAAAGTGGCAGATTTATTCAGCGTCCAGGTTACGGTAGCAAAATGAACCGTGTTATGCCCCGTCACTTTGACTAAAGTGGTATTATCGGTTACAGAAAAAATCAGGGTATTATTTCCGGTGTTTAGCTGGCTTGGGGATATTGTCAATGAATTAGCTGCTGAGGAAAGAGCCGTTCCGTTAAGTTTCCATGAATTTACTAATGTATTGGGTATCGGTAAAACCTCATTTACGGTAAAGGTGATCGGCGCTGCTACATTCACTGTACTGTTGCTGGCTGGTGTATAAGAATCCACCGGTGAAACCAATGAATGGATTCTTTCAATGATAGCTTCTTTACATACGGAACAAAACTGCCTGTCAAGATATCTCATTTCACAATTCTGATGCGGACGGTACCATGAAGGGCTTTCAGTATAAGGATAAACTCCTACACTATTGAATCCAACCCAGTTTTTCCATTTAATTGTTGCAGGATTGGAGTTCTGGGTTTTGTTGGGAGATTCTCCCGTACCTGCAAACCAGTATTCATCGGCCAGGTTTCCGAATGAATGCCCCAGCTCGTGTACTACAATTTCATTAGCTGATCCATTTAAAGAGGCAAAGGCATACGTTCCGCCACAACCGCCGTATTCCGTAGAATTTCCAAGCACATAAGTAATATCATAATCCGGTACATTAGCAGCCAGAACCTGTGCTACCTTATTTGTGGTATTGCTGTAAATACACCGGTGAACCCCGAAGTCAAAAGAAGATCCTAAATAATTGGTAGGATTGGAAACCGGGATCACAGGCTCCGTAACATCAGTTGCCGTTCCGGGATGCTTTACTCCGGTTTGTGTAGAGATCACTTTTACAGCATATGCATTAAAGTAATTTTTATATTCTGTGTATGGGCTTTTGGTAAAAAGATAGTTGATGGTAGACTGTGCTGAGGAAACAAAGCTGCTTTGCTGTGCTGCAGTAAACCCGTCTCCTAAAACCGCAATATTGATGCGTTTGTCATTCGATCCGTTATTCAGGATAGATACGGTCTCAAAAGTTTGAGAAAAACAGAATGTGCTGATCAGTAGGAAAAATAAAGTTTTTTTCATGGCTAAAGTTTTTGGTTAAATAATAATTGATTCCCTGCATTTGTAATTTTCTCCACCTTCACGATTCTGATATCCGCAGAATGAGGATACCGGACACTGAATTCCGCTGTTTCAAGTGAAACCTTATGCCTGCTGATTCCTTCTTTTTCAAAACTCTCCATATTCTGATTCAACGGGTCTTCAACAATCTGCTTGTTGATTTCTTTTCCGTTGCCATCCGTCAGGGAAATAATAAAATCACCCATCCCTGCAGAATTTCTGTCATAAGCCGGTACAGATTTAAGCTTTCCGTCTGTAATTTTTTTAGATTCAAGGGTTACTTTTTCCGGCCCGGAATCACTTTTTTCAACTTTAAAAAAAAGATATCCGATCTGGTTTTTCTCCTTCAATACATTTTCGGTTTCCATTGGGCTCTTTACTCCTAAGTTATTCACCTGCAGAAAGCTGCAAAAAGCAAAGAGTGGAAAAATAAAAAGGTTTAGTAAATTTTTCATAATCATTTTTTGTTGAAGTTAATCAATTTTCACTATATAAAGATTTATTATTATTATTTTTTTACTTCTTAAAAAATCCGGAAAGTTATATCTTTGACTCAATGATTTCAGAAAAAATAATTTTAGGTATCGATCCGGGAACCGCTATCATGGGGTTTGGAATTATCTCCGTTAAACAAGGTAAAATGGAATTGGTTTCCATTCATGAGCTTATTTTGAAAAAATACCCGAACCACGAAACTAAATTGAAATATATCTTCGATAGAACCTTGGCTCTGATTGATGAGTTTCATCCTGATGAAGTGGCTTTGGAAGCTCCTTTTTTTGGTAAAAACGTTCAGAGTATGCTAAAGCTGGGCCGGGCACAAGGAGTCGCAATGGCTGCAAGTCTGTACCGGAATATCCCGATTACAGAATACTCTCCGAAAAAAATAAAAATGGCGATTACCGGAAACGGAAACGCCAGTAAAGAACAGGTCGCAGGAATGCTGCAGAATCTATTAAAACTGAAAGAATTTCCCACAAAATATCTTGATGCCTCTGATGGTCTTGCTGTAGCGGTTTGTCATCATTTCAATTCAGGAACCATTTCAGAAACCAAATCCTATACCGGTTGGGACAGTTTTTTAAAACAGAATCCGGACAGGTTAAAATAGCCAGGATTACTGTTTTTCATAAACATCTTCAATCTCCGTTACTTTCCCGTATAAAATATCATTATAGAGTATTGAGAATCTGTTTTTTGAAATTATTTTAAACCGTTCATTTTTCTTCAGGTCTTCTTCGAAATATGAAAATGAATTTCCGTTTAATGTAACCAGATTCCGGGAAGTAGAGCTTTTTACCGCACAGTCTTTACCTGTTGCAAAGTTTTTGGTTAAAAACAGATCCTTTCCGTCTTTTTCAAACAGCAAGTATATTGTCTCATACATTCATGAAGAGGAAATACTTTCTTTTCATTTCCAGCCGCATAGTTCTTAGCTGTTAATTTCCATGTTCCCACAAAATAATCTGCATTACGGTCTTGTTCAAAATTCTTGGGAGCATTAACTAATGCCGTATTTTGAGATTGGGCCTGACAGCTCACGACTAAACTGTAAAGCAGCAATACAATAAGTATTCTCATATTCACCCGTTTTAAATCAATAAAAAAGCCCTTTGTTAAGGGCTTTTTTATTTTAGTTATTTAAGAATTTTTTTGATTCTTTTTTATCTGAATAATTGATAATGTACATTCCTTTTGGAAGCTGTTGATTGATCTGAATCTCATCTGATTTAGAAATTCCTTTTTGCAGGATTTTTCCACTTGCATCATAGATCTCATAATTTCCAAATGTGCTATTTTTACCACCAACCAGTTTTAGTTTATTTTCAGATTTTACATAAACCATTTTAGTTTCTGAATTATTTTTCACGTCAGAAGTTCCTAATACATCTAAAATTCTTACTGCATAATCTTCCATCTGCCCGTACTGTAATTGAGAACATGCCCCTAAATCAGGAAAGGTAGTTCCATTGTATGTTGCCGCATCTACTGCTATTCTCATTCTGAGATAAGTATTTTTCACAGCATTTACCGGCGGTGTGATATTATTCGTAACAATCATCCCTGAATTAGACAGGTTACCGGATGTATGATTAACTACCAATTCAGAATCATCAAATGCCCCGTTATTATTATAATCTATCCAAACCTTTGTCTTAAATTTTTCCGGCTGACTGAATGCATAAGCATATTCCACCTTCAGCTCGGTGCTTGCGGTTGAAGAAATATCTGTATAATAAGCAGGTCTGATACAGTTTGCTGAAGCAAAATCATCATAGTATTCAGGAGAAGCTTCATCAGAATCATATCCATTTGTAGTACTATTGATTGTTCCAAATTTAACTTGCGTCGCTCCGATAGCAAAATTGTTATTGGTAGGATGAGCCGTTCCTACAGGATTACATTGTGCTGCAACTACAGAAACCGGCGAAGGGATAACCACTGAAGGATCTTTTCCCGCCGTTGAATTAAGCAGATTTTTTCTGTATTCCATCATCAGCATGATCGCTCTGTCTCTCTGCCCTTCCGTAAACTTACGGTTAGAGTTTGTATAATTCATTACATTATACTGAGTACCATCGTTGTTTTGTCCTGTACATGGATCAATCGTATTATTATTAGGAATCGGAACTCCGTACATACTTCTTGAAGGAGAGGTATCACAAACCCTGTCACCGTCTGTTGCGCAGTTATTATTTACAGGGCAACTTGTCTGATTGGTATAGGGTACTCCCTGGAATGTATGGTATAATCCGAAGGCATGCCCCAATTCGTGGGTTAATGTTGTATCGTTCAGGTTTTTGATCGTAGCCACTTTCATGAAACTTTCATACTCGTAATCATAAGAATCCGGGAACATGGCATATCCCATTAATCCGTATGATAATTGTTGCTGACCATCAAACCCGATCACCACATAGATATTAAAATAGGAAGTTTCCGGCCAGTGAGGTGCCAGTTCGTTTTTAATCTGGCTGTCGCTTGCCCCACTTGAGCTCTGCATCTTAACGCCTCTGGTATCATATAAAGGAATTGTGCTTCCGTTATATCTTACAATACCTGTGGTAGGAGTACAGCTTGGGGATCTTTTAGCCAACACAAGCTTAAAAGGAATCACAGCTCCGCCGTCAGGTCCGGGACCTTCAGGGTAAAAACCGTTTCCAAAAGTTGTGGCATACATACTGTTTGCTCTGTCGATCCAATCTTTAATCTCCTGGTCTGTAAGCGAAAGGTTAGAATTGGCTGCAGCCTGTGATTCAATCACGTGCACCACAACAGGAATCTCGTATACCTGGCCTGTATAAAGCCCGTTCCAGGAGGTAGTGGCACCTACTTTATTCAGATAAGACTGTTTATTTAATCCTGCCAATCTGGCTTCAACTTTCTCTCTGTTTTTTTCCAAATTTGGATATTTGGCGTTCATTTTTCTCATTACATCATCAAAACCACAATATTTTTCCGTGTTCTGAGAAAATGCATTAACAAAAGACACTAATGCAAAAATCATAATAATTTTCTTCATATCATATTTATTTCGTAAATAATTTTGGCAAAACTATCATTTTTTCAAAAATCCCCAATAATTTTGCAGTTAAATTTTACAAATATTCAATACAGTTTCACATTATTTTATAAAAAACTGGAATACAAGGAATTAATTGGTAAAATAAACATACTTGGTAAAACATATTACTATTTTTAACATTGGTATGATTTTTAGTATTACTTTTGTATAAATTTTCAATCATGAAAAATAACCAACAAACTATAAATCAATCGAATCATAAGATAAATTGGTTCCAGAAATTTCTGATGGTCTGTTCCGGAGGAAACATCCATATTTTAAGGAAAACCCCGAGTGAATGGAATAAATTTGCAGGCATCGGAGGAATCGTTCTTTTCACCGCAATTTTTGCTACTCTTTCAGCAGGCTATGCCATGTACACCGTATTTGATAATATCTGGGCAACTGTAGGCTTTGGAATTTTATGGGGATTAATGATTTTTAACCTCGACCGTTATATTGTTTCTTCCATTAAGAAAACCGGAACCTGGTGGAATCAGATCCTGATGGCCATACCGCGTTTGGTTTTGGCAACATTTTTAGGAATTATTATTTCAAAACCCTTAGAGCTTAAGATCTTTGAGAAAGAGGTCAACAAACAGCTGAATACAATCATCCAGAGAAATAAAAAACAGCTTCAGGGTGAAATGAACGGAAGAATTCTACAACAAAGCGGACCTTTCGAAACCGAAAAAAAACAGATCTCAGAAAAAGTTGTGCAGTACCAGAAATCTTATGATTCTGCGGCCGTGGAACTGGAAAAAGAGATTTTAGGAAAACAATCCGGCCTTACAAGTGGAAAAGAAGGTTTTGGCCCCAATGCAAAACGTAAACAGGAACTTAAGGAACAAAGAAGACAGGATCTTGAGAATTACCAGAAGCAGGTAGCTCCAAGACTGGAATATCTGGATAAAGAGATCTCAAAAGTATATACCAATCTTGAAACGGAACGAAAATCAACCGAAACCTTTGAGGATAAATTCAATGGATTTGCAGCAAGGCTACAGGCACTGGATGAGCTGGGAAAAAACTCCGCCATTATAGGATTAGCGGCAGCTTTTATTATGGGGCTTTTCATCTGTCTTGAAATTTCTCCTGTACTGGTCAAATTAATTTCCCATATCGGCCCTTATGATTATCTGCTGGAGAAAACTGAAAATGACTTCCGGTTGTATTCAAAAGAAAAAGTAGAGAAAGGAAATGCGCTGACCGATTTCCGGATCGATGATTTTAAAGAAAACCTTAAGAAATAAATTAATCCCTTTCAGAAATTCTGAAGGGGATTTTTAATAGGAATATTTTTTGCAGGAAAATGATATGCCTTCCAGTGTCGTTAATCAATATATCTATTTTCCTGAAACTGAAATATTGCGGATTATATATCAGTCGGGAGCCATATATGATTATCTGAAGGTTCCACAGGGTATTTCTGATAAATTTAAAGCAGCAAGATCTAAGGGTAGGTTTTTAAATGCTGTCATCAAACCAAAATTTAAGTTTGTTAAAATAAAATAATAAATCAACTTATTTTCCTTCTGATGTTTTTTTTCAGAACTTAGTTGTTAAGCTTCTTTAATATTATTTGAGAACTTTATATTTTTATTGTAAATCTTTGATTTTATCTAAATAGGTGTAATCTTCCTTAACTTTGTTTATGTAAGGATCTCGCCCTTCCGGTTTGCTTACGAAATCCGAATGAAATGTTTCAGCTCCTGAATAAGTAACAATCTGTTTTGCTAAATCCTTCACTAATTGTGAATTTTGAGAATCTTTATTCAAAGTCACTAAGGTATTGTACAAAAGACAATATCCTATGTATTTTGAAGCAACTAATTCTTTAGCATAATTTATTATTAAGGCAGCCTGATCTTGAGTTGGTGTATCATTTTGAATCCCAAGAAGATCTTTTTTAGCAAGTATTATATAGATCAAAAATTGTTTTTCGGCAGTACTTAAATCAATATGATACAATGAACTAATTGCTTTCCATCCAATTTTAGAGTCATTCATTTTATGATTAAGGTCATTCTCAGTACTGAAAGTAAGAAAATCTGTATGAGCATCAAGATATGGTAATTGTTCTGTATACTCTTTTCCAACGATCCTGTTAGTGGCTGAATTATTTTCATTTAAAACCGATGATTTAAATGCACTTTTATCATTATTTGATTCGTTTGCCATAGCGTCTTCTTTGGAACAGTTTGTTAAAATTGAAGTTATAGCTATAGTGCTTAAAATGATTTTTTTCATATTATTTGATATATTTTTTGTTAGCAACCTATACTTGTTCCTTCCCACGAATCAACTACTCCGGTATCAAAGACATAATCTGACGTTGCATATGCATAATGCACTGTTGTTCCACGAGGTGGATTTCCTGTACAAGCAGTTCCATTCGGGACATTCCATCCCATACCAATTCCATAACCACCGGCTGAATTATAACAACCTTTTGTACATACTTTTGCTTCAATAGCCACAAAAGCTACCATAGCTAAATCTGTCATTAGTTTTTTCATATTTATTTTAATATTTAAATTTCATCCTGAAGACATAAAATAAATCCAATAATGAGGAAATTACTTTTCTATGTTAAGCACCTTTAATGCGACTTTTCAAAGATATAGAACAGGATTAAAATTTAATTACGGCTATACGTAATGTAGAATAATTGAAAAATTAGTATGAAGTTGAATTACATTTCATATTTAACCAAATCCAAAAAGCATTCACCAAGAATGTTTTTTGTTATTTTTGTATATGTTAAATAATTCTCATTTTAAGCCAAATTTTAATATAAATTTAAGTCTTTAAATACAATGAATTAAAATTCCTATTTATAATTTTAATCTACCATTAAAATACACATTAACCAAATCTCTAAAATATGATATTAGAAAAAGGGACCCCCGCCCCGGAATTCGAACTTCATTCCACACCTGATCAAAAGCTGAAACTTTCTGATTTTTCGGGTAAAAACCTAGTTTTGGTTTTCTATCCTGCAGACTGGAGCCCTGTGTGTGGAGACCAGGTAAGTTTATATAATGAAATGCTTTCTATTTTCCGAAAATACGACGCCGATATTCTGGGAATTTCTGTAGATAGTGCCTGGTGCCATGATGCTTTCATGGAAAACAGAAAACTTCATTTCCCTTTATTGGCCGATTTTAATCCGAAGGGAGAAGTTTCAACAGCCTACGGAGTCTACAATGAAGAAAACGGAACTTCAAAAAGAGCCTTGTTTGTCATCGATAAAGAAGGAATCATTCAATGGAGCTATTTATCTCCTGATGGTATTAATCCGGGCGCTGACGGCATTATCGACGCTTTAGAAAGTTTAACTCAAAAACAATAATTATGTCTGTTTTAAGAATTCCAGTTGGCCCGAACGACCATGTTCAGGGCGATCCCAATACTGCAAAAATCGTATTAGTAGAATATGGTGATTATCAGTGTCCTTATTGTGGGCACGCATTTCCGCTCGTAAAAAAGTTTGTAGACGAACATTCTGACGAAGTGGCTTTTATTTTCAGAAACTTTCCTTTAACAGACTCTCACGAATATGCTATGGCAGCTGCAACAATAGCGGAAGCAGCCGGAAAGCAGGGTAAATTCTGGGAAATGCATGACCTGATTTATAATAATCAAAACATGTTGAATGAAGAAATGCTTAAAGAATGTGTCAAAACATTGAATCTCGATATTAATAAAGTTGAGAACGATATCACTACAGCCAACCTTCAGGATAAAATTGAAACTGATTTTGAAGGTGGAGTAAGAAACGGTGTCAACGGAACCCCATCATTTTTCGTCAATGATCAGAAATGGGAAGATTATGACGGAACCTATGATTCATTTATTGATCTTCTTTCTTAATTGAAAACATTCTGTAAAAACAAAAAAACCATGCAATGCTGCATGGTTTTTATTTATATCCAGTTATTTTATAATGAATAATTCGGAGCTTCCTGAGTGATAATTACATCGTGCGGGTGAGATTCTTTCAATCCGCTTCCTGTAATCATGACCATTTTGGTGTCTTTTTGTAATGCTTCAATATCTTTTGCACCACAATATCCCATTCCTGCTCTTAAACCACCGGTCAGCTGGAAAATAACATCTTCCAATTTTCCTTTGTGCGGTACTCTTCCTTCAATTCCTTCCGGAACGAATTTTTTGGCTTCACTCTGGAAATATCTTTCTTTACCTCCTCTCTTCATTGCAGAAAGGCTTCCCATTCCCTGGTAAGATTTGAATTTTCTTCCCTGGAAAATAATTTCTTCTCCCGGAGCTTCATCAGTTCCTGCTAAAAGAGAACCTAACATTACCGCGCCTGCTCCACTTGCAATTGCTTTTACAATATCTCCTGAAAGCTTGATCCCGCCATCTGCAATTACAGCCACATTTTGAGACTTGGCATAATCATAAACATTATAAATAGCAGACAATTGAGGAACACCAACTCCGGCAACCACTCTGGTTGTACAGATAGAGCCCGGACCAACACCTACTTTAAGAACATTTGCTCCTGCTTTGATCAGGTCTTTTGCTGCTTCTGCGGTAACAATATTTCCACCAACAACATCTAAATCCGGATAGGCATTTCTGATTTCTGAAATTTTGTCTAAAACTCCTTTAGAATGACCGTGAGCTGAATCGATTGCTACAATATCCACGCCGGCTTTTACCAAAGCTGCGATTCTATCCATCGTATCTTCACCTACTCCAACTCCGGCTCCTACGATAAGACGCCCGTTCTGATCTTTGTTGGCATTCGGGTACTCCAATTGATTGTCGATATCTTTAATCGTAATTAAACCGACTAATTTATTGTCTTTATCTACGATCGGAAGTTTTTCAACTCTGTTTTTAAGAAGAATTTCTTTGGCTTTTTCAAGGTTGGTATCTTTATCGGAAGTGATCAGATTTTCCTTCGTCATAATCTCCTCAACTTTCATATCAAGGTTTTCCTGATATTTTACATCTCTGTTTGTAATGATCCCGATCAAAACATTGTCAGGGTTTACTACCGGAAGACCGGAGATTTTATATTTTGCCATCATATCTTTGGCCTGGCCCAAGGTATGATCTTTTGAAAGGGTAACGGGATCAGAGATCATTCCGTTTTCGGAACGTTTTACACGGTTTACCTGTGCAGCCTGCTCTGCAATCGTCATGTTTTTGTGAATGAAACCCAAGCCTCCGACTCTTGCCAGAGCAATAGCCAGATCTCCTTCAGTAACTGTGTCCATCGCAGCAGAAACTATCGGAACATTCAGCGTAATTTTGTCGGTAAGTCTTGATTTTAATGAAACCTGGTTAGGTAAAACTTCTGAATAAGAAGGGACTAGAAGAACGTCATCGAAAGTGATGGCTGTCTCTACAATTTTGTTATGAATAGACATCTTTACTTTCTTTGCAAAATTAGGTTATTTTGACGAGATATGAAAATCCTTTTTAATAGTTTAAATAAAATTTAATAATCAATAACTTAAATCGAAAAACCGCTCTTATATAAAGAACGGTCTTCTGTACAAAAATAATGAATGTATGTGAAACTAATTGCTTCTTGTATAAGAGCCTATTTTATAATCTGTCCGTTTTCGTCCAGTTTATCAATATGAGTCTGGTTGTTTTTATCAACATAAATTTTAAGACGGATACGTCCGTTGGTATCTTTAAGGAATAGTCCTATATCTCCGTCTGCCGTTTTTCCTGCAAAAAATCTTTCTGTTGTTAGTTTTCCTTCCTTTCTCAACTTGCCATATGCCTTTTTAGATGCTGCGGGGTCATTGAGCTTCTTTAAAGAATCTTCAAATTTTATAATATCTTCCAGAGGAAAATCATCAGGCCTGTCCCAGAGCTTAAGCCCGTAGGTCCTGTTCTTTTTATCTCCGGTTCCTTCCATGTACTGCAGCTGCATAATCTGGTCTGTATTTCTCTGATCTACGGAATATACCATTCCAGATCCATCTTTATCCGCACCATACACAAGTCCTCCGCATTCGTCACCCAGCTCGTTAAAAAAGATCAGTCCCGCCTCTCGTTCTCTCGGTTTAAATTCTTTACTGTTGACCATTCCGTTGTGCTGGCGTTTTTTATTACTGATCACCATTTTTAATGTTCCGTCTTTTTCGATAACATTAATACGCTCTACATCTATTTCTTCAAATCGTTGGCGGGTATTTTGATTTTTAAATGCAAAAAAGAAAAACAGGATACATACAGCGGTGAGTGAAACTGCATAAATCTTGAGAATACGCACTTCCTTTATAAGTTTTTCCATAATAAAATATTTGTGTTTGGTTGTGATAATTATTTATCCGAAGCAGCATCGATCATTTTTGAAATGTCGTCTGCCGTAAAATTTCCTCTCACATCCACAAAAACCAATTCTTTATCGGAGTTTACTGTAATCAGCATATTTTTAATAGACTCTCCCGTCTGCTTTACACGGATGTTTACATTATCTCCGTCATGCTTTATAGTTGCCCAGTCTTCATAATTGTTGTTATTTAAAAATGCGGCATAATCATTAAGCATTTCCTTATCACCATTTTCAACGGTCAGGACTTTTATTTTTGATACTTTCTTCACAAGATCCATCATCGCTTCATCTTCGCCATCTTCTCTTAAAGCTTTTATAATAAAGGGTTTTGCCAAAAACATCGGTACATTGACACTTTCAAACTTTGCCCCTTTAAAATCATACCCGGAATCTGAAAAGAAATCCATATTGGGTTTGTGTGAAACGACACAGGATTGCAGTAAAAACAGGATACCGGCGATGAGTGAAATGTTTTTTAAAGTTTTCATGGCTACTCAGTTTTAATTGATCGGTTTTAAACTTCCGCCGGACATTTTGCTGATATCGGATTCTATATCAGGATTTCCTCTGTATTTCACCAAACCTCCTGATGAAGCTTTTACTTTAAGCTTTTTAGCTACATTTACAGAAAGGCTTCCCCCTGACGTAGATTCGGCTTCAAGCTCGTTCAGTCTTAAGTTTTCAGCTTTACAAAGCGCTCCGCTGCTGATATCGATTGATCCGGAATTGGCCTGGCCTTCAAAGAACGTATCGGCACCACTTGAAGTTTTAATAATAATATTTCCGGTATTGATCTCTGCTTTAATATTGGAACCGGAAGCAGCCTCTACATGGGTTGTGTTGGAAACATTAAACTTTCCTTTGATAAACGCTCCTGATGAGGCATCAATATCAAGATTATCCGCTTTTACAGAATTTACGGTGGTAAAACTGGCACCGGAAGAAGCTTTAACATTATCCATTCTTGGAGCGGAAACGTTTACGCTTAAATTTTTAAACTTTAAGTTTTTAACGCCTTTATTATCTATATACACTTTTAAAATGCCATTTTCCACTTTCGTTATGATATATTGAAGTTTATCGGCATCGGCAATCACCTTGATGTTAGTCGGAGTTTCCTGTTTATAAACCAGGTTTATTCCGGTACTTACATGAATTCCTGAAAACTCACCTACATTTCTGGCTTCGCCATTCAGATAAGAGGAAGTAGTTTCCGAAGTCAGATTGCTTCTTAAATTACTGACAGGACTATTTTTTGATTCTGCAGAATTGATGATTTTATTAACATCGCTCATTTTCATTTTCCCGTTAAGGATAAAAAGGATATTCTCTTCGTCAGAATCAATATTGAAAACCAGGTTCTCTAAAAAATCACCATTTTCCGCCTCTGCCAAAAATTTCATGGAAGTCCCGTCACTGTTCATAGACATCAGCTCATTAAAATTAAGTGATCTCAATGCCTTATTAACTTTCTCTGTTTTCAGATCATTTAATCTTATATTGTCTGCATTTTCAGATTTCAGATCTTCCGGAAATGTAGCTTTTGGAATAATAAGAACTTTAAGGCCATCTACCTGGCTCAGGATAGGTTTTATTTTTGTAAGGTATTCATCATCCACATCAAGGGTATTCAATAATTTGAACATCGGTTTTTTAATGTTGATAGAGGTTACCCCACCGTTTTTTTCAAAATCCTGAAAAAGCTGGTCCAATTTTTCGGTTTGTGCAGAAAGCGTTACCAAACCGGTAAGGATAATCATTAATATAGAAAATATTTTTTTCATGACTTTTAGTATTCGTTGTTCAAATTTTCATTTTTTTGAGAAGATGCTACTGATTTTTTAAACTCACTTCCCATTTTCATAAAGGAATAGGTAGCAACATCTATCGCTTCTTTTTCACTGGTGATTCGCTTTCCGTTTACAATGACATAGGAATCGTTATAGCTTGTAGAATCTCTTGAAATCTTTTTGTAGGAAGAATTATCCACATACTTCGGTTTTCTTTCTTTTTTCAATCTGCCCCGTTTAGGTAAGATTTCATCGAGAACGTCTTTATCTGCCACTGTATTTTCCTGAAAGATCGAATCTTTTTTGGCTCCGGAAATCGTATCATTGGTATGATTAACGGCTACCTGATCTTCATGGTCATTGTTTTCTTCGATAAAATCATTTTTCTGATTTTTAATCTGGTTTTCGACAAACTGAGCCTGATTTTTAGCGGTATTGTCCTGATTATAATTAAAGATCAGCCCGATACCTAAAAGTACCACTACACTCGCTGCCATCCAGAACCATTTCGGGAAAGAGGGTTTATTTTTTCCAATCGGGATGACCGGAGCTTCATGATCTGTTTCACCATCCCCTTCTTTTCCTTCTGCTTTCTTAAGGAAATCTTCAAAATCCCAATCCATTTTTTCTTCCTTCAGATTCCGGAAGACTTCGTCGTATTTATTTTGATATTGATCGTTGTTCATAATTCATCAGTTGTGATATTTGTTCTTTTACTTTTTGTCTCGCCCGCATCAGATTTACTCTTACTGCGTTTTCTTCCATTTCCAGTATTTCAGAAATTTCAGACACTTCATACTCTTCTACATCTTTCATATGGATAACCATTTTTTGTTTCTCGGGAAGCTGATTGATAAACCCTATGATATGCTCTTTCAGATTATTCACTTCCATGCTGTAAAGCTCTGAGCGGTGAAGCTGCATATCTGCAAACCCTAACTTCACATCGTGGTGCTTCAGTCTGTTCAGGCATTCGTTCCGGACGGCTTTCAATGCATAGGATTTTAAATTCCCGAATTGCTCAAGCTCCTCTTTTTTCTGCCAGAATTTTATCATCAGATCCTGCACTACATCTTCCGCCTCATCACTGCTCATGACAAATCTTTTCGCAAAACGATACATCTCGTTTTTGAGAATAAACACCGTATTCTTAAAAATTTCTTGGGTCATGAGTTTTGTTTCTATAGGTAAGACAATTAAAATTTGAATTGTATTACATCTTAAAATAAAAAAACTTCAAAAAAATTGAAGTTTCTATTTTTTATCGATATTTTCCACTTGGTGAAAATACAGTTTACTTTTATCGTTCTCAAAATTAGAATATGTTTTCTGAGATATATTAAAAACTTCTGCAAGGTTTTCCTGCGTAAAGTCTATACTGATTTCTGTTTCTTTCAGTTTTTCTCTTAAAATCATAGTAAAATGTATTTCATCAAAATTACATTTTTTTTCTTTTAGAAAAATGTTACTTTGAACAGTAAAATTATACTACGTTTCCTTATTTTTTTTAAACTTTCATATAATAATTGAAAAATTATATATTTAAGGGCTTTACTCAATCTTGAAAAGAAAAAACAATGATGAAAAACCAAATCAAAATCCAAAATCCCTGCCCCGAAAATTGGGAAAGTATGCAAAATTCTATCGAAGGAAAATTCTGTGAGAAATGTTCAAAATGTGTTATAGATTTTACAGATAAAACAGACAAACAAATTCAGAATATTTTCAAAAAAGCTGATGGAAAAGAAATCTGTGGAAGAATTTCTACAAGATCATTATCAATGGCTGCAACAGGAATTATTTTAATTACAAACCTCACTTTTGCTCAGGCTCAAACTAAAAATAATTTTGAAATCGCAACAGAACAAAAAGCTGTAAATATTATAAAAGTATCAGGAAAGCTTATCTTTAAAAGAACAAAAAAGGAAATACCTGATGCTGAAGTTTTCTTTATCTGTAAATCAAAATATATTAAGACAACAACCGATGAAAATGGAAATTTTGTTTTAGAAATACCCGATGAATTAATTAAAAGGAAAAACGTTTTATACTTTGATTTTGAAAAATTAAATAATGAAACGTATAAAAATCCCGACAGAGAAGCACCAAATCTAGTAAATGGAGATATTTATGAAAATACTTCAATCATTTTCAACAAAAATGAACAAATAGATAATAAAGAGTTTCAAATAGATTCACAGCATTCATATGTAGGCGGTGCTGTTATCATGTCAGAAAGACCTCCGGATTACTATTACTTCAATGGTAAGAACATCAGTGAAAGAAAATTTGAAAAGCTGAAAAAAGAAAATCCAAATTATCAATATTTCTTTTTTAAAAACAAAGAAGCTGAAATTATTTCAAGAAAAGATTATTTGAACAGTTTACAATTACTATACCCTAATTAAAAACAAAACTTCAGAAAATTCTGAGGTTTTGTTTTTAATAGGTATCAAAAATATATTTCAAAATAGCTTTATCATCATCTGTTAAAGGCACTTTTCTTCTTCCCATTGCTCTTTCTGCAACTTCATAGGCTTTATCCAGTTTAAATTTCTCATCGTCTTTAAATCCACCCCATGAAAAGTTCTCAATTAAATTGGGCGGGAAGCCTTCTTTAAAAATATTGGAAGCCACACCAATCACGGTTCCTGTATTCAATTGGGTATTGATGGCTGTTTTGGAATGATCACCCATAATCAGGCCGGCAAACTGTAATCCGGTATCTTCAAATGCTTTGGTTCTGTAATTCCAGAGTTTTACGTGGCTGTAATTGTTCTTAAGGTTTGAAGAGTTGGTATCGGCTCCGAAGTTACACCATTCCCCGATCACCGAATTTCCTACAAAGCCTTCATGCCCTTTGCTTGAATAGCCGAAAATGATAATATTATTAACCTCCCCTCCCACTTTACAATGAGGTCCGATTGTAGTAGCTCCGTAGATTTTCGAGCCCAGATTAAACTTAGATTCTTCTCCAAGTGTAATCGGACCACGAAGATTACAGCCTTCCATCACCTCGGCTTTTTTCCCGATATAGATTTTCCCGGTTTTGGTATTTAAAGTTGAAAATTCAATCTGTGCTCCTTCTTCTATGAACAGGTCTTTTTTATCACCTAAAAATCCGTTGGATGAAGAAAGCTCCTGTGAAACCCTCCCTTTAGTTAACAGATCAAAATCAAAATCAATAGCCTTGTCATTATAGGTAAACAAATCAGTCGGTTTTTTAAAGAAAACAAGCTTTTCTTTAATATCCGTCATTTTTTCAATCTGATTCAGAGAAAAGCCTTTCATATTGATTTTAGCAGCAATCAGCTCATCTTCATATACCAGAGCCTCTCCTTGCTTAAGATCTTTTATCTGCTGAATAACGGTTTCAGTCGGAAGAAAATTGGTTACTAAAAAAAGGCTTTCCTTCTCTTCCGGACTTTTAAATTTATTCTGAAGATAGTTTTCAGTAAAATAAGAAATTTCCGGATTGTCTAACAGCTTTTGCCATCTTTCGGAGAACGTAAGAATTCCGCATCGCATTTCTGCAACCGGACGTGTAAAAGTAAGCGGAAGGAAATCTTCCCAATACTGTGCATCTGAAAATACTAATTGCATTCTTATAGAAGTTAGAGGTTAGAGACTAGAAGTTAGAAGCTGAAAGCTGGAAGTTTAAAAATCATTAATAAACTTCTAATCTCAATCTCTTTTCTAGCCGAAAGCAAAAATACAAATACTGAAACGAACTTCTAATATCTAATTTTTAAATTCTATTAAATCAATAAAAAAGTCTCCCAATCACTTGGAAGACTTTAATATTTTATATTCAAAAAATTACTTAGCGAATTTTTTGTATTTGTTCATGAACTTATCAACTCTACCTGCAGTGTCAACTAATTTCACTTTACCAGTGTAGAAAGGGTGAGAAGTAGAAGAGATTTCCATTTTGATCAAAGGATATTCTTGTCCTTCATACTCGATAGTATCTTTCGTTTCTGCAGTAGATTTGCAAAGAAACACCTCGTCGTTACTCATATCTTTGAAAACAACAAGTCTATAATTTTCTGGGTGGATTCCGTTTTTCATAATACAATTGTTAAAAAAATTAAAGTTTTGCTTTCGAAATAGTAATGGATATTTCTCTGCTAATTTTAGGGTGCAAAAATACAATATTTTTTCTAATATCCAAATAGCTACCCAATATTTTTTGTTTAATAAGAAATTCAAAGTATTTTCGTTAAATTTGAAATCTATTTAAACTTTAATTTCGATGAAATTCAAATTATTACTGGCTTTTTCTTTCTGGATGCTTCTTGTAACGGTATCGTGTAATAAAGACGATATCAGTTTTGATGCTCCTTCACAGTCATTAAGATTTTCGACCGATACGGTATTTTGTGATACGGTTTATCATCAGGTTCGTTCTGAGACCTATGCTGTAAAAGTATATAATAATGAAGACAAGGATGTTTTAATTCCGAGAATCAATCTTGAAAAAGGGGCTGCATCTCTTTACAAAATCAATGTAGACGGAAAATCGGGATATGATTTTAAAGATGTTCCCTTAAGAAAAAAAGACAGCCTTTATATTTTTGTTGAAATTGCTCCGCAGGCTTCCGGGCCTGAAGCCATTGCTGAAGACCGTATTATTTTCAACAGTCCGGCAGGAGAACAGCATGTTACTTTATTTTCTGTAGTTCAGGATGCGGAATTTTTTATTCAGACTCCCAACAATCCGAATGTAATCAGCAATCATACGACGTGGACTAATGATAAGGCTAAAATTATTTATGGAGACCTGACCATTGATTCCAATATTACTCTGGATATCCAGCCCGGGACCAAAGTCTATTTCCATAAAAACAGCGGAATGAAGGTATCTTCAGGAGCTACCCTTAATATCAACGGTACTTTAAATAATGAAGTGGTCCTTCGTGGCGACAGGAACGACCCGAAATATGATACGATTCCGAAGAACTGGAACTCCATTAAAATGGATGCAGGTTCTACTCTTAATATGAATCATGCAAGACTTTTCGGAGGTACCCGGGGCCTGGAAATGAAACAGACGAATGCCACGATCAGCAATTCATTCATACACACCTTCCAGGAATATGGGATTTATGCTGTAGCTTCTACAGTCAACGCAAAAAATCTTGTGATGAACAATTGCGGTGAATCTTCTATCGGTATTTTCAAAGGGGGAACCCATAACTATACTCATTCTACAATCGCTAATTACTCTGATGTAATGGCCTCTTCCAACCGCAACGGGATTTTTGCCACCAACGAATGGCAGAACGAATCGGGTCAGGCTGAGCAGGGAGCATTACAGATCAGCTTAATCAACAGTATTGTGTATTCCGACCGGGATAATGCCGTAAATTTTGAGCAAACGCCGGGGCAGTTATTCAACTATCTGTTCCAGAACTGTTCACTGAAATATTCCGATACTTCTGAAGCCGGATTTAGTTTTGACAACAATAATAATGTGGAACTGTGTAGAAAGAATGAAGATCCTTTGTTTGTCAATTATTTTACAGCACACCTTAATTTAAGAGTAAAGCCTGATTCACCGGCAAGAAATAAAGGAAATGCTGCAGGTGCGACAAGTGTACCTTTTGACATTGTGAATGTATCAAGACCTTCTATCCCTACTCTCGGAGCTTATCAATAATGGAGATTACCAATTTACAGCAGCAGGTCGACGAATGGATAAAAACCATTGGGGTACGTTATTTTAATGAGCTTACCAATATGGCCATGCTTACAGAAGAAGTAGGTGAAGTTGCAAGAATTATCGCCAGAAGATATGGTGAGCAAAGTGAAAAAGAAAGTGATAAAAATAAAGACCTTGGCGAGGAACTGGCAGATGTACTGTTCGTTACCCTGTGTTTAGCCAATCAGACAGGAGTAAACCTGCAGGAAGCTTTCGACAGAAAAATGAAAATAAAAACTGATCGCGATAAAGACAGGCATCAGAATAATGAAAAGTTAAAATAGTTATAAGTTATGAATGATGAGTTATCAGTTAACTTATTCTGCTTATATAATGAAGTTAATATAAAATGAAGCTAGAAAAATCTAAATTAATCGGGGATAAAACAGTTCAGATCAGCGGTTCGAAAAGTATTTCGAATCGTTTGTTGATTTTGGAAAGTTTATTTAAAAATATACAAATCGGAAACCTTTCCAATTCTCAGGATACCCAACTGCTGAAAAAAGCATTAGCTGAGAATTCCGAAACGGTAGACATTCATCATGCAGGAACAGCCATGCGTTTCCTGACCTCATATTATTCAATTTCTGAAGGAAAAACAACCGTTCTTACGGGCTCCAAGAGAATGAAGGAAAGACCCATCAAAAATCTTGTCAGTGCATTAAGAGACCTTGGAGTTGAAATAGAATATATGGAAAATGAAGGTTTTCCGCCTTTGAAAATTACAGGAAGGAAAATCACAGAGAATAAGGTAGATGTTCCGGCTAATATTTCCAGCCAGTTTATCACTTCCCTGCTTCTTATTGCCGGAAAACTTGAAAATGGATTAAAAATCAACCTTGTCGGTGAAATAACTTCCAGGTCTTATATCGAAATGACCCTTGATATTTTAACAAGATTCGGAATTAAAAACAGCTTTGAAGGCAATACAATTTCCGTTGAGAAGTTTGATGAAAATATTAAAACGGATACCTTCGAAGTGGAAAGTGACTGGAGCTCCGCCTCCTATTTCTATTCATTCTGTGCCATAGGAAGAGAAACCATTCACCTGAAAAGTTTTTACAAAGCATCTACACAGGGAGATTCTGCGAGTGCAAAAATTTATGAGAAGTTCTTTGGAATTACCACTACTTTCTCTGAAAATGAGCATAAAATCACGTTGCAACCTGATCCCGATTTTTCATTTCCGGAAAAAATCGTCCTGGATATGAATGATTGTCCGGACATTGCCCAAACGCTTTGTGTGACAGCTGCAGCTTTACAGATCCCGTTTGAGATTTCAGGGCTGGGAACTTTAAAAGTAAAGGAAACCGACAGGCTGCAGGCTTTACAGAATGAATTGAAAAAACTCGGTACGGAAACCGAAATCACAGATTTAACGATTCAATCGACTCAGTTTAAAGAAGCAGAAGAAAATATTTCGATCAGAACCTATCAGGATCATAGAATGGCCATGAGCTTTGCTCCGTTTTGCCTTATCAAAGAACTGAATATTGAAGATGAAGACGTTGTTGAAAAATCATATCCAAAATTCTGGAAAGATCTTTCCGAAGTATTAAATAAGGAGTAATGAAAAACTTCTTTTCCTTTTTAGCATTTTTACTGATCCCTTTCTTTCATGCCCAGGACCTGAAAGATTTTATTGTTCCTGAGGGCTATACCAGGCTTTCTGAAACAAAAGGTGATCTGGATAAAGATGGTAAAAATGAAGTGGTCATCTTATTGAATACAAAAAACAAAAAAGACACGGAAGGCTATCAGAGAGTACTTTATATTTTAAAGAACAGCAACGGAAAACTGAAAATCTGGAAAGAAAACTTCAGTATTATTTTTCCGAGCGATTACGGTTTTTATCCGGAAAACAACGAACTTCCTGAGATTACCATCAAAAATAACTGTCTGATTATTTCGCAACAGTTTAATACCAATTCAAGACATACCCAGACGTACACTCATACATTCAGGTTTCAGAATAATGATTTTTTCCTGATAGGATCTGTCAGTAAGTTTGACGATACCTGTGAGTTTAATATTCTGAATGAAATTAATTTTTCAACCGGAAAGGTAATTGTGGATGAACAGTATTTTCCATGTGCCGACGGAGAGGCAGCTCCGGCAAAAAATTTCTATAAAGAATTTAAGTATCCGTTCAAAACACTGACAAAAATGAATAATTTTACGGTCGGAGAAAATTCATATAAAATTCCTAATTCAGATAAATATTTTAATTTCTAATGTCAAAAACGATCATCATCACAGGAACCTCATCTGGAATCGGCTTTGTACTTGCCGAATATTTCGGGAAGAAAGGCCATAAAGTCTACGGTTTAAGCAGAAAACATACTGAAAGCCGGTATTTCAGATCTATCCCGACTGATGTTACCGATAATGATGCGGTGCAGCAAGCCATTGCAGAAGTTTTAAAAACCGAAACAAGGATTGATGTTCTGATCAATAATGCCGGAATGGGAATGGTAGGTGCTGTGGAAGATTCTGCAAAGGAAGATATTTTAAAGCTGTTCAACCTTAATCTTGTGGGAGCTGTTCAGATGATGAGTGCGGTTTTGCCGAAAATGAGGGAACATCAATTCGGGCAGATCATTAATGTTTCAAGTATCGGAAGTGAAATGGGACTTCCTTTCCGTGGATTTTATTCTGCCTCAAAATCCGCTTTGGATAAAGTGACGGAAGCGATGCGCTATGAAGTCTATCCATGGAATATCAATGTCTGCTCGCTTCATTTGGGCGACATAAAAACCAATATTGCTGAAAACAGGGTGAGAACAAAGGTTTCAGATCCTTACAAAACTATTTTTGACAAGGTCTATTCGCTGATGAACTCTCATGTCGGAGACGGTACCGAACCTTTTGAAGTGGCTGAATATGTAGACCGTCTTCTCCATAAAAACAAATGGAAAGCCCATTATTATTTTGGTAAATTCGGGCAGAAAATAGGTGTTCCTTTGAAATGGATTCTTCCGCAGGGAACTTATGAAAATTTAATGAAGAAATATAATAAACTGGATTAAATCCTGTTGTTAAAAGAAGTTTGAAATTATTCCTGAACATATTTTTCGTACTGTTTTGCGTTTTTACCCAAGCGCAGAAAAAGGAATATTGGCTTATTGATATTCAGACCAACCAGAAGAAAAAAGTGAAGGATTCCACTTCTGCAGTGAAGTTTCTGGATTCCCTGGCACAAAGCAATTATTTCTTTACACAGCTTAAAGATGTAAAAGTAGATGGAGATAAAACAGAAATCTCCTACGACAAAGGCAAAAACTTCAATGAAACATATGTCAATCTTTCTGATTCTATCAGTCATAAATTAAAAATCCAGAAAGATTTTTTCACTAAAAACTTAGACTCAACCAAGAAGAGCATTAATAAAAAATACATTGACGACGGATATTCTTTCAGCCGTCTCAAATCCAAATATAAAGGGCAGAAAAACGGCTATCCGGTTGTAGAGCTGGAAATCAATAAAAATGACAAAAGAACAATTGATGGTTTTGTTGTAAAAGGCTATACCAGTGTTCCCAAGAGATTTATGAAAAATCTTGAAAAAGAATTTAAAGGTAAAACCTACGATGATAAAAATCTTCTGGCTATCAATAAAACCTTTCAGAGCCATCCGTTTATTACTCTGGAACGTCAGCCACAAACCTTATTCACCAAAGATTCTACCCAGATCTATCTTTTCATGGAAAAGAAAAAGACCAATACTTTTGACGGGGTAATAGGTTTCGGAAATGATAAAACGGATAAATTTACTTTAAACGGAACCCTGAATGTCAACTTCAAAAATATGTTCAACGGTTTTGAAGCCATTAATCTGTACTGGCAGAGAAACCCGGATAAAGGGCAGACTTTCGACCTGCAAACCGATATCCCATACCTTTTCAAATCGAATGTTGGTTTGAATATGAAAGTAAATATCTTCCGGCAGGATTCTACTTTTGCGAATGTAAAAATGCTTCCTGCATTCTATTATCATATCAATAACCGTAATAAAGTCGGTTTCAGGGGAACTTTTGAAACATCCAGCATCATTGATACTTTATATGTTCAGGGTAAGGATTATAACAAAAAAGGAATCGGGATCTGGTATGAAATGACAGAACCTACAGATATTGACCTTTTCCTTTATAAGACGAGGATCAATGCGGGATATGATTTTCTTACGACTACTTATACCGCGAATAATGTAAAGGCCAACCAAAACCAGTTCTACTTCTTTGGGGAACACAATTACCATATTTCGGGGAACCATTTTCTCAATATAAAAGCGGAAGGCGCCATGATGGATTCTAAAATCGAGTTTTCAGCCAATGAATTATACCGTTTTGGGGGCTGGAATTCCATGCGGGGGTTCAATGAAAATTCTCTCGCCGCCGACTTTTACTATTACGGAAGTCTGGAATACCGGTACCTGATCGGGAACCAGGCCTTTTTTGATGTCTTCGGGCAATATGGCCAGCTCAATAATAAATCGTTAAATGTAAAGCCCAAGCTCTACAGTGTCGGGCTCGGCTTCAATTTCTTTATCCCGATAGGGCTGATGAGTTTCCAGCTTTCCAATGGTAATGAATTCGGGAATCCATTTAAATTCAATGATATCAAAATACATTGGGGAATCCTGAGCAGATTCTAGCAAAAAAAGTACGTATACCTACTTATTATCCTATTTAAAATAAAGCAAAAAATGTGGTATATGCTGCATTTTCCGCTTTATAATTTTATTAATTTTTCCCGGAGTCCATTGCCGAAATGATATTTTTATTTTAATACATCATTAAACTACAGGTAACAATACACGGCTAAATTTGCTCTCAAAAAAATGAAGAAGACTTTAGCTACTTTTGCGATTTTTTTGCTCCCCCTTTATTTAACTGCCCAGGAAATTAATATTTCCGGAAATGTAAAATCCGAAAATGGTACCAGTGTATCCGGTGTGAATGTTACTGATAAAAATACCGGGAAGTCAGCGACTACTGATGAAAACGGAAATTTTACCATTACAGCCAATCCAAAGGATATTCTTGAATTTTTCTCTCCTGATTATTCGGTGTACAGTGTAGAAGTTTCTTCTAAAAGACAATATTCCATTGTTTTAAAGAAGGTGAATGAAAAGCAGCTTGAGGGTGTGGTAATTACCGCTTTGGGAATTGCTAAAAAGAAGGAGAAAATCGGCTATTCTACTCAGGAAGTCAATACAAAACAGTTTGAAACCATCACCACTCCTAGTATAGGAAATTTATTTTCAGGACAGGTAGCGGGACTCAATGTTTCCAATCCTACGGGAATGCAGCAGGCACCTGAATTTACCCTGAGAGGAAACTCCAACCTGGTATTTGTGATCGACGGGGTTATTGTAGAAAAAGCTGTTTTCCAGAACTTAGATCCTAATAATATTGAGAACATCAACGTTCTGAAAGGAGCAACCGCTTCTGCATTATATGGCTCCAGAGGTAGATACGGAGCCGTTTTAATTACTACAAAAAGTGCTAAAAAGAAAGGGTTTACCGTAGAGTTTTCACAAAATGTGATGGTAACCGGTGGTTTTACCAATCTTCCTAGAACCCAGACCGAATATGGAAACGGCTCCCACGGACAGTACGAATTCTGGGACGGCGCAGACGGTGGTGTGAATGACGGTGATATGATCTGGGGACCAAAATTTGTTCCGGGATTGAAAATTGCCCAATGGAACAGCCCGATCAGGGATAAAGTAACAGGAAAGGTCATTCCTTGGTACGGAACTGTCGCAGGAAGCCAGTACAACGATAAATCAAGATACGAAAGAGTTCCTATCGACTGGGAATATCATGATAACTTAAGCACTTTCTTAAAGCCTGCCATAATCAACAATAATAATTTTTCGATAAGCTATAAGAACAATAAAGATATCTACAGGCTTTCCGGAAACTTCATGAATTATGATGACCGTGTTCCGGATTCTTATTTACAGCGTTACGGGATTAATTTCTCTTCGGAAAATCATCTGGGCGAAAAATTGATTTTTGATACGAAGTTTAATTTCAACCAGACTTTTACTCCTAATATTCCTAATTACGATTATAACCCAAGCGGGCACATGTACACCATTCTGATCTGGATGGGTGGGGATGTCAACGGAAAAGATCTTAAATCTCATATGTGGGTTCCCGGAAAAGAAGGAACGGTACAGGCCAACTGGAACTATGCATGGTACAACAACCCCTGGTTTGGAGCAAATTATTATAAAAATCAGAACAGAACCAACGTTATCAATGCTCAAACCGGCTTAGAATATAAAGCAACGAAAGATTTCTCGGTAAAAGGTAAAATATCGATCGTTGAAAACCATAACAAGCAGGAGATTTTAAGTCCGTATTCTTATTTCAATTACAGCGCACCGAGAAGTGGCGGGTATATCCTGAATGATACCAAAACATGGAATTTAAACTATGATGTTTTAGCAACATATAAAAAGAAAATTTCTGATAATTTTGATTTCACCATCAATGCCGGAGGTTCTGCCTTCTATTATAAAAACGATATTGACAATGCTTCTACAGACGGTTTGAAAATACCTGAGCTGTATAACCTTGACAACTCTATCGGAGCCGTAAAATATTATGATTATTTAAAGGAAAAACTGATCTACAGTGCTTATTCCACAATTGATATCGGATTGTACAATGCTTTTTTCATAAACGTTTCCGGACGTAATGACTGGTCTTCTACCCTTCCGAAAGCCAACAGGTCATACTTCTATCCTTCTGCCTCTTTAAGCGCAGTGATCTCAAACCTTATTAAAATGCCGGAAGCTATCGATATGTTAAAATTATCAGCTTCATGGGCAAAAGTAGCATATGATTTCCAACCCTATTCGATCAGGAATTATTATCTGAACAACGGCGGAGTTACGTACAACGGAAATCCTACTTATTATTACCCGACAACACTGAATTATGAAAACTCTTTAAAGCCGGAACAAACTAAATCTTATGAATTGGGATTGAGTGCAGGATTATTCAAAAACGGGGTTACCTTGGATGCTACGTATTTCAGGACCTTAGACTATAATAACATCCTTCAGTTCCCAAGTACAGAATCATCAGGTTTCACCTCCCAATATGTAAACGGTAACGAATACACCACACAGGGTCTCGAAATCTCATTGGGATTGGTACCTGTAAAAACAGATAAGTTTACATGGAGATCTTTGATCAACTGGAGTACTTACGAACAGAAGCTGACTTCTATTTATCAGGATATGCCTAATTATAATAATATTAAGCTGGGCGAAAGAATGGACAGCTATTATGATTATACATGGCAGAAATCCCCGGACGGAAAAGTCATCCTTAACGCTGAAACAGGAATGCCGACAAGAGCTACCACACCAACTAATTTAGGACATTTCAATCCGGACTGGACGTTTGGCTTTAACAACACTTTCAAATACAAAAAATTAAGTTTAAATATCGGTATCGACGGAAGCATCGGCGGAGTAATGAGATCTCAGGTAGTCGAAAAAATGTGGTGGGGCGGAAAACATCCGAACTCTACAGCATACAGAGATCTTGAATATGCCAATCCGGGAACTTATTATTTCGTACCGGATGGGGTAAATTATAATGCAGCAACAGGAACTTATACGCCACACACCAAAGCGATCAGCTTCCAGGACTGGGCACAGAATTATCCTTATCAGGCAAGAGTAACGGAAGATGAAAGTGAATTGTTTGCGAATGTATTTGACAGGACGTTTGTAAAGCTGAGATCTGTAGTCCTTGAGTACGATTTTTCTTACCTGCTGAATCCGAAAGGAATGGTGAAAAGCTTCACTGCAAACATTTCAGGATACAACCTTGCCATGTGGAAAAAATCTAAAAACCTTTATTCCGATCCTGATTACAAAATCGGAACCGGAAATGATATCCAGGACCCGTCGAGCAGATGGTTTGGAGTTGGATTTAATCTTAAATTTTAATTAAAAGCAGTTTAATCAAATGAAAAATATTATAAAATCAGTATTTGTTGCAGGAATATTTGCATTGACTTCATGCGAATCCAATCTTGATACCATCAACGAAAACCCAAATGACCAGGCAAGCATTGATCCTAAATTCCTTTTAACATATGTTTCAAAATCCGCGTTCCAGGTGAATGGTGATAATATGTATGCTTCAAGAATGATGATCGGTACCGACGGAGAAAATGTATACCAGTACATGAAATGGAATGATGCCTCTTTTGGTGTTTATACATCAGGCCTTCTGAATACGGTGAAAATGATGCAGGAAGCCGAAAAGATCAATAATAAAAATTACGTGGCAATCGGTAAATTTTACAGAGCTTATCATTTTTTCAATTTAAGTTTAAAATTCGGAAGCATTCCTTATTCTGAAGCCGTAAAAGGGGAATCAGGAATTACCCAGCCGAAATACGACAGCCAGGAAACAGTGATGGCCGGAATCTTAACCGAATTAAAAGAAGCCAATGACCTTATCAATGCCAATGATAAAATAGAAGGTGACATTATTTTTAATGGTGACGCCTCTAAATGGAAAAAGCTGATCAATTCTTTCCGTCTGAAAATTTTAATCAGCCTTTCTAAAAAAACAACGGTAGGAAGCTACAATATCGCAACAGAATTTGCTTCTATCGCAGGAAGCCAGCCCTTAATGAACGCCATTACAGATAACGGTGAGCTTAAATTTGCCGATGCTGCAGACAGCAGATATACGATGTTCAATAACAGTGGTTACGGTTCAAGTTTATACATGGCCAATTATTTTATCAATTTCTTTAAAGACAGACAGGATCCTCGTTTATTCACCTTTGCAGCACAAACTACTGCAGCAAAAGAAGCAGGAAAACCTGTTACGGATTTTACAGGATACAACGGTGGAAATCCTACATCTCCTTATTCTGACAACGCAGCTTTGGTAGCCGCCAAGAATATTTCCAAAGTAAACGACCGGTTTTATAAGGATGCAACCAATGAGCCTTCTTCGGTATTGAGCTATTCGGAATTAGAATTTATTTTAGCGGAAGCCACGGCAAGAGGATGGATTTCAGGATCTGCAAAAACACATTATGACAACGCCATCAAAGCAAGCTTCACTTTTTATCAGACCTATGTAAAAAATCCGGGACAATATTTCACAGGATTTGATGTGACCCAGTACTTAACTAAATCTTTAGTTGTTTATGATAATTCAGCCCCGCTGGCTACTCAACTGGAAAAAATCATGACCCAGAAATACATGACCATGTTCCATCAGTCACAGTGGACCTCTTATTACGATTATCTGAGAACCGGATATCCTAATTATCCTTTACAGACCGGAGTTTCTGCACCATACAGGTTCAGATACCCACAAGCAGAATACAACTATAACAGCATCAATTTAAAAGCTGCACTCGCAACACAGTACGGCGGAACTGATAATATCAATTCCAAACCATGGTGGCTGCAATAAAAATCTAACTTTTTACTATATTCAAAGAGAAATCGCAGGAGAATAACTATTATCTTGCGGTTTCTTTCCTATTATTATTTATTATGAAAAGAAGAGAATTTTTAGAAAAATCAGGGCTGTTATTAGCAGGACTGGGAACGTCAAGTGTTTTACATCCTTCTATTCTGAAGGCATTAACGATAGAGCCTGCTGCTCAGTCTACTTTTTATGATGCGGAACATGTCGTGATCTTAATGCAGGAAAACCGTTCCTTCGACCACGCTTTCGGCTCGCTTAAAGGAGTACGCGGCTTTCTGGATAAGAGAGCTTTTACAAAACAGGACGGGCATTCCGTTTTTTTCCAGAAAAATGATACCGGGAAATATGCTTCTCCTGCCCGTTTGGATTTAAGAAATACAAAATCTACCTGGATGAGCTCACTTCCTCATTCATGGTCTGATCAGCAAAAAGCTTTAAATAAGGGCAAATATGATCAGTGGCTGCAGGCAAAAGCATCAGGAAATAAAGATTATAAAGATATTCCGCTGACGTTGGGATATTACAACCGTGAAGATCTACCTTTTTATTATCAGCTGGCAGATGCCTTCACCATTTTTGACCAGTATTTTTGTTCTTCACTGACAGGAACAACACCCAACAGGCTTTTCCTTTGGTCCGGAACTATTCGAGAGCAGAAAAATGGCAAAGCAAAAGCAAATGTTTTTAATGAAAATATTGATTATGATAAAAACCATCAGGCAAGATGGAAAAGTTTCCCTGAAATATTAGAAGAACAAAATGTTTCGTGGAAAATTTATCAGAATGAAATCAGCTTACCCAAAGGGATGTCCGGGGAGCAGGAAGCCTGGTTAAGCAATTTTACGGATAACCCGATTGAGTGGTTTTCCAACTTCAATGTAAAATTTTCAAAAGGATATCATAAAAATATTCCCAATATCATTGCTTACCTGAAGCAGGAAATTGAAAAAAATCCGAAACAGAAGGAAAGACTGGAAAATATGATTGCAGAACTTGCGGAAGATCAGGTGAAGTATCATCCCGATAATTATTCAAAGCTTTCCCAAAAAGAAAAAAATCTGCATGAAAAAGCATTCACCACCAACTCCGGAGATCCTGAATACTGGAATCTGGAAATCGGAAATGATGAGCATGGAGAAAAATTAGTCGTGCCTAAAGGTGATGTCTTATTCCAGTTTCGTAAAGATGTGGAAGAGAAAAAGCTGCCTTTGGTGTCATGGTTGGTTGCTCCGGAACATTTCTCGGATCATCCCGGTTCACCATGGTATGGAGCCTGGTATATTTCAGAAGTTTTAAATATTCTGACCAAAGATCCTGAAACCTGGAAAAAGACCATTTTTATAATCAATTACGATGAAAATGACGGCTATTTTGACCATGTCCTGCCTTTTGCACCGCCGTTAAACCCCAACCAGCCTGTTGATATGAACGGGAAAGAAGGAGCCGAATATGTCAACAAAAGCCAGGAATATATGTCAGTTCTTCCGTTGAAAGATCATGAACGGATTGAAGGAACGGTAGGATTGGGATACAGAGTTCCAATGATTATTGCATCTCCGTGGACTAAGGGAGGTTTTGTTAATTCCGAGGTTTCGGATCACACTTCTGTGCTTCAGTTTCTTGAAAAATTTATACAGAAAAAATTCAGTAAAGATGTTAGTATTGATAATATCAGTGACTGGAGACGCGCGATCTGTGGTGATCTCACTTCTGCCTTTAATGCTTCCAGTGTGAAAGCTCTGCAAATGGATTATTTAAATCAGAAAGATTATGCGAAAATAATTAATGCTGCGAAAAATAAACCCGTCCCTGATCTGAAATGGTATTCTGAAAATGAATTGCATAATGATTTACTGGAAATTCAGGAGCGGGGAATGAAACCTTCCAATGCGTTGCCATATGATTTCCTCGTTAATTTAGAGAACGGGCATATTAAAATGGTTAATCTGAAAGACGCAGGAATTCCATTATTGATTTATGACAGAACACAGTTTGATGGTGAAAATTATCACTTCTCCTATGCTTTATATTCAAAACAGGAATTATCTCACACTGTAAGTTCCGGCCGTTATGACTATGAAGTTTTTGGTCCCAATGGCTTTTACAGAAATTTCAAAGGCGATCATCAGCCTGAACCGGAAATCAGATTACTGAATGATACCCGGAAAAATGAAATTCATTTGATGATAAAAAAGAATACGAAAGAAAATATAAACATCAGCCTGGAAAATCTGTATGAAAAAAGTCAGAAGAAGATTGCTGTCAATCAATCCGAAGAGAAAATCATTATTAATCTCGCTACAACTAAAGGCTGGTATGATATCAAAATACACTCTGAAAAAAACAGCTGGCATTTTTCAGGAAGGATAGAGACGGGAAAACCCTCTACCTCTGATCCGCATTGGGCATAATATATTTCAATGTTTCAAAATAAATCTAAGCCTTATCTCTGTGTAAGGCTTTTGTTTTTATAAATGTTAATGTTTTGCATTTTAACATAAAAATTTTTAGCCTTTATCTATTTTTTATTAATTTCACTCTACAAAACTACAACCAACCATGAAAAAACTAAAACTAAACTTACCCCTGTCTTTAGTGGCATTAGCCGTTTCTGCTTATGTACACGCTCAGGACACCAACACGGATAATCATACGATTGGCATTACCGTTCCGGAGGTTGCACTGGTAGATATTGAACCTGCTGCCAGCAAAAACATCACTTTAGGTTTTACCGCTCCTACAGAAGCCGGTCTTCCTATCGTTCCTACAGCTACCAATACTACACTTTGGCTCAATTATTCATCTATTAAATCTGTTGCAGATGCTACCCGTAATGTCTCTGTAAAATTGGATGCCTTAATTCCGGGAGTTGATATCAATGTTACCGCTGCTGCAGCTACAGGTGCAGGTGGTGGAACATTAGGTACTCCTTCTGCCCAATTAACATTGAGTGCAGCGGATCAAACGATCATTTCAGGGATCGGCAGTGCTTATACGGGAGATGGAGCCAATAACGGCCATCATCTTACCTATGCCTTGGCTGCAGGGAGCGGGCCCGGTGGTGTAGCTGCCTATGCGGATCTGGAAGCCACAACTACAGCTGTAGCTACTGTTACCTACACCATTTCGGATAATTAGAATCTGAACAACCCGACCTTAAGTAAATAAGGAGAAATTGTTTATCAGTTTCTTCTTTATTTTCTGCTGCCTTATTTTAAACTCAAAACTTTACATAAAAATGATAAAGCGTATTTTCTTTTTTATTACCCTTATTTTACCTTTTGCTCTTATACAGGCGGGTATTGTGATCCTTAACGGCCTTACCCATAATTATAAAGTGGAAAACGGACAGGTTTATAAAGGAAAGATAGCAATAGAAAATACAGACAACAAACCGCAAAATGTAAAAATATTTTTACAGGATTTTACTTATCATGCGGATGGCTCGATCAATTTTACTGCTCCCCATACGAATGATAAGACCAATGCAGACTGGATTAAGCTTAACACCAATTTTTTGACGTTAAAAGCCAAGGAAAAAACTGAAGTGTATTATGAGATCACCATTCCCAATCAGGTAGCCAGACCGGGCAGTTATTGGAGCGTGATCATCGTTGAGCCCGTAGAAGATGTAAAGCCTAACGAGAATAAAGACGGGGTGAATATCACATCCATCGTCCGGTATGCAATCCAGGTGATTACCGATTATAATTCGGAAAATATAAAGCCGGATCTTAAGTTTGAAAGTGTAAAAATTGATAAAGAGGAAGGCAGGCACATCGCGAAAGTCGCAATAGCCAATAGAGGTGAAATTTATTGTAAACCGACAGCAGCTATTGAAATATACAACCGCAAAAACGGACAGAAAATAGGAAGTTTTTCCAGCCAGGCTATGGGATTATTACCTGAAACATCCAAATCATTTCACATTGATATCAGCAAAATACCTCCCGATAAGTACAATGCAGTAATCATAGCCACTGATGAAGATGAAAACGCTTTTGCTCTCAATGTGGAACTAGAAGTAAAGAATGATTAAAAATTGGGCACTATATCTTATCATACTATTCCCAGTACTTATTTTTTCTCAACAACCTAAAGAATTTGTCAGCAAAAAAGATAGTCTACTGCCGGGAATATCCACTTCTATTTCTTTTACAATAGAAAACAGGACTTCTGAGAATAAAATTTATGATATCCGGATTGAAACTTCGGATTCATTTATCATTCCCATTATTACAAAAAATGAATTTTCAGTGCCTGCAGGAGAAAGTGCTGTTTATATTGTTCCATTAAGAATTGCCTCTGAAGCTCCACAGGGAAAATATACCATAAAATTATACGGAACCGGGAAAACTGACAATGAACAGATTATCAAATTTTCAGAAATCATCATTTCCGGAAACAGAAAGATTTCCCTGACAGCAATAGATTTTCCGGAATTTGTAAAAGCAGGAGAAACGATTAAAGCTTCTTTCCTTTTAAAAAACAATGGAAATGTGACAGAAAACCTGATACTGGAAAGTAAAAATGCAATTGTAGACCATGATGCTTCATTGAGCTTACCGCCAGGTGAAACAAAAATAATTACCATCAGTAAAAATACAAGCCCGGATTTGGGAAAGAATGAATATCAGAACCTGAACTTATCGGTTTATTCACCCGACAATCCGACAGAAAATCAGAGTGCTTACACAAGTACAAAGATCATTGCCGTTAAACCCGTTGAAGACGACATCTATCACCGCTTACCTGTTTCAGCTTCCTTAGCATTCATCGGAATGAAAAACAGAGGCGATTATAAGGATGGCTTTCAGGGTGAGCTTTACGGTAAAGGCAGCTTAGACAAAGAAAATAAAGGCCAGCTTGAATTCCATGCTGTAACTAAAAACCCGGTGGAATTTAATTCTTTTACAAAATATGAGGAATATTTTATCAATTACAGACGTGATGAATTTTTCATTCATTTAGGGGATAAAAACTATTCATCTTCTTATCTGACAGAATTTGCCCGGTATGGACGCGGAGCAGAAATCCGTTACAATTTCAATAAAATAAGTTTAGGCGGTTTTTATAATCATCCGAGATTTTTCCGCGATATTAAAGATGAATTTAATGTATATTCTACCTTTAAGCTTAATAAAGAATCTGAAATTACAGCTGGATATTTATATAAAATCCCTAGACAGGACGAAATCAGCTACAGTTTTAACGGAATGAAGCTGGATTCGAATGCCCATCTTCCTTATGCAGCAGGAAAATTCAAGATCAACAAAAACATTGATGTTTCCGGTGAAATAGCGTACAGCAAAACAGATAAGACAGAAGGAAATGCTTATATGCTGCAGGTTTTGGGAAATTTTGAAAAAATTAACGGAAGTATGATGTATATGAGAGCAAGTCCTCAGTTTTCAGGATATTTCTCCAATACAAGTACATTTAATGGTAACCTGCAATATAAAATATTAAAAAAACTGAGTGTGTTCGCCAACTATGTTCAGGACGCCCGGAATTTCCAAAGAGATACTTTATACCTCGCGGCACCTTACAGAAAGTTCTTTCAATATGGTATCAGCTACAGGTATCTGAAAACCGGAACGATTATGATTTATAACGGATATCAACGATATGAAGACCGCCTCGAACCCAGAGAATTTGATTATAATGAAAAGTTTTTCAGAATAAGCATCGATCAGCAATTAGGAATTTTTCAACTGAATATGGAAAGTCAGTTTGGCAATACGAATAATTATCTGACAGGATTTTCCGGAAATTCAAGTTTTTATACCATTAATCTGGGCTTTGAAAAATTTAAAACTTCTTTCAATATGTATGGAAGTTATGCCATCACTTCACGATACCAGCTGCAGAATCAGAAACAATTTTATTATGGAGCCCGTGTAATGAGCAGGTTTTCTTCCAAAACGTTCCTGAGCATTTTTTATCAGAATAATTATATGCCTGAAGAATATTTTAATGACCGAAATCTTTTTGAGCTTCTTTTTCATCAGCAGCTTTTTCAGGGACATGAATTTGATGTATCCGGAAGATATACCTTACAAAGAGGAGAATTGGGAAATAAAGATTTTATATTTTCTCTGCGCTACACATGGCACCTGAATGTACCCGTACAAAAAATTGCAGAATACACTACTTTATCGGGAAACATTAGTAATATAGGTGTAAATAAAGTGGATGGAGTAAGATTAATGCTTGGAAATCATCTTTCAGTTACTGATAAGAGCGGAAATTTTATGTTTAAAAATATTGTTCCGGGAGATTATTTGCTTGAAATAGATAGGTCAACAACAGAAATTAATGATATTTCTGATATTACTTTGCCAGCTTCAGTATTACTGACCGATAAGGATAATATTTTTAATTTCGGCTTAACGACTGCTGCAGGTATTCAGGGACATATTGAATTTAATGAAGCTCCCGGGAATAATCAGTTGAGTTTTGCCCAATTTCAACTCAAAAAGGAAAAGAAGAAAAGAGAAAGTATCATTCTAGAAGCATCCAATGGCGAGCAGACTTACAGGAAAATAGCTTTTATAGGAGATGTTTTTGATTTCACTTATTTACGTCCGGGAGATTGGACTGTAAAAATATACAGAAACGGGCTGGACAAACGCTATAAAATTTCAATGGATGTCTTTCATTTTACTTTAAAGCCTTCCGAGATTAAAAATTTAACCATCAATGTTGTGAAGCAGCAATCGGAAATTAAATACCAGCAGGAAAGTATAAAAGTAGGATACAATGAACTCAAAAAGAAAAAATGAAGAAAGCTAATCAGATATTATTTACGGTTTGCTTTATATTATCCTGTAAAGTATTTCCACAAACAACGGGAAGCAGGACCGTTTCCGTAACACTTCCGGTTGTTACATTACTGGATGTTGAGCCTACGGGAAGTATTAGCTTAAATTTCGCTGCTCCTACTGATGCGGGAAGACCAGTTATAAACCCATCTGCGAATACGACCAAATGGATCAATTACACTTCAGCCATTAATTCCGGAGGACTTACCAGAAGGGTTACAGCTTCCGTTAATCAGATTATTCCCGGCATTGATATAAAACTGCAGGCTGCTGCTGCTTCCGGAGCCGGAGGAGGTACTTTAGGCACACCTTCAGCGCAAGTAACTCTTACTACCACCCCGATTACCATTATAAGTGGAATTGGCGGAGCATTTACAGGAAATGGTGCCAATAACGGCCACCGTCTGACCATTACACTGGTTCCTAATACCTATTCCAATTTATCTGCCCGTACGAATACTCAGGTTGCTATTACCTATACCATCACCGAATAAATAAAATTAAGATGAAATCTAACAGCTGCTTTTTACAAAAGAAATTCCTTCATAAAAAATGTATGATTCTTATTCTTCTGATCGTATTCGGTGGTCTGTTTAAAGCACAACGAACATTGACGGTTGGAGGGACAAACTGGACCGTTACAATACCTTCTATTACTGAAGCCGGAAGTAATTATGCCGGAACTTATGAAAGTGCAACCAACCAGATTCTATTGGCTGCCAGTGTCCCGTTATTATTGGGTAACGCAAAGGTCTCTGTACATTATCAGGCTAATCCTACATGGCATAATTCCCTGGTTTTATCAGCTAAAAGAACCGGAGATGGAACTACTGCCTGCGTATTGTGTACCATAAGCGGAGGGACGACTTATCAAACGCTTACTCTCACTGATGTTGAATTATTCAGAATTACGGCAACTTTAGCTTTGGCGGCTTATTCTAATATTCCGATCCAGTTACAACTGAGTGGTGTATCGGTAACGATTCCTGCAGCAACGTATCAGAGTAGTGTTGTTTTTACGATAAGTTCAATTTGAATTAAGTTGAGAGATGATGGTTGAGAGTTGAGAGAAAGAGCAGAACTAAATATAATAGATAAGTGATAATTGATAAATAATCATTGATAAGAGATGATTGACAATGATTCGGAGTGTGGCTATTCCCTACTACCTACTACCTATTTCCTATCACCTATTCTCCTATATGTATACAACAAAAAAAGTCTCACACAAAACTGTATGAGACT
>NZ_JBGFFD010000007.1:0-261814 GCF_041224435.1 Chryseobacterium tongliaonense | reverse complement strand
AGAGAAATCTAAAAATTACTAGACATGGGTAAGGAAACTTATGTAGGTGGAGATATCATAGAAACTACGGGCGGAAATAACCTTTCGTATGCGAAAGATGTCATCCAGAATGCAGGAAGCCAGGTTATTCAGCAGGGAAAAGATACCGGAGTAACCTACGGCAAGCAGGGAAGTCCACCGAAAAATCAGAAGATTTACGATGTGGTGATGTTTGTGGCCGGAACTACCGATCCCATTAATATAAAAGGAGAAAAACACCAGGCCAATACAGAATACTGGCAGGCAGGTCCTGAAAATTTCTGGGCCAAAATCAAAGAGCTGAAACCTCAGTTTCTTAATTTACATATTGAAGGTAATTTCTTCAGTTGGTCTGGTGATAACGATACCAATGAAAGAAATCTTGCTGCAGACCGTTTGCTTGATTTGTTTCTGAGGGTTTATAAATTCTGGAAAAATCAGGAAGTTCACATCCATCTCATCGGCCACTCGCATGGTGGAAACGTGATTAACCAATTTACAGAGCTTATCTCGAAGAGTCCGGATTATCCGAAATCATGGAAAGTAAAAAGTATAACCTATCTATCAACCCCCTTTTTCCATAAAAAGCACCAACTGAATCACGCCAAGCTGCATCCCAACTGTAAAATCATTAACGTTCACAATGAATATGATTTAACACAGCAGCTGATCGCGGATTTCAGTCTTGTAAATCTGGAGATTTTTCTCAAAAACTTTAAGTTTGATGATTTTGAAAAAGGGCTTCGTACCCTTAAAACAATTGATAGCTCAGCATTTGATAACCTTACCAATGTCTGGATCAATGATAAGACGGAAGGTCCGTTTTTATGGCGCGAAACTGCAAAAGGACTGCTTGGAATTAACCAGTTGACGGTTGAATTTATTAAGTACATCGAACAGATTGATGTAAATAAACCCAACCTGAGAACTGACAGGGATAGCTTTGTTCATATCCTGAACCGGTTTTTACAATGGACCCATGATGCCTACAATATCTTTGTGAGAAACAGCTCCAAAAGAAATGGCGGCTACGGAAGGAAAGAATACTTCAGCGATCTCCTGCTTTCCACTGCATTAAACATTCTCAATGAATTGTTTGCTGCCCAAACCGGAGTGAAGGACAGTTACATTTTAACCTTATTGGGTAGAATATTTGCGGAAAGCTCAGGATTAACGGATACCATTGAAATTAATTCATGGTCCCCGAAACATCAGACCAAAGGATTAAGCATACAGGATATCAATATCACTCAATTCGACCCTTACCACAGACGCAATAAAAAAGCAGCCTGTGAAGCATTCATCAACGGAACAATCCGGGCGATGCAAAACAGAAACCTGGAAGAGCTTCTGATGAGACTGTTCAGCCAGTTTGTGAAACCGGGGCTTTTAACTAAAATTTATTGGGGATTCCATGGGGCAGAGGTGTATTTTACAGGAGAAACCGATACCCAGATCAAAAGATTAAGAAAAAGCTTTGGAGTTTATCTGGAGCTGGTAAAACAATATCACGCCAATCTTGTAACGGAGGATGATGAGAAAAAGATTCCGGATATGATCAAAAGACCGGGTACGGTTCCTTATCTGGCAATGGCTTCCCACAGCCTGAGCCATACACAGTTTTGGCCGGAAGTGGAAGCCGGATTGAAAGGAGCATTCAGTTCCGGAGCAAATCCCGGCTACAAAAAGAAATAAACTATGAAACAGACCCCGAAAATTATTCTATTTGCCATAATCATATTCGTTGTATCGGCAATAGCAGTAACTACCTGGTATATTGCTGAAATAGGTGCTTATGAAGATAATATCGGTTTTATATCTGTAAAAAATGTGCTGTTCAGGTTCGGTGTTGTCGGAGCTGTTCCGTGTACCTTATTATTAACAGCAGGGTATATTTCATTTTTAAAAATTAAAAAGCCCTGGTTATTGGGAGCCATTATCGTCATATTAGGATTTTTACTCTATCTTTCCTCATTATGGTTTCTATGGTATATGAGTATCCGGAGTCTTGTTAAAGATCCTTTTGCCGGATAAATATGATATCAACTGAATAAAAAATTTAATCAAATGTATTCATAAAGAGTTGTGTTTTTCACAGCTCTTTCATTTTCTTTTAAAAAATAATGACGTGAAATTTTAAAAGTAAGATTCCTAATTCCTGTTAAATTTTCCTTAATGTTTTGTTAATATTTCCCTTTCTGGTGTGAAAATCAATTTTCATTCCTTATCTTTTTTGTATATTAAATGTCTGATTTTCATTATTTTGTGTTTTAAATTATTTCTAATATAGTAGAATTACGACACTAAATCGTAGAACTACTACAAAAACAGAGATTAACGTTTAAAAACTTTCAGGTTAAAAATAAGGGATCTATATTTGCTACATAATCATCACCAAATCACAAAATATTAACGATTAAAATTTACGCACATGGCAGCAAATTCAAGAGGAATCTTAAAATTCAACGGCGGCGAAGGTCAGAAACTATTAAAACTTAATTATAGTGTATCAAGATCTACGGACGTATCCGGTAGAGTAGCATCTGATCCGTCAAATGCATTAATCAAAATTACAGTGGAAGCTACAGAAAAATCTGACATTCTGGAAAGCTTACTAAACGGAAAGTACAAGCCTACAACAGGTGAAATTACATTCAACAAATCTCACGAAGAAGGTACTTTAATTACGCTTAAATGGGAAAACGGATATGTAATTCAACATGAAGTAGACTTCGACGCAGTTGATGAAAATAGTATGTTGATCAGCTTCGTAGTAAGTGCTGAAACAATCGACTACGGTTTAGCTTCTTATGCAGGTATCTGGCCTGGAGGAACTAATACTAACGGCTAAACTTAAATCATCTTAGTAAAAAATAAATTGGTACAGAATAGTGCACTCATTAAGAGTATACTATTCTGTTTTTTTCTTTTTTGAAACCTATATCTGAAAATATCTTGTAGAATAAACCTGGCGATCAGGTTTTTATGCATGAAATTCAGATAAGAATAAAAATATTATCGGGTGCTACCCAATAATAATACCTCATACACAATTCCATTTACAATTAAAAAAGTAAGGTTATGTTTCAGGATGATAACGCTCCAAAAACTCCTGCTCCCAAGATCGGAAAAACTTCCGTAACCAAACAAATGGGAGAAGTGGCAAAAACACAGGCGATCAGTAAAACGGGTGAGAAGATTCAGGAAAAAACAAAGGGGAAGACTCAGAAAGTAACTCAGAAACTGGCACAGGCACAGTCTTATGCAGGAGTTGCTCAAAATACCTCCAATATGTTTATGAATCAGGTTTTACAGCCCAATACCCCTGATTTTGTAGAAGATAAAGTATGGTCTCAACAGCCTACTTCCAAAATACACAACGCCAAAGCTATTCCTGAAAGTCAGATTATGGGAATTAACCGCGTTGTTAAGCTTGAAATTGTTATCGAAGGAAAAATCGTAAAACATTTCAAACATTTCAAATTAAAACAAAGTGCAGTAAGACATCATGAATTTGATTTAATGCTTGCTCACGATACCCTTGGAAGTGCCGAAAACCACAATCTGGAGGAAGCGCAAAGCTTTTTAGGAAAGCGGATCACTGTGGTTTTTAAATATAAAGACATTGAAGACGGCCCCGAAAGAAACTTTGTCGGAGTCATCACAGAAGTTGGATTCAGCCAGGAAAAAGGAAGCCTGGGAAATATTGTTCTCACAGGATACAGCCCGACAGCTCTTTTAGATGCAGCCCCTCATATTCAAAGCTTTGGGGGAGCACAGGAAATAAGCCTGAATAATATTGCCGATCAGGTAATAAAAGAAGGTTTAGGACAAGATAAATTTGATTTCAGAGTAGACTGTCAGCATGGAAATGTGTCTTACAGTTCTCAATACGAAGAAACCCATTACAATTATCTTGCAAGAATGGCTGAAGCGTATGGAGAACAATTCTATTATGATGGTGAAGTTCTTCATTTCGGAAAACTTCCGCCTCAGGAGCAGCCTGTGAAGCTTACTTACGGAAGCAGCGTGCAGGATGTGAAAATAAGGATGAAGGCACAGCATGTAAACCCTTCATTTTACGGCTATAACAGCAGTAAAAATGAAAAACTGACCACAGGAAGTTCAAAAATAAATCATACCTCGGATATTGCGAAACGCGCTTACGAAATCTCTGAAAAAACTTTTACAACCCCATCCTTAAGAGTGGCCCCGATAAAAGCAGCTTCTTTTATGGATGTAGAGGTTTCCCAAAAAGGAACGGCAGGGAGTAAAGCTTCAGATGTCTTTGTAACTTCAGGGACAACCACTGTTCCGTTTTTATACCCGGGATGTATCGCAGATATCGAAATGCGGAAAACAGATACCAATGAAACTTCCTATTTCACTAAATTAATGATCACTGATGTCTATCATGAAGTGGATGCAAGAGGTTACTATACAGGAACTTTTGAAGCTATTGCTTCAGATACGGGTTTCATTCCACGTCCTGAATTTCAGAGCTCTAAAGCAGATGCCCAGTTTGCAAAAGTAATTTCAAATACCGACCCGCTAAACCAGGGAAGAATACAGGTACAGTTTGACTGGCAGAACGGTTCAACCACGACGGAATTTATCCGAGTAATGACACCTGATGCCGGAAGTAGCGAAAAAGTAGGCAAAAATCGTGGGTTTATGGCTATTCCGGAAGTTGGGGATCAGGTAGTTGTCAATTTTGCACATCAGCATCCCGACCGTCCTTTTGTGATGGGCGGAATGTTCCACGGTGGAATTGGCGGCGGTGGCGGAGCCGGAAATAATATCAAAAGCTTAAGCAGTAAAAGCGGCCATACCGTAAGCCTTGATGACGGCGGCGGAATTACCATAAGAGATAAAGACCAGAATAATATGTTTCTGGACGGAGCCGGAAAGATCAGTGTCGAAAGCAAAGAATCAATCACACTGACCTGTGGTGAGAGTTCTATTTTTATGGATAAAGCCGGAAATATTATCATCAAAGGAAAAGAAATTCTTGTTCAGGGCGATAACATTGGAGTCAGTGGTACGGCAAGTGTCGGAATTGGTGTTGGGCCTGAAGGCGGCGATCCTACGTCAGGAATCGGTATTGAATCAACTACCCTGGATGTCGGAACAACTACCCTTTCAATGGGAGCAAAAACTGAAGCTAATTTAAGCAGTGCGAAAATCAATATCGGCGGCGGAAGCGAAACCAATATCGTAAGTGGAACCGTAAAACTGAATTAATACTGATGAATCCGGTAGATTTGGAGTTGGTAAAATTAAAAAGGCAATGGCAGAACGTCGTTTCAAAAAACGATGAAAAACCAATGCTGATCTGTTTAGGAGAGAAACATGAAACGGAACTTTTTGATGGATTTATAAAATCAAGACTGTCTGAAGACTATGACGGAGAAGATATTTTTTTAATCCATTATCAGGAATTTAACGGAATGAATTCTTTTGGACAGACGTTGTTGGATGAATGGAAAGAGTTTTATGAATTATTGGAGAAAAGCGAAGAAAATATTCCGCAATGGGAATTAAATGTTACCGATCAGACATTTAAAACTGACGCCTGTAAAGCATTTTTCCCTTTACTGGAGCTAAAGAAAAACTTTCCCAATATTCAGAATTCCAAGATCTATTTATACATCGCTCCGGTACGAATAAGTGATATTGCAGAATTATCATTATGGGTAAAAGAATGGTGCAAAATCTGTGAAAATTCCGGGAATAAAGAGATCAAGCTTGTCTGGGCAGAACATCATACCTATAAAACGTTACCTGAAAATTCTTCGGCACACAGTTTCAGAGTTGAAGTTGATATTCACCAGTTAATGCAAAATACGGCAGCTCACACCAACCGAAAAAAAAACAGTGCAGATACCGATTTCCAGCAACAGATTCTTACAGCAAGTAACCATTTAAGCAAAGGAAGATATAAAGAAGCGGAACATTCTCTGAGAACTGCTGTAAAATTAGCCAAAGAACAAAAAAATAAACAGGGCGAAATTTCTGCTTACTTTATGTTGACCCAGGCTTATATCGCCGACAAAAAAAAAGAAAGAGCAGAGGATACCTACCGGATCATATTTGAAGAAGTTGAACCCAATTCCCCATTGGAAGTTCAGATGTACATGAACTACGGAAGTTATTTATTGGGAAACTCAAAAAAAGCAAAAGGTGAACAGGCATTTGAAAAAGCGGCGGAAGTTGCTCAGACTATTGGTGAATATGCAATGGTAATCGAATGCTACAGAATTATAGGGACATTAAATGATACCATTTTGACCAAAGATAAAATGATCGGGTATTTCGAAAAATGTCTTGAAATAGCAAAACTGATGGAACCTGCTGCACTGGAACAAAGCAGTCTGAAATTTGTAGCATCCATGCTGATGATAAAATATGAAGGTGACAAAGACAAAAAAACAACGTTGGATAACGAAATGAAAAATTATTTTGGTGATGACTGGAAAGTGAGTGTCGAAAAACCAAAATATAGTTAGAGTCTGTTTAGACTTTTATTAAACAGATAAAATTGCAAAATTTTCAGCTATTAGAACTTTGATTAAGAAGCTAAGATTATTCATAATGTTTTTAAAGAAACTTAACTCCTTAAAAATGAACTTAATGGTTTGAAAAATTGATAAAATATTTAAAATGACAATTTAAATAGACTCCAAACCTCAAATTAAAATATCATGGCAGATCAGAATAAATCTAAAATAAAGAAAATACAGGTTAAAAAGCCAGATATGAATCCGGATCGGTCTCTGAGTGTTTCTGCAGACGCAACTTCGTTCAGTATGGAAAAAACCACACAGGGATGGAAAAACGGAATGAAAAATAATTTTGAATCCCTGAATCCCGTTTCTATGGCAAAATCTGTAGTCGGCGGCGGTGAAGGGGAGTCACCGTCAGGTGGCAGCGGTGGCGGTGGCGGAACTTCTGTAACCGCAGAAAAAGCGGCACCTAAAAGTAAAGTTAAATTAATTAAGGTTAATACGCCTGCCATTACCCCGACGGCAATTCAGCATACCAGTAAACATTTTGATATTGTGCTGGCAATCGATATCCACTGGACATTGATTCCGCCACCACCTTCATTCATGTTTATTCCTTTGCCATTGCCACACCCATTTATCGGGATCGTTTTTGATGTGATGGATTATATTAAATTCAACATTCCGATTCCGCAATTTATCAGAAATTTAAAACCGGACCTTCCCGAGAGTATTCCGATGGGAGGTTCAATATATGTTCACGGAAGACACAAAGCCACCACCACGACGAGTGTAATGGGTGTTGTGATTCCTTTCAGGCACGTTACCTCTCTGATTCCTGTTTACATCATTCCTTTTCCTCAGGAAGCTCCGCATGAAGGTGAAGTATATTACGGAGCCCAGACGGTTTTGGCGCAGGGAAGTAAAATGAGCGGAAATCAGCCACAGCAGGTTTTAACCTGTATGGGACTGCCATTTGGGATGACCATGCTTCCTGCTATGCCGGATAAACCGAAGAAAAATCCATTGGCTTATTTTGCATTCTATAATAATTTTTCCAGTATGTATATTCAGATCAATACAGGCGGACCTGTGCTGGTTGGTGGAGCTTTTGTACCGCATGTGTATACTCCGGGAGAAATGCTGATGCGTTTTGCAGGAATGGCTTTAATGCGGGGTTTGACAAAAAGTTTAGGAAAAGGAGTTACTAAATTTAATCACTTTTTACAAGGAAAATTCGGGAAAACGAATCCTGTTTCCAGAGTTTTATGTAAAGTAGGTTTAGAGCCTGTCAATTTTGCATCAGGTGCCATGTTATTTGAATGGGATGACTTCAATATTGAAGCGGGAACACCTTTACAATGGACAAATATCTGGTACAGTGACAGACCTTACACCAAAGGAATGTTAGGAAATGGTATTTTCAATGCTCATGATCTGTATATTGTTCCCGATGAAGAAGATGAGGTTGCAGCATGGGTTCACCCCGAAGAACTGCAGCCGATGCCAATTCCGGTTCCACCGGTTGGAGAGGAACTGACCTATTACAGAAGTCAGAAAATCTGGCAGTACAGACCCAACAGTTCTGTCTGGATCATAAGAAAGGGTACTGATATTTACACCTATAAACGTTTCCGTCATATTACGGAAGGAAGTATTTTTAAAGTAATTCATATCGAATACGGTGACGGAACAATCCGGGAATATGACTATCAGGAGGAAAATATTGTTTTAAAAAGCATTAAAGATGTTAAAAGCGGTTTCAGGATAGAAACGGTTCTTCATCCCGAGCTCAAAAAAGTTTCGGAAGTTTATTACTGCTATAAAAACCAAAGAGATCTGCAGGTTCGGTATGATTATGATGAGCACGGAAATCTTACCCATGTCTGGGATATTCATAAAAAAGCCATCGTATTTGAGTATGATGGAGAAAACCGGGTGATCCGGAGAACCAATAGAAACGAAATGAGTTACCACTGGGAGTATGATAAAAAAAGCAGGGTAATTCATACAAAAGGTCTGGAAGGTTTTATGGAAGGACTTTTAAATTACAATGAAGAAGAAGGTTATACCGAGGTTATTTATCCGAAACAGAACAATAAAACCGAAAAAAATTATTACGATGAGGATCTTTTGGTGTACAAGCAGGTTGATGGTGAAGGCGGTGAAACCTGGTATGATTACACTCCTCACAATGAATTAAAAATGATGGGAACTCCTGAAGGAAGAGTTCAGGGATACACGTATGATGAATTAGGAAACATTAAAATTTTTCACACCCCGGATGGAGAAGAATACCATTATCAATATAATGAGTTCGGACAGATTATTGCCCGTTTTTCACCTTCCGGAACTTCTGAAACATGGAATTATGATGAAGAGGGAAGATTAATAAGCTATACTGATCCAACGGAAGAAACGGTTAACTATCAATATTTAAATGACGAAAAGCTTCCTGAAAGCAGTATAAAGCAGGAAATTGAAACGCATTACGAATACAACAACAGAAATCAGATCACCAAATTAACCAACAATATAGGTGGTGAGCAATACTGGAAGTATGATGAATACGGAAGATTATTGATGTTTAGCCCGCGACCTCTAAACAGAACTCTTTGGAACCGGGATAAAATGGGTCGTGTTGTGGAAGTTAATGAACAGGGACAATTACCTTTGAAACTTCGTTACGATGCTTACGATTTACCAATTTATGCAACTGACGGAAAAGCTGAATGGCTCATGAGCTACACACCGATGGGAAGCCTGAAACGCCAGGTTCGCAGAAACGCCTTAACTTTAAAAAAAGAAGAAACCCTGGTTTTTGGTTACAATGCTTATGAAAATTTGATGAGCATTACCAATGAGAAGGGCGAGGTTTATCGGTTTGAAAGAAATAATAACAACGAAATTATCGGAGAAACCGGTTTTGACGGGCAACAAAAATTCTTCATTAGGGATAAAGACGGACTGGTTACCCAAACCCGGAACCCGAACGGGAAAAATATTTTTTACGAATATGATTTAGGAGGAAGATTAACGCAGACCCATTATCCCGACGGAACCTGGGAAGCCTATCAATACGATACCTCAGGAATGTTGATCAAAGCTGATAATGAAAACAGCAGCGTGGCTTTCGATAGGAATAAATTAGGATTGGTAACCAGTGAAAAGCAAGGCGAACATTCCATCAATTACGAATATGACGATCAGGGAAATCTGACGGGCTTAAAAAGCAGCTTAGGAGCAGAAATCGATTATGCTTACAATGATCTCGGTCAGCTTAAAAATGTAACGGCTGCCACAAAAGATGTACATCAGCCCTGGCAAATGAACCTGAATATCAGCCGAAACGGGCAATTATTTTCCCGTGAAATGACAGGCGGAGTTGAAAGTGTTTTCGAATTTGATCATACCGGAATGCCGGTAAGCCAGAAAGTAATGGTCAATAAAACCAATACTGCCTTTCACAAAGATTACCATTGGGGACCGGGAAGCCGGTTGCTGCAGGTTTTAGACCGTGTAACAGGCGGACGAACAAGATTCGATTATGATGCTTTCGGAAGTCTTGTTGCTGCAGAATATCCTAATGGCGAGATTCAGTACAAAAACCCTGATGAGACAGGCTGCTTATATGAAAGTGCAAGAAGAACCGACCGCGTTTATGACAAAGGCGGGAAACTGATGCGCGATAAAAATTGGTTTTATCATTATGATGAAGAAGGAAATTTATTGTTAAAAAGTAAACGGCCGATTAATAACGTCAAATCAGATCAGAAAGAAGAAGAAAATCATCATCCTTATTATAAATCTATCGCTGCAGACTGGCTGAATGAACCGAAATTACAGGATGGAAATATTCTGCCCAACGTCAACGAAAATTCTCCCGAAGAAATCCAAAATCCGGAATGGGAATCCGGAGACTGGGCATATTCCTGGAATGCCAACGGAATGCTGGCCAAAGTAAAACGACCGGATGGCAAGGAAGTGAGCTTTGAATATGATGCGTTGGGAAGAAGGATTTCGAAAATTGGGAATAAGAAAATAACTCGGTATATTTGGTATGGGCATGTTATTTTACATGAATGGATATACGATGTTGAAAACGAACCTAAAACAACCATTGGAGAAGAAGGGAATTTAATTTTAGAAAAAGAACCAATTACTGATCTCGTGACTTGGATTTATGAGAGAGGGTCTTACGTTCCTTGCGGAAAAACCATAAATGGTAGGTCATATAGTATTATTTCAGATTATATCAGACGGCCAATACAGTCTTATAATGAAGAAGGGAAGTTAGTTTGGTCTGCTGATTATGATATGTATGGAAAGTTAATAAATCTAAAAGGAGAGCAAAATTTTATTCCTTTCAGACAACTTGGACAGTATGAAGATGAAGAATTGGGAGGTTTATATTACAATAGATTTAGATATTATGATAATGAAATAGGATACTACATTAGCCAGGATCCAATAAAAACAGGTTCAGGAGAGCTAAATCTTTATAGTTATGTAGAAAATTCAAATGGAATGTTTGATCCTCTCGGTTTAATGCCTTGGGGAATGAATGGAGCCTATGCTACAATTTCTACGAATTTGGGAACCGAAACTTTTCATAGTTCTTCAGCAGGACACGCAGAAATGAACGGGCTTAATCATTTCGCTAACAATGGGCTAATGGAAGATCAAGATGTTATCATTAAAGATGTGCTTGGAAAGTTTAGGACAGGAGATGTGCCTGTTGGAGTATGTGTAAATTGTAGAACAGATATATTTGATGTTCTTAAAGATGGTGGTGCTAAAAGTGTCACCTTTCCAAAAACTATTGGAAATGAAGTAAAGGGCACAGTAAAAATAGATTCTCAGGATTTTGGAAAAGTACAGGCAGAATTAACAAAAGTAAAAAGAATGCCTAATACAACTATAGTCGAAAAGACTGAAAGATCTAATGCAGCTTGGGATGCACTGGAAAAATATAATAAATATAAATAACGATAGATACCAGTATGACAGAAAAAATAGAAGTAAAAGAATCAGCTTTTAAATATGATCCGGTTTTAAGTGAAATTTCTTTAATAACAGACTTGAGATTTGTATATCGTTCAAACTCATTTAAACTAGACTCAAATCAACATGGAGAAGAAAACTTAATACCACTTAAAAATATTAAAAAAGGAGAAAATAAGCTTGAATTCTCTGCTGAATCAGAAGGAGAGGAAATTAATTTTGAACTAATCAGTAAAACAGTATTAGACAATCTTTTTTTTGATATTATTGCTGATTTCAATAAAACAATAGATGAATCTTCTACTGATCTGGACAGAATTGAACTAATCTTTAAAAACGGACTTATATCAGCCTTTTACATTTATAAAAATATTCTTAATGACGATGAATATCAGCTTCTTGATTCTTTACGCATTATTAAAGAACCAGAAGGTCTTTTCTTGATTAAGCAAAAACCATTTAGAAAAATTAAACTTTCAAAAATATACTTTGAAAATAAAATGATTGTCTGTGAAAGTGATGAATCAGAAAGATATGATTTTACTCTCGATGTTAATGGCACCGTTTTAGAAATTATTTCGGGTATTTTTTCCATCATTTAAAATGTGTTTAGAAAAGGCTTGTGGGAGATTACGAAAAATTTAAAGAAAAAATCACGTAGTATATTCAGAATCGTATGATTTTTGGTACGTACGTTCGATAATTTTATTGAAGCCTTAGGTTAATGCGAAGATGAAGAATAAAAGAGAATAGAGATCAACTTTTTAAAGAATTAGAACAATATGGACATTAATGATTTTAAAGCAATGATCAAACCCTTTTTCTGGGTAGAGCATAATAACAGCTTTTCCGTTTGCTTAAACGCAGGAGATTACAAACCTGAAATTTTCGAAACAAGGGCAGAAGAAGGTTTCGAAGGAAATGGTTACGACTGGGCTTCCTTAGCACAGGGCTTTCTGGATGAGAAAAAGCCGGATTTAAGTGAAGATATTAAATTCGATCCCGAAGCCGGAATGTTCTGTGCCTATTCCTCAAACGCAGAAAGCTTAAAAGAATTTATTTCAGAATTTAAGAAAGCCTGTGAAGACGATGCCGTAATACAGGATTTGTTTTCAAAAGCAAAATTAGATTAGCCTATTCATTAAAATATATAAAAGACTTCGTGAAGAGGTCTTTTTTTATGGCATCGGATCTTAAAAATTAAAATCTCAGCCCAAAATGTAGACTAAAAATATTCCTATTTTCTTATATTTGTTCATTATACAAAATATGGACGCAACACAAGATAAAAGGCTGTTTCTTATCGATGCTTATGCAATGATTTTCAGAGGATATTACGCATTGATCAGGAATCCGAGGTTAACGAGCACAGGAATCGACACATCTGCTATTTTTGGTTTTACCAACTCTCTGATCGAATTGATCAGAAGAGAAAAACCAACCCATCTGGCTGTTGTTTTTGATGTGGGACAGGCAAGTGTGAGAACGGATGACTATTCAGATTACAAAGCCAATCGAAGTGAAACTCCGGAAGCCATTAAAATTGCGGTCCCTTACATTCACAGGATCCTGGAAGCGATGCATATCCCCAATTTAGGGGTGGAAGGCTATGAAGCGGATGATGTGATCGGAACTATCGCCTGCAAAGCAGAAAAAGAAGGCTATACCACTTTTATGGTAACACCGGATAAAGACTTTGCCCAGCTTGTGACTGATAAAATTAAAATCTACAAACCCGGTTTAAAAGGTGGTGATATTGAAATTCTTGGAGTGGAAGAAGTCAAAGCCAAATACGAAATTGAAGATCCGAAACAGGTGATCGATTTCCTGGCCATGATGGGCGATGCAGTAGATAATATCCCCGGACTGGATGGTGTCGGAGAAAAAACGGCCATGAAATTTCTTAAAGAATTCGGAAGCATTGAAAATCTTTTAGCCAATACCGATCAGTTAAAAGGAAAGTTAAAAGAAAAAGTGGAAGCTTCGGCAGAACGCGGAATCCTTTCCAAAAAATTAGCCACCATTATCTGTGATGCCCCGATCGAATTCCATCAGGAGCAGTATGATCTTGAGACACCGGATTTTGAAAAAGTAAAGGAAGTTTTTGATGAAATAGAATTCAGAAGGCTGTACGAAAATCTTTACCGTGCTTTTGCTCCTGCAGAAACCGTTGTGGTTGCTGAGGTTGAAGTGACTCAGACAGCACAGGTTACCCAGGTAAAAGGCCAGGTTACCCAGCTTGATTTATTTGCCAATTTTGAAGAACTGGATCAGGCTACGTCTACAAAATCAACCATCGAACACAACGAACATTTATATCAGTTCGTCAATAACCCAAAAGCCCAGAAAATTCTTGTTAACAACCTGCTGAAGCAAAGAGCAGTTTGTTTTGATACCGAAACCACTTCCCTGAATGAGCTGGAAGCAGAACTGGTAGGAATGAGTTTTTCATATAAAAAAGGTTTGGCTTACTATATTCCTTTGTCAGAAGATAAAGGTGAAGTACTGCAGACCCTGGAAATTTTCAGGCCGTTTTTTGAAAAAGAAGACCTTCTGAAAATTGCCCACAATCTGAAATTCGATTATAAAATCCTGAAACAGTACGATATTACAGTCAAAGGAGCAATGTTTGATACCATGATTGCCCATTACCTGTTAAATCCGGACGGAAGACACGGAATGGATTATCTTTCCGAAGTATATCTGAATTATAAGCCTGTTTCAATTGAAACCATTATCGGTAAAAAAGGGAAAAACCAGGGAACTTTCAGAGATGCCGACCTCAGGACACAAACCGATTATGCTGCAGAAGATGCAGACGTAACGTTCCAGTTGTATGAATTGTTTGCTCCACAATTAAAAAAAGAAAACTTAGAAGATCTCTTCTTTAAAATAGAAATGCCGTTGATGGAAGTGCTGGCAAAAATGGAACTGGCCGGAATTTCCCTTGATGAAAAATGGCTGGCTCAGGAAAGCATCGATCTCGAAAACGATTTAAGACAATTGGAATCCAAGATATTTGAGATTTCAGGAGAAGAATTCAATATGAATTCACCAAGGCAATTGGGTGAAATCCTGTTTGAAAAAATGCAGCTCGATCCGAAGGCCAAAAAAACCAAAACCGGACAGTACGCAACTTCGGAAGATGTATTACAGAAACTGTCTTCAAAGCATGAGATCATCAAGCATATCCTCGAATACAGAACCTACCAGAAGCTGAAATCAACCTATGTAGATGCTTTACCGTCGCAGATTGACAGAGACGAGCGTGTACATACCAATTTCTCACAAACCACAGCGGCGACAGGCCGTTTAGCAAGTGTTAACCCGAATTTACAGAACATTCCGATCAGAACATTGAGAGGGCAGCAGATTCGTGGTGCATTTGTTTCAGGAGAAGGAAAGAAAATTATCTCTGCCGATTATTCGCAGATTGAGCTTCGTCTGATTGCTGAGATTTCAGGAGAAGACAATATGATCAAAGCATTCCAGAACGGAGAAGATATCCACGCGTCGACTGCTGCAAAACTGTTTAAAATACCTTTGGAAGAAGTTTCCAAAACCCAGAGAAGCCAGGCTAAAACCGTTAACTTCGGAATTATTTACGGTCAGGGTGCCTTTGCATTGGCAGAGCAAACCGGTTTATCAAGAACCGAAGCCAAGCAAATGATCGAAGCTTATTTTGAAACCTATCCGAAATTAAAGGCATATATGGCGGAACAGGTCAATAAAGCCCGTCAGTTAGGCTATGTAGAAACCATTTTAGGAAGAAAACGCCATTTAAAAGATATCAATTCCGGAAATTTTGTAGTAAGAGGCCATGCTGAAAGAAATGCGGTAAACGCTCCTGTACAGGGAAGCGCAGCAGATGTCGTGAAAATGGCAATGATCAAAATTGATCAGCAACTCGATGAGCAAAAACTGCAGACCAAAATGTTATTACAGGTTCATGACGAATTGGTGTTTGAGTCTCCTATTGATGAGATTGAAGCAGCATCCAAACTGATCAAAACCGAAATGGAAAGTGCCATTGAAACACAGGTTCCGTTACTGGTTGAGGTTGGGGTAGGAAACAACTGGCTGGAAGCGCATTAAAAAGATGTTTAAAAAGAAATTTTTTCTCTGCATTTTTCTATGGCTTGGAATGAGTTTATTTTCACAGGAAAAGAAAATATTATTCATCGGGAATAGCCTTACTTATTATTATGATATGCCGAAAATGCTGGAAAAAATGTTGAATGAAAAGGGTGATAAAACGTATAAAGTTACCCAGGTAACTTTTCCGGGAATACAGTTGGAACAACATATCATAAACGGGGTTGCAAAATTCAGGTTTGATGAAACCGTTTGGGACGATGTCGTTTTGCAGCATGGAACTTTGGGATATTATGTCCCTGAGGAAGTTGAAAAACATATTCTGCCTAGCATAAAAACATTCCAAACCTATGATACCGGTGGAAAGGCAAAATTCTACCTCTTTTCAACCTGGGTTGATAAACAAAAATATCCTTTTAAAAATTGCTATCCCAAATTTCTTTATACCAGCAACGGAAGCCATACGGATGAAAAGTTTTGCTCCAAAGAATTTCAAAACCGTAATGAGCAGAAAGATTATCTGGAAAATCAGTACGCTCTGATTGCAAAAGAAACAAATATTACCCATACAAAACATTCAGCATTGGAATATGAGTTTGAAAAAAATTACCCCTACTTCAATATGTGGGATGATGATTCCCATCCTTCAAAAATCGGTTCCTATTTCAATGCCTGCATTTTCTATAAAATGTTTTCAGGCAGCAGCTTAAAAGATACCGGAGAAAATTTTAATATTTATCCGGAAACCGCTTCTGTGATCAGGGATTTTGTGGAATATAATTACTCAAAGTTTTAGAGGGAAATTAATTTAATTGATTAAGTAAATTTATTAACTCTACTTTGCCTTTGTCAATGTCATTTTCACTGCAAGCGCAGTCAGTATACTTGCCATAAACCATTTCTGAATTCTTATCCAGACCGGATTTTTAGCGAAAAAGGAAGCTGCCTTTGCTGCCGTCAATACAATGATGAAATTTATTGTAAAGCTTATAAAAGTCTGCGTGATTCCGAGTTCTAAGCTCTGGGTAAAAACAGAACCGTATTCAGGCTTTATAAACTGAGGGAAAAACGACAGATAGAAGATAGCAACTTTAGGGTTGAGCACATTGGTGAAAAAGCCTACTGCAAATAATTTTCCGGGCTTGTCTGCCGGAATGTTTTTATCTACTTCAAAAATGTTTTTACTGTTTGGTTTAATCGCCTGGTAAGCAAGATACAATAGATATACTGTTCCCAGAGATTTTAAAATCATATAGGCAAAAGGGACTGCAAATAATACAGCAGTAAGGCCAAAAGAGACCATCACAATGTGAAACAGAAAACCGCAAACCACCCCTGCAAGAGAAGTTAAACCTGCTCTTCTTCCCTGTGTAATGGATCTGGAAATTAGATAGATCATATTAGGTCCCGGACTGATCACCAAGACCAATGCAGCTAAAGCAAAGAAAAAAAGATCGTGAATGGGGATCATAATTTTTCGCAAAGATAAAGATTATGTTGTCATGATATAGGCGAAATCCATATCATTTTTTTACCAGAAACTATTGGAGCTTATTCCTTACAATGATAAAGCTTTTTATATTCCTGATACATTGCATAATTAATCTCTCTTTCTTTTTCAGAAAGCTCATTTAATTTTGGGTGAAGTATACTGAAAACAATCAGCTCATTTACCTTATTAATTGCTTTATCTCTTTTTATTTTCTTCAGATAAATTTTTCCATAATCTCCATACCGGATGAAATATTCCGAAAAGTTTTTATTGAATTTTTTTTTGTCTTTTTCAAAGATAAGATTTAGGTTCGCTTCGTTTTTGGTGAGTTCGTTTGATTTTAATATTTCCGGATTTTTGAATGACTCTTTAATCAGAATCATTAAATCACGTTTATTTGTAGAGATTTTATCTTTTTTGTTTTAAAGTCCTTGATGCCGTTGATTTCCTCTATCAGATGAATTGCTTCTATTTTTGTTAGCTCTTTATCAATTTCCGTATTAATTTCATTATTGGTTAAAAACCGTATGTCTACAGGATCATAAATCCCATATTCATTACTATAAATAGTACCGGTGTCGAAATATTGCCGGGTTATGAATTCTGATGTTGCAGCCAGATCTTCGCCACGATTGTCATACTTCGGGTCATAAACCATTTCATTGCAGCTTTCAAGTTGAGTAATTCCCGTAGTTGTATCTAATGGCAGAGCGGTTTTACACGAAATGAAAAATATAAATAGAATATAGTATTTAACCGGGAAATTTGAAATTGATTTAAAACAAAGCATTAATGTATGATGGTTTTCATAATATTATTTACAAACCTAAGATATTAATTTCGATTAAATAATTTTAAAATATTTTTTTCGTTTCGACAAAATTCGTAAATTTGTCAAGCGTTTTCAGAAACCTATTCTTAAAACGAAGCAATACATGAATCAGCCACTTTCTCAGGAAGAAATTTTAAAAAGCCAGATCTTACAGACTGCACAGCAATTGTATCAGCGTCACGGAATTAAAAAAGTGACAATGGATGATGTGGCGAAGGCAGTAGGGAAAACGAGAAGTGCCCTGTACTATTATTTTAAAAACCGGGATGAGCTTTTTGAAGCGGTGATGATTTCCCAGGTTGAAGAAATTAAAAATGATCTGGAGGCTGTTATGAACAAAGAAAAAACTTTTGAATCTAAAATTAAAGCTTTCTGTTTTGCTAAAGTTAAAGGTTTTGAAAATACCAGAAGTTTTATTGCAGCTGTAGAGGCCAGAATGGATAATGAAGAGCGATCAAAGTATGCCGATATTATGAACGAGGTACATCAGAGAATGATGCAGGCGGAAACTGTTTTACTGAAAAAAACAATTCAAAAGGCGGTTGATCTTAAAGAAATCTCCAAACCGGATCCCGGTATGCTCGATACTTTGTTATTCATGCTGATCAGCAGCATTCGTGGAATCCGTCGTGAATCTGCGATTGAAACCTTTAAAAATCAGTGGGAAGCAGGAGCCACAATGCTGGCTGACCTGTTTGTCGGGAAGATAAAGAATTAAATTTTTTTTAATTAAAATTTGACGTTTTGATGGTTTTTGTCAAATAGTTAGATTTAATACTATAATAGAATTGACTTAGGAAATGATGAGTATAACCAATGTAAGTACATTCAGGGCTTTTAAAAGCGATAATTTTAAATACTATTTTGCAGGGCGTTCCATCTCCCAGTTCGGGACGTGGATGCAAAGGACAGCTGTGGTATGGCTGATTTATTCATTAACCCATTCTACTTTTATGTTGGGAGTTACTGTTTTTGCGGAACAGTTTCCGTCTTTTTTATTCTCTTTTATCGGTGGAGTAGCAGCCGACCGTTACAACCGCAGCACCATAATCCGATGGACACAGATAGGAGCGGTTGTACAAACCTCTTTACTGGCTATTCTGCTATTGACCAACCACATTGTAGTTTGGGAAATTCTGGGCTTAAGTGTTGTCCTGGGAATTATCAATGCATTTGATGTTCCGGCCCGCCAGACAATGATCAGTCAGGTAGTGATGGAAGAAAGTGATGTTCCGAGTGCTCTTTCATTAAGTGCTGCCATGGCAAGTGTAAGTAAAGTATTGGGACCTGCAGTAGCCGGCTTTGTATTGGAACACTGGAATGTAGGCTTTTGTTTTGTCCTTAATGCGGTTGGCTTCATTGCAGTTATCGGATGCTTTGCCATGATGAAACTTCCGCCGTATGAAAAAAGAGTGACTGATAAAAAAATTGTTTCTGAGTTTAAAGAAGGGATCCTCTATCTCAAAAATGAACCCAGAATTGGTTTAGTCATTCTGATGCTTTGCCTGATCGGTTTGCTGGTATTGCCTTATGATACCTTGATTCCGGAAGTGGCAAAAGTTACTTTTAAAGGTGGTGCAGCTACTTTCGGATATATTTCAGGATTTATTGGGCTAGGTGCGGTTTCCGGGACTATTTTATTAGCTTCACTGAAAAGAAATGATAAACTTAGATTCTACCTGATTTTAAGTACGGTCGTCCTTGGCTTAGGTCTGATCTTTTTTTCACAGACTACAAGCTTTTATTGGGCCATGCTGTTTGTGGTATTTACGGGTTTTGGAAGTGTAATGCAGTTTACAAGCTGTAATATCATCGTTCAGTCCGAAGCGGCTCCTCATATGCGCGGAAGGGCTGTAAGTATTCTTCTGACCGCCATTTTCGGGATGCTGCCATTGGGAAGTTTGCTTACCGGCTATGCTTCTGAGCATATTGGAAGTAGTAATACGCTTTTAATACAGGGGATTCTGGCTATTCTTATCGCTGCTTGTTTTTACAGGCTGTTTAATTCATCTAAGAAAAATAATCTTCCGGTTGATAAAACGGAGGAGTCAACTGATAATAATTAAGGTAACTATATACTATTTTACACTTATTTTTTCTTGCTTCTTTGATCGTTTTTATCGCAAAGAAAATTATGAATCAGACTTATTAAGATGAGCAAAGTTTTTTAATCTATTAAAATAGATTTTTAAAAGAATGCTTCATAGCAGCTTTGCTGCTTTTCTTTGCTTTTTTTAAAATATAGCAATCGGATTTAAAAAGCTTTGCGTTAATTAAAAAATGATGAGTGTAAAATAGTATATACTTGCCATAATTAAAATTTTAAAAATGCAAGATTCAAAGAAAACCGCCTTATTGGTAATGGATTTACAGAATTCCATTTTACAGAATATCGAAGATACCAAACCATTGCTGGATAATGTATCAAAAGCCATTGCTCATGCAAGAGCAAAAGAAATTCCTGTTATTTATGTCATCGTTTCTTTCAGGGCCGGAGTTCCTGAAATCAGTAATCGGAACAAAATTTTTTCCGGAATTGGAAATAAAGAAATGTGGACTCCTGAATTTGTAAAACAATGGGAAGAGATTCATGCAGATGTAAAGCCTCAGAATAATGATATTATGGTAACAAAACGCAGGATCAGTGCTTTTGCAGGAAGCGACCTGGAAATCGTTTTGAGAGGATTGAATATTGAACACCTGGTACTTTCCGGTGTCAGTACTTCAGGGGTGGTTTTATCTACCCTTCGTGAAGCTGCAGACAAAGATTTTGAGCTGACGGTTCTTTCCGACTGCTGTGCAGACAGAGACGCAGAAGTTCATCAGGTATTGAAGGCAAAAATATTTCCGATGCAGGCAGAAGTGATCGATGTTGATGCATGGATAGGTTTGGTTTAAAACCATCGGGTTATCTGAAACAATATTCAATGTGTCTTAGATAGGATAATGAAATGTAAAGCTTGTTCATTTAAAGAACATCTTATAAGCCTCTATGAGAATAAAACCAAGAATGAATAAAGCCACAAACGAAATAATATAAAGAAGATAAAATTTTCTGCTTTGACGATAATCAAAAGTGCTGCTAAAATCATCGGTTGTCAGAAAGTGATTTTCTTTTAAAATTTTTTCAACACGATCAGAATCTTTTTTGTTGAAATAAAACCTTACCGGATCTAAGCTTCCGGGCATTTGAAAATCTATCCAATATTCAATTTCCGAGTCCAGAAGCTTTCCTTCAAAAGCAATATACTTTCTGTAAGGAATATAAATTCTGTATTGATCCTGATCAAAAATTGTTGGCTTCAATTGATTATTTTTTTACAATTTAATAATTTAGGGGTTAAAAATCCAGAATTTTTATAACACTCTTTTCTGTTGTTCACTTTCCCGGATTGTTTTTTCAAGCCGGGATTGTCTCGTTTTTTCCTGTTTGGCGCTCATGATCCAGTGAAGCATTACTTTTTTATACGACGGAGCCTGATCACTGAAAAATTTCCAGGCTTTTTTATTCGTTTTAAATTGTTTTTCATAGGCAGGATCAAGGGTAGCCGGTTCTTTTTCATGAGAATAGATTCCTGATTTTTCCTCTTTTCTCAGTGAAAATGCTTTCTGTCCTGCTGTTGTCATCAGACCGGCCTTAGTGAGATCTTCCATTTTTTTGATATTGATCGCACTCCAGATGCTTGTAGGCTTTCTGGGCGTAAAACGGATGCTGTAGCTTTCTTTATCTATGGATTTTCTTACTCCGTCTATCCAGCCGAAACATAATGCTTGATCTACCGATTCAGACCAGGTCATAGAGGGTTTTTTAGTTCCTACTTTGTAAAAACCTACTAACAGTTCATTTTCTGTTTGGTGATATTGAACCAGCCATTCTCTAAATTCTTCCTGGGTTGTGAAAAATCTTGCAGCCATTGTTGAGCTTTATTTTTTTAAAGATTCTTTTAATTCTTCGAAAAGTATTTTATTGTAATATTTTCTTACTTTCCTTTTCAGCTTATTGGTGGAAATGTCTTCTTTTACATTCATGCCATTGAAATATACTTTTGTCGTGCCGTTTTTCAGGCTCAGCATAGAAAAATTGAGATTTCTTAGCGTATCCTGATCAATGATCAACTGATTTAATTTATAAAAATGAATGTCATTTTTCTCAAAACCCGGAATCCTTTCAAGAGCACGCTTGCTGATAGGATAGATCGTGTCAAAAACAATATTTTCTTTCCTGAGCTTTTCAATAATTTCATTTTGGGTATAATTCACAGTAAATGAACATTTAGCACAGTTGAAATTCCCATTGCTTCGGGTATAATAAAAACTGGGCGGTGGCGAAGTTGCCATTAAAGTGAAAAGGGCAGGCAGCAATACAAGAGCAGGATGAATTTTTTTTATTCTGATGCTTTTCCACTGATCGATTCCTTTGATCATCAGATAAGGAACAGGTAAAAGCAACAATACCCATACATCGGAATAATCAACGGTCCGGGTAATAGGAATTAATGCATATTGGTTGTAAAAACGGATCAGTCCTTCGGAATAACCGGATTTCCAGAATATGAAAAATACGGCACTCAGCCATACTGAATGCAGTTTAAGCCTTGGGAAAATATAGGTTAAAAGCAAGGGAAGGATAATGATTCCTGCGATGTCAGAAAGCTTACCGGTCAGCAGATTTGAAAATTCATATTTCAGAAAATGATCATTCAGAAACAAAATAAAGATGCAAAAAATGAATACATAATTGAGCAGAAGATATTTATTCCGTTGTATTTTCATAATATATTGAAATTATGAACTGAAAATACTCAAATTATTAAGAAAATAAAAACAGCGATGAAAAATCCTTTTCCTTCGCTGTTACCATTATAATGTAGTTAAGTTAGCCTTTGATTAATTCCATAATGTTCCATCCAGTCCTAAAACAATTCCCAGCTATAAAGAAATAAAGAATAATCAGTTCAGATTTTGAAAACTCGTAGAAAATTAAATAATCACGGACAATTTTTACCCTGACATTTTCAATAGTTGTTCTTCTTCCAATAGTGGGATGTTCTGTCAATAACTGAATTGTGCTGATTATTAGTTTGTTGAGTTTTATACTGAATGTTTTAAATTTATTTCTGAGGATCCAATATTCAAGAATTTCTTTTCGTTCGGTATTGGCTTGGAATGTCCAGATTACTTTTCTTTTAGCCATTTTTCAATGTCCTGATTGGCTTTATCTTCAGTAATATATTCTGAATTTTTATACTCTTCTCTGGCTTCAGCAATTCTGGTTTTTTGAGATTCATTGAGAATATATTCGTCATTATTCAATTTAAAATCTAAAAATTTTTGAATTTCCTCTATAATCCGGGCTTCTTTTAATTGAGCAATTTTGCTGATTAATTCTAGTTTTAAATCTGAGGTATTCATCGGATGTGAATTTAATTCAAATTTAGACAATTTTATTGAAACTTAATTTAAACCAAAGGCAGCCTGAAATAAAAAGTACTTCCCTGATTTGGTGCGCTTTTTACCCCGATTTCACCGTGTTGCTTTTCAATAAAGTTTTTCGAAATGGCTAAGCCCAGTCCGGTACCGTTCTGATGTTCTCCCGGCACCTGGAAATAGCGTTCAAAGATCTGGCGGTGGTATTTCTCATCAATTCCGCTTCCGGTATCTGTGATGCTGAACTGAACGGATTCACCTGATTTTTCCACCACAATTTCAATGCTTTCATCCTGGAAAGAATGTTTGATGGCATTACTCAGAAAATTATTCATAACCCAGACTGTTTTATCAAAATCTGCCGAAATAAAGTCATTGTCTTCCAATAGGTATTTGGCGGTAATGGAAATATTCTTTTGTTCTGCCAGTTTTTCAACATTTTTAATGGCGGTCTGAACGATTTCTTTCGGCGCACAGCTTTCAATTTGAAGCCGGATGTTTCCGGTTTCTACCTGCGAAAGATTCAGAAGCTCCCCTGTAATATCAAGCAGTCGCTGGCCATCTTCATTGATGCTTTTCAGAAGCTCCTGTTGTTGGGCATTCAGTTCCCCGAATTTTTGATTTCCCAATAATTGAACGCCCATTTTAATAGCGGCAATCGGTGTTTTCAGCTCATGAGAAATGGTGGCTATGAAATTGGTTTTTGCAAAATCAAGCTCTTTAAAAGGAGTGATATTCCGGAGAAGAATTACCTTTCCAATGTATTTCTTTTCTTTCTCGCCTGTTTTTACAATATTGATGGGTACTATTTCCTGTTCAAAATAATTTTCTTTATGATCCGAAACAATCTTTATAGGTTCATTTACGGGATGCTCGATATTTTTAAGAAGCTCCCGCATAAGATCATTATTGACTGCGACTTCATGAGCGGTCTTTCCGATAATTTCTTCCTTACGGAGATTGGTGATTTTCAGGGCTTCATCATTGATCATGTAGATGAAATTATTTTCATCAAGCCCGATCACGGCATCGTGCATATTGTTGACCAGCGTTTCAATCCGTTTTTTGTCCATCAGCTGCGTGGAGAGCGTGCTGCTTTCATATTCCTGAAGCTTTTCCGCCATAATATTGAAAGAGTTGGCTAGGTCATTAAACTCTTCGCTTCCTTTAAAATGTACTCTTTCATTATAATTTTTATTTGCGATCTGTTTGATACTGAAGGTAAGCTGATTGATAGGTTCCGCAATGGTTTGCGGTAAATTAAAAAGAAGAACAAAGGCAATCAGAAAACAAACCGTACCCAGGCTTACAATCCAGAATGTTGCATTCTCAGCGGTGATAATGGCAATATCACTTTTACGCTCGATACCTTTCATATTCAAAGCCATGATTTTCACCAGATCTTCGCGGATCAGTTTTTCTTTTTCATAGGTACGATCCTTCAAATAGCTTTTAAAATGAAGATTCAGGTTTTGTGTAGCTTCTTTTTCGCCAAATTCGGTAAGGTTTTTTTCCTGTAGAATATTGTTTTTCTGAAAATTTTTAATGGCAATTGCACTGTCGGTATTGATTTTATCCAGGGCCAGAATCATATTTTGAGAAAACTCCAGACTGTTGTAGTTGGCAATAAGGATCTTTTCGGTATCCGATTTAAGTTTATTGATATACACGGATCCGATGACCGACAGTAAAACGATCAGTATGAATAAAAGACCTACGCCTAAAGTGAGTTTCGTTTTAAGTTTCATTACTTTTAAGATAAAATAATAATATCAATCTGCCTTTCATTCAAACGGTTCATCAGGGTATAAATCCAACTGTAACCGGAAAGCCGCTGCCAGAACTTCGGATGGGGTTTCCCGATACAGACTGTTGTAATATTATGCTGGATCACGTAGTCAAGAATACCTTTGTGAACACTGTTTTCTTTTACACGGATTACTTTCGCACCCAATTCCTGTGCTAAATTAAAATTATTAATCAAATATCGTTGCTTATCCAGGGCTATTTTTTCAGGATTTTCAGCAGGCCTTTGAATATACAAAACCGTCCATGGACTGTTGTAATAGCTTGCCAGACGGGCAGTTTTCCGGATGATGTTTTTAGCGATTTTCTCATTGCTGCTGATACAGGCAAGGAATTTTATAGGTTTAAAATTTTCAGTTTTGATCTCGGTTTCCACCTTTCTTTCAACATGAGTGGCCACTTCTTTCAAAGCCAGTTCCCGAAGCTGTAAGATATGCCCGCTTTGGAAAAAATTATTTAAAGCGGTCTGAATTTTTTCTTTTTTATAAATTTTCCCTTCTTTAAGCCTGGTCAGAAGTTCATCAGCTGTTAAATCGATATTCACCACCTCATCAGCAAGGGCAAGAATTTTATCCGGAACACGCTCCGAAACCTCAACTCCGGTGATTTTTTTAACCTCTTCATTCAGGCTCTCGATATGCTGAATATTCATAGCGCTGATCACATTGATCCCGTTGTCCAGAATTTCAAGAACGTCCTGCCATCTTTTTTTATTTTTTGAACCTTCTACATTGGTGTGGGCCAGTTCGTCAACCAAAACCACTTCAGGATGTTCGTTGATGATCGACTGAAGATCCATTTCTTCAAGGTTTTTTCCTTTGTAGAAAACAGAACGTCTTGAGATTTCCGGAATACCTTCTACAAGTTCCTGAGTTTCCTCCCTTCCGTGAGTTTCTATGTATCCTATTTTTACATCAATGCCGTTTCGTAAAAGAGCATGGGCTTCCTGAAGCATACGGAAGGTTTTTCCCACGCCGGCACTCATTCCGATATAGATTTTGAATTTCCCTTTCCGGGATTTCTGAATGAGTTCTAAAAAATGTTTGGCTGATGACATTGATTTTATTCTTTTTAGTTTTAATTTTTTCCTGCAGCATAGGAGGAATAAACTTTTAGCTTACATTTTCTTATTAAAACCAGGCTGCAAGACTTGTTGTAATGAAAAAATTCCCTTGTTTAAGTTCGTCATTTTTCGTGAAAATGGCATCTTTGGAGGTAAAGCTTCTTGCTTCTGTACGGAATACCACGTTTTTAAGAATTGCGTAATCAATATTCACAGAATACCCGAAAGTCTGGAAACCGTTTGGTGTTCCCGTATTGATAATAACTCCGTTTTTGTCATTATAATATTCGGCTCTGCCGGCTAAAGCCCATTTGGGATTGATCTGATATTTCATCAGAATATTCGGGGAATACCAGATGTTATATTGATCGCTTCCCTTTAATTTCTGTTCGGCTCCGATATCAAACCCCAGAACAGCAGAAAACTGCTCCGTAAGCTGGAAACTTCCGTACAGATCATGGAAATAGCGCATCCGTTTTTCGTCTTTTGTTTTATCATTTCCAATAAAAGAGCTGCTGTTCAATGTAATTTTTTCGGTCGGTTTATAAGTCACCTGATGCCCGAAAGAGATGCTCTGATTGCCTTCAGGTTTTGCAATACGTTGCCATCCGTTTAAGACCAATCCGCTCAAAAACCATTTCCCGTTGTCTGAAGTATAAGAAATTTTAGCTCCGGTTTCAAAATAAGGCGAGTTTTCTGCGGCAAAACTTCTTGTAAGGTTGATATTATCTTTTCCGATGGCACTTTCCCAACCGATATGAGAAGGTATTATTCCTGCATCAATCCACAGGTTTTTATTTTTAGAAATTTTAATTCCGATATTGGCTTCATTGATGTACCGGAGAGCATCCTGTTCAGCAGCCATATTGTCCTGGGCATAGGTTCCGGCCATTAAAGCGATATTGGCGCGTAGGTTTTCAGTCTGGTAAGCTGCTTTTATAAGACCCAGATTAAGGTTCAATTCATTATGCCTGTTGTATGAATATAAAAAGTTTTGGCGAAGATGATTGACAGGTTCATTAAAATCATAAGTGTAAAACAATTCCGCATAGGCGGAAAAAGTTAATTTTTTTTCTGCCTGTAAAGAATCAGCAGTTTGAGCTTTTGCGGTAAGAGATGCGAATATCACACCCGCAATAAGATATTTTTTCATAATGATTTTAAAGTTATTTTAATTGATCTAAAGCGATGTTTAATTGTAATACATTCACTTTTGAAGGCCCGAAAAGACCCATCAACGGAGAACTTACATGGGCTGTAATTAAATTCTCAAGAACTGTTTCTGAGATATTTCTCTCTTTTGCAATTCTTTTTATCTGATACAATGCTCCTTCCCGGGAAATATCGGGATCCAGGCCACTTCCGCTGGCTGTGATCAGCTCTACAGGAACTTTGGCGTTACTCATTTCCGGGTTTTGCATTTTTAAAGTATCCATTCTCTTTTGTACGGTTTCCAGGTATTCTTTATTGCTTGGCCCTTTATTGCTTCCCGCACTTCCTGCAGCATTGTAATCAACTGCAGACGGGCGCCCGTGAAAATATTTTGCCGATTTAAAATCCTGTCCGATATTCGCATAAAACTTTTGTCCGTTATGAATAATGATTTCTCCGTTTCCATGATTCGGAAGTATTTTTGATCCCGCGTATACAAAAATGGAATAAGCTCCCACAAGGATCAGCATGACCACAGTAAGTCTGAATGCTGATGAAATATAATTTTTCATTTTTTAAATTTAAAAGAATAAACTGATGAATAAATCGATAATCTTGATGCCGATAAACGGAGCGATAATTCCTCCCAAACCGTAGATCAATAGATTTCTTCTTAATAATGCGCTGGCGCCGATCGGCTTATATGCTACCCCTTTCAATGCCAACGGAATCAGAATAGGAATGATAATCGCATTGAAAATAATCGCTGATAAAATAGCAGTTTCAGGGCTGTGAAGATTCATAATATTAAGCTTCTGCAGTGCAGGGATAAAAGTGATAAACAAAGCCGGAATGATGGCAAAATATTTGGCCACATCATTGGCAATACTGAAAGTTGTTAATGTTCCACGGGTCATCAGCAGTTGTTTCCCGATCTCTACAATCTCAATCAGCTTTGTAGGATCATTATCCAGATCGACCATATTTCCTGCTTCCTTTGCGGCCTGGGTTCCGCTGTTCATCGCTACACCTACATCTGCCTGGGCCAGGGCGGGAGCATCATTGGTTCCGTCTCCCATCATGGCGACAAGCTTTCCTTCCTGCTGTTCTTTTTTGATGTAATTCATTTTATCTTCAGGTTTGGCTTCAGCAATGAAATCATCAACTCCGGCCTTTTCTGCGATAAATTTTGCCGTTAAAGGATTATCACCGGTTACCATCACGGTTTTTACACCCATTTTTCTCAGACGTTGAAAACGCTCCTGGATTCCGGTTTTAATAATATCCTGAAGTTCAATTACACCCAAAACTTTTTCATTTAATGAAACCACTAAAGGTGTTCCGCCATTTTCTGCGATTGCTTTTACAGCGTCTTCAGTTTCTTTTGGAAAAGTATTTCCTGCTTTCTCAGTCAGCTTTTTAATTGTGTCATAAGCTCCTTTTCTGATTCTTGTTTCTTCAAAATCGATTCCCGAAGTTCTTGTTTCAGCTGTAAAATCAATATACACAGGGTGAGGAACAAGCAAGTCTTCGGATTTTAATTGGCTTAATTCGATAATTGATTTTCCTTCCGGGGTTTCATCGGCCACCGAACTTAGAGCGGAAGCTTTGATGAAATAATTCATTTCCACATTATCTGAAGGATGAAACTGCGTTGCCTTACGGTTTCCGATGGTAATTGTTCCTGTCTTATCAAGCAGCAAAACATCAATGTCTCCTGCTGTTTCCACGGCTTTACCGCTTTTGGTGATCACATTGGCTCTTAAGGCTCTGTCCATTCCTGCAATTCCGATTGCAGAAAGCAAACCTCCGATGGTTGTCGGGATCAAACAAACGAAAAGTGAAATAAATGCCGCAATCGTAATCGGGGTCTGCGCATAATCTGCAAAAGGTTTTAAAGTAACTGTAACGATAATGAAGGTGAGGGTAAATCCTGCCAAAAGTATCGTTAATGTGATTTCATTAGGAGTTTTCTGTCTTGATGCACCTTCAACAAGGGCAATCATTTTATCTAAAAAAGATTCTCCGGGTTTTGTCGTTACTTTCACTTTAATTCTGTCTGAAAGTACTTTTGTACCGCCGGTTACGGAGCTTTTATCTCCTCCTGCTTCCCTGATTACAGGAGCGCTTTCTCCGGTGATGGCAGACTCATCAATCGTTGCCAGGCCTTCGATAATCTCACCGTCCATTGGAATCTGATCGCCGGCTTCACAGAGAAAAACATCACCGAGTTTCATTTCGGCTGACATTTTTAAAGTGGTTTCAACCTGAAATCCCTGTGTATTTTCAATGATTAATCTGGCCGGAGTTTCTTCACGTGTTTTTCTTAAGGTGTCTGCCTGGGCTTTTCCTCTTGCTTCGGCGATGGCCTCGGCAAAATTGGCAAATAAAACAGTGAAAAATAATATGATGAATACTAAAAAGTTATAGGAAAAACTGCCTTGTGTACGTTCTCCTGTTAAGCTGAAGAGGCTCACGACCAACATGACAACCGTACCGATCTCAACAAGAAACATGACAGGATTTTTAAACATAATTTTCGGATTCAGCTTGACGAAAGACTGTTTAACAGCTTCGTTGACCAAATCTTTCTGAAATAATGTCTGTGATTGATTTTTCATTTTTAAATGAGTTTAATTATTTAATGTTTAAATCTTTAAATGCTATTTAGAGAAATATTGAATCTGTTCTGCAATCGGACCGAGGGTAAGAGCAGGGAAGAAAGATAACGCAGCGATAAGAAGGATCACGGCTAAAGTCATAAATCCAAAAGTTAACGTATCTGTTTTTAATGTTCCTGCACTTTCCGGGATATATTTTTTCTGTGCCAGAAGACCGGCAATGGCGATAGGTCCGATGATTGGGATAAATCTTGATAATAGCAGTACGATTCCTGTAGAAATATTCCACCATGGTGTATTGTCGCCCAGTCCTTCAAACCCTGAACCGTTATTGGCAGATGAAGAGGTAAATTCATACAGCATTTCACTGAATCCGTGGAAACCGGGATTATTTAAGGTCTTAGCCCCAAACTCAGGTAAATAAGCGGTTAAAGCTGTTCCTGCAAGAATCAGAAAAGGGTGAAACAAAGCTACAATCATTGCGATTTTCATTTCTTTTGCTTCAATTTTTTTACCCATAAATTCAGGCGTTCTTCCCACCATCAGTCCACTGATAAATACAGCAAGAATAATGAATATGAAATAGTTTAGAATTCCGACACCACAACCTCCGTAGAAGCAGTTGATCATCATCGCAAGAAGCTGATTCATTCCTGAAAGTGGCATTGTGCTGTCATGCATAGCATTTACAGATCCCGTGGAAATAACAGTAGTTGCAATGCTCCAGTATCCTGAAGCCGCACTTCCGAAACGGATTTCTTTACCTTCGATGGCTCCGAGAAGATGATCGGCTCCCATCTGGGTAATTAATGGGTTTCCATTCATCTCATTAATAATATTCGGAATTGCCAGAGCTAAAAATCCAATGGTCATTACAGAGAAAATAACCCATGAAAGCTTTCTCTTCTTTAAATAAAATCCCAGAGCAAAAACCAAAGCGAAAGGGATGATCATCTGGGCAACCATTTCTGTCATATTGGTAAGATAATTCGGGTTTTCAAGCGGGTGTGCGGAATTGGCTCCGAAAAAACCGCCGCCATTGGTTCCTAAATGCTTAATCGCTACAAAAGCGGCAGCCGGACCTCTGGAAACATCAATTTTCTGTCCTTCCAGTGTTGTGATATGGTCTTTTCCTTCGAAAGTCATAGGAGTTCCGTTGGCAGCAAGGATAAACGCAACAACAATACTTAAAGGAATGAGAATTCTTGTGATAGATCTGGTGAAAAAGCTATAAAAATTTCCTAGTTCGGTAGTTGTTTTATCTTTGAATGCTTTAAAAAGCACCGCCATTGCAGCCATTCCGGTTGCAGCAGAGACAAACTGAAGAAACATTAAGTATAGCTGGCTTAAATAACTGACTCCCGTCTCACCTGAATAATGCTGAAGATTACAGTTGACTAAAAATGAGATCGCAGTATTAAAAGCCAGATCCGGAGACATATTGGGATTTCCGTCGGGATTCAGGGGTAACCAGGATTGATTCAATAATATAAGGAAAGCAATAATGCCCCAGACTAAATTAATGGTCAGCATCGCAAACATATTCTGTTTCCAGTTCATCTGCCGGCCAGGATCAATCCCTGAGATTCTGAAAATTAATTTTTCAGCAGGCTGGAAGATTCCATCCAGAAAAGTCTTTTTATAGCCATATACATTAGCAATATATTTACCTAAAAATATTCCTGAAACTAATGTGATGAGAAACATCGCTATGATGCCTGTAATTTCGGTATTCATGATAGATTAAAATTTTTCAGGTTTTATTAAAACATAGCAGATATACACAAAGGCAAGTATTGAGAGAAAAAATAAACTCCACATAATTTTATATTTTATCAAAAAATTCAACTGATTTATACAAAAGCCAGAACATCACCGCCGCCAGCAGGACCAAACTTATAAGCATCATATGACTACAATTAAGGTTAACAGGGTAAAGATTACATACGATACAATCAGCAAACTGAATTTTGACTGCTCCCGTTTTTTGAGCGTTTTTCTTGAAATTGTCATTTTTAAAATATTTTATTCTAGACCATTGATGCCAAATAAAGGTCCATTCGAATATTTTTTATGGTAAATGACTTGATAGTAGTCTATTGCAGGTTTCTGGAGTCGTGCCGGAAAATAAAAAAGCCTATCATTTTGATAGGGGTGTTATTAAAATGATAGGATGAGAGGTTAGAGGTTAGTAGTTAGAAATTAATATTTAACATTCTAATTCTATTCCATATGCTCGAAGTGGCGGAATACTGATCTTAGAATTTAGTGTTGCATAACGTATACACAACAATATCTGTCAATTTGTGAAAATTCGTGACGGTAAAGTAGTTTAAAGCTTATAGGTTTTTAAAACTTATAAGCTTTAAGGTTCAAGATTTTTATCTCAAATCATATTCCTCCAGCTTACGGTAGAGTGTTGCGATACCAATTTCCAGAAGTCTTGCTGCTTCGGCTTTATTTCCTTTCGTGTATTCGAGGACTTTCTGAATATGTTCTTTTTCCAAAGATTTTATACTTAAAGAATCCTTTTCTGTTCCTGTTTTTTCTATGTAATGGGGAAGGCTTTCTGTATCTAAAGTATTGTCATTCATTAGAATTAAACTTCTTTCTATGGTATTTCTCAGCTCGCGGATATTTCCTTTCCAGTCGTTTTTTTCCAATGTTTTATAATAGTCCGGGGAAATCTGAACTGATGTCAGATGCAGCTTATGTGAAAAAGTATCGATAAAGTTTTTAGCCAGTATTTTTAAATCTTCTTTCCTTTCACGAAGAGGTGGCAAGTTAATTTCAAAGACATTTAGCCGGAAATACAGGTCTTCCCTGAAATGGCCTTCTCTTATCTCATCTTCCAGGTTTCTATTGGTAGCGGCTATCAGTCTGAAATCCGATTTTGAAACCTTTGTCTCACCCATTTTGATAAACTCTTTTGTTTCCAGAACGCGGAGTAATTTGGCCTGAAGTTCAATAGGCATTTCTCCGATTTCATCCAAAAATAAAGTTCCGCCGTTAGCTTCCTCTACCAATCCTTTTTTATCCTTTACAGCTCCGGTAAAAGCTCCTTGTTTATGCCCGAAAAGTTCACTTTCAAGAATTTCCTTACTGAATGCAGAACAGTTGATTGCAACAAAATTATTTTTCTTTCTGTCACTTCCTTCATGAATGGCATTCGCAAAAACTTCTTTCCCGGTTCCGGTTTCCCCGGTAAGAAGAACCGTAGCATCGGTCATGGCAACTTTTTCTGCTAATTTTTTAGCCTGAAGAATTAAAGGAGCATTTCCTACAATTTGATTGAATCCCTTTAGAGCGGTGCTTTTCTGAACAATTTTAGACTTATTGTCCTTTACTTTTTCCAAGGCTTTATACACCAAAGGAATGATCTTCTCATTGTCGTCACCCTTCACCAGATAATCGTAAGCTCCGTTTTTCATGGCCTGAACAGCATCGGTGATATTTCCGAAGGCCGTCATTAAAACGATTTCCAGATGTGGATATTTGGTTTTTATAGATTTTATAAGCTCAACTCCGAAGGCATCCGGAAGACGCACATCACTTAATACAACATCAAAATCATATTGCTCAAGCATTGTCATCGCCGAACGTGCTGTTGAAGCTTCTTTTACGTTAAAATATTCTTGGGAAAGAATCATTCCTAATAATTTCAGGAGCTTGATCTCGTCATCGATGATCAGAATGTTTCCGTGCATGATGTGAATTTTTGGAAAACTATTGCAAACTTAAGTAAACTTCCATAAACAAGATAAATATTGTTGAGTTTTTATTGAAATGAGCTTCCGATTTTAATTTTTTGATTAGCTTAGTCCTCCTGAAAAACATCGGTTCTATGCCGTCTAATATCATTTTCCGAAAAAACACACGATAGCACAGCAGTTTGAAATATTCTTCAATATTGAGTTCTGGATTAACTAGAATAACCAGAGATTGTCGAATTCCCGGGTTAAAGGGCGAAAATTTTAAACTAGAATGCAACCACAATTAGAAAAAATTCACGAACAGCAATAAGCTGTATGGAATAAACTTTCTCCCGGCTGGAAAAATGAGATGATCTGGCTATGGATTTTCTACCAATGGGTAATGAAATCATTCATCTGTGAATATTCAGTCAATGAGGTAGCCACCATTGATCCTACAACCGCAGAACAAGGTTACATCTTATGTTTAAAAAAATGATCAACTTTTACCTCTGAGAGCTGAACGGATGTTGTGGGGACACCATAAGGAATCAGGCGGTCAATCAGGTTTTCAAGATGTGAACTGTCAGACAAAATACATTCTGCAACCAGGCAGTATTCACCGGTGATGCGTTTACAACTCAGAATTTCAGGGAATTTGGATAAATTATTGATGAAGGTTTTAAACTCATCATTTTTGAATTTTAAATTCATAATAACCTTTAATCCGTAACCCAGCTTTGTAAAATCTATATCCACACCAAACTGTTTGATCACTCCGCTTTCAACCAGGTTTAATACACGTTCTTTGGTTGCAGATTGTGATAAAGAAATCTTTCTTCCGATTTCGGCATAGCTCAATCTTGAATTTTCATTCAGGATCTGAAGGATTTTGTAATCATATTCATCTAAAGTGATTTTCATTGTGATTTGAAAATTAAAAGATTAAATCAGGTAAATGTAATCATTTTTACAGTTAATTTCATTTTGTTGAAAATCTGATAAAAACGAACTTTGAGGGAGTTAAAAATTATAAAAATGACAAGAATAACTCTCTCTGAAAATGGAAATACGGCATTTGAAAAGCTGATTGGATATAACATTGAAATTCTACGCAACTGGAATCAACTGGAAGAGGTATTCTGGCAAAATTCTTCTTTAGATAAAAGTTTGCTGGAGCAGGTCCGCAGAACAATGGCGTTTGAAAACGGCTGTGAATACTGTATGGTAAAAGGCGGAAAACCCGATTTTGATCCATCTGAAATGAAAATTTCCATAGCTGCATCGTTTGCAGAATTATTTTGTAAAGACCATCATTCTATTGTAAACGGTCATTTTGATTTATTGAAAGAATATTTTACCGATGGCCAGATTTCAGAATTATGTGCTTTTATTGCGTTTATCAATGCTTCTCAAAAACTGGGTAAAATTTTTAACCTGACAGAAGATTTTCAGGCTCAAGCAGTTGTAAAGCTAAAGGATATTAAGTAATTCACTTTTTCAAATGTCATTATAGATACAAGAAGTAAATAAAAATACATCGCATCTCTTTCTATTCCTTACATTTGTAATACATTCTGATGTAAAGAATGAAAATGAGTTTATATATGACTGACAAAAGATATAAGGAGACGATTCATACAGATACAAACAATTACGAGTACATCACCATCACCAACGACGAAAATAAGGTAAGAATTTATACCCTGAAAAACGGACTTAAAGTTTTTCTGGCGCAGAATTTTGATGCACCGAAAATTCAGACTTTTATTCCCGTGAGAACCGGAAGCAATAATGATCCTGCTGATAATACAGGTTTAGCGCATTACCTTGAGCATATGATGTTCAAAGGAACTTCAAAAATCGGGACTCACAACTGGGAAAAAGAAAAAGCCTTACTGGATCAGATTTCTGAACTGTACGAACAGCACAAAGCAGAACCGGATGCTGATAAAAAGAAAGAAATTTATAAAAAAATAGATGAAATTTCTCAGGAAGCTAGCCAGTATGCTATTGCGAACGAGTATGATAAGATAATTTCCTCATTGGGAGCTACCGGAACGAACGCCCATACCTGGTTTGATGAAACGGTTTATAAAAATAATATTCCGAATAACGAACTTGAAAAATGGCTTAAAGTAGAAAAAGAAAGATTTTCAGAAATTGCGCTGCGTCTTTTTCATACCGAGCTGGAATCTGTGTATGAAGAATTCAACAGGGCGCAGGATAATGACACAAGGCTGGTAAACTATGAGCTGATGGATGCCTTATTTCCTACCCATCCGAACGGGCAACAGACCACACTGGGAAAAGCAGAACATCTTAAGAATCCTTCTATGAAGGCAATTCATAAGTATTTTGACGAATATTATGTTCCCAACAATTATGCAATGGTATTGGTAGGAGACCTGGATTTTGAAGAAACAATTTCATTGATCGATCAGTATTTTGGAACAATTCCTTACAGGGAGCTTCCGAAGAAAACTCCGGTTATCGAGCAGCCGATTACAGCAATTGTGGAAAGAACGGTGAAAAGCCCTACAACTCCACGGGTTCAGCTAGCCTGGAGAACTGAAAGCTATGGAACAAAAGAGGCAATGCTCGCAGATGTTGTAGCCAATATTTTGAGCAACAGGGGAGAAGCGGGATTATTGGACCTTCATATCAATCAGACTCAAAAAATGCTTTGGGCACAGGCTTTTTCTGTAGGATTAAAACAGTACGGATACTTTTCAATAGTGGCTGTTCCGAAAGAAACACAGACATTGGATGAAGCAAAAAAAATGGTTTTAGAGGAAATTGAATTGGTGAAAAAAGGCGAGTTCCCTGACTGGATCCTGCCTGCAATTGTTAAGGATTTTAAACTTCAGCGGCAGAAAGGTCTGGAAACGGCAGAAGGGCTTGCTACCAACCTTTACGACACCTATATCAAAGGAAGAACCTGGGAAGAGGAACTGAACGAAATGGATCAGTATGAAGCATTCACAAAACAGGATATTGTAGATTTTGCCAACGATTTTTTCAGAGAAAATTACGTGGTGATCAATAAAGAAAAAGGGATTAATGATAAGCTTTTAAGAGTTGATAATCCGGGAATTACTCCTGTAAAAATCAACCGTGAGGCCCAGTCTGAATTTTTAAAACAGATTTTGGGGGACAAAACAGATGACATTCAACCGGAATTTATTGATTATGACAAAGAAATAAAAACAGATACGGTTAAAGACAAAAAGCTGAGCTTCGTTAAAAATAAATACAACGAGATTGCCCAGTTACATTTTATCTTTCCGTTTGGAAGTGATCATGACAGGGATCTAGGGATTTCAACACAGGTGCTCCAGTATCTGGGAACTGAAAAATATTCACCGGAAGATCTGAAAAAAGAGTTCTTTAAAATCGGGGTAAGCAATGATTTTAAAACCACAGCCGATCAGCTTCAGATCTCATTAAGCGGACTGGAAGAAAATATAGAGAAAGGAATAGAATTGCTCCAGCACTGGATGTATAATGTAAAACCGGATCAGGAAATTTACAATCAGTTTGTAGACACCGTTCTTGAAAACCGTGCAGCCGTAAAAAAGGATAAAAACCGTATTATGACGGCTTTAACGAACTATACCAAACTGGGAAGCTTTTCCCGCTTCACCGATATTATTTCTAAAGATGAGCTTGAAAACAGCAAAGTGGAAGTATTTGCGGACAGAATGAAAAAACTGTTCAGATACCCGTATCAGTTGTTTTTCTACGGAAAGGATTTTGAACGTTTTAAAAGCTATATCGACCAGTATGTTGAAGTAGCCGATCTGAGTATTCCTGCACCTAAAAAATACCCTGAGCCTGAAACTAACGGAAACGTTTATTTTACAGATTACGATATGGTACAGATGGAAATGAGCAAGGTAGGAAAGGGGCATGACGTGAATACTTCCAATTTTGGAAAGATCAATGTCTTCAACGAGTATTTTGGAAGAGGCCTGTCATCAATTGTTTTCCAGGAAATCCGTGAAAGTAAGAGTTTAGCGTATTCCGCTTATGTTTCTTATGCTGCCAATTCAGAATTGGGGCATCCTGATTATGTCACTACCTATATCGGAACACAGCCGGACAAACTGCAGATTGCCGTAGATACAATGGCCGACCTGATGAATGAGCTTCCGGAAGTACCGATTCAGTTTGAAAATGCTAAAAATGCTGCTTTGAAACAAATTGCTTCAGCAAGAATTACCCGGACGAATATATTCTTCAATACGCTAAAGCTTAAAAAGCTGGGGATTGCCTATGATTTCAGGAAAGATATTTATCAGCAGATCCAGGATCTTACATTTGAAGATGTGAAGATGTTTTATCAGACGGAAATTAAGCCGATCCATTTTAATACGGCAATCATCGGGAAAAAAGAAAATCTCAATATGGATGCGGTACATCAGATGGGTACCTTTAAAGAACTGGATTTAAAAGATATTTTTGGGCATTGATCAGATTGATAATGTTTTACAGCGGATTTTGTTTATATTAGTCATTGAAATTTTAAAGCAATATTAATTATGAAAAAGATCACAGAAAACAAGAAACAATTTACAGTTCTGAACAGCAAAAATATGAAAGCTATTGTAGGTGGAGACGGGAATACTCCTGTCGTACCGAAAGAAGAACCTAAAAGAATAACTGAAGTAGCTCCTGTTCTTATCGGAGGTTTTTAAAATAAATCTTCAATATATTAAATAAAAAGCATCCATTGGATGCTTTTTTATGTCATGACACAATCGCCGTCACCGTCCTGGAAGTTAGGGCTAAAGTTTTCAGGAAGGTTTCTGAGGAACTGTTGGTGAAGCAAATACCTTCTTTCAAGATCACGTTCATGAATTTTAGGAAAGCTTTTTGTCCCTTCTATTTTTTTATTGAGCTCAGTCTGATAGCTTGTCAGGATTTTAACCTTATTTTTAATAATGAAATAGCTTAAAAACTCAACAAAATTGTTTAGATCTGAATCACTGAAAAGATAAGAAACTTTCAGATGTCCGTCGCGTAAAAGCAAAAGTGAGCAGGTTGTTAAATTGTTATTCTCATCATAAATTTTTACCCAGAAATACCGGAAAACCTTAGCATAACTTGAAAACAGATATTCTTTTTCTTCCGTCTCACGCTCCAAAACCCACGGATTTTCTATAAGGGAATTAATCTCATCAGCATTCCGGTTGCTTTGAAATTTTGAAATGAAACTTGCACTTTCCGAATCTATTTTACTGATTATTTCAAATTTAAAACCAGGTTGATTTTTAAAACTGTTTTTTAAAGAAATCAGTGAATTGATCATCTCATCCGCAATTCCGAAAAGAGGTTTTAAAGATTTTGTATCAGGTTTTTTAGTGGGAATTATAGTTCGAAAATCAGTCCGGAAATAATATCTTTTCCCGATTTTAGGCTGAATGTATTGAAAAACACCGACTTTATTGTATAAACTTTCAGCCTCTTTAGTGAATTCTGTCAGGGCGATATTTCCGTCATATACCTCAAATGCTTTGCTGAGAAGTGCCTGTGCGATCCTTTTTCCACGAAACCTGTCACTGATGTATAAGGTGCTCAGCCATGCATAATTAAACCGGATTCCATCAATTGTAAAGTGATCGGGAAAACAGCCCAGATAACCTGCGAGCTGCTCATCAGCATACGCCAGAATCAGTAATGTCTGCTCATCAGTAGCCTTAGGATTGGCAATATGGGATTTTGCCCTGTGCTCTGTAATGGGCAGAAAATCGTATTTTTTGAAATCACCGGATGATACAAATTCTGAAAGTTGTTGTTTATTCAATGTTTTCAAATGGATCATTTCCTTATAATGGTATTTTTGTTAAGCAACTTCTTTAATCTGAAATAAGCAATTTCCTTTTTAATGATTTTTTCTGCATTCTCACCCATTTCCATCGGTATTCTGTGAAAGTTTTTTGTAACACTGTCAAGTTTTATACCTGCACTTCCAAAGCTGCAGATAAGGTCTTTATTCTTAAACAGCTGATCAAAAAAGGACTTTTTCACTCCAAAATCGGTAAAAGGGAAGGCAAAACTTTCATAAAGAAAATTATTTTCCTTTAAATAATCAAAACTTTTTTCTGTGGCTTCCAGTTGTTCGTCCAAATTCAGCTCATGATAAAGCGGATGATCCCAGCTGTGAGAAGAAATCCCGAATCCTTTTTGGTCCAGGCTTTTTAACTGCCCAAAGCTTAAATAAGGTTGTTGTTCCTTTAAAAAATCAGTAAAATCGAGCTCAAGCTTTTCAGAGACCTGATTAAGGATTTCCCTTTGATGATAGCTGATTTTTAATATCTTTTGCTGAATGTTTTCTTTTAAAAGATGATCAGTCTGAAGGATGGCCTTTATTTCCGGCGGTAAAATTTTTGCAGATTCAACAGCATTGCAAATCAGGCTTGCTTTACAGCGGAACATCAGATCTTTATTATCGATGAAAGAAGGATTGATAAAATTGATGGCGTAAATTCCTTTTCTCTCTAAAACAGGGGCGACAATATCATAGAATTCCCTTAATCCATCGTCAAAAGTGAGTAAAGCAATTTTTTTCCGGGCGTTAAAATTTCCCTTACTGTATTCTTTAAATTCATCCCAGTCTACAAATTGGAAATAGCGTAAAAGATAATCCAGGTCTTCTTCAAACTGCTTTATATTTTTGTACCGGATGATGTGGTTGAGGTGGGGCAGGTTTTCATCAGAAACACAATGATAGACAGGCAGGCAATAGTCTAAAGGAAAAGAATTTTCAATATTTTCTCCTTCAAGTGCTGCTAATAAACTGATTATGCTGTCTTTCATCGTTTTTAATAAAAAAGAATCTATTTAAATTCTCAAATGATTATCTAAATAGATTCTAAAAGGGTATCGTTAAGGAAATTATTTTACCACTTTCATTTCATCGATCAGCCATTTAGAATCGGCAAATTTATCGATGATGAAAAGGATATATTTCGTATCTACCATAATATTTCTGCTGAAACGTGGGTCATAATTGATATCACTCATCGTTCCTTCCCATTGTCTGTCGAAATTTAATCCTACAAGGTTTCCGTAGGCATCAAGAGCCGGACTTCCCGAGTTTCCTCCCGTTGTATGGTTGGTTGCTGTAAATCCTACCGGAACATCACCTGTTTTATCTTTATAAATTCCGTAATCTTTTTTGTTGTAAAGATCAATCAGTTTTTTAGGAACATCAAATTCATAATCTCCGGGGATATATTTTTCAATTACTCCCGCCAGATGTGTTTGATAATCATAAGAAACCGCATCTCTCGGACTTGAACCTTTTACTTTTCCGTAAGTTACACGAAGCGTGGAGTTGGCATCCGGGAAGAATTTTCTGTCTTTATCCGTTGCCATCTGCTGAGCCATAAAGGTTTTCTGCATTGCATCAATCTTCGTCTGAATCGACGTAAACTGAGGATCGGCAGTTTTCATATACGTTTCCTTGATATTAGTGAATAGCTGGTAAACAGGATCTTTTTTCAGTGTTTTGATTAATTTGTCCTGATTAGAAAATGCCTTATCAATATCTGTACTTAAAGAAGCTCCGTTTACTGCAGTTCTACCTGTAATGAGGGAGTTTTTAGAAATTTCTTCTATCGTCGGGATATTCTGCGTTTCGTTTTTGTATTTGTCAAATCCTGCAGGTAAGAATTGTGGTGCTGTTTTATTGGCATATAAAGCCAGCAATTTGGCTGTTACCTTAGCATCCAGTTCTGCGCTGTAGTCTTTGTAGAAAGAAGTTAATCTGTTTTTAAAAGCAGTCGTTCCTTTTTCATCCATTCTTCCCGCTTCCACAGCAGTGATGTAGTTGGAATAAAGATTAGCAAGCATCAACGTTTCTGCATTTCTGATCACCTCAGAATAATAAGCGTTGTTTAATGCAAAAGGAGCCTGATCGTTATAAAGCTTGTTCAGCTGGTCTATAGTCGTTTTAATCTCAGGGTTTTTAGATACCAGAGAACTTTCATACATTACTTTTTTCTCAACGGCATTCGATTTTTTAAGGCCTTCTACCTCACCGATCCATTTTTTCCAGTAATTGGCTACCGATGCATATTTTGAAGCATATTTGATACGCGTTGCGTCGTCTGCACGCATTCTTTCGTCTAACGTTTTTAAAGCGACATCACGTACGGCGATTCTTGCAGGATCAATTTCCTTCATGATCTTTTCCACAGCGATGGCAGGAAGGTATTCCGTAGTTCTTCCCGGGAATCCGAATACAAAAGTAAAATCATTTTCATTTTTATCTTTCACGGAAACCGGAAGGTAGTGCTTCGGTACGTATGGGATATTATCTTTGGAATATTCTGCAGGCTTATTATTTTTATCTGCATAAATTCTGAACATGGAAAAATCTCCGGTATGCCTTGGCCAAACCCAGTTATCGGTATCGCTTCCGAATTTTCCGATGCTTTGCGGTGGTGCGCCAACTAAACGTACGTCTTTATAGGTTTCGATCGTATAAGCATAGTACTTATTTCCGTAATAGACCGGTTTTACAGAGATAGACTGATACGGCTCAATTTTCTGAGCATTTTTATAGATCTCAATATTGTTGTTTATTTTTTTTGAAAGCTCAGGTTCCGTAAGGTTGTCTGTCCCTTCTAAAATTTGATTGCTAACCTCTTTGATATCTGCGATAAAATCTACTGTTACGCCCGGATTCGGAAGTTCCTGTCCCATGTTTTTGGCCCAGAATCCATTAGATAAAAGATCATTTTCAACCGTTGAATGCGCCTGGATCTGTCCGAAGCCGCAGTGATGGTTGGTTAATACCAAACCTTTCGGTGAAATGATTTCGGCAGTACAGCCGCCGTTGAATTGTACTACAGCATCTTTTATGCTTGCTTTCTGAGGGTTGAAGATGTCTTTTGCAGAGATTTTCATTCCCAGATCTTTCATTTCCTTTTCATTAAGCTCTGTAGGGATCCACATTCCTCCATATTGCTGTGCAAACGCCATCGCAGCCGGCAAAAGAAATACAGATAAAAGTATCTTTTTTGTCATAATCAAAATTTTGCCCCAATTTACGAAGAAAAATTTAATGATCGGTGACAAGTTTGGTTGAGAGTGTATAGTTGAGAGAGAGGCCGGAGGTTAGAAGCTGGAGGATGGAAGTACTGTATCCGCTATAATAGGATATTATCTAACTTTAAAGCCTAAACCCTAAACCCTAAACCTTAAACCCTGAACTATACACTCTCAACCAATATCCTCCACTGGCTTAATTTTTGTTTCCTAAAACCCAACCCACTTAATTACTTAATATGAAACATTCAATTCAAATTTTAGGAATAGCAGCAATGGCTTTTATGGCTTCGTGCTCACCTAAAGAAAAGCCTCAGGAAGTAATTCCCAATCCGAAAACAGATCCTATGGCGATCCAGACACCGATGGATACTACTTCTATAGCGGTTGCAGATGATGCACATAATTCTCAGAACTCCCTAGACTGGAACGGAACTTATGAAGCAGTAGTACCATGTGCGGACTGCCCCGGAATAAAAACGACTCTGACCTTAAATAAGGACAACACTTTCAGTATTACCGAAGAATACCTGGAAAGAAAATCTAAAAACGAAGATAAAGGAAGCTTCGAGTGGGATTCTACGGGAAGCATCATCACTTTAAAAGGGAAAAACGCGAATTATAAATATAAAGTGGGCGAGAATACACTCACTCAACTGGATCTTAGTGGTAAACCGATTGACGGGCCCAACAAAGATTTATATGTTTTCAAGAAAAAATAAAGGCTGCCGGCCTTTATTTTTTTGTCTTTTTTAAAATTGATACGCGATTATTTTCTTATCTCCCATCAGACTTTTAATAAGCTTTTCATGATGGCTGTTTTTTCCTGTCAGCCGCCATATTGTCGCCAGGTTTCCTTCAGAATATTGCTGCCTCATCATCACATGTTTTAAATGATGCTGTCTGAACAGGCTTTCGCAGTATTCAATAGATTCTGAATCTGAAACGGAAATTTTATATTCCCTGATCTTATGATTGTTATCGATAAAATTTTGAAGATAGTTAAGAGAACTTAAAATAAGTAATATAAGAGCAGTTCCCAAAAGTAACAGATAAACATAGCCTGAACCTACTGCCATTCCTATCGATGCGGTTGCCCAGATCGTAGTTGCAGTGGTAATGCCATCGATTTTATTATCGCCTTTAAAAATAACGCCTGCTCCCAGAAACCCGATTCCGGTAATGATATTGGCGGCAAGGCGGTCCGGATTTCCCACTCCGATTTTTATGGAAAGAATGGTAAATAAGCAGGCCCCGAAGCATACCAGAATAAAGGTACGCAACCCTGCAGATTTGTTCCGGTATTCACGTTCTGCACCTATTAAAATGCCGAGAAAAACGGAAATAAATATCAGCAGTAATTCATTTTGTATAGAATGGTCCTTTAAAAATTCCATCTTTTAAATTTACTTAGAATAAAATTACGATAAAATCTTTTATCATCAATATATCGGGTTGTATTTGATAAAAAAAGACCGCCCAAAAAGGCAGTCTTTTAATTGTATACGACAGGTTTTTAATTCTTAATGAATTTCTGTGTAATGATTTCATCTTTTGTAAATAATTTGATTATATAGTTTCCTTTAGTAAGCCCGGAAACCTGAATTGAATTATTTTTTACTCCTGCTGTCATGATAATTCTTCCGGAAGCATCATAAATATCAGCTTTCAGAATTTCGCTTTTCGATTGGAAAGACAGTTCGTCTTTTGCAGGGTTCGGATAAATTGAAACGGTATTATGTACATTGTTTACTTCTGAAGTCGCCAAAACATTCTGTACGCTTGTTGTATACGTATTTGTAATAATAGGCGCATTGTAATCAAAATAGATATCAGCTTTATTACTGAAGCTGTCACCGATGGTCAGTGTAGATTTTGTTTTGATCTTGAAAGAAATATAGCCGTCATTATTGGCATTATCAAAAGGAAGCTGGATACTTTCAAAAATAAATTCCACCACATTCGGATTAGTAATTCTTGTCATAAAGTTATGGCTTCCAGATAAAGGTCTCAGGGTAGCAATATCAAATTTTGAAGTATCAATAATATCTTTTACCACAATGTTTTGGGCATTTGCCGTTCCTGTATTTTCAAATCTGATCAGATAATGAACATAATCCCCAACCTGAGCCTGAGTGATGGAAGCGCCTTCCAGACAGGTTTTATCATTAGGATCAAAAGAATTTACAACAGTTTGATTTAATGTAAATGTATTATCTGCAGGGGTTTCATCCGCTGCTCCGGTGATTTGGATTGTATAGTGAAGGATATCTCCGCTGTTTAAAGCCGGAGTTTGGGTTGGAGTATTTAATGTAAATGATACTGTTATTTCTTTGGTCTCAAAGGGTAGGAGGTTGGTGAAATTCCAGTTCAGAACTCCGGTTGATTGCGAGTTTGGATTTACTGTTGCGGTTAAATAATCCATTAGATTATCATTATAATTGAGCGATAAAGTTCCGGACTGTACTTCTGTTCCTTTATTTTTGTAAATGATCTTATATTTTGCATTAAAACCTGGTCTTGCCACAGTGATTGGGATAATCAGAACTTCAAGATCATTGTGCGTTCCGTTTGCAGATATACAGAAGTTTTGGGTAAGAGGGCTTGTTTGAGCAGGAAAACTTGCGGTTATACTTGTTGGAGAAATATTAAAATAAGTAGGGTTTTCTAATACAGGTGTAATGGTATGATTACCGGATTGAACAGGAATTGAATAATTTCCTGAAGCGTTAGCGATCATATTTCCGGAATTAATGCTATTTGTTATTGAGAATTTTTGAAACGCTTTTGCAAGATCATTAATGTCACAACCATTGTTATCAGAATCATATTTTGTGCTTCCCTGAATTGTGTAAAAATTTCCTCCGGGAGTGAAAGAGCAGTATGAGTTTAGTACAACATTAAGCTGATTGTAAGAATATAACAGAGCATTTATCATTCCCAGCTCAAAATCATCGACACATATATAAGTTAAATTCGGTGTGTTTGAAAAATATGGAATTGCTCCCTGGGTATAGTTATGTTTTCCGTTCTTAATATTAAAGTTTATAAGATTAGGATTATAAGAGAAATTAAAATTACCAAGCTGTGTGAGCTGTCCGGCATCGATTGTAGTGAAGAGATTATGGTCAATATATAAATTTATCAGGCTGGGAGCCTCCCCAAAAGGAATTGTAGTAAGCTTATTATTTGAAGCAGAAATATTTAGCAGGTTATTATTGTTATTTAAAATTAATGTTGTAATTAAATTATTATTACATTCTAAAGTGACCAGATTGGGGAAATTAGAAATATCAACTGATGCTAACTGATTTCCGCTACATGAGAGACTCTGTAAATTTGGAGTGTTGATAATTGAGAAACCGGTAAGTTGATTATTATTGAGAGATAAAGCCTGCAGGCTGCTTAAATTACTAAGAGAAAGAGCCGTAAGATTGTTGTCGGCTACATGTATAGATTGGATATTGGGTAATCCTGTTATTTGAAGATTTGTCAAACCATTATTAAAAGCATTTAGCATTGTAAGATTAGTGAACTCATTAATACCTGTAAGATCGGTAATCATGCTACCCGCCTGGCTGGAAATGTTTAGTTTATATACATTCAATGCTTCTGAAACCTGAATTTCATTATCCCCATTTGTATCAATTACAATGCTTTGGTTGGTACTGTTCATGGCAATACCATTTGTTGTGTTTGCCGATAGAAGTTTTGCTTTAAAGAGCGGATCCGGAATGTTTACGATTTGTGCATTAAATGCAGAAAACAAAATCATAAAAATGATTAAGTAGATTTTCTTCATGGATGTTTAGTTTATTATTTAAATTCTTTCTTAAATGAAAAAAGCAAAAATAAACCATTAAGTTAGTATCTCAATGGTTTGTTTTAAAGTTTATGTTAATGATTTCATTATTTTTCAATCAGATCGAGAAACTGTTGCTCATCTAATATTTCAATGGTCCCGATATCCTGAGCTTTCTTTAACTTGCTGCCGGCTTTTTCTCCAACAACCAGAAAATTCAGATTTTTTGAAACCGCAGAAATATTTTTCCCGCCATGTTTTTCTACCATTTCTTCAGCTGATTCTCTTGTAAATAAAGACAGTTTACCGGTAAAGAGAAATGTTTTTCCTTCTAAAACATTCGATAAAACCTCATTGGTGCTTTCTCCTTTTTCAAGCTGAACGCCGTAAGATTTTAACCTTTCGATCATTAAAATATTCTCGGAATTGGCAAAGAAATCAACAATGCTTACAGCGATTTTAGTTCCGATATCTTCTACCTGGCAAAGCTCTTCTACCGTGGCATTTTTCAGTTCCTCAATCGTAGGGAAGTTTTTAACCAGTTTCTTGGCAACGGTTTCTCCTACGTGTTTTATTCCGATCCCGTAAAGCACTTTTTCAAATGCGATTTCCTTGGATTTTTCGATTCCTGAAATAATGTTTTGTGCTGATTTTTCTGCCATTCTTTCTAATGGGAGAAGCTGCTCTTTTGTTAATGCATAGAAATCTGCAGGGTTTTCGATCAGTCGTTCCCTGTATAGCTGCTCGATTGTTTCGCTTCCGAGATTTTCAATATTCAGGGCTTTCCGGGAAACATAGTGGATCATTCTTCCGACTACCTGTGGCGGGCAATGAAGCTCATTCGGGCAGAAGTGGATGGCCTGGTCTTCTATTTTTACCAGCTCAGTGCCACATTCGGGACAGTGTTTAATGTATTCGATTTCTTTACTTTCAGGAGTTCTTTTTTCCGTATTGATGCCGACAATCTTCGGGATAATCTCACCGCCTTTTTCCACATACACGGAATCATGCTCATGCAGATCCAGCTTTTTAATAATATCTTCATTATGGAGAGAAGCTCTTTTTACAATGGTTCCCGCCAATAATACAGGCTTCAGGTTGGCCACAGGAGTAATGGCTCCGGTTCTTCCCACCTGGTAAGAAACGCTTTGAAGGTCGGTTTCTACTTTTTCAGCTTTAAATTTATAAGCCATTGCCCAGCGTGGGGATTTTGCGGTATAGCCAAGCTGACGTTGCTGTTTCAGAGAATTAACCTTCAATACAATACCGTCAATTTCAAAAGGAAGATGATGACGTTCCGTGTCCCAGAAATTAATAAATGCCTTTACCTCATCCATTGTGCTGCAAAGTTTGGCCTGCTGTGAGGTTTTGAATCCCCAGCCGTTGGCTTTCTGGAGCAGCTCCCAATGGGTTTCTGCAGGAACTTCTTCTGAAATATATTGATACAAAACAGATGAAAGTCCGCGTTTTCTTACCTCGCCGCTGTCCTGCATTTTTAAACTTCCGCTTGCCGTATTTCTCGGATTCATAAACGGATCAAGGCCTTCTTCTTCACGAAACTTATTGATTTTATCAAAGTTTTTTCTGGTAAGATAGATCTCGCCACGCATAAAAAAATGATTCGGGAAGTCACCTTTTAAAGTTAAAGGGATGTCGGAAATTGTACGGACGTTGGCTGTGATTTCATCTCCCTGAAATCCGTCTCCGCGGGTAACTGCCTGTACCAGTTTTCCGTTTTCGTAAAGAATTGAAATGGAAGCTCCGTCATATTTTAATTCAGCAACGAATTCTACAGGATCATCGATGGTCTTGATAATCCGTTTTTCCCAATCTTCAAGGTCACCAAAATCATAGGAATTATCCAGAGAATACATTCTGAATTTATGCTGGATGGTAGGAAAAACTTTTGTGATTCCTCCGCCTACACGTACAGTAGGAGAATTGTCATCATGAAACTCCGGATACTGGGCTTCAAGATCCTGAAGATCTTTCAGTAGCAGATCGAATTCAAAATCTGAGATGGTGGGCTCATCCAGTAAATAATAATTTTCATTATGCTGATGAAGCTCCCTGCGAAGCTGCTCTATCTTTTGTTGAATATTTTCGGACATTGCTGTTTCTTTCTTTTAGGCAAAAATAGCTAAAGTAACGACATCTAAAAAATAAGATAATTAAATAGTCTGAGAAAATTAAAATTGTGTAATATGATATAATAAACTGATTGTATTAGCAATAAGTTGAATGTTTAAAAATGAGTTAACATAGTGTTATGATTTAATTGAATAAATGTTAAAATTCCCTTAAACACCGGACGGTAAAAGTCAGGATACCTTTGCATCTAGCTAATTTGAAAAAATGAGAAAAGTAAAGATTGTCTTGGGATTATTGTTCTTAAGTTTTGGAACACTGGCTTATGCGCAGACTACGCAGGCTTCTATTTTGGGTAAGGTTACCGGTACCGGTAATACAGTCCAGGAAAAAATGAAAGTAACGATTGTTAATGAGTCAACAGGTTTCAGAACTGAAACAGAAACCAATTCAAAAGGGGAATATATCTTCAAAGAGATTCCTCTGGGAGGGCCTTATACGGTGATTGTAAATGATGAGAAAAAGGAAGGCTATACGGTGAACTTTGGTGACCAGGTAACGGTAAACATGAGTCTGGGCGGAAGTGAAAAAGTTATCGAAGAAGTAGTAGTTGTAGGAAATCTTAAAAATAAGATCGGAAATTTGGGAGCAGCAACTGCTATTTCTGCTAAAAACATCGGGGTTTTACCGGTAAACGGAAGAAATTTCACCAGTCTTACCGATTTATCTCCTTTAAGCGGAAAAGGCGGGAATTTATCCGGGCAATTGGGATCTTCCACCAATTTTACAATTGACGGAATGAATGCCAAAAACCCTACTTCAGCAGGATCTACAACAAGCCGTAGTGGTGCCCCTTTTTCCATTTCAATTGAAGCGGTTCGTGAATTTAAAATTACCACCAATCAATATGATGTGACGTTGGGAAGAAGCGGTGGTGGAACCATAAGTGCGGTAACAAAATCCGGAACCAATAAATTTTCAGGAAGTGCATGGGAATACCTGAGAACAGGTTGGCTATCCAGTAAATATGATATCAGGGGAAATGAGAGAGTCAATGATTTCTCTACATCTCAGTTCGGGTTTTCATTAGGCGGGCCGATCATTAAAAACAAATTACATTTTTTTGCGGCATGGGATCATCAATTGGATTCAAGACCATTGATTATTGCAGATGTAAGAACGAAAGACGATGCATTGAGATTCAATGTAACCAACGAAACGCTTAACCAGGTTTTAAGCATCGGAAGGGCAAAATACGGAGTAGGAAACACACCGCAGTTCGGGAGCTTTGATAAAGTGAGAAACTCTGACGCGGGATTCTTACGTTTAGACTGGCAGATCAACCCTAAAAACTTATTGACTTTAAGAAACAATTTTACTTACGATTTCAATAAAAACGGTTTAACAGATAATACTGCAATCAATTTCTTCGAATCTTACGGAAACGACAGAAACCTTGATAACAGCTTATTATTAACGCTGAGATCCAATTTAAAGCCTAATCTTACCAACGAATTAAAAGGGCAGTATTTATATACCTACCAGAACAGCTTCCAGAATGATGAGCTGGGGCGTCCGGTTCCGAGAGCTATTGTAGAACGTGTGCCGTCTACCATTGAAGGCATCAACCTTGCAACCAATATTCAGATGGGAGGTCACCGTTTCGGGCAGGAGAGCTTTAGAAATAATGTCTTCCAGATCGTTGATAACTTATATTACAATACAGACAAAATTAAATATACTTTCGGGGCAGATCTGATGTATACGCACGCCAAATCGATCTATGGAAGTGAAGTAAACGGTAGATTCCAGTTCCTGGGAATTGATAATTTTAGCAACCTTACCCCTTACAGATTTTACAGGGAAGTACCTTTGGTAGAGGATCCTTCCGTGAAATCCAGCATCTGGAATATCGGAGTTTACGGTCAGGTTCAGGCTAAAATTGCAAAAGGACTTGATTTGATGGCCGGTTTAAGATTAGATTACGGCGGTTATCCGAAAGCTGAATTTAATCAGAAGTTGTATGACGAAATGGGAATCAGAACGGATAATAATATTAAATCTTTCATCATCCAGCCGAGATTTCAGTTTGACTGGAATATCAATGAAGGAAATAAAGATTTCGTGAAATTCGGTGCCGGAATTTTCTCTTCCGATATCAATAATTATATGGTCATCAACAACCTTGTTTTTGACGGTAGACATCTGGCAACAGTAGATGTTAATCCTACAGCCATTGGCCTTACTCCGGATTTTGCAAGCTATAGAAATGATTATGGAACGGTTCCTACACTTTCGCAATACCAGCTTCCTACCATCAATTATACTGGTAAAGATGCAAAAATTCCGATCGTTTATAAAGCAAACATTTCATATACGCACTTCTTTAACGAGAGATTCAGAGCGGGTGTGGCGGCATATGCAGCTTTGGGAAGAAACAACTATTTCTACTATGACAGAAACATGGTGGCAAATCCTTACTTTACATTGGACAAAGAAGGGGGAAGGGGCGTTTTTGTGCCTTTAAATACAGTTAATGCCAACGGAACCGTAGACTGGAAAGCTGGAAGAATCAACAAGAATTTCGGAAGAGTATTGGAGCTTGTAAGTGATGGTAAAGTCAATCAGTTCTCATTCGTATTTGATACAAGTTACCGTTATTACAAAGACGGTGAGATCACGGCAAGTTATACATGGTCTGATATTAAAGACAATACTTCATATAATGGAAATGTGGCCAACTCTGCTACTTTATCGACGATGATTCAGAGTGACCCGAGAAATTTGAGAATGAGCTATTCGGATAACCAGTTCAGAAATAAAGTAGTGTTATATGGAAACTCACCAACTATTGCCGGATTTATCGTGGGGATCAGGTATTCAGGAATCGGAGGAACGCGTTTCTCAATGACAACGGGAGGTAACGTTAACGGAGATTTCGTAGATTCCAACGACCTTGCATACATCTTCCCGAATCTTACCCAGACCTTAATTGATAATCCTGAAGTAGGAAAAGCATTGAAAGAATATATTACCGACTATAACAACAAAATTGCAGAACGTAACGGTGGTAAAAACGGATTCTACGGAGTTTGGGACATTCGTATTGCTAAAAAATTAAAGTTCCAGAAGATCGGTGCATTTGAACTGTCTGTAGATATTTTCAACGTAGCGAATATGCTTAATAAAGAATGGGGTGTGAATAAATCTTACGGAAATACCGCATTATACAGAATTACAGGATTTGATCAGGCAACCAAAGAATTTAAATACAGTTTGAATACCAGTGGTTTAGAGCCTTTATCAGGGAATCCTTACCAGATTCAGCTGGGGGCAAAATATACTTTTTAAAAATTAAACATTACCTTTATGTAAAAGTCTGTTAAAGGCTTTTACATTTTTAATATCAGATTATATTATGAAAAATTTTATCTTAGGGTTAGCAGTTTTAAGTACAGTTTTAATGAAGGCACAAACCCAGATTATCGCACACAGAGGCTATTGGCAGACACAGCCGGCCACAACGGAGAATTCACTGAAGTCATTGGAAAACGCACAGAACCTGAAGATCTACGGATCTGAATTTGATGTGAGAATGACGAAAGACGGAGTTTTAGTGGTGAACCATGATGAGCATCACGGAAAAATGGAAATTTCAGAAACCGATTTCAAAGAACTGAAAAAGCTGAAATTATCAAACGGTGAAGATTTTCCCACTTTAAAAGACTATCTGAAGCAGGGAAAGAAAGATAAATCACTGAAACTGATTGTTGAGATTAAGCCTGACAAAACGAAGGAAAAAGAAGATGAATTGACCGCAAAAACGATCAAAATGATTAAAGACATGAAGCTTGAATCTCAAAGTGAGTTTATTTCTTTCAGTTTAAATATCTGTAAGGAAATCAAGAAGCTTGAACCGACATTTAAAGTTCAGTACCTGAAAGGAGAATTATCTCCGGAACAGATCAAAAATGAAGGCTTGGACGGTATCGATTATCATTACAGCATTTTCCAGAAAAATCCAACCTGGATTTCTGAAGCCAAAGCTTTAGGTTTAATTACCAATGCATGGACGGTAAATGATGTAGCCGTTTCCGATGAATTAAAAGCTCAGGGAATAGGATTCATTACTACCAATATTCCGGATCAGCTAAAAAAATAAATAAGTTTAAATTTTTTCTTACAACTTATCATTTCTAAAGCTTGCCTTTTAAGGGCAGGCTTTTTTTATGCAATGTGCATGCAAACAAAGATTAGCCAATTATTTTATCAGAAAAAGACAATAAAGATAGATTAATATATTATGCTACTCATATTAAAAATACTTAATTTTTTTAAACACTTGTTTATCAAACCTCTATCAATTATCGTTCATACTAAATTCATATTGTGTTTAATAATTATTTAATAAATGTTAAAACCGTGTTAAAGCCGTCCTCGTAATGTCGCTTTAATTTTGCACAAACAAAAAAGGATATGCGTAAAGAGACACAGAAACTGATGGTTTTGTCACTGTTGGGATTAGTAAGCGTCAATTTGGCGGCTCAGCAAACAGCTAAGAAAGACACTATTAAAAACATCGATGAGGTTGTAGTAACGGCTTTAGGAATCAAAAGACAGGACAAGTCTTTAGGATATGTTGCGGAAACCATAAAATCTGAAGAGATTTTAAAAACCCAGAATAACAACTGGTCTCAGGCTTTGGAAGGAAAAGTGGCAGGTCTTAAAATACAGACTGCCGGTGCCGGGCCTTTGGGAAGTTCACTGATCAAGCTGAGAGGAGATATTTCCATGAATATGGATCAGAATAATGCTCTGATCGTAGTAGATGGAGTTCCTTTAAGCAATTCAACAACAGGAACCGGTTTTTCTGCATATGGAGCAGGTGCCAAAGCCGATTTACCGATTGATTACGGAAACGGAATCAACAGCATCAATCCCGATGACATTGAAACGATAACCATTCTGAAAGGATCTACTGCTGCAGCTTTGTATGGTTCCAGAGGAGCGGGCGGTGCAGTAATGATCACCACAAAATCCGGGAAAACTAAAAAAGGAAAGATACAGGTTACCCTAAACTCCTATTCAAGCTACGATACCGTACTGAAATGGCCGGATTACCAGTATGAGTACGGGCAGGGGACCATGCAGAAAGATACCAACGGGAATTACTTCTATTCTTACGGAGCTTCAGCAGATGGGATAAGTACAGGCGGAACAAGTAGTGCTTTCGGACCCAAATTCGCGGGCCAGTACTATTTCCAGTATGACCCGACATTGGAAGGGCAAAGTGCCGAAAGAAAACTGTGGAGGCCTTACAAAGACAATATCAAAGGTTTCTGGCAAACGGGGACCACATTCTCCAATAATATCGCTGTAGAAACTTCCAATGAAAACACATCTTTCAGATCATCATTAACGTATCTGAAAAATGAATGGATGATGCCGAATACAGGTTTTGACAGGTTTAATGCCGCACTTTCATTTGACCATAAGATCAGTGAAAGATTAAAAGTAGGTGTTAAATTCAATTATAACAAAACCAAGAGTGATAACCTTCCTGCAACAGGATACAGTAATCAGTCCATCTCTTATTTCATGATTTTCCAGAATCCGAATGTGGATCTCGCATGGTATCAGCCGATCTGGAAGAAAGATAAATACCAGGTTGATCAGATTCACCCGTTCAGCTCATATATCGATAACCCTTACATGATTGCCTATGAAATGCTGAACGGAGTAGATAAGAATTTCATTACGGGAAATGTAAACCTTAATTATAAGATTGCGAAAAACTTTGAAGTGATGTTCAGATCAGGAATGGAGCTTACAAATGAAGAACGTACCCAGCAAAGACCATGGAGCTCTGCGAACTATCTTCAGGGGATGTACAGGGAACAGCACATTAAGCAGATGGATTTGAATAATGACTTGTTATTCACGTATAAAAATACCTTTAAAGATTTTGATTTCAGTGCATCAGCCGGGGGAAATATCCGTTACTCAGAATACACGATGTATGATTACATGGCAGACGGGCTTCTTAAGCCGGGCGTTTACACCCTTCCGAACGGTATTGCCAATATCACAAAATTTGCAACGCCAAGTGACAAGCAGGTAAACAGTGCATACGGTTTGGTGACATTAGGCTATCAGAATAAAATTTTCTTAGACCTTACCACCAGAAATGACTGGAGCAGCACCCTTCCGAAAGATAACCGTTCTTATTTTTATCCGTCTGCGGGAATGTCTTTCATTCTTTCAGAAATATTCAAACTCAATTCAAACCAGTTTAATTATTGGAAGCTAAGAGCTTCCTGGTCAAAAGTAGGAAACGATACAAGTCCATATAAGCTTATTAAATACTATAACAACAGTGTTTTCTCAGGATCCGTTGAAGCGCCGTCATTATATCCGAACCCGAATCTTAGACCTGAAATGCTTACCAATATAGAAGCAGGTATGGATTTCAGCATCATTAAAAACAGGATCAGTTATTCCATTACTGCCTATCAGAACAACTCCAAAGATCAGATCGTGGATATTCCTGCCCTGTATGAAACAGGTTACAGCAAAAGAACGATCAATGCAGGGGAAATCAGAAACCGTGGCCTTGAAATGACCTTAAATACTTTCCCTGTCAAAAATAAAAACTTCTCATGGAGTGTCAATGCAAACTGGTCGATGAACAGGAATAAAATCCTTTCTCTTCCGGATGAATTCCAGGGACAGCCTTATACTTTAGGAAGTGTAGGCGGAGTCGTATATTATAACGCTGTTGTTGGGGGCTCACTTGGAGATATGTACGGTTACGGATTAATGTATTCGCCGGATGGGCAGGTAGTTTACGGAACTGACGGATTAACGGCCAAACCTACTGAAATGAAGAAAATAGGAAACGCCTACCCGAAATGGAGAGCAGGCCTTCAAAACGAATTCAGATATAAAAACTTTACAGTGAGTTTCTCATTCGACGGACAGTACAAAGGAATGGCCTATTCCCAGTCGCATCACAAAATGACGGAACAGGGGAAGCTTGAGCATACCCTGATCGGAAGAGATAATCCTAACGGTTTGATCGTAGGAGAAGGTGTGGTGCAAAATCCTGACGGGTCTTATTCTCCCAATACAAAAGGAGTTGCTGTTTCAGCTTACTACGCAGATTATTACAGAAGAGCCAACGTGGAAACCAATTCATTTGACACCTCTTTCATCAAGCTTAGAGATGCCAGAATATCTTATTCTTTCCCGAAAAGTGTAACGGAACAATTAAAACTAACGGATCTGTCTTTAGCATTATTCGGAAGAAACCTTTGGATGTGGACGAAGTTCCCGCTATTCGATCCGGAAGCTGCTACCCTTAATGACAGTCAGATCACTCCGGGAGTTGAAATGGGACAATTGCCAACAGCCAGAACAGTGGGAATCCAACTTAATGTTAAATTTTAAAATTTGAAATCATGAAAAAATTACTATTCAATATATTATTAATTTCAGGTATCGGCCTGGTTTCGGTTTCTTGTGACAGAAGCCTTGATGAAGTAAACATTGACGAAAGCAGGATAAGCGATCCGGTAGCCGCTAAATTACTGGTGCCTATCCAGTACAATATGGCTTCAGTGAATTATATGAGAGCCAATGATTTTACATTCGATATCATGCAGGTTTCTCTTGATTTTCCCAACGAAGGAAACTCACTGAGCCGTTATTACCTTACCGAAAATACAGGAGCAGGTTTCTGGAATAACTCATACAAATGGCTGAAACAGGTGAAAGACCTTAAAGAAGCGGCTATTGGAGAAAAAGATGCAAATTATCAGGCAATTGCAATGGTTTTAAACGCCTGGATTTATTCCAATCTTACAGATACTTACGGAGATGTTCCGTTTTCACAGGCAGGAAAACTTGATGAAGGAATTACTCAGCCGAAATTTGATAAGCAGAAAGATATTTATGTTCAGTTATTGGACGATTTAAAAGCAGCCAATACTCTTTTTGTTACCAATAAGCCTCTTACCGGTAGCGATCTTTTCTACAAAGCGGAAGCAGATGCCAACGGAATTACCAACTGGAAAAAATTCTGTAACTCACTTTCATTAAGATTACTAACAAGGATTTTAAAGAAAAACGGGGAAGTGAATGTTTACGAAAGAATCCAGGAAATCGTAAATAATCCTACAACATATCCCGTGTTCCAGAGTAATGCAGAAACAGCAAAACTGAATATTACAGGGGTTTCACCACTTCTTCCACCAATTGCAAGACCTCAGGATTTTACAACGAGCAGAGCGGCTTCTGAATTTTTTGTTGAAACTTTAAAAGCCAATAATGACCCGCGTTTGTCGATGTTTTTTGGCCAGGCCAAAGATATCCCTACCCAGCAGAATATTGGCTATAAAGGAGCACCTTCAGGTTATGCATTCGGAACAGTATTTACATATCAGCCTTCCAATATGAACCAGAATTTAGCAAAAGCACCATTGAATATTCTGATTTATCCTTATGCAGAATTACAGTTCACCCTTTCCGAATTGGCCAATAAAGGAATCATTCCCGGAAGCGCGCAGACTTATTATGAAAACGGGGTTAAAGCGGCAATCGAGCAATGGGGAGCTACAGTTCCTGCCAATTATTTTGCTAACCCGAATGTAGCTTACAACGGAACATTAGACAGGATTATGCTCCAGAAATATGTTGCTTTGTTCTTTGTAGATCAGCAGCAGTGGTTTGAAAAAAGAAGAACCGGATTCCCGGTACTTCCAAACAACGGCGGACTTTTAAACAACGGAAATCTTCCGCAACGATTGATGTATCCTCCCAATCCAAAGGTTTTAAATACGGCAAATTACCAGGCTGCCGTTCAGCAGATGGGTGGAGATAATATCAATATCAAAACATGGTGGAATCAATAATCAATCACAAATAATTTAAAATACGATCATACAATGACTATAAAATTTTTAATGCCATGTTTATTAATTTCTGCAATGGCATTTTCTCAAACTTCCGTTTCAGGATATGTTTATGAGGATAGCAATAAAAATCTGAAAAAAGAAAACCGAGAAAAAGGAATTGAAGGAGTACCGGTTTCCAATGGAGTTCAGGTGGTTTTAACAGATAAAAACGGAAGATACAGCCTTCCGGTTCAGGAAAATCAGACGATTTTTGTCATCAAGCCTTCAGGATATCAGACCGCTTTAAACGGCAATAACCTGCCTCAGTATTACTATCAATACAAACCAAAAGGTTCTCCTGCTGATTTTAAATACAAAGGGAGTGCACCTACAGGAGAGCTTCCTAAAGAATTGAATTTCCCGTTGTATAAGCAAACGGAGAATAAAGATTTTGATATTCTGGTTTTCGGTGATCCGCAGCCTTATACAGAAAAAGAACTGGATTATTTCAAAAGAGGAATTGTAAATGAAGTTAAAAATACCAGAAAAAATGCAGTACTGGGAATCAGTCTGGGTGATCTGGTAGGCGACAACTTAAGCTTACAGAAGCCTTATGCAGACGTAATGAAAGAAATCGGTTTACCATGGTACAATGTAATGGGAAATCATGATATGAATTACGATGCCAAAGAAGATCAGTTTTCAGACGAAACATTTGAATCCAATTTCGGGCCTGCCAACTATTCATTCAATTATGGAAACGTACACTTCATTATTTTAGATGATATTTTATATCCGGATCCGAGAGATGGGAAAGGATATTGGGGTGGCTTCCGTGAAGATCAGCTGAAGTTTGTTGAAAATGATCTGAAGCTGGTAGATAAGAACAAATTGGTTGTTGTTTCTTTCCATATTCCGCTGGATCATAAAGATGAAGATAATTTCAGGAATGCAGACCGTCAGAAATTATTTGATTATCTGACTCCTTTTCAGAATGCATTGATTTTATCAGCGCATACTCATATTCAGCAGCAGATTTTCTACGGAAAACAGGCTGGCTGGAACGGTTCAAAAGACCTACACGAATATAACGTGGGAACCACTTGTGGCGATTGGTATTCAGGAACTCCTGATGAAGCAGGCTTACCGACTTCTACCATGAGAGACGGAACGGCAAAAGGATATTCATTCATCAGCTTTACAGACAATCAGTATAAAATTAAATACAAAACAGCCGGAAAACCGGAAGATTATCAGATCAAATTATACGTTCCGAAAGTTATTCCGTTCCCTTCAAAAACCTCTGCAAAAGTGCTTGCTAACTTCTTTATGGGAAGCAAAAAAGACAAGGTAGAATATAGAATTGATAATGGCGACTGGAAAGAGATGGAATATGATGAAACAATTGACCCGAATTTCGCAATGTCAGTATTCAAATGGGATACTACACAAAATCTATTTCCGGGCAGAAGACCTTCAAACCCTGAAATGTCAAAACACATCTGGACGGGTGGGTTTACCAATAAACTAACACAGGGAAAACATAAGGTTGAAGTGAAAGCGATCGACATGTATGGAAATCAGTTTACCGCTTCAGAAGAATTTGAGGTTAAAGAACCTGTTCTTATCCCTTAGTTTTTCATTTTTTTTACTATACTTTCAATTTCAGGAAACCGGCTTACAAAAGCCGGTTTTATTTTTTTTATTACAAAACTTTTGCTTACCTGGCGAATAAAAGCTTAAAGGTTTTTAAAACCTTTAAGCTTTCAATAACAGTTAACCCGCACGAAACTTAACGAAGTGAGTCGACAAATGAAGTAATCAATTTAGAATTTTTCAAAACAAAAGAAAAAGGTTTAAACACAAATATTATAGGTTTTTAAAAATGTCGTTTCGTAAATTTGTATCACGAAAAGTATATCACTATGAATATAAAAGGAAAAAATGCCATTGTAACAGGTGGTGGAAGAGGTCTTGGTAAAGCAGTTGCCTTAGCACTGGCTAATGAAGGAGTAAATGTAGCCGTTACCGGAAGAAACGAAGAAAACCTTAAAAATACGGTTGAAGAAATCAAAAATACCGGAGTAAATGCAGCTTACGCGGTTTTTAGTGTTGATAACGAATCTGAAGTAAAAACAGGTATTGAATCTTTGGCTGAGCAACTTGGAGTTATTGATATTTTAATCAACAACGCTGGAATAGGTGACTTTGGAACCATTGAGGAAATGCCATCCGAGACCTGGGAACAGGTAATAAAAACCAACCTTTTTGGAGTGTATTATGCGGCAAAAGCGGTTTATCCCTTCTTAAAAGCAAAAGGTGAAGGCGATATCGTCAACGTAGCATCAACAGCCGGTTTGAAAGGCGGACCGAATATGTCGGCTTATGCAGCATCCAAAGCAGCCGTGGTTTCTTTATCACAATCAATGATGGCGGAATGGAGAAAGCAAAACATTCGTGTGATTACACTGACCCCGAGTACAATTGCTTCAGATATGAGCATCCAGGGCGGACTAACTGACGGGAACCCCGACAAAGTACTACAACCGGAAGATTTTGCAGAATGGGTAAGAGATATCCTGAAAATGAACAGAAGAGCGTTAATCGCAAACGGTTCTATCTTCTCTACGAATCCATAATGGCTGAGAGTTGAGAGTCAATGGTTAATACGGTTAAAATATAACCATTCATCCAAATAAGAAAATAATTTCAATAAAATTATTATCAATTAGGAGCGGGCTTTAGCCCGCTTCTCTTTAACATAATGACATTTGGCTTTAGCCGAAACTTAAAAACGCAGTAAGGCTTAATATCCTTAATATCTTCATCAATCTTAATGGTTCAGTTCAGGTTTAAGGTTTAAATTTAGGTTAAATTATTATCAATAGGAGCGGGCTTTAGCCCGCTTTTCTATTACGTAATAATATTTGGCTTTAGCCGAAACTTAAAAACGCAGTCACACTTAATACCCTTACTACCTTCATCAATCTTAATGGTTCAGATTTAAAGTTTAAAAAGTTCGGCATGAAAAAACATTCCGCTCTTTACATTAAAAAAATCATTATTTCCGGAAATTCTAACCTTATTAATTCATTATTTTTGTACCAAATTTATCACATGCAAAATTATTTAGAATTTAATTTCAAAATTTCCCCACTCCAACCCTGGAACGAGATATTAATGGCAGAGCTTATCGAAATAGGTTTTGACAGTTTCACGGAAGAAATCGATGGTATTTTAGGATATATTCAGAAAGATTTATTCAATGAAAACGAGCTTAAAACACTTCCGCTTTTTGAGAATGAAAATGTGAAAATTGAATATTCTTTCCAGGAAATGCCGAATATCAACTGGAATGAAGAATGGGAAAAGAATTTTTCACCGATAAATATTGATGATAAAGTTTTGATCAGAGCAGAATTCCATGAATCTGTATCCGGAATGCATGAAATTGTCATCCAGCCTAAAATGTCTTTCGGTACCGGTCATCACCCTACAACCCACCTGATGATCCAGCAGATGATGGATATGGATTTAAACGGTAAAAAGGTACTGGATATGGGGTGCGGAACTTCCGTGCTGGCAATTTATGCCAAACAGAAAGGTGCAGGTGATGTAAAAGCAATTGATATTGATGAATGGTCGGTAGAAAACTCAAAAGAAAATGCAGCAAGAAACAGTGTTGAGCTGGATATTGAACAGGGAACTGCCGAAAATTTAGGAAAAGAAAACTTTGATATTATTCTGGCTAATATTAACCGTAATATTCTGATTTCAGATATTCCGACGTATGTATCTGTTTTGAATGAAGGTGGAAAATTATTGCTTTCAGGATTATGTTTCTTTGATGTAGACGATATTCTGGAGGTTTGTAAAGAAAACAACCTTGAGTTGAAAAAGCAGTTGCAGCGTGAAGAATGGGTAAGTCTGTTGCTCGAGAAATAATAGAAATATGAGATCTTTACTGACTAAACAGTTAAGAAGAAAATAAAAAGACGAAATGACTGACGTTTTTGAAACTTATCTATCTTCAACAGGAGGACTATCAGCTAAGGAAATTAACTTTTCTGCGCAGTTCTTCAAACCGATCCGCTTAAAAAAAGGTGATTTTTTTATTCGTGAGGATGAACCCTGCCGTTATATTGGATTTATCGCTGATGGTGCTTTAAAAGCATATGCTATCGACAAAGAGGGAAAGGAAAATATAACCTGCTTCAAGTTTGAAAATGAATTTGTCACCTCGTTTCCGGAGTTTGTGACGCAGGGAAAATCCAGAAGGAGTATCAGAGCTATAGAAGATAGCCTGATCTATAGAATTAGCTACCCGGAGTATCATCATCTCCTGGGTCAGGTGACTGCTTGGAACGGAGTTGTAAAATCAGTGATGGAGCAGGAGTATAAACAAAAGGAAAGTTATCTGCTGAGTTACAATAATAGGTCGGCTGTGGATAAATATCGTCATATTCTGTCTGGCGAACCGATGCTGGTCCAGCGTGTAGCAACTCAGGATCTGGCATCGTACCTGGGCATCACGCAGCGATCGCTTACACGCGCGAAAAGACAAATACATAGACAGACCTAACGTATTATAGGACAAATGTCCTTATGCGGTCCTGATCAGAGATGTAGATTTGCACAAAAAAACTATGTTACGTCAAATTGCTCCCGAAGTATTTCAGATTTCACTAATGCCACGGAACAGCATAAACTGCTATATTATCGAAGGTGTATTGGTAGACTCCGGAATACGGAGTTCGTATACCACTGTAAGGAAAGCTCTCCAGAAAATTCCTGTTTATCAACATATTCTGACGCATGCGCATGCAGATCATCAGGGCTGTAGTGATCAGATATGCGCTGAGTTTGCGATACCCTTACTTTGCCATTCCGACGAAGTTTTTAGAACCGAAACGGGTATGGTCACCAACGACTATCCAACTCCACAACATTGGATAGCAAAGCTTCAACAAAAGTACTGGGCAGGTCAGGGACATCAAGTCGAACGGACAATCGTTGAAAATGACAGGATCGGAAACTTTCGGGTAATAGAGACACCCGGACATTCGGCCGGTCATATTTCTTTATTCCGTGAGCGGGATGGTGTACTCATAATCGGAGATGTGGCGACAAATATGAACCTGCTCACGACAGCGACTGGTCTGCGGCTTCCACCAAACATATTCACCTCGGATCAGCAGCGAAATATCAAATCGCTCCAGAAATTAGCAAAACTGAACCCTTCTATTATCTGCTTCGGTCATGGACCTATCATGCGAAATACAGATCGGAAGTTTGAGGAATTTGTAACTAAATGCAGCGCGGCTATTTAAAGATAGATCGTGCTGTTATATTGGACTTGCTTTATCTCATCCCAAAAAATTACAAAAACCAGAAAAAAAGACACTATAACCTTAAGAGGATTTCGAATTTGCGAGAAAGTCCTGTAGAAAATATATTGAGGCCCCCTCTATAAAATTTCATACAAATAATAGAAGAATTCTGGCTTCAAAAATCGAACACCAAATGTGCTAATGGTAAAAGTTTGGGTCACGGATTTTTATGGGTAAAAAAAGAGACAGCTATCAAATAGTTGTCTCTTTAAGTGAACTTGGAAGGATTATCTTCGAACCTTCTGATACAAGATTTGAATTGGATTTTGAAGTTAAATATTTGATTATTAGTTGTTTGTGTGAGTGTTCGGAGAGTTCGGATCCTTTTGAGATATCTTGACGGGAGCAATTTTTCGAACCTTTGTTCTAATATTTTAAGGAATCTATTTTTCAATAGATTGGTTTTTAATGTTTTAGGATTAATAATTCAAGTTCGAATCCTCTTGCCATATTGATTTTATTAAGTTTTTGGGACTATTATAATAACTAAAATACATAATTTTCAGCTTTGAGTTGATTTATTATCAGCTCAAAGCTCGTTTATAAAAAGCTATGAACTTTTATAACTTTTAATTATGGCGTTGATTCAGTATTGAAATTTCTTTTTCAAATGAAATGAAAGGTAAGGATTCTAACCAATACTTTCATTGCACTTTAAACCTAATTTTTAAGGATATTTTTAATTACTGCCACGAATTTGCCAATAATTATTTTGGTAGATGTTTTGAAATAAATATTTGTCAACGACTCTAAATAACAACTAATTTATTTTGCCAAATATAATTTCCATTTTAATACTTATGACAACACTATAACTTGAGATGTTATGGCGTGAATCATACTCTTATTTTTCTAAAATTATCTGAGTTATTTTACCTTCGTCCAGTCTGATATTTAATCGAATTCTATAAAAACTCTTTGCAGCTTCTTCCGGTTCAGAAGGTGGTGTAAATGTTTCTAAAGAAATTTTTATATCCTTTTCAATAAATGACCATGACGATTTTATTTTAAAATCTCTCCCACATATTTCTTGATAAGAAGAATCAATATAATTTTTAAACTCTTCTAAACCGTCAGTAATAAGTGTTTGCTTCCAATTGATCCTTATTTCAAAATTTAGGTTCTCAGATAAATCCTTTAAAATAGATTCCTCATCAAAGTTATTACAAGCTTTTATAAACTCACGGACTATCTTCCTAGGAATTTTTTCACGCTGTTGTTTTTCTTTCTTTTTGATCTCCAAATAGTCCTTGAAATCTCGGTTTACAATATTTTCCAATTTGTCCTTACCTCTATAAAAGGCATCAAGCTGAGTTTTATAAAGTTTATCTGTAAAAAAATCAGCTGTTTCAGGATCTGCCTCATGCTTAAATTCATCTACGAGAAGGAATCCTTTTTCTTGAGTAGAATTATTAATACCAGGAATGATATTTATATGATAAGTTTGCTCATCTGGCCCAAAAAGGACTTTAATTGCCGGATTAAACTGAATGGGAATTTCTACGTCTTTCTTTATCAGGTATTTGGTTTCGTTTAAGGGATTTTCGATAGGGTTTCCCCAATCAGTTGTACACAATTCAGATTGATGCCTTGAAATTTCTACTCGTATTTCTTTTCTTCCTCGGTGCAGATCGGTCGTGAATTCATAACCAGGAAACGCATCGCTTATCAATTTGTCAAGTTCCCATTCTTCATAATTACTGGTGAAATTTATTCCAAAATATTCTCCAAATTCCGTTAAATAAACAGGAAATTCTATTTTGTTTCTAATCAAAATACTTTTGATTATGTCGATATCAGCTTTTCTATTTACTGTAATATTTATTTGTGTTTCGATCATTAGTAAAAAAGGAAATATAAGTTTGAAATATAGATATTAACATCAATTTTACCTTTATTTAGAACAGTTTGAGCCTTTAGAGAATGAATAAATTTTATTAGGGATGTTTTATTTTCAGTCCAATTTATAGGAATGTTTCCAATCAGCAGATATCTCCCAAGACAGAAATTAATTTGACTGGCATTTATCCTGTAAACTATTTTATTTCACTTTAATCACAACTTTCCCTTTTGCTCTTCCACTGGCGATATATTCCAGGGCTTCATTGGTTTGATTAAAAAGAAATGTTCTATCAAGAATCGGTTTTATTATTCCATTTTCAATCAATTTTGTGATTTCTTGTAATTGCTTTCCATTAGCCGTCATAAAAAGAAATTCATAATAAACATTCAATTTCTTTGCTTTGCCTCGGATCTTACTACTTAATAGTTTTGTAGCGAATTTTACGTACCATGGAAGTTTGAACTGGTTTGCAAATACTGGTGTTGGAGGACCTGAAATAGATATGACTTTACCACCATCCTTCAACACGTTTAAAGACTTTTCAAGAGTTTTAGTATCTTGGCTGTTCAATACAAAGTCATAATCTTTTAAAACAGCTTCAAAATCTTCTTTTCTGTAATCAATAACTACATCCGCTCCGAGACTTTTTACCAGGTCAGTATTGGCTGCACTGGTTGTGGTTGCGGTTTTTAATCCCAGATGCTTTGCCAATTGAATGGCTATTGTTCCCACACCTCCCGAACCTGCCTGTATAAAAACTTTTTGTCCTTTTTTTAAATTGGATTTTTCTATGAGTGCCTGCCAGACCGTTAAAGAGACCAATGGAATAGATGCAGCTTCTTCGAAGCTGATATTAGTCGGTTTTAGTGCTAAATCCTTCTCATTTATTGCAATATATTCTGCAAAGGCCCCAATATTGAAATCCGCTGGACGGGCATACACCTCATCACCGACTTTGAATTTTGTTACTTTTGAACCAACCTTGATTACTACTCCTGATACATCGTGCCCTAACACAAGCGGTAGTTTATAAGGCAGGATCAATTTGAACTCGCCACTTTTTATTTTTAGGTCGAGTTGGTTAACGCTTGCGGCGTAAATCTCAACCAAGACCTCATCTTGCTTTAGGTTGGGAACCGGTAAATCGACAAGTTTCAACCTGTCCGTTTTACTGTATCTAGAAATACTGTATGCTTTCATATTTCAGAGGGTTAAATTATTATTCACTAATTTATTAATATGATTTTAGAATAGCTATGCAAAGTAAATAGAAATTACTTTCTTTTTCCGCAGCTTTTTCCCAAGTATCATTTCACTTGTTAGGAAACAGGCTTTTACGGAAGTGATCTTTATTTAATCAGGTTTATTTCATTAATTGCAAAACGGCAATAGCTATTTTTGATATTCAGCGAGCTTCTTACCACCTTTTACAAAGGTGAATGTTTCCTGTATTTCATAGGCATGTGCTGCGGAACAAAAAAGTGCAATTCTGTCGGATAACTTTTTTACTTCATCGCTTCTGAAAAAGGTGTCTTGGGCATTTTTGTCGCTGAAGCCAAGAATTAGCGAAGCTTGGAATTGTACTTCTTCCGCATTGTCGTGTTGTACGTTTGGTGTATTCCATTGCTTTTGGTTCCAGGGCATGTATACCTTGTTCCTCAACTCTTTCAAAACACGCAAATTTGCCAAGGCGGGAGTAAGTTCATTATTGATAAATTTTTTAAATTCCTTTTTATCTACACCTTCTTTAATCCTAAAGAAAACCATACTTCTTGCTTGAATTTTTTCATCAGAATCATTCAAGCTATACGACTTGGAAGCATTTCCCAATGCCGCGTAAAGTAAAGTACGTTTGAAAAGGTTTACTTCGTCCTCGTACGCCAGTTTGTTCTGTTTTTTTCCTCTAAAGACTGAGAAGATATTTTTGAGCGTAACATCTGCTACACCGTCAATCTTACGGTCAGATGGGATAGATGTTTCTACACCATTGATTAAAGGCCAAAGCCCATTGTTTTCTTCGGTAAAGTGTATCTGACGGTATTCTTCAAGTCCCTTATTTGCCGAAATGATCTGCGAGTGTGGATATTTCCAACGTTCCATTCCTGCCTGGCGAGGTTTATCGGTGCGCATCCATAACAAAATGGAAGATGAAGTGTGATTTTCCGATTTTATGGAGGTGCGCACATTTTCAGCTTTTGCCTCTATGTTCTGGGCATAGCTGTGCGTAGGTACAGATAATGCTAATAAAAATATTGCTGCTAATTTTTTCATTGCTAAATTATATAATTGTTGAAAATTATGATGCACAAAATGCCAGTGCTCTTTTTACAAAATCCCAGTACTGCTGAAACACGCCTCCGTGCCGCGGTTCGTAGTAAATATGTATGGTAGCATCTGGGAAACGCTTTGTGAGGTCGTATGAGTTAGGAATTGGTACCATCCTGTCACCATTGATAAAATAGCCGCTTTCACTTTCACGTTGGATTCGTGCTTCAAATTTGCTGCTCACAAGGTCTTATTTTTAGTAAATTTTCTATTTCAATGATTTTTTATCTTTAGCCGGGTTAACCAGTCCATAGGTAAATTTTGGTACAAGACGGTTTAATAGGTACACAAGTTTTGTATCCCCCACACGTATCGTTAACTGGTTTTTATGCAATCCACTGATAAGCCCTTTTACGAACTGCTCCGGAGATAGTTTTTTGTCTTTTCTGTCTGCTGTCATCTCGGTATCAACCAGCGGAGGCAGCAATTCAAAGACTTTTACATTACTGCCAATAATATGCAGATGCTCTCTTAATGACCTGGTGTAAAATGCCAAAGCGGCTTTGGATGCAGAATAGGTTGCTTCCATGACAGAGGGTACGATACTGAGTATGGATGTCGTATTGATTATGGCGGCTTCTTTTCTTGATTTGAGCATATCCATAAACAGGTTGTTCAGACGGATAACACCAAGATAATTAACCTCCATTTCGTAGGCTGCTCCATTAAGATGCCTATCATCAGCCATGCCAAGATTTAATGGCGGGACGCCAACCCCGGCGTTATTATAAAGGATATCTATACCACTCAAAGCAGACACCTGAAGGTAGAGAGCTCTGGCATCTTGTTCGTTTCCTGCATCGCTCTGTATTGCAATAAGTGACGGATACCTGTTCCTTGCTTCATCTAGTTTCTGCTGGTTTCTGCCTGTTATGATAACCTTTGCTCCAATTTCAAGAAACTGTTTTGCAGCTTCCAGTCCTATACCCGAACCTCCACCTGTTATCAAAATTGTTTTTCCTTTTAATTCCATATAATTTCTTTTTAACAGGGATGTGCCCATCTAAGAGCACATCCCATGAACTGCTTTAATTACGGCTGTTTATCCTCTGTTGCGTGAAAGGCTGGCGAACGCTTCCCGGGTAGCGGCTGCATAGGCCTTTGTTTCACCAACAGGTACTTCAAACTGATCTTTTTCAAGGGCGATGAAAAGTTCATCTGCCACTTCCGAAGGCGGTATTCCGTTCGCTCCTCCAATTTCAGCAGAGAATTCTGTGTTTACCAGCGGTGGATAAACCTCGTATACTTGAAGGTTTTTGGATTCCTCGTAGGTTTGTCTCAACGCAACTGTATAGCTGTGCAATGCTGCTTTTGTCGCTCCGTAAGTCGGAAGGAATTTGTGGCTTCCATAAACAGCGATTGATGATATATTCACTACCGATGCCGACTCTTTCTCTAATAAGAGGGGCAATAACAGTTCTGTAAAATGGATTACCGAAAAATAATTGGTATTCATTTCGATCTGTGCCTTTTCGTGGGCATTGGTTGTTTCACTCAACAGATATCCGAATGCTGCTCCTGCGTTATTAATGATAATGTTCACATCTGAATGCTTTGTTTTCAATTCTTCAGCGATTCGTAATCGATCAGCTTCTATCGAGAGATCACCCTGGATAGCAGTAGCGTTGTCAAGTTGCTGCAGTGCATTGGTAAGACGTTCTTCATTACGTCCGTTAATAATCACCTTATTTCCGGCTGCACTTAGATTTTTTGCGATAGCGAGGCCGATACCGGCACTTCCGCCGCTTATGAATACTGTATTTCCTGTTGTTTTCACTTTATAAATTCTAAAATTAAATGATGTGACTGTCGTGATGGTTAGTCTTTCAAAAAGCTGTTTACCTCAGATGTAAAATCATTATGGTACTGGTACAAAGCTCCATGCCCTGAATCGCTCCAGATCACCAATTTGGCATTGGGGATATTCTGGACCATATTATATGAGTCCTGCGTGGCAACCATGATATCATTATTACCATTAACAATAAGTGCAGGCTGTCTGATTTTTTTTAGCAGGGTAAACTCTTCATCCTGTTCACTTCCCCAACGGATAATTGCTGCTGCCTGATTCTGAATAGCTGTTTGGGTAAAGGCTGGAACACGGTCTTCTTTTATTCTTTTCTGCAACCTTTCCGTATAGTCAAGTCCTGCTTTTTGGCTTGTCGCTGAGGGAGAGAAAAAAAGATATAGACGGGGATTTTCCGGCTCCGCTTTTCGGGCAGCTTCCACATGCTTAAGTATGTTGGCTGTATACTTACCTCCTTTATGACCTGTACCGGCCAGGATAACTTTGTTAACAAGATCGGGATTCTCTGCTGATACGACCTGTGCCACAAACCCACCTATGGAAAACCCTAGCAGGTTAACCTTTTTATGCCCCAGGGCTCTGATTACATCTGCGGCATCCGCAGCCATGCCTTCAATTGTCTCCGGGGTAGTGCCTGCTGAACCTCCCACACCTTTGTTATCCAGAAGTATGATAGGGTGTTTTTCAGCAAGGGGGTTAATAACCGCAGGATCCCAATCATCCATAGTTGCTACAAAATGGATAAAAAATACCAGGGGAATACCTTCTTTCTGACCGAAAGAACGGTAAGCATATTTAGTACCCTTTACCTCAATATATTGGGTAGGTGCAGTTTCCTGTGTATACACGGTAACTTTTTCGTTTTTACTGTCCATCGTTTTATTTTTTTTTGATTGGGAAAATGCTGTATTGACTGTCATACAGACCAATAGGGAAGCAATCCCGATTTTACGGATAATTGTTATTTTCCTCTGCATTATTATTAGTTCTTTTGGAGTGCCGGATAGTCTGTATATCCTTCTGCTCCCGGTGTATAGAATGTATTTTGATCTGGAATGGCAAGCTCCGCATCGGTACGGAATCTCTCAACCAGGTCCGGATTAGCGATAAATGGAGTTCCGAATGATACCAGATCAGCATCACCGGCTTCCAGTACGGCATTGGCCGTTTCTTTCGTGAAACCACGGTTGATGATGATAGTGCCATTATAAATGCTGCGGAAGTGTTTGGCCACCTCCTGGATAGCGAATGGGTTTCCTGTAACATCTGTAAATGGTTCGGTTAGATGAATGTAAGCCAATCCATAGCCGTTAAGCCTATCAACAATATAATCATAGATGGCGATCGTCTCATCGTCAACAGAAATACCCATAAGATTATTTAATGAAGGATTAAAGCGTACACCGACACGGGAAATGTCCACAGCTTTTTTAAGTTCATCGAGGATTTCAAAGAGAATACGTGCACGGTTTTCTATGGAACCACCATATTGATCATTTCTTTGGTTGCTGTTCTTACTGAAAAACTGCTGTAAAAGATAACCGTTTGCTCCATGCAACTCTATACCATCAAAACCTGCTTTGAATGCATTGACAGCTGCCTGTCTGAAATCTGCTATGGTTTGCTTGATATCCTCCAGGCTCATTGCTCTGGAAGTTTCACTTTTCTTGAAACCGGTAGGCGTGAATATATCCAGATCTGGATTATAGCTTGATGGAGCTAGCGGTGCGTTTCCATTGTGATGGTCAGGATGCGAATATGCTCCTGTATGCCAAAGCTGGACAAAAATTTTCCCACCTTTTTCATGCACAGCATTTGTAGTTAGTTTCCATCCTTCTATTTGCTTTTCAGAATAAATGCCTGGCACATTCGGAACACCCACGCCATCTCTACTAATAACAGTGCCTTCTGTAATAATAAGACCAGCAGACGCTCTTTGTCCGTAATATTCAGCATTTAATAATGTTGGGGCATTATCTGCATTATCCGATCGGCTTCTGGTCATTGGAGCCATAACGATCTTATTCGACAATTCTACACTCCCTAGAGTGTAGGGTTTGAAAATGTTTTCTGTACTCATTTTTTTTATTTTGGTAAATGATTTTTATTTTAAAAGGAAATTATGAATATAACCCACAATAAGTTCAGGACTTTGGTAATGGGGAGCGTGGTCTGCGTCATTAAGGATAAAATGCTGTAGGGTAGGTGCATTTTTTAACAATGGGAACCAATTCTCTACTGCAAGAGATATGTCGTGGTCTCCCGAAATAGCAAAAACAGGTACCTGTAAGGTTTTATAACCTTCCCTAACATTGAGGGCATCCTCGGTTGCACTCGCAATGCCGGCAATGTACCGACCGATCAATTCTTCAGTAGAAGGTACTTTACTCCAGTCCAGACGTTCATGGATTCTGTCTGTTGAAGCTTTGGCTGCTGATCTGCTTTTTTCCGATGTAGGTTCGAAGAATAGAGTGACCCAATCTTCAAAATCGTAAGCAGGCTTAGGGGCCAGCTCTAGAAAAAGAGGCTCAAGCGGAACTTCGTTTTTCCCTATTGGATTTCCTCCGATTACGGTATTGCTCAATATACGGTCCTGTGCCAACCACGTAGCATATTGGGTTACAAACGTACCGTAAGACCATCCCAAGACATGGAATTTATCAATACCCAGGCTGTCGGCCAACTTAATGATCTCACTGGCAACTTCCTTAATATCGGTTGGCAGTTCTCCCTCTGAATAACCGATACCAGGGTAATCAAAAGTGATCACGGTGTTCTTTTCCGCTAATAGATCCAGAAATAATGGGTCCCAGGTATCCAGGGTTCCCCTGAAGCGATTGGCAAGTATGATCGGAGATCCGTTTCCGATCTGACGATAGGCTATATTCCTGTTTTCGATGCCTACAAATTTGGTTTCTGATGTTAACGCTGTTTTACCCATAATGAATGTATGTGTTATGTATTATACTTTTTAGTCTATTTTAAAAGAATAATATACTTTTTGGTCTATTTTAGTCCAAAAAAATTAGTTGCTATACTGATCGAGTTCGGCTTTCAGGTTTTTTATCAGAGAGACCATAGGCTTTGCAGAATTCATTACCCTACACATGACAATGCCTCCTTCCACAGCAGCCACAATCTTAAATGCAATGACAGAAGGTTCAAGTTCTTTTGAAAACTCTCCATCTTCTATGCCTTGTTTCAACAGGTTCGTAAGATCTTCCTGCCCTGCACGGAATACGGATGCTACCTTCTCTTTGATCAGTGGGAAATTATCGTCCACTTCAGCTGCAGTATTAATGATGGGACAGCCTCCCGGGACAAATGTCTGGATGGGATCTTTGTAAAAATCTAAAAAATTGAACAGTTTTCCTTTTACTGTTTTTCCCTTAGCAACTTCCAGTCTCATCTGGTCTGATATCTTTTTTAGCAACAGATCGACCACCTGGTTTGTAAGATCCTCCTTGTTTTCAAAATGACTATAAAGACAGCCTTTTGTGAGCTTTGTAGCTGCAAGGACATCATCAATGCTGACTCCGGAAATACCTTTCTGATTGTATATCGGCGCCGCTGTATGAAGTATAAATTGCTTTGTTTTTTCTGCTTTCGTCAACATGATCTTTCTCTATAACGTTGCAAATATACTAAAAAGTATTTTTAAAAATATACTTTTTAGTATTTTTCTGACATAATTATTGGAATTGAATAAATATCTACACAGATCCGAACCATCCTCTTCAGAATAGCATAAAATTCCACTATTTTAATCCTTTTCAAATTACTGCCATGATTCTGCAATAAATATAAATCATGCTATTATCCAGTAAAACAGAATATGACCGAAGCATAAAAGCCATTTTGTAAAAACTTGTATATAAATTATTCAAATAAGTTGTTCTGTTTTTCGTTTAATATATAGGAGTTTTAACTAAAGGACTTTAATTAATACCACGCCATGCAAGCCGTTTATCTGTATATACGAGTCAGTACTGATGAACAGGCTGTAAAAGGATATTCCCAACGCAGCCAGTTGGATCGACTTGTGCACTATTGTAAAGATCACAATCTCATTGTTGCCAAAACTATTTTCGAAGACTATTCTGCAAAAACATTTAACCGACCGGAGTGGAACAAGCTGTTCGCTGAACTTAAGCTCACTAAGAACCAATCTTCACTTATTCTCTTTACTTATTGGGATCGATTCAGCCGCAATATTATGGACGCTTACAAGATGTTAGAAAGATTGCAGAATATTAAAGTCTCCATTCAGGCAATTGAACAGCAGATAGACTTCTCAATCCCGGAAAGCAAAATTATGTTGGCAATGTACTGGGCTACTTCTGAAGTAGAAAACGATAAAAGAAGCCGTAATGTACGTTTGGGAATGCAAAAAGCAAGACTGGAAGGAAGATGGATCAACAAAGCTCCTCTAGGATATAGAAATAAAATCACATCTGATGGAAAAAAATATATAGCCATCTACGAACCGGAAGCATATATTATCCGTGAGGCTTTTACAGCTATAGTGAGACAAAATAAATATTGTTTAACTGAAATATACAAGGATGCGGTATCAAATGGGCTTAATTGCAGTAGAAGTGCTTTTTACCGGCTGGTAAGAAATCCTATTTATTGTGGTAAAATAAAAATTCCGGCATTCGAAGATAAAGCTGAAAGAATTGTTGAGAGTACTCATGAGCGTCTTATACCTGTAGTTTTATTTGATCATGTTCAAAGAATAATAAAAGACGCAGATTTAAACCATCCTAAGAAACTAACTTCAAAAAGGATAGTCAATGAAAATTTAATTTTTAGAGGTGTCCTACAATGTCCTAATTGTGGAAATACGCTTACAGGAAGTGGATCGCAGGGACATACTAAAAAATATTATTATTACCATTGTATGGGACGTTGTTCATACCGGGTAAGAGCTGACGTTATCAATTTGAGTTTTCTCTCATTTCTTAAGAATAATAGAGTGGTAGAACCATTTTTAGAACTTGCCAATAGTATCTCAAAGGAAATTTACGGTGAAGAACATCATGATTATGTTCAGAAAAAAGAGGAGATAAAGAAAGAAATGGAAAAATTGATTGATAGGGGATTCAATGCACAAAAGCTATTTTCAAATGGGAATATTGACTATGATGATTATATACTAATAAGAAGTCGTTGTCAGGAATCTTTAAAAGATAATACTGATAAATTGAGACAGTAGGCTTTAAAAATAGTGGCTGAAAAACATATAGAAAAGGGGACTGATTACATAATTAACCACTTAGGGGAGTTTTATGAAAATTCAGATACTATAACCAAACAGAGAATTATCAGGTTGTTTTTTCCGGAGAAAGTAAAAGTAATAAAAGGGAATATTGAAAAAATGTTATCAGAAAGTGTTAAGAACATATTTGGATTAACTCCTTCATTTTCTAGAATAAAAGAAATCCATGGTCAGCAGACAGAGCAAGCAATAGTTGAATTTTTTAAAGAATTATATTTTTTAGGGTATGAACAAAACTTAAAAAATATCTAAAAATTGATTGATTAGTTTTTGATTTTTCAGAGTAAAGCTGATATTTTAAATTGTATTTATATTGATTAGCCGGAATTACATTTGGAGCCTTTCGTGAGAGTTCAACCATTTCTTCTTTTGATGGAGCTCTTGGTGAATGAATATCCTAAACACCCGGACCAATCTCGTTCGGATATTTAAAATCTGCAAAAGCATTCAAAAGTTCCATTTATGAACGGGAACATTCTATGATAATTACATCAGCATCCATATGGAATAAGATGTATATACTTTGAAACCTCTTGTATAACATGATCAAATTCTACTCCTTCAGATAATATAGTGGTGTCGGACATATGGTAAATATTAATTGATAATAATATGGCTTGATGTATCAAAAACTATGCAACAACAAACCACTTTTGACGGAGTAGAAGGAAAATGGGTCTTTTTCTGGGGAATATAATGTAAAGATTGTAATGATACAATATAATAAATTAACAATTAATGCGTTATATAAGTATACAATCCGGTAATGTGCCGGAAAAACTCAATACCCTCCTTATTCCAACACCCGATTTTAGCACATCTGTTTGTTCGCGTTAGGTAGATCAAACAAGATATCTCATGTCACAAAAAGTAAAATTCTCAACATCTTCTGGTTCTCGTTTTTATGCAACCATCAGAAACAGAGTAGATCAGTTTTTCAGTCAGCATCAATTAAGTCAGCATGCCAATGCCCACATGTGGGGCAAGACTGTGTTTTTCCTTGCAGGGTTCATCGGAATTTACCTTGTAATCATTTCGGGCCTGTTGTCTACCTGGGTGCTCTTGCCACTTGCAGTGGTTTTAGGTATGTTTAGTGCCTTTGTAGGCTTCAATGTATGCCACGATGCTATACATGGTGCGCTCTCTGATAATAAAAAAGTGAATAAACTGTTTGGGTTTATTTTTAATCTGATCGGTGCCAATCCATACATTTGGAGCATCACTCACAATGTGGTTCACCACACCTATACGAATATCCCTGGGCACGATGAAGACATTGAGGTAGCACCGGGATTGATCCGGATTGCTGAAGAAGATAAAGTGAATCGTATTCAGCGATACCAGCATTGGTATGCATTTCCCCTCTACAGCCTGGCTTCCCTGTCATGGGTGTTCCGTAAGGATTTTGTGAAATTTTTCCAGAAAAGAATTGGGACACATCAGAGCAGACACCCTAAACTGGAGTATTTCAATTTATTTTTCTATAAAGCACTCTATTACTTCCTGTTTATTGTATTGCCGCTATTGGTACTAGATGTAAGCTGGTGGCAGTTTCTGATCGGCTTTCTGCTTTTACATATTGCCGAAGGCTTGACGATGGGACTGGTGTTTCAGTTGGCTCACGTTGTTGAAGGCACTAATTTCCCGGTTCCTAATGAAACGGGGCAGATGGAAGAAGCCTGGGCAGAGCATCAGATGCGTACAACAGCTAACTTTGCAACGCACAATAGGCTCGCGGCGTTTTTCCTTGGTGGACTTAACAGGCAGATCGAACATCACCTGTTTCCTAAAGTCTGCCACATACATTATGGGGAGATCTCCGTCATTGTGAAGCAGGCGGCAATTGAGTTTAATTTGCCTTACATTGAAAATAAGAGTTTTTTATCTGCGCTGCGTTCGCATTTTCTAACACTGAAAAAATTTGGCAAAGAGGCGGCTGTCAATTAACCAAGCTATGCCTATAATGATGTTTTATCCCTGGCAAATTGAATGTATTTAGTATTCAACTACTTACGCCTAAATATTGCTGAATTATTAAAGGTGTTATCAAAAAAAAGAAAGAAAATAAGAAAAATGAATTTCATTAATAAAAATATCAGTTCAGAAGGCAATTGCTATATTAGCAAAAATGGTATTAAGGTAGATGATGAGGAAATCACAGCTATATTGGATTTGCTTTATCCATCTCAAAAATTACAAAAAAAAGACATCCGGGAGATTTCGAATTTGCGAGAAAGGCCTGTAGGAAATATATTGAGCGTTTCTATATGATTTCAAATCAGTAATAGAAGAATTCTAGCTTCAAAAATCGAACACCCAATGTCCCCATAGTAAAAGTTTGGGCCACAGATTTTTATGGGTATAAAAAAGAGACAACTATCAAATAGTTGTCTCTTTTAGTGCCTTGATAGGATTATCCCCGAACTCTTTGGCTGCTGATCTTAATTGGATTTCACGGGTATTTTGTTGATTTATAATGTTTTATTTTATTGGGAATATTCAAGTATTCTATAAGGCGGTCAATGACTTTTTAAAGTAGAATAATATATATAACAGCAGAAGTATAGAATTACTTCTACAACAGGCAAGAGTAAATCGTACGTATTATATATCAGCTAGTTACATAAATAAAATATCTTTGTCTTAGAGTTTTATTCTCGGATTCCCTACGTTAATAGAATTTTTATATCGCTTCTAAAAGCACAAAATTCTGATTAGTTTCCTTGACTTTGGGCTCTTCTTCTCAACAGAAGAAGAGAACGAGTCACAGACTAAGCAGCCATTTGAGGGGTGAAAATCAAAAGATGCTTTTAATGTATAGGCGATTTTAATGATTAAACACAATAAAATAATAAAAAAAGCAAAAGATTATGAAGAAAAATGTTTCGCCACTGATACTTGTACTGTCAGGTTTCTTATCATTTGGCAATGCTCAGGTTGGCGTAAGTACTTCAAACCCACAAGGTACCTTCCATATTGATGGAGCTAAGGATAACCCTGCTGTGGGATTCCTTTCAGTTACGCAACAGGCTAATGATATAGTTGTAACCAACACTGGATCCTTAGGTGTAGGTATTACTGTTCCTACCACTAAGATGCATATAGTTACCACCGCAGCTAATTTGAACAGGTATACTTTAATTGATGCTCCATTGTTGCAAAAAAAGTTGATCCTGTAAAATGGGGGAAAATAGACGATTTGCTAAACTGTCAATATGATCTCTATATAATATATCTGAACGAAGAACAGAAACTACTCTATATAAACAGTACAAATAATGGAACAACACATGATAAACTTGCCGAAGCCATTGTAGGCGCCAATAAAAGTTTGTTTAATGAGGCTGGTATTTCTAAGTGTCTGGATGGAGTATTTCCAGTTAGAGTTATTTAATTTAGGTTTAAAATCTACTTTAGATGGTCCCATCAGTTTCACTATGTATACAGGGAATTCTATAGTGAGTGGTCTTGATGAATTAAACAAGGATACTAAATCCAGTTCAAATCTTTTCGGAGTCGGTTATGAGAATGGAGATAAAGTCACAATTGGTTGCTCTTCGAAGGGTAGAGTTTGGACTAAATTGGTGAAAAGTATTCCCGATTTCTGCCAATGGTGTGATAGTCTTGGCAACAAGCTTGTAGATGATTCTATCGATACACAAGACATTTTTAAGTTCATTCAGAAAAGGATATCGCAAAAAAATGCACGATGCCAATGCATAACTGGGGCTTGACCATATCCCAACTTTATATTAGATTTGGGGATAGGCTCAAACTCGAAAGAGGTTTTTAAGTTTTAATCCTATGACACAGTTGGTGTTACACTCCCGGGTGAACAGTTTCATGCTATTAATTTATGAGGTTAAAATTGTTTTTAAATGCTATTAATCTTTCTTCTATCCTTACCATCAATCCATCTTCCTAGCATTATTTGTTCTGAGGGAGATTTATCTTTATTCATGCTCAAAGCTTTTAATACTACATTCCAAAAACTAAGTCTTTCGCTGAATTCCTCTTTATAGTTTTTTAAAGCCTCAATATATATTCGTTCATACCTTTTAAGTTTATCACTATTTTTGATTTTTGGAATGTTTATAATAATGTTCTGCATGATCTCTGATAGACTATGAGGAGAATGGGTTTTGATAAAGTTTAGCTCTATTTTGCAAATATTTAAAAGTGAAATCATAATATGAAAAAACTCATCATACATATTACAAATGTTTGCTCTCCAATATAGTAATTCTTCGTTGGGGAGAATTTGATGTCCTAATAGCTCCAGTTTTTCGTAATTGTCTTCAATGGTTTTTACGAAAATTTTATTCTGCTGCCAAAACAAAGAAAAATTAAAGTGGTTTGCTTGTACAGTATTTTCCTTTATGTATTCAATTTGGAGTTTGATATACATAAGATTTTGATTTATCTCATTGATAATGGTTTCCCAAAGAATATGTTGAGTCAATGTACAGTTGGTCTTAAAAACCAATCGGGATTTTTTATTTATTTTTTGCAGTTCTTTTAGTATGCGAAGAATTTCTTCCAGGTCTTTATTTAAGGCAATATTAGTATTTCTGATATAAAGCAATGAGGCAAATTCAGCGTGAGAGGTTTTATTCAAGCTGTTTTTTTTATTGAGTAGACGGAATTTAGTTTTTCTTTTATTAAGTGTATGTTTCATTTTAATCATCAAAGGAAGTTATTTATTCTATTGAAATTCCAGACTAAGCCTTGCCATCAGATAACTGACGGTAGATTCTGCACCCTGATTGAGATTTACATTTTTTTCCTCAAGCCCATCATAGCAACCTCCTGTTGCAGGGTTATAAACGATTTGATTCAAATGATTTTTTCCTAAAAACCAATTGAATGAGTTATTCATCATTTGTAAATATTTTTCATCATAGAAAACTTTGTAAAATGCAGATAATGCCAAAACCGTATAGGCGACATCAATAGGCTGTTCTCCACCAATTGGAGTGTTATTTTCAGTGTTTTCTTTTTGCATCCAGCCTTTGTTTGATATTACTTTTATATTATTGTCAATCATAATTTTAGATAACAAAAACTGGAAAGATTCTTCCGCAATTTGTTTGTAAAGCTCGTCTTTGGTTGAAATCCACGCACAGAGTAAAGCTTCCGGTAATACGCTGTTTCCGTAAGTCAGATAATTCTCAAACCAATGCCAATCGTCTTTTGCTTCGTGTTGATACATCTTCACTAAACGATTCGCAAATTGTTTTAACAATGGAAGGTTTTTTTCTGAGTTTTGATAATGCAATCCTTTAATAATAAAAGCCATTGCTCTTGTAGAATGGATTTTTTCTGCCCAAATAAGATTTTTTTGAATGATTTTCTCTGCAGTTTCAGAAAACTCCTGTGGTAAAATTTGTTTTAATGAAATTAAATAACCTAAAGCCCAGATTGCTCTTCCGTTGGAATCATCCAGATTAGTTTCGTAGTTCTGCTGTGTAAACTGTTTGTGCTCGTCAACGTAATTCAAGAAACTTCCGTCATTATGCTGGCAAAATTTAATAAAGTTTAAATAAATTGAAATCAATTGCAGATCTGCTTTGTCTTTACTGCTTTGAAAATGCTTGCAAATAGCAATCATCGCCCTTGCATTATCATCCAGCGTATATCCTGAATTGATATCTGGTTTACTGATCTTTGAAAACTGAATCATCCCGAAATCGGTTGTCATATTTTGAATGTGCCCAAGATTGATTTCCGGTAGAGTATAATTGAGTTCTGTTTTATTACTTCCAAACTCCTGAAATAATAAAGCGTGCAGAATTGATGAATTTTCCCAAGCTGTCGGAGCCATTTTTTCCAATGATTTTGAACGTAAATCCTCCCGTTTGCTTTCATTTTCTAATAATGTGTTTACTGCAACAGACAACTGCTCCGGAGCTTCAAAATCAATAATAATTCCGGTATCTTCCTTTAAAACTTCCAAAGCATGTGGAATTGGAGTGGAAACAATGGCGCATCCGCAGCTGATTGCATAGGAAAATGTGCCGCTCACTGCCTGATTTCTGTCTTTTGACGTGAAAAGATAAACATCGGTAAGCTGAAGATATTCTAGTAATTCCGGGAGTGGCAGATAATCATTGATAAAGCGGATGTTGTTTTCCAGATGAAGTTTACAAGTGAGATCTTCTAAAAAATCACGGTATTTTTCGCCTTCGTGCCTTACTATTGCAGGATGTGTTTTGCCCAGAATTAAAAAAATAACATCAGGATTTTTAGCAATGATTTCCGGCAAGGCTTTCAGTGTAGTTTCAATATTTTTTCCGGAACCTAATAATCCGAAAGTAGAAAGAACTTTTTTATTTTTAAGATTATACTTTTCTTTCAACGCAATTTTGTCTGTGAATGGCAGAAGATGCGTTCCGTGAGGGATTACCGTAATTTTATCGGAAGGAATTTCATAATCATTCGAGAGAATGTCTGCAGAAATACTAGTCATTACAACAAGAGATTTTGCAAAATCGGCAATTTCTTTCACCTTTTCCTTTAGCTCTTTATCAGGTTTTGGCAAAACAGTGTGAAAAGTGATGATAACATCTTTTTTTAAGTTCTTAAGAAAAAGAAACAAACCATTTCGGGTTTCATTAAAAAAGCCGAATTCGTGCTGGAGCATTACCAACTCAATTGTGTCGTTTTTATTGATCTTTGCAGCCAATTCCAAATAAGAAACGGCATCTGAGATATTTAATTTATACTCGGTATATTGGTTATACTCATAGTTTTCCTCTTCTGTTTCTATCGGGCAAATCATCGCATTGAAAGATTCTCCGAATTTCGAATGAAGAGATTTTATAAGATCCTGTGTATAAGTGGCAATTCCGCATACCTTTGGAGGAAAAGTGCTTACAAAGACAATGTTGGTTTTATTATAGATTTCGTGTTTTTTGTCATTATAAGTTTGTCTAATTGCTTTATCCTCCACGTCTGAATTAATATTTTTATTCATTTTTAATTTCTTTTAACCGTATTCTGCCTAATCATCTTTATACAGCGTACATCATTAACTCTTTCAATAGTTTTGAAATATTGAGTGATGCAACAGCTATCCTTTCGTCTGCAGCTCCATAATAGATATACAGTCTGTCATTCTCTACAATGGTTCCTGTCGGGAAACACACATTGTTGACTTCACCCTTCAGTTCCCATTCTTCTTCGGGTTTGAAAAGCGGATAGGGAAGTCGGGAAATTTCTTTTTCCGGGTTTTCAAGATCCAATAAAGCTGCACAGGCGTTGTAAACATAACCGTTAATGGTATCATAAACACCGTGATAAATCATTAGCCAGCCGTATTCTGTTTCTATTGGCGGACATCCGCCTCCGATATAACTTGATTCGTGATCATATTTCGGAGATAAAAGAATGTGAGCTTTAAAATGTGAAAAGTAATCCTGCCAGAAATCAGAATTCAGATCTTCGATATTTTTTACGCTGACGATCTGAATTTCAGGTCTTATCCTGTGAATGAAATAAAATTTATCGTTTATTTTTCTGGGGAAGAAAATCAGATTTTTATCCCATAAAAAGATGGGGTCACTGTCAGGATGATTGATTTGAAATTCATTGTATCTTCTATACTTATCCGGGATTAAACCCTCTGATTCCGATAAAAGCTTAAACTCTTTATAAGAAATTTTCGGAACAATAATTTTTTTGTTTTTAAAGTATTTAAGATCGTTTGAAGTCGTTAATGTTCCTAAGGCATTGATGCCGTCATAACTTGTATAGGTCAGATAAAATACATCATCTATTTTTACAATTCGGGGATCTTCTACACCGTGTTTTTCATATTCAGATTCAGGAACAATGATGGGTGAATCTGACCGTTTTTCTACCGTAAGCGGATCTGATAATACACAATGCCCGACAGTTGAAAAATTACCTTTGGCAACAGCTCTGTAAAATAAATGTATTTTGCCATTTTCCTTAATAACAGCAGGATTCAGAACTCCTTCGTTTTCAAAATTTAAGTCGGTTTTTCTGAGTATAATTCCTTCTTTTTTTATTTCTACCATTTAGGTTGTTGCGTTGCGACTTTCGCTTTCTTTATCTTTCCTTTTGTTTTGTTTGTCTTCCCGCTTCTCTTTTAGTGATTTGGCAGCAGGTGTTTTATCTGTTTTTTTCTTTGTATCCTTTTCTTTTGACATTTCAAAATATTTTTATTCTATGTAAAGGTCATCTATTAAAAAAGGAAAGGTTTGTAATAGTCTTTCAATTTGTTACATAAATCATAGATATTAAAATTTAAAGGACTAACTTTGAAAGAGTGGCTGTCAACATATAGATTGACAAACTCGAAATACGGTAAGGATTATGAAGTTATATATAAAATATATGGTAAGCCTGCGCTGCAAAATGGTGGTTCATCAGGAGCTTGAAAAACTGAATATAAGAAATGCCGTAGTAGATCTAGGATTTGTAGAAATATTGGATGATATTACGGATGAGCAGCGACAGCTGTTAAAAGAAAATCTCCTTAAAACCGGACTTGAGTTATTGGATAATAAAAAAAGCATTCTGATCGAAAAAATAAAAAATGCAGTCACAGAAATGATCCATTATTCCGAATCTCTTCCTAAAGAAAATTTCTCAGATTATATCAGTGAAAAGCTTGGCTACGATTACACTTACCTTGCCAATACATTTTCTGAAGTAAAAGGTATGACTTTGCAGCACTTTATCATTATCAATAAAGTGGAAAGGGTAAAAGAGCTCCTTTTGTATGATGAACTCAATTTTACTGAAATCTCTTATAAACTCAATTACAGCAGTGTTGCGCATCTTTCCAATCAGTTTAAAAAAATAACAGGACTTTCTCCTTCTTTCTACAAACAGCTGAAGCAAAAACGGCTGAAAAATTTAGAAGACTTATAAAAAGTGTGATATATGCAAATCTACTTTCAAAATGTATAATAGGATAAGACTAAAATAGATCACCTTTGGATTGTAATAATTCTGTTACATATAAATTCGAATTATGAATACAAGTCACAATAAAGCTCATGAGGCTTTTAAAATTACAGGAGATTGGAAAGAACAATCGAAACAATTAAAAGAAAAATTTTCACAGCTTAAAGATTCAGATTTAGTGCTTGAAAAAGGAAAAGAAAATGAATTGCTGGGAAGATTAGAAAATAAACTAAGCAAAAGCCGTGAAGAGGTTATTAAGATTCTTAATAATACTCAACTTTCATAATAAGCATATTAAATCCAGAGAAATAGTACATATGTTTTGATGGATTTAATAGAAAAAGGGGCAGGTGCTTTTAAAGCCCCTGTCCTTTTTTATTTGAAAATATCCTACTATGTTATGCTCCATTTAAATAAAAAAATATGAGACCACCGGATAATTTGCAGAATCTTACAAGAAAGATTTTTAAAGTGACGGGTAAAATTCAGTCTTCACATCCAGAATTGTATTTCCTGTTGAATGAAACGCCTCTGTTTATGTCTATAAATCAGGAAGATATTACGGTTCAGGATCTAAAGCAATATCTTTCGTCTATTAGAATGCAGCTTGTTACCTTTGAGAAAGAAAAAATAAAAAAATGAAAACAATTATATTATATAAATTTAAAAACTCTGTTATGCAGAAAATGCCTCTTCTGAAAGAAAAAAGTCTGCTTAGTTCACTTAATGATCTGATGGCAATTGAGCTTCTGGATACAGAAATAATAACGGAATATACAATGGATGTTCCTGACGATTTTAATTTTGAATACCAAACCGATGAAGAATTGTTAGAATTATGCAAGACTTCTAAAAGTTTTATTGATTATCATTTTGTAACAACTTTGAACGACTATGATGTCATCTGATTTTACGAATCGAAGTTTTCAATCATCAGATAATTAAAATTATATGAAAAAAAAGATCTACCTTTTAGGCTGGACGATAATTGCTCCCATATTGGCTTGGATTGCTTATTTGCTGCATTATTCGCTAACGGGACATTTATATTCTTTAATCCTCACTTTCTTTCTTATAGGAGCCGTTTTAGCAGCGGTTTATCATTCGGAAATCATTGCTTATCGGGTAGGTGAGCCTTATGGAACTTTACTTTTGGCTTTTGCGATAACCGTGATAGAAGTTTCTCTTATTATTTCGATAATGCTGAGTGCAAAAGGTTTGGAAACAATCAGCCTTGCGAGAGATACGGTATTTGCCGCTGTGATGATTATTCTTACAGGGATTATCGGTATGTGTATTGTTGTTGGATCAATCCGTTATAAACAACAGGTTTTTACGCTGCAGGGTGTAAGTACTGCAATGATTACACTTGTTGTGATTGTTGTATTTATACTTATTCTTCCAAATTACACGACAAGTCACAGTGAAGGAGAATATACTTCATTGCAGTTAATCTTTATTTCTGTTATCTGTCTGCTATTATATATAGGTTTTACAATGGTTCAGACCATCAGACACCGTGCTTTTTTCATTGCGCCCATTCCTAAAAATAATGATGAAGAGAATGAAGAGAATGAGATCCTTCCTGAAAAACCCACTCGAAAGATGATGTTTTACAGCATTATATTTTTGATTTTATGTCTGGGAATTGTCGTTCTCTTAGCTAAATATCTTTCAAAAGATGTTGATAATCTTGTATTCAAAGTCGGAGCTCCAAAATCTATCGTTGGAATTATTATAGCCGGAATTGTTTTATTACCGGAAGGAGTTGCCGCAATCCGTGCTGCATATAATAATCGCCTACAAACGAGCCTTAATCTGGCTTTTGGATCTGCATTGGCAAGTATTGGTCTCAGTATTCCGGCTGTAGCTTTAGCTTCAGTAATTGGTGATTTCAGGATGACACTAGGTATAGATTTAAAATCGATGCTTTTGTTAGGATTATCTTTATTTATCATTACGATTTCGCTGGCAACAGGACGTACAAATATTATGCAGGGATTAGTTTTGATTTCGATTTTTCTCCTTTATCTTTTTACGACACTTGTTCCTTAAAAATTTAGATAACTATATTTTTTGATGTGTCAAATAAAAAAAATGCAAGTGGTTATTATTTTAAAATCAATGTGAGAAGGAGCTTATATTTTAGTACGGTCATTAATGCGGCTAAATTTTTCTTAGGTGTTGATATCTACTTTTTCTCGAACTGCCATATTTAAATTTACCGTTAGACTCTTTTTTTAGCCATGTGAAATTTCCTGCCAGGATTCTGACAAAAAATGTAAGTATGAAAGATTAAAATTAGTTAAGAAGCTACTGCCGGTAAATCCTTGTCAGGCCTTTAGTTATAAATCCACATTTATTTAGACAAACCACGGAATTATTAAATTGGACTTCCTAGCACAATAAATTTGGACTTTACAGCAAAACTGGTTAGGGGTTTTACGGGCGATCTTTGTATTATAAATTCAAAGAAGATGTCAGATACAAATCGTGGAGTACGAGTGCTAGTAACAGGCGGCTCCGGTTTCATTGCTGTTCATTGTATAATAAAATTACTTGAACAAGGGTATAAAGTCAGAACAACACTGCGTTCGCTTAACAGGCAGAATGAAGTGAAGGATATGCTGAAAAAAGGGGGTATAAGCTCTTTTGAAGAGCTTACTTTTATTGAGGCTGACCTTTCGAAGGATAGCAACTGGAATGAGGCTGTACAAGGCTGCACCTATGTGCTGCATATAGCATCCCCGACACCAATTGTTAACTTTAACCATGAGAATGAAATGATCATCCCGGCAAAAGAAGGCGTGTTAAGGGTACTGAAAGCAGCGAGGGCAGCCCGTGTTAAACGGGTAGTGCTAACATCGGCCTATGGAGCAGTAGCTATGGGAAATATAAACCGTACAACGCCGTACACTGAAAAAGACTGGTCGAATCTTAAGGCAAATCTTCATCCTTATCAAAAATCAAAAACAATTGCAGAAAAAACCGCGTGGGAATTTATCAGTAATGAAGGAGGCGGTCTTGAACTTTCAACGGTCAATCCGGTGGCAGTAATGGGACCTGTTCTCGGTACAGATTACTCCCATTCCAATCAGGTAGTGAAGAAAATGCTGGAAGGTGAGATAAAAGCATGTCCAAAAGTATATTGCTGCCATGTGGATGTGCGTGATGTTGCTGATCTGCATCTCCTTGCCATGACCCATCCGAAAGCAGCAGGGGAGAGGTATCTTGCTACCACGGGTAATGCACTTTCAATGCTTGATATTGCTAAAATATTGAAGAGAAATCTAGGGGAGGTAGCAGCAAAGGTTCCTACCAAAGAAATGCCCAATTGGATTGTCAGAACAGCGGCAATATTCAATCCATCGTTAAGGATGCTGGCCACATTACTTGGTAAATATGCGGAAACGAGCGGTGACAAAGCAAAGCAATTACTAAACTGGTCGCCTCGCTCCAGTGAGGAAGCGGTAATGGCCACGGCAAATTCTATGTTGGAGCTAGGTCTGATAAAAAAATAAAAAGTTATGCATCGCGGTAATCTTATTTTGAAGGGACCACAGGTAAAGCAATAATTGTTAAATTTATACTATGAAAGAATCAAGTATTGCTTCCTGTTATATGAGTCCTTCTCTCGGTGCAGAGCAGTTTATCCCGGACCATTGTTTTATGTACCTGGTTTCGGGCTCGATGCTTGTTTATGATGGACATAAGGAATATAAAATCCAGTCCGGTGATTATGGTATAGCTAGAAGGAACCATCTGGCAAAATATATTAAACAGCCGGAGGATGGAGCCTTCAAAAAGATATTCATTTTATTCCAACAGGATTTTTTAAAGACTTTTAAGGATACCTATGGATTCACAGCTGAAGGTAGTAAAACAGTAGGTGCGATTATTCCCTTAGGTAAAGATAGGCTGGTCAAAAATTTTATGGAATCGATAATTCCCTATTTTAATGAGGACGGAGTTATGGAAGAACAGTTTTTGGATATCAAGAGGACCGAACTTTTACTGGTGCTCCTCAAGGTAAATCCTGAACTTGCCAATGTTTTTTTTGACTTTACCAGTCCTGAGAAAATAAATCTTGAGGAGTTTATGAACCGCAATTACCGGTTCAATGTGAGTATCGAGCGTTTTGCCTATCTGACAGACAGAAGCCTATCCGCTTTCAAACGTGATTTTGAAAAGATATTCCATACTACTCCAAGGCATTGGCTTGTACAGAAACGATTGGAAGAAGCGTATCATCTTATCGATAAAAATGGCAAAAAACCTTCTGAGATTTATCTCGATCTTGGTTTTGAAAATTTCTCCCATTTCTCCTTTGCATTTAAAAAACTGTTTGGACATCCGCCAACCCAATTGATCGGAAGAAGGAAAATACATGAAGAATCCAAAAAAGATGAAGCTTAATTCTGATGTTTATATAATAATTTAGTCAAAACAAAAGCGACGAAAGAGGGGTAGAGTTAGGTATCCGTTGTAAAACTTGATTTACGGAAAGGCATCGATCTTAACAAGAATTTTTCCCTTTATGTAAATAGTTGATTAAATCAGAAAACGATTAGATTACCGACAGACAAGAAAGAAATTTTAAAAAAAACATTAATTTAACACCAACCCTCACTTCCCAGACGAGAGGAGGACGCGGTTTAATGTCGATTCATTAACAGGTTTATATTAAGTTCACAATCCTTTCCGCACCCGGGTCAATGTTTCGCGGGTGATGCCAAGGTATGAGGCAATTTGGCTAGTGGGAAATCTTTCAACAAGCTGAGGATACAAAAACGAAAAGATTTCATACCGTTTTGTGCACTGAGATGTATAGCATGAGCCCTGCGCCTTTGTGCGGCAATATGATGGTTCTGATTAATATGCCAGAACATTTCCTTAAAAGCGGGGATCTCTAGGATTGTCTCGAACTTACTTCTCGGTACCGCAAGGAGTTCAGTAAGGCTTTTACAGCTATAGTGAGACAAAATAAATATTGTTTAACTGAAATATACAAGGATGCGGTATCAAATGGGCTTAATTGCAGTAGAAGTGCTTTTTACCGGCTGGTAAGAAATCCTATTTATTGTGGTAAAATAAAAATTCCGGCATTCGAAGATAAAGCTGAAAGAATTGTTGAGAGTACTCATGAGCGTCTTATACCTGTAGTTTTATTTGATCATGTTCAAAGAATAATAAAAGACGCAGATTTAAACCATCCTAAGAAACTAACTTCAAAAAGGATAGTCAATGAAAATTTAATTTTTAGAGGTGTCCTACAATGTCCTAATTGTGGAAATACGCTTACAGGAAGTGGATCGCAGGGACATACTAAAAAATATTATTATTACCATTGTATGGGACGTTGTTCATACCGGGTAAGAGCTGACGTTATCAATTTGAGTTTTCTCTCATTTCTTAAGAATAATAGAGTGGTAGAACCATTTTTAGAACTTGCCAATAGTATCTCAAAGGAAATTTACGGTGAAGAACATCATGATTATGTTCAGAAAAAAGAGGAGATAAAGAAAGAAATGGAAAAATTGATTGATAGGGGATTCAATGCACAAAAGCTATTTTCAAATGGGAATATTGACTATGATGATTATATACTAATAAGAAGTCGTTGTCAGGAATCTTTAAAAGATAATACTGATAAATTGAGACAGTAGGCTTTAAAAATAGTGGCTGAAAAACATATAGAAAAGGGGACTGATTACATAATTAACCACTTAGGGGAGTTTTATGAAAATTCAGATACTATAACCAAACAGAGAATTATCAGGTTGTTTTTTCCGGAGAAAGTAAAAGTAATAAAAGGGAATATTGAAAAAATGTTATCAGAAAGTGTTAAGAACATATTTGGATTAACTCCTTCATTTTCTAGAATAAAAGAAATCCATGGTCAGCAGACAGAGCAAGCAATAGTTGAATTTTTTAAAGAATTATATTTTTTAGGGTATGAACAAAACTTAAAAAATATCTAAAAATTGATTGATTAGTTTTTGATTTTTCAGAGTAAAGCTGATATTTTAAATTGTATTTATATAAAACGCTGAAAAACAGTTTTTTTGCGGAGCTTTTAAAGTGTTCGAGATCCTGTATAGATAACTTGATGGGCTTGTCTTTTCGAACTTTTTGTTCTACATAAAAAAACCATTTTTAGTATTTGATTGATTTTCAGCTATTTAATATTTTTGAAAAGGTTCGAATCCTGTCAGGTTCGTAGCAACAATATGGAGCTTTAATCGAAAAATCCTCTAAAAAAGATAAAACATTTGTTTTTTAAGAAAAAATTTTTGCTTTAAAAAATAAGGTAAAAGGGTGAAAAATATTCTAAATAGACTGAATTACAAGGATTTATAAATAAAATGACACCATTTGACCTAAATTGTCCTAATGGTGTCATTAAGTGAGCGCGAAAGGATTCGAACCTTTGACCGTCTGCTTAGAAGGCAGATGCTCTATCCAGCTGAGCTACGCACCCATATCGGAATCTTTATTTAAAAAAAGTCGGGGCGGCAGGATTCGAACCTGCGACCTCCTGGTCCCAAACCAGGCGCGATGACCGGACTACGCTACGCCCCGATTGGTCATCATAAACGACGTATATTACGTTGTTTTTGCGGCTGCAAAGATATATACTTTTTTTGATAAAAAAAACAAATAATTGAAAAAAATGCATTTTTTATCAGAGTGTAAAAATATACAATAAGACTAATGAAGTTTACTGGGCTGAATTTTAAGTATTTCTGTTTTAAAATAAAATAGTGAGTTTAAAAAAGTATTTTCGGTAAAATCTGAGCTTATCACAAATTTATTCAGTTTTGGAATTGTTGTTTCTGGTAAAAGCATTGTAGATATATTATAGTTCTTTTATTTAAATGGTGTAGATTTTTTTGTAGTTAGTGAAATTATAAAAAAGAAAAAACTTCCTTTATTTTTGTTCAAATAAAATCTAAACTAAATTATGATCGATATCTCAGAATTTAAAGAAAATTTAGGACTGACAGAGATCCCGGCTGAGCTGGAAAAACTAATCTATTTCCAAAACCATATTTCTTCTTTTGAAAACTATTCACAGGGTTTTGGAGTTTTAATCGACGAAAAATCCGGGTTGAAAAGTTGGAGCGACAATGAAAACTTTTTAAGTCGACTGTTACCCTTTGGCCAGGCCAATGGTTCGGGTTCATTTTATGCAATCTGGAATGACGGGACAGATCAACTCTTAAACCAGATGCCTGTTGCGGTCTTTGGAGATGAAGGCGGAGTCCATATTGTTGCTGAAAACATTTTACAGCTTTTACATCAGCTGACTTATGATACTGAAATTTCGGTGGAGTTTGGTGAAGTCTATTTTTATAAAGATGAAGAGGAATATGAAGAAAGTGAAGATTTAAACGAATATTTAAAATGGATGAAGGATGATTACAGCCTAAACCGTATTGAAAAACCGGATCCGCTGATTAAAGCTGCACAGGAAAAACATAAAGAACGTTTTGATCAATGGTTTGGGCAATATTTTACAGATAATTAACTTTAGCTTAATGCCCCGATCACAAAAAGTTTTTATTTTTGAATAGTGGAAACCGGTAAAAACAAAAAAACTCACAAGTAAATTGTGAGTTTTTTGTGAGCGCGAAAGGATTCGAACCTTTGACCGTCTGCTTAGAAGGCAGATGCTCTATCCAGCTGAGCTACGCACCCTTAAAAGTTGATTCTCGCCTAGTTAAATAAGCGCGTTAAAAAAGTCGGGGCGGCAGGATTCGAACCTGCGACCTCCTGGTCCCAAACCAGGCGCGATGACCGGACTACGCTACGCCCCGAATATATAAAGAAAGCGGAGGGTAAGGGATTCGAACCCTTGCGACACTTTCGCGTCGACAGTTTAGCAAACTGCTCCGTTAACCACTCCGGCAACCCTCCTTTTATCTTGATTTTTTAATGATCGTTATTCCGTTATTGCGAGTGCAAATATAGAATAGATTTCTTTATTTACCAAATATTTTTCAAGAAAAATTTCCGTATTTTTGAGCTAATAATCGGTTAAAAAAATACACTAATGCGTAAAACATTATATATCATCGGATTAAGCGCTTTCGTTTTTTCATGCACCTCACAGCAGAACGTGAAAAACACTACTTACAAACCTAAAAGTCCAGTAACACAGCCTAAAACAGTGGTAAAAACACCGGTTCAGGAAAAACAGAAACCACAAATTTCCAATGAACATGGAGTGGAATTTTTTACTACCAATGTGGGCGATATTACAAAAAATGATAATACTGCAAGTTACGGTTCAATCGTTTCTGCAAAACCTGCAGGATACAAAGTGGTAAAGACCTATTTTCCTGCAGTTGCCCAAAATTTCAGACAGCGGTATTTAATATTGCATTATACAGCATTGCCGGATGATAAATCCATCACCGTACTTACCCAACAATCGGTAAGTGCACATTATCTGGTAAACAATACCGGAGATAACGAAATTTATCAGTTGGTGGACGAGAATAAACGCGCCTATCATGCAGGAATAAGCACCTGGAGGAATGATAAAAATCTCAATGACAATTCCATCGGTGTTGAAATTGTAAATACCGGATATACTGCTGATACAACAGGAAAAAGAATTTTCGCTCCTTTCAGTGATGATCAGGTAAAAAAGGTAGCAGCATTAGCCAAAGATATTGTAACAAGATACCAGATTCCGCCAACTAATGTACTGGCACATTCTGACATTGCTCCTACAAGAAAACAGGATCCCGGTCCGATGTTTCCATGGAAAAAATTATATGATGAATACCAGATAGGAATGTGGTATGATGAAGCCATAAAGCAGAGTTTTTATGAGCTGGCAGTTTCCACAGAACTTCCGATGAAGTACAATGAACCCTCATTTATCTTTAATGTACAGTCCCAATTACAAAAATTCGGATATGGTATAGAACCGAGCGGAAACTGGGACGATGCAACCAAAAAAACAATAGAAGCTTTTCAATATCATTTCCGTCCACAAAACTATGACGGGATCATGGATGCCGAAACATGGGCAATACTACAGGCTTTGAATCAAAAATATCCAGTAAAATAAATTTAAAGCGCATCGGTTAAGGTGCGTTTTTGCTATATTTAAAACCTATAAAACACTTAAAAAATCTGTAATGGAAAATTTCAGACAAGAGAGCGATCTGTTGGGCGAACTTAACGTACCCATTAATGCTTATTATGGCGTTCAGACTCAAAGGGCAATCAATAACTTCAAAATTTCGGGACAGCTTCTTTCATCTTATCCGGCATTTATCAGAGGATTAGCCTTTGTGAAAAAAGCTGCCGCTAAAACCAATTATGAATTAGGCCTACTTGAAGAAAACCTGTATTTCAAAATTGCGGAAACCTGTGACGAAATCATTGCGGGCCAGCTTCATGACCAGTTCCCTGTAGATATGATCCAGGGTGGGGCAGGAACCTCAATCAATATGAACGCCAATGAAGTGATCGCCAACAGGGTTTTAGAAAAATTAGGGAAAAATAAAGGAGAATATGAATTCTGTTCTCCGAATGACCATATCAACCTGTCTCAGTCTACCAATGATGCTTATCCTACAGCAATAAAAATGGGACTGTTGCAGATGAATGCAGGATTGGCTGACAGGCTTCAGAAAATAGTGGATGCTTTCAGAGCTAAGGGCCAGGAATTTCAGGATGTCATCAAAATGGGCAGAACCCAGCTTCAGGATGCCGTTCCTATGACTTTAGGGCAGGAGTTTGAAGCGTTTGCAGCCAATCTTGAAGAAGATATTTCAAAGCTGAATAACAATGCCAGCCTTTTTGTAGAAGTTAATATGGGCGCTACGGCTATCGGAACAGGGCTGAATGCTCCTGTGGGGTATGCCTCACTTTGTGCTAAAAACTTAGCTCAGGTAACCGGCTTTCCTGTAGTTTCCGCACCGGATCTGGTGGAAGCAACACCTGATACAGGTTCTTACGTAATCTATTCTTCAGCAACCAAACGCCTTGCGGTTAAATTGTCAAAAATCTGTAACGATTTAAGGCTGCTTTCTTCAGGACCGAGAGCCGGGCTTTTCGAAATTAATTTACCTCCGATGCAGCCGGGATCATCCATCATGCCGGGAAAAGTAAATCCTGTAATCCCGGAAGTCGTTAACCAGGTATGCTTTAAAGTAATCGGAAATGATTTAACGGTAACTTTTGCTGCAGAAGCAGGTCAATTACAGCTTAACGTAATGGAACCGGTACTTTCTCATGCTATCATGGAAAACATTAATTTCCTTTGCAATGCCCTTGATACCCTTCGTGAAAAATGCGTTGTCGGAATTACTGCCAATAAAGAAGTTTGCCTGAACATGGTGAAACACAGCATTGGTATCGTAACGGCTCTTAACCCTTATATCGGATACAAGCAATCAACACAAATTGCCAAAGAAGCTCTTGAAACAGGAAAAAGCGTTTACAATTTAGTTCTGGAAAAAGGAATCCTTTCCCAGGAAAAACTGGATGAAATACTTGATCCTAAAAACATGCTTAAACCTCATAACAAATAGTATTTTCGGTGAGTAAAATCAAAAAAACCGTTCAGGCATTTCAAAATATAGCCCAGGAACCAAGCCTGCTTAATTTGATATTGAATGACAATGAAGCAAGGAAAAAAGAATTCCTGAAAAAATATCCACATCTGGAAACTCTTCCTCAGATCAGGCTTTCCGATCTGAGTGAAGATTTCGATGAAACCGTTGATCTTTGCTTTTTAGATGGCGGTTCACTTCCTACAGATCTGGCTTTACTGAAAACTCTGGCAAAAGGAAAAAAAAACTTTTTTGAAATCGGGACCTGGCGAGGTGAAAGTGTCTGGAATGTAGCTAAAGTTATTGATGACTGTACAACATTCAACCTTTCCAAAGAAGAAATTATCACGCTCGGACTCAATAAAAAGTACGCTGAACTGCACGGAATTATTTCAAAGAAAAACCCGAAAATCCTTCACCTTGAAGGAAATTCAAAAACATTTGACTTTAAAGGCTTAAACCGGAAATATGATCTTGTTTTTATCGATGGAGACCATTCTTATGAAATGGTAAAAAACGATACACAGCAGGTTTTTCAAAATCTTGTACATGAAAATTCGGTAGTCGTATGGCATGATTACGCTTTTAATCCCGAAAAAATAAGATATGAAGTTTTTATGGGAATTTTAGACGGGTTACCAAAAGCTTTTCATCAGAATCTGTATCATGTAGCCAATTCGATGTGCGCTGTTTTCATCAAAGGTGATTTCAAAACGAAACCTTTCCAAACATTGCAGGAGCCGGAATTTTTATTTGAAGTAAATTTGAAAATAAAAAAATAAGTTGAGATTTCTAATTATCATCCCTGCCCATAACGAAGAAGATCATCTTGCCTTTACTTTAGACTCTTTACTGCAACAAAACTTTAAAGATTTTAAAGTAGTGGTGGTGAATGATGGGTCTACGGATAAAACCCCTGAAATCATCAGGAATTATACGGATAAAGACCCGCGTTTTGAAACGGTTGACCTTCAGAAATCGGCTCATCAGCCGGGCTCAAAGGTTGTCAATGCCTTTAAAAAAGGTTTAGAAACCCAATCTCTTGATGATTTTGATATTATCTGTAAGTTTGATGCAGACATTATTCTATCCCCGAATTACCTGAAAACCATAGAAGATTCTTTCCGGAGAAACCCTGACTACGGTTTGATTGGCGGTTTACTCTACATCGAGAAAAACGGAAATTGGGTGTATGAAGGGAATTCAAATAAACAGCACGTAAGAGGCCCTGTGAAATCTTACCGTAAAGAATGTTTTCTTCAGATTGGCGGTTTGAGAGAAACGCTGGGCTGGGATAATATAGACTCTGTTTTACTGAAAAATTCTGGTTGGAAAGAAATCGTATTGCCGGAACTTCATGTTAAATTAATTAAGGTCAAGGGTGCCGATTATACGGTACGGGAATCCGATTATTACGGAAGGTATTTTTATTTCCTGGGATTGGAAAGATCCCTGGCCTATATTGCGGCATTCAAAGAGGCTACGAAAAGTAAGTCGGTGTCATTTTTCTTTAAAATCATTAAAGCATACGAGCACTGTAGATCTCAAAATCTTGAATTGAAAATTACCAAAGAAGAACAGAAAGTTATTAATGATTACCGTTGGAAAACTCTGAAAAAGAAGTGGCTGAATAGGTAAATTGCTAAAGGGCAAAATCGTAAAATTGTAAAACCGTAAAATGAATGTTTGAAAAATTGATCAAAGGATTTTCTGGGTAATGCCTTTTAAACATTGCTAAATGCTGACTCCTTGTGAGTTTGAAAGATACAATTATTTTAAATAAAACTTTGCGATCTTTGTGTTTAGAAAAAGATCAGTTAAATTGATTCATAAAACAGTGAAAAAAATAGCCTACATAGAAATAGACACCCATGCGGAAATTGCCCGGGCTTTCATGGATATTATGCACGATTCCCGTGAATTTACGGTAGATTATTATTTTTCGAAAAAGATCAGAGATCAGATCCGGGAAGATCAGGAAGCTGTTTTTTTATCCGATAGCTCAATGATCACAGATCAGCTGAAAAATAAAGACTATGATATGGTGATCATCGGAACGGTTCACCGCTATTTTAATACTTTCCTTGCCATCACACAAAAATACAATACCGCTGTTATTGTACATAATCTGAATTTTCCTCAAACATCAAAATGGGGTTTAATAAAAAGCATTTTTAAAGAAGATGTGATTTACCGGCTTAAATTGTGGTGGAAAGAAGGACTTTTTTATGTGTCAAAACCCTATAAACAGGCAAAGAACCTCATGGTTTTAGATCCGGAATTATCTTCAGATACCTATAAATTCCTGCCTCTTTTTTATACAGGAAATTTTGAAAAAAAGGAAGATAATGAATTGATTGTCGTGATTCCCGGTAGTGTTTCTCAAAAAAGAAGAGATTACCAGTATATTTTTAACATGATCCGGAATAGCAGTGTTTCAGAACCTTACAGCTTTATATTTCTTGGGAAAGCTCAAAACCGCGAACTGAAAGAGCTTGAAAAATTATCTGAAAATGTACCGGAAAATATCACGGTTAAATATTTCACAGAGCGGGTTTCATCAGATGATTTTGAACACTGGATGTCTAAAGCAGATGTTTTGTGGTGCCCTGTTCAACAGCAGACTGAATTTTTCAGCCAGCCGGAAATATATGGAGTCACAAAGATGACCGGAAATCTTGGAGACGCCATCAAGTACGGGAAAATAGCCGTTTTCCCAAAGAATTATCCCTCAAAATCAGAATTTATTATTCCTGAAACGGAAAATATAATTGAACAGTTTAAAACGGTTAAAAACACGGCATTCGATTTCAATGAAAAGTTTAGTAAGACTGCAGTTCTTGCAAACCTGGAACAGGTGCTAAACAGCTTATAATTCTTACTTAAATTTCAGAATACTTTTAATGAATCTCATGTTCATATAATCTTCAATCGGAAATATTTTTGTGAAATAATTTCCAATATAAATCAATACCAATACTACAGTCGGTTTGTAAATCAAATTAATGAGATTATTGCTGAAAGTAGGCAAAACAATCGCCACTGTAATCGCCAAAGTACAGATAATTGACACGAAAATCATCTCAATCGATAACGGCGAAACTTTAAACATAAAGTAATTGAAAAGGATTTTAATCACATTATAAGTTGTTAACGAAATCGCTGTAGACAAGGCGATTCCGATTAACTTAAGATCCGTATTCTTAAGAAAATAAAGATTTAATCCAACTGTTAATCCCGCCAATAGGAGCATGACGATAATATTGAATTTGTAATATTTTGAAAGGGAAATAATATTGCCGTTAAATCCTGTTGCCAGATCAACTAAAACTGCCGATCCCCAGATCCAGACTACAGGCTCGTATTCTCTTAGCATGACGCCGTTTTTGGGCATAAAATGAGTCAGATAAGGAAATCCGACCATAATGCAGGAGAACAGAACAGCACCTAAAAAATAGAGTGTCAGAGAGGTTTTTTTATGGAAACGATCCAATTCTGTCATATCGCCGTCTGCAAGCGTTTTACTGATAATCGGTGCTGAAACGTTGAAAAGCCCCAACTGAGGAATAGAAATAAGAGAAATCAAAGCATACAAAACAGCATAAATTCCGTTTTCTTCCATTCCCATAAATTCACCGATCATAATACTGTTAATGGCCAGATAATTTCCGAATGTTCCCAGGAAACCAAAAAAGCTGTAATTAAAAAACTCTTTCCAGAAATTATTCTTTTTAAAATAATCGGTGCTGAAATCCAGCTGTATCTTATTCAGCTTATTGGTGTAATAAACGTAGCCGAGCAGCATCATAACAAATACTCCGAAGAAAAACAGATAGGCAGACTGGGAAGAAATAAAAAAGAACAGCAGAAAAGCCCCTAAGTTTGCTATTTTCGGGAAAAGATTATCAAAAATATTGGATACAACGATTCTTTTGTAATTGGAAGTATATTTATTGAAAATAGCACAAAAAGAAAGAATCAGAACCAACGGAAGAATGATTTCCTTGATCTTCCAGGCTTCCGTATTTCTGAATTGCGGAAACAGATAGGGGAGTATAAAAAACAGGATCAGGAAGATAAGAAAATTGACAAAAACTGCCAGTAAAGATAGAGAAAGCATATTTTGTTCTTTTCCGTCTTTTTCTACAGTATGAAAAAATTTCACATTGGAATAGGAAATTCCCATAACAACAAAAGGAACGAGAAGCTCCGCACTGGGAAGGATATAACGAAGCTTTCCGTAAAATTCAAAATTATTCGGAAAAATGAAAATCGCGGAAATAGTTCCCAGCAGAAAACCGATATAACCAATGATGGAATATTTAAAGCCTTGCCTTGCTACTACACTCATAATGCTGTTTTATTGGTTTTTAGGAATGAAAATAATATTGTTGATATACTCCGTTTTGTTTTTTTCGTCGTTGGTATTTTCTGCAATGATTTCTTCTGTAAGTTTGTCAAGTTCAAAAGTATTTCTGTTTAAGTACCGGGCTTCATATCCCCAGTTTTCCACTTCGGCAATCTCATTCCAGATTGGGGTGTTATGGTGCCGCTGTTCCATTTCAACCATTAAGGTCGGTAGAAACTGCTGTATTGTTTTTTTAGCTCCAAAAAGGGTCTTCATTTCATTGCCCTCAACATCTATCTTGATAAAATCGAGTTTGTTTAAAGAAACTGTGGGTGCCCAGTCGTCCAGCTTAATAACCTGTACTTTTTCTGTATAGCTTTTTTCTTCACCTTTTTCTTTATACGAGGTATTCAGCGTACCCCTTGATGCAATCATTTTTCCGTTAATAATGGGAACTTTAAATTCTGCAATCGTATTTTCATCAGAAAGAGCTAAAGGAAGGACTCTCATCGTGGGAAACAGTCGTTTTAAACGGTCGTGAAGTTTTTTATTTGGCTCAAAAGCATAAATATTCTGATGATTCAGTTTATTTTCCAGTTGATATAAAAAAGTTCCGACGTTGGCTCCAATGTCAAAAATTACAGCGTTTTGAGGCAAATATTCCTTTATCCAGACCAATTCCGGTTCTACATTCCGTGCCGAAAAATTATTTTTTGAAAGATGGTTTAAGCTCTTAAAGAATCTTTTTTTATAAAATCCGGGGCTGATGTATTGTAGGTTTTCTGCAATTCTTTGGTATAAAGACATTCTTGTTTTTTTGACAGTTAGCAAAGATAAGCAAAAATGTTAAATGGGTGTTAAAATTAAATGAATGTAATAGGTTGATTATCAGTATTTAGTTCTGCTGAAGATTTTCTTATAGAATTGAAATTTAGTACATTATTGTGAACATAGAAGTTAATCGCAAAGCCACTGGATTTTTCCTGCTAAATTGTTTAAAATGTATGGATTTTCAGCTGCAATAAAATTATTGGTGCTGATTATCCTCATAAACTTATGACCTTTATTTTCAGGATATTTAATCTAAAATATGATATGTAACATTTGCGTATCAAATACTTAATAGGTGATACGGAAAAGTGTAATTTAGAAAAAAATCTGCCACATCAGCAAAATCTGCGAGAAAAAAATTCAGGTGTTAAAAAACATGAACATTTACATTAAAATATTCAGGTAAGAAAATGATGTCCCTGCAATTAATTAAAATTATTGAAACGGAGTATTCAGAAAATCATTAAATGGCTTGATCAGTTTGAAAATCTTTGTGAGATTTTTTACTGCATTTTTATCCAGAACCTCCTCATCTTTCAGATTGTAAATCACAATGAAATTTTTCAGTTTTAAGTATTCTCCCATAGGATCTTCCTTTTCGAAGCCCTGTGGTATTTTTTTTAGTTTATCATCCTGATCAAGTTCCGGAAAATGTTTTTTGAAATCTTTATGGTTTAAGATTTTCAGGAAATCATCGCCATACAATGAAATTTCTTTTCGTACTTCTTTCAACACTGAAGATTCAGGCATGTAAATTCCACCGGCTAAAAATGATTTTCCAGGTTCCAGATGAAGATAATATCCTCCTTTCTGGCTGCCTTTTCCCATTCCAAGAGAAGCCCCGAAGTTGGTTTTATACGGAATCTTATCTTTTGAAAACCGCGTATCCCTGTAAATTCTGAATAATGCTTTCTTAGCATCTATTTTGGCCAGTTCTTCATCAAAACCACTCATTTCTTTAATCAGGTCTTCAAGAAAAGAAATGACATTTTCCTGGGATTCCGTATACAGGTTTTTGTTTTCTGTGAACCATTCACGGTTGTTGTTTTTATTTAGCTTTTTTAGAAAATCAAAAGTTTTAGCAGAAATGGTGGCTGACATATTTTTTAGTTTAAAATTATCGTTGAGACTTTTCGGTTTGGATGAAAGGTCAACTGTTAACCAAATTTACATAAAACTATTCATATCTCAATGCCCCAGAGGGTTAAGCTTTGAAGCTTTCAAATGAGACTCAAAGCTTATAGTTTTTTAAAAACTATAAGCTTTTAAAACTTTAATCTTTAGAATACGGCTGCAATATTGGATAGTGCTGTCAAGCCGGATAAAAGATGGTTTTGTGAAAAAAATTCAAGTATTTTGAAAAAGAATATCAAAAAGAAAAATTTGCTTTCCAGGGTTTTATTTTTGAAAATTCATTAATATAACAGAAAAAATCAAACCAATTTAATAAAAAAAAATATTGTTTGATAGGTTTTTAATTTTAGAGGCTTTTTTTTGCATTTAATTTTTTAAAAATCAAAAAAATATTAAAGGATTCTGAAATTAAGTTTAGTTATTTAACACTTTATTCAAAAAAAAGTCAAATAATAATTGTATCTTTGCAAAAATTTTAAAATATTTAATGAATTTATTTACGGAGACCAATTTAAGTCCTGACATCCTTAAGGCAATTGGCGAAATGGGTTATGAAAGCCCGACAGAAATCCAAAAACAGACTATCCCTTTTATTCTTTCAGATATACGCGATCTTATCGCACTTGCGCAGACAGGGACAGGCAAAACAGCAGCGTTTTCGCTTCCGATTTTGGATATGATTGACGATACGAGTCGCAAAATCCAACTTTTGGTGCTTTGTCCGACACGAGAATTATGTCTTCAGATTGCAAAAGACATAAAAAATTATTCTAAATACATGAAAGACATCAAAACTACTGCGGTTTATGGTGGAAGTAGTATTATGGAACAAATCCGATCTCTGAAGGATAAGCCTCAGATTATTGTAGGTACTCCGGGAAGAGTAATCGACCTTATCAACAGAAAAGCTCTTGATTTTTCTGCGATTCACTGGCTGGTTTTAGACGAGGCCGATGAAATGCTTTCAATGGGTTTCAAAGACGAATTGGAAACAATTTTGAGCGAAACGCCTGAAACAAAGCAAACCTTCTTATTCTCGGCAACGATGAATAAAGAGGTGGAAAGAATTTCTAAAAATTATCTTACAAAGCCACACCGTATTTCGGTAGGTTCTATTAACGAGGTTAAAAAGAACATTACTCACGAATATTACGTTGTAGGATACCGTCAGAAAAAAGAAGCGCTTAAAAGATTAATTGATGCCAACCCGAACCAGTATTCCATTATTTTCTGCAGAACAAGAATGGAAACTCAGGAGGTTGCTGATTTCTTAATGCAAAACGGATACGCAGCTGATGCCCTTCACGGAGATCTTTCTCAGGCGCAGAGAGATACCGTAATGAAAAAATTCAGATTGAAGAACATCGATATTCTGGTAGCAACAGATGTAGCGGCCAGAGGACTGGATGTAAATTCCCTGACTCACGTTATTCATTATTCTTTACCGGATGATCCGGAAGTATTCGTACACAGAAGCGGAAGAACAGGTAGAGCCGGAAAAGACGGAATTTCAATGGCATTAATAAAGCCGGAAGAAAGCAGAAAGCTGAAACAGATCAAATCTGCAACTAAAATCGATATCAACGAAAAAATAATTCCGACAGGAGATGAGATTATCAAAGCTCAGGTAGGAGGGGTTTTCGAGAAATTGTTTACAGAGCACGAAGATATATTTACATTTGATGATAAATTAATCCCGGACTTAAGTAACTTCACAAAAGAAGAGCTTGTACATCAGTTATTGCAATTCCAGTTAAAGGATCTTGCGTTGTACTACAAAGATAAACATGATCTTGCCGAGCAGAAATTCAACAGCAGAGATGACGATTACTCAAGAAGAGACAGAGGACGTGACAGAGACAGAAGTAGTAGAGACCGTGATCGTGGTGAGAGAGGAGACAGCAGAGGAAGAGACCGTGGTGGAAAACCCAGAAGAAAGAATGAAAACATGGTAAGGTTTTTCTTCAATCTTGGTAAAAAAGACCAGTTGAAAAAGCTTGATGTTTTAGATATTATTAATAAAGCTACAGCCGTTGGAGGCGGTAAAAAAAGAGCCGAAATTGGGGATATTGAAATTTTAGAGAAATTCTCATTCTTTGAAATTGAAAAATCATTTAAAGGAGAGCTTTTAAATAACATTTCATCAATGAAATTCAGAGGTAAAGATATGAGAGCTGAAGAAGCAAATTAATCTTATTCCTAACAATATTAAACCGGCACTACAGCCGGTTTTTTTGTTTGATAATCAAGTGCTAACGTAATGTTAACAAAACTTAATGTCAGATAGTTTCAGGTAAGGTCCTTTTTTAGGAAATTTGCACTCAAATTATAAATACTTAAAAATGGGAATTGGTAATATTTTCCACGCTTTTCAACCAAAGGATAAAATCTTCTTCGTGCTTTTCGAAAAAGTAACTGAGAACCTAGTTGCAATGTCTGAGGACTTTAACAACGGAATCAAGGATTTCGATCTTAATGATGATACAATGTTAAAGAAAATGAGCGACTATGAGCATAAAAATGATGAACTTACCCACGAGATCTTCATAGAACTTGGGAAAAACTTCATCACTCCTTTTGATCGTGAAGATATTCATACATTGGCAACAGGTTTAGATGATATTGCTGATTATATCTATGCTTCTACAAAATATATTTTCCTATATAAATCGCCTTTAATGAAGGCATATGCAGACTTTTCTTTATTGATCCACAAAGCATGTCTTGAAATCCAGAATGCAATGAAAAACCTGAAAGGGTTTAAAAATATGGAGCAGGTAAAAGAAGCTTGTATTAAGGTAAATTCTATTGAAAATATTGCAGACGACCTGCTATCCAATTCAATGGTAGAATTGTTTGAAACAAACGATGCTATCAATATTATCAAAATTTCATCGGTACTTAATTATCTTGAAATAGTAACAGACAAAGCAGAAGATGTTGCCAATACTATTGAGAACATCATGATTAAATACGCATAAACAAGATAACAAAAAATGGAGTTTCCGATTTTACTTACGGTTATTATTGCTTTAGCTTTAATCTTCGATTATATCAATGGCTTTCATGATGCAGCCAACTCAATTGCGACAATTGTTTCTACAAAGGTTTTAACTCCTTTTCAGGCCGTACTTTGGGCGGCTCTTTGGAATTTTGCAGCCTTCTTTATTGCAGCTTATATTATTGGAGAATTTAAAATTGGTAATACAATTGCCAAGACAGTCAATGAAAATTTTATCACCCTTGAAGTTATATTTTCAGGTCTTGTAGCTGCAATTGCCTGGAATCTTTTAACATGGTGGTTTGGTATTCCTTCATCATCGTCACATACCTTAATTGGAGGCTTTCTGGGGGCAGCATTAATGCATGCTTTTATGATGGATTATCATGATGTGGCAGTTGCACAACCCGGATTAGGTTTTATAGATACCTTTAAGAACGCCTTTCATCAGGTGACCACGCAAAGTGTAGTGAAGTTTGATAAGGTAATTCCTATCTTCCTGTTCATTTTCATGGCACCGATTATAGGAATGGTGATCTCAATTATCATTACCTTAATTATTGTTCATCTTTACAAAAAATCAAATCCACATAAAGCAGATCAATCATTCAAAAGATTGCAGCTGGCGTCTTCAGCATTATTCAGTTTAGGACACGGTTTGAATGATGCCCAGAAAGTTATGGGTATTATTGGAGCAGCATTGATTTATTATCACGTGGAAATCCTTCATGACCCGGTTTATCTTAATATTCCTTCTGCAGGACGTTTTGATTACTTTGCCCAGCATTATCTTTGGGTGCCTTTAGTGTCATTCCTTGCCATTGGTCTAGGAACGATGAGCGGCGGATGGAAGATCATCAAGACAATGGGAACCAAAATTACCAAAGTTACTCCACTAGAAGGGGTGAGCGCAGAAACAGCAGGAGCCATTACTTTATTTATTACCGATCATTTTGGTATTCCTGTATCTACAACACACACGATTACAGGTTCTATTATCGGGGTTGGTTTAACGAAAAGAGTTTCTGCAGTAAGATGGGGAATTACGGTAAGCTTACTTTGGGCGTGGGTACTTACAATTCCTATTTCAGCTATTGTTGCGGGAATTACTTATCTTTTAGTAACTTTATTTTCTTAGAACAGAAATTAAAATAACAATACCAAACTTTGTCCAAATGGGCAAAGTTTTTTGTTTTATAAAGCCCTGAAAAATTGTATTTTTGTTGAAATTATAGGATTTTATGGAATTTTTAGACAAGTACCAACAGATCGTTGCTGATGCCATTACTAAATACACTTTTAAAGACAAACCCACGGAATTATATGATCCGATGAACTACATTATTTCCCATGGCGGGAAACGTCTTCGTCCGATTATGGTTTTAATGGCCTGCGATTTATTTGGCGGTGATATGAAAGAAGCGATCAAACCTGCTTTAGCAATAGAATTCTTCCATAATTTTACCCTGATCCATGATGATATTATGGATGAAGCTCCCTTAAGAAGAAATAAGCCTACCATTCATACTTTGCACGGGATCAACGTAGGAATTCTTTCAGGAGACGGACTTATGCTGAAAGCTTACAAATTTTTTGAAGATCTTGAACCTGAAATATTCAAAGCCTGTATCAGGATCTTTACCCATACCGGGCTTCTTTTATGCGAAGGCCAGCAATATGACATCAATTTTGAAACCCAGGAAAAAGTAACGTTCGATGATTATATCAGAATGATTACCTATAAAACCGGGGTATTAAGTGCTTCCTCTTTTGAGATCGGAGCTTTGATCGCAAGAGCAAACTTCAAAGATGCCAAAGCGATTTTCAACTTCGGAAAACATATCGGAATTGCCTTCCAGATTATGGATGATTATCTCGATGTATTCGGAGATCAGGCTCAGTTTGGTAAAAAACATGCCGGAGATATCTATGAAAATAAAAAAACGGTTCTTTACCTGATGGCAAGAGAGCATGCAACGGACGAAGAAAGAAAAGAACTGGATTACTGGTATTCTAAAAAGACGGACAATATTGATAAAGTATACGGAGTAGAAAAAATTTTCAGAAGAACCAAAGTGGATGAAAAGGCGTTGCGTTTAATTGAAAAGCATAACGAAATCGGTCAAAGCTATCTTAAGAAAATCAATATTCCCGAAGAAAAGAAAAAACCTTTTGCTGAACTGGCAAACTACCTTTTGAGCAGAGAAAGTTAATTTTGGGTAAGAGGATTTAGGGCTTAGGAGTCAGGTTTTCCCTGGTCGAAATTAAATTCTGAATCCTAATCTAACTCATAAAATATGAAATTCAGGACAGAAGTAGATATCCGCATATCGGAAAAGAAGATCGGGATTGAAGATAAAATATTTTCAATAGGTTCCTGTTTTGCTTCCGAGATGTCTGATCTGCTGCATGAAGGCCAGCTTCAGACGATTAATAATCCGTTTGGAACGATTTTTAACCCGTTTTCGATTGATCAGGCGATAAAAAGGCTCCATGATTCAGAATTGTATACAGAAGAGGATTTAATTACCTTTAATGATGAATTTATTTCTCTGGATCACCATACCCGGTTTGATACGAGGTATATTCATCAGACCTTAGAGAAAATCAATACAGGATTAGAAAACGGAAATCATTTTCTTCAGGATACCAACTGGGTAATTATTACCTACGGAACTTCATTTATCTATGAATTTATCCCGAAGAAAAAACTGGTGGCCAACTGTCACAAGATTCCGCAGAAATATTTTGAGAAAAGGCTTTTAAGCCATCAGGAAATTACAGAATCCATTTACAATACAATTTTGAATCTCAAAGATATCTGTAAAGACGATGTTCAGATCTTATTTACGGTTTCTCCGGTACGTCACACAAAAGACGGAATGATTGAGAACCAGTTAAGTAAATCTAAACTGATCACAGCCGTTCACGAAACTATTTCCCTCTTTGAAAACTGTCATTATCTGCCGGTTTATGAGATTGTGATGGATGATTTGCGTGATTACCGGTTTTACAAAGAAGATATGATCCATCCGAATAACCAGGCGGTACATTATATTTTTGAAAAATTCGGGGAAGCCTATTTTGCAGAAGAAACTAAAGATTTTATTAAAGAAAATTTTAAGATCAGTAAAGCTTTGGAGCATAAAACAAAAGATGATAAAGATCCGAAATATATTGAGTTTAAAGAGAAGCTTAATCTCAGGATAGAGGATCAGCGTAAAAAAGTAAAGCATAAAATATTCTCCTAAAAACAATGATTGATACACATACCCATTTATACGCAGAAGAATTTGATGAAGACAGAAAAGAAGCTATTCAAAGGGCTTTAGATAAAGGAATAACAGAATTTTATCTCCCGGCGATTGATGCTGAGTCCCACGAAAAAATGCTTCAGCTGGAAACAGAATATCCCGGCCAGATTTTTTCAATGATGGGTTTACATCCTTGCTATGTAAAACCGGAATCATGGGAAAAAGAGCTTGACATTGTGAAAAATTATCTTGATCAGAGAGCTTTTCCTGCCATCGGTGAGATCGGGATTGATTTATACTGGGATAAAACCACACTGGATATTCAGGTAAAAGCTTTTGAACAGCAAATTGACTGGGCAATTGAAAAAGATTTGCCGATTGTAATTCATACCAGAGAAAGCTTTGATGAAACATTTGAAGTTCTGGAAAGAAAGAAACATCCCAAACTCCGTGGAATTTTCCATTGCTTTTCCGGAAATATTGAACAGGCAAAGCACGCTATCGATCTGAATTTTATTTTAGGAATCGGCGGGGTAGTCACCTTTAAAAACGGGAAAATAGATCAGTTTCTGCATGAAATTCCATTAGATAAAATTGTTCTGGAAACCGATTCTCCTTATTTAGCTCCGGTTCCGCACAGAGGAAAGAGAAATGAAAGTTCATATCTGGATCTTGTTGCCGGAAAACTCGTGAATATCTATCAGAAAGACTTTGCTGAAATTGATAGAATCACAACGGAAAATGCAAAAAACATATTTGTGAATAAATGATACAGACATTAAAAAATATAATGGAACTTGTAAAAAATATCAACTTCAATGAAGTGATGTTATTTTTTACTTATTTTATTATTAACTTTTTATTTCTAACAAAATATGGAATACGGCAATCTATAATTCCGATCGAATTATTAGTATTTGCTTTTTTTGTTGTGAATATTTGCTTTTTTTGCTTTAGAAATAATAGGCTACTAACTGATAGATTGAATGTGAAAACTGTATATCTTGCTATTAGCGTAATAACAGTTTTATACCTTATCCTATGCCACTTGTTGAACGACCCTTATCAATTAAATATAGACAGATGGCAGACATTGGAATATTCATTAGAATATTGGCTTAAAGGAAAATATATTTATGATACGCCTAATTTTATGGGTAATTTTTCCTCTTATCTTCCTGGTCAACTGCTTTTAACTGTTCTTTTCTATTGGCTCGGGAATGTAGGCTATTTTCAGGTAGGAGCTTTTTTATTATTTTCATACAGTATTTTATACAACTTCAAAAATAATTTTTTGAGACTCCAAGGCATACTTTTATTAGGTGTTTCTTTAGCTTTTGTTTATGAGGTTGTATGTAAAAGTGATTTTATTTCTTCATTTTTGATTACCGCTTCATTTTTGAGCTTATGGCATAACATATTTAAAGAGAATTATTTTGCAAAACCTTTTCTGTTGGGCCTTTGCATCGGTGCTTTATGTCTTACAAGAAGTATTGTTATTATTTCACTGATTATTTTTCTTCTCCGTCCTTTTCTTACAGCAAACCTGAGTTCTAAAATAAAGTTTTGTTTAGGTTGTATGTTTTCAGTAAGCATCTTGTTAGCCACAGTTCTTTTACCTGCAAAAGATTTTAAATATATCCTGCACTATAACCCTGTACTTTTACAAGGCCAGAGCAATAAGTTTATTATGTTTTTTTTTATTTTGCTAGCCATTGTTGCATCTTTTTATGTTAAAAAAATCAGTGATGTTTTTTATTTTTCATCCCATATCATTTTTTTATCAATGCTAAGTTTTGTTTTAGAGCAATACTTTGTCGCCGGATATGGTTATCAGAATAATTTTTTTTCAACAACTTATCTTGCTGCTTGTCTGCCATTCACTATTATAGGATATATTTTTGTTATTGAATATGGAAGAACTTCTGTGAAAAATATCAAATAAAACTATTGCAAAAACTGTTTTGATATAATACAAATAAATCTATGGAATAGGCTTTAGCCAAAACCTAAAAAAGAAGCCTTCTCAAACTGAGAAGGCTTCTTTTTTATTATTTCTTTCTGAAAAAGCTTTTATTCTTAGGCTTTTTAAAACCGATGTCAGCTTTATTGGCTGGCTTAGGTTTGTTGTCAGCTCTTGGCTCTCTTGGCTGAGCGGGTTTGTTGTTTGAATCTCTTTTCTGGGCTACCAGATTATCAGTATGGAACGGATGATCTTTTACCACAGGGATTTTCTTTCCGATTAGCTTTTCCGTATTTCTTAAATTCAGTAGGTCCAGTCCATCCACAAAAGAGATGGAAGTTCCTTCCGCACCGGCTCTTCCGGTTCTTCCGATCCTGTGTACATAAGTTTCAGAAACATCCGATAGCTCATAATTGATAACGAATTTTAATTCATCAATATCAATTCCTCTTGCGGCAATATCGGTTGCCACCAAAACTCTTGTTTTCCCGGATTTGAAGTTATTCAAAGCATTCTGACGGGCATTCTGAGATTTGTTTCCGTGGATAGCCTCAGCTGAGATACCGCTTTTATGAATCGTTCTTGCTATTTTATCAGCACCGTGCTTTGTTCTTGAAAAAACCAAGACCGATTCGGAAATATGATTTTTTAAAATATGCGTAAGCAAGCCCAGTTTATCTTCTTTCTGTACAAAATAAACCGATTGCTGAATGGTTTCCGCTGTTGAAGAAACCGGAGTTACCTCTACTTTTACAGGATTATTCAGAATAGAATCAGCAAGCTTCTGAATTTCAGTCGGCATGGTTGCAGAGAAAAATAACGTTTGTCTTCTTGGAGGCAGAAGTTTGATAATTCTCTTTACATCATGCACAAAACCCATGTCGAGCATTCTGTCGGCCTCGTCAAGTACGAAAATCTCAAGGTTTTTCAAACTGATAATTCCCTGTGCGATAAAATCGAGCAGTCTTCCCGGTGTTGCTACCAGGATATCAATTCCTTTTCTTAAAGCAGCTTCCTGAGAGCCTTGCTTTACACCACCGAAGATCACCAGCTTTTTTAAAGGCAGGTTTCTTCCGTATGCATTAAAGCTTTCTTCAATCTGAATTGCTAATTCTCTTGTAGGCGTAAGAATCAGTGCTTTTATGTGATTATTTTTCGGTAATGGTCTTTCCGTAAGGTTTTGTAAAATAGGGATCGCAAATGCTGCCGTTTTTCCTGTACCTGTCTGTGCGGTTCCAAGGACATCTTTTCTTTCTAAAATAGAAGGAATGGCTTTTTGCTGAATAGGTGTAGGTTTTTCATAACCTTCTTTTTGAAGCGCATCTAAGATGGGCTTGATAATTTTTAAGTCTGTAAATAACAAAATATATGTGTATTAAAAATAATGCGGGTGAAGCAGTATGCTTCATCATTTTTAGCAGATCTGCTAAAATTATTAACAGAATTTTTAAGTAAAATTAATTACTGAAAGGGCTGAGAATGCCGCGAAATATATTGCAAAGATAGGTTAAAATATTTTAAACGGATTATTTAACTTTTATCCACTGCTGATTGTGTTTTAAATCATCAAAAAAATGGTAAATTTCTGCAAGCTTTTCACTTCCGTTTTTACCGTAATCTTCTATGTTTTTTGAAGTTCCGTCTGTAAAATTTACTCTGAGATAGGAGGTGGAAAGATCGGTGATATTATGGCTTCCGTAGTTGTTTTTCAAACTTTTCACATCCAATCCGTCGAGTAAAGAAACCAGTCTATTATAATCAGCTTCTTTGATGGTTGTTTTAAAAGTCCCTTCACGCGGTTTTGAAGAATCGTCTTTTGAAAAATTGAAACGTTCGGCCTCTAAAACAGCTGTTCTGTCAGGATTGATCGTTAACTTGAAAATCGGACAGAAACCGAAACAGGGTCCGGCTTCGTATTCAATTTTAGAATATTTTGAACCTGTTTTCTGTGAAGTGCATGAAAATAATAAGATCAATGCAATAAGGCTTAACAAATGTTTCATCGTTTCTATTTTGAAAGAATTTTTTCAAGAACTGTTCCAAATAAAAGAGATTGTATTGTTAACGATACATTATAATTGCAAATCGAAGATTACTCTTTTTTCTTCCAATCCTGGTTAAATCTGAGATCGAATAACATTTTATACAATGTTTTCAGTCCATAGGTTCCCACAAGATCATAATCCTCGATCTTTTTAATTTGTCCGTTATTGTATGTTATGATGAGGGAGGAAGATTGATTGTCTGTCCAGGAGACCACATAATCATTCTCAAGATTGGGAAAATCAATATAGTTGAGGACATTTTCAATTTTTTCAAAATCCTCGGATTTGATCTCTCTGGAAAATTTTCCTTCCCCTTTTTTTATTGCTTTTCTGGAAGTTTTTTCCAGGGATTTTGTAAAGTTGAACATCTTTGCAAAAAATTCAGAACTGCCATCTTTATTGAGTTCAAGCGTAAAAACCGGGCATGTCCCGAAACATCCGGTTGTGCCGAATACAATTTTTTCGACAGAATATTTTTTCGGTTCAGGATTGTATTCTATGAAATCATCAAACTGATAGGTCAGAATTTTTGTAGTGGTATTTTGTACGGGCTTTTCTTCAGTTTCAAATATGAGATCGTTTTCGAAGGTTACCGAAATATAATCTTTATCATCGATTTTGAGTATTTCAGGGATCACAAAATCATGATGATTGGGTTTCAGATTTTTAATGAGGTAAGTATTTCCCATATCAAAAATCACTTTTACACTCGTATCACAGCTATTGGAACCGTCTTTATTTTTGGTAGAAGACTGACAGCTGTTATCATCTCCGATAAACAGTAAGTCCGTTTTTCCGTTATGATCAAAATCGCCTTTATAAAAGCTTTTATCAATACCTAAACTGTCTGCTGCTTTTTTAATGATTTGAGATAAATTGTTATCATCAAAACTTTTAATGGTTTTTAAAGTGAATTCAGATAACCAGTCATCTTTACTTTTCGAACATGACCTTATGAAATTCTGAACCTCAGATTCAGTTTCGAGATTATCAATTTTCGATAAAGCTTTACTTTGTGAAAAGTAAAACTGACAGATAAAAATGGTTATGAAGAAGAATAATTTCTTAGCCATGAAGCTTCTTCCAGATCGCATCTTTTAGTTCCATAAGACCTTCTCCTGTAACTCCGGAGAAAAACAAAGGCCGTCTGTGTTCCGGAAATTCGGCTGAGATTTCTTTCTTCAGCTCGTCATCCAAAAGGTCCGATTTTGAAACGGAAACGATAAAATCCTTATCCAAAAGCTCCGGATTGTACTCTTTCAATTCGTTTTCCAGAATCTTAAATTCCTGGAAATGATCTTCAGAATCTGCAGGAATAAGGAATAACAGAATTGAATTTCTTTCAATATGTCTTAAGAAACGGTGACCAAGACCTTTTCCTTCCGCTGCTCCTTCAATAATTCCCGGAATATCAGCCATTACAAAAGATTTGTAATTTCTGTAATCTACAATTCCAAGATTAGGCGTTAAAGTGGTAAACGCGTAATTCGCAATTTTTGGTTTGGCTGCAGAAACAGAAGCTAAAAGGGTAGATTTTCCTGCATTCGGAAATCCTACCAATCCTACATCAGCCAGGATTTTAAGCTCGAAAACCACATAACCTTCCTGGCCATCCATTCCCGGTTGGGCATAGCGTGGCGTCTGGTTGGTAGAAGATTTGAAGTGTTCGTTTCCTAAACCTCCTTTTCCACCTTCCATCAGGATGATTTCCTGACCGTCTTCCAAAATTTCACCGATGATTTCACCTTCTTCATTTTTAGCGATGGTCCCGATCGGAACTTCTATATAAACATCGGCTCCGTAAGCTCCTGTTAGCTGGTTTTTTCCTCCGTTTTCCCCACGTTCTGCTTTTACGTGACGGGTATAACGAAGTGGAAGTAAAGTCCATTCCTGAGCATTTCCTTTCATGATAACGTGTCCGCCACGTCCTCCGTCTCCACCGTCAGGTCCACCTTTGGGAATATACTTTTCACGGCGAAGATGCGCAGAACCTGCACCGCCATGGCCGCTTTTACAATGAATCTTTACGTAATCTACAAAATTTGACATTTAATAAATGTTATGAGTTATGAATTATGAGTTATGAATTTAAAAATGAACCTATGACCCATTACTCATAACTATTAATTATTTTATTTTTTCTACTTCAGCAAAAAGTTTTTCGGAGATTTCAGTGATCTCACCAACTCCGTTTACCTCTACATATTTTCCCTGCTGCTTGTATAATTCTGCTACTTCTGCAGTTTTTGCGTAGTATTCTTTAATTCTGTTTTCAATGATTTCTACATTGCTGTCATCAGTTCTACCACTGGTTTCACCTCTTTTCAGCAGTCTTTCAACCAAAATTTTATCTTCTACAATTAATGAAAGGCAGATGTCGATCTCATCATCCAGCTCATCTTTAACGATTTTTTCCAGAGCTTCTGTCTGAACAGCTGTTCTCGGATAACCGTCGAAAATAAATCCTGCAGCATCGGTCGGTTTTCTCAATTCGTCTACCAACATATCTATTGTTACCTGATCCGGAACCAATTCCCCTTTATCGATGTAAGATTTAGCCAGTTTTCCAAGCTCGGTATCATTTTTCATATTGAATCTGAAAAGGTCACCTGTTGAGATTTGCTTTAAATTAAATTTTTCGATTAAATTCTGGGCTTGTGTTCCTTTTCCACTTCCTGGAGGGCCGAACAGAACAATGTTTATCATTTTTACTTATTAGATATTATTAAAATTAAATTTCGTTTTGAAATTATTCGTTGATTTTACCTTCTTCTAACTGATATAAATTCGGAAGGTTTCTTCCCAATTCATCATAATCTAATCCATAACCAAGTACAAATTTGTTTGGAATTTCCTTTCCGATGTAATCAAGCTTGAAATCTTTTTTGTAAACTTCAGGCTTTAGCAGGAAAGAAGCCAGTTTTACAGACTTCGGACGTTGTGTTTCCGTGAAATATTTAAACAGGCTTTCAACCGTATTTCCCGTATCTACAATATCTTCCACAAGGATGATGTGACGGTCTTTTACGTCTTTTGTAAGCTCCATTTTCTGGTAAACGATGCCTGTTGATTCCGTTCCTGAATAAGAACTCATCTGAATGAAAGCAATCTCACATTTTCCCGGATAATGTTTTAAAAGGTCTGAGAAGAACATGATCACTCCGTTCAAAACCCCAATGAAAACAGGAACTTCATCCTTGTAATCTTCATAAATTTTTAAAGCTGTTGCTTTTACAATCTCCTGAATTTCGGCGTCCTTTAAATAAGGGACAAAAGTTTTGTCGTGAACTTGAATGCTTTCCATAAAATTTTTTAGTAGTTGGCAAAGTTACGGATTTTTGATAAAAGGAAAAAGGTGAAAAATAAAGAATAAACTTATAAAACGTAAAGATTTTTAATGATTTCTGTTAAAGATCATCAGATCATTCCGATTTAATTTTGAATATCAGGTTTGAGAATAAGGAACAGGTAAAGCCTTCTGTTTTTTATTGTATTTTATCTAAAATGATTTTAATTTTTTTGTCAATTTCATAATCACCATTGATTTCCACGACCGGACAACTGATTTTTGACAGCCAGTCACGGTGTGCATTAAAAGTTCTTTTGGCTATTCCTGTATCTTCATCATAATCTCTGGCCCAATTTATAAATTTTTCAAACTTCTCCTTTCTTTCAGGGTTCAAAGTGATTTCGTCACCGTACCTTTCAATTTCTCTCTTCTTTAATCTTTCCAAACGTATATCCTGTGGCAGATAAAGAAAAATTACCAGGTCAAATTCCGGGAAAATGTTTTCATCCCAATGAATGATTGAGCCTCCTAAAATCCAGTTGGTAGTTGCATTAAGCTTTTGGAAAAGCGTGGCATTCCGGGTTTCGGGTGCTTGTCTTTCCGTGAATGGGACTTTTGTTTTGAGCCAGAAGAAATCATCACTGTCGAAGTATTCCATATTCAGCTTTTCAGATAGTGCCTTTCCCAGAGTGGTAACTCCCGAGCCTGATGCTCCAAAAATATGAATTTTCATTGAACAGTTTTTTTATAATGGAGATTCAAATATATTGAAAATACTTGATGCGAAACGGTTTACAGGACTTTTAAATTTTATGGTTTTGATCCAAGGTAAAATTGCTCTAAATTCAAATTCTTTTCTTTTTTATATCTTTGTACTCACAAAATCTAAAATACGGGCATGTAGGATATCATTTCTTTCAGATTTAATTATACAATAACCAAACTGGTTGTTGAAGTTTAACCTTATTAAGAAAGAAATCATGCTTTTTTTACACAATATATCCTACAGGTTTCCAAACAGAGACCTCCTTTTTAATGCTATCAATTTAACGATACCTGTTCATACAAAATCAGCCTTGGTCGGAAGCAACGGCGTTGGGAAATCTACCTTGCTTAAGCTTATCGCAGGCGAAATTCAGCCTTTGAACGGCAATATCAATATTCAGGGCGACCTGTACTACGTTCCGCAGATGTTTGGAAACTTTAATCATTTAACGATTGCGGAATGTTTAAAAGTAGACCGGAAAATCAATGCGCTTCAGAAGATTACGAACGGGGAAGTTGATGAAGAATATTTTGAAATCTTAAATGACGACTGGGACATCGAAGAACGCTGTCAGAGTGCTTTAGAATACTGGAACATTGAGGTTTCAGATCTGAATCAAAAACTGGAAAGTTTAAGCGGTGGCCAGAAAACCAAAGTCTTCCTTGCCGGAATCCAGATCAATCAGCCGGATATTATACTGTTGGACGAGCCCACCAATCATCTCGATCTGGAAGGAAGAAAACTGCTTTACGATCTTATTGAAAAGACGAATTCAACGGTAGTGATTGTCAGTCATGACCGAAGTTTACTGAATCTTGTAGACATGATATTTGAATTGAGTAATCAGGGAATTTCCACTTATGGAGGGAATTATGATTTCTATGCTGAACAAAAGGAAATCGAGACTGAAGCTTTAAATAACGATATTCATGCAAAAGAGCGTGCCCTGAAAAAAGCCAAAGAAAAAGAAGGTGAAACGATTGAAAGAAAGCAGAAGCTCGATGCAAGAGGAAAAGGGAAGCAGGAGAAATCCGGTGTGGCGAAAATAATGATGAACACCCTTCGGAACAACGCTGAGAAAAACTCTTCTAAACTGAAGGATATTCACGCTGAAAAGATCAGTAATATTTCGGGAGACCTGCGTAATCTGCGTTCATCATTGAAAAACTCAGATCAGATGAAAGTGAATTTTGATGATTCCAATTTGCATTCCGGGAAGAATCTGGTTTCAGCGGAAGACATCAATTTTAAATATGGTGAAGACAATCTCTGGAAAGAAAACCTCAATCTTGAAATCAGAAGTGGTGACAGGGTTTCTGTCAAAGGTTCAAACGGCTCCGGAAAAACGACATTGATCAGGCTATTGCTGGGAGATTTGGAGCCATCGGTTGGTCATATTACAAAGTCAGATTTTAATTCTGTTTATATTGATCAGGAATATTCTCTGATTGATAAGGATTCAACGGTTTATGATTTTGCCCAGCAGTTTAACGATAATGCCTTGCAGGAATCTGAAGTGAAAACTTTATTGTCAAGATTTTTATTCGGAAAAGAAACCTGGGATAAAAAATGTGAAGTGCTGAGTGGAGGAGAACGTCTGCGGCTTCTTCTGTGCGGACTTTCAATCAGCAATAAAGCTCCGGATATGATCATTCTTGATGAGCCGACAAATAATTTAGATCTTCAAAATGTGGAAATTCTCACGGATTCTATTAAGGATTATCATGGGACGCTGGTGGTGATTTCGCATGATGCAGTGTTTTTGGAGGAGATTGAGGTAATAAGTGAGATTTTGTTGGAATAATTAATATTGATATAAACCTCATACGTTTTTAAAACATATGAGGTTTGATTTTATCCATCCAATCTCGATGAAATATCCATTTGTTGATGAAGAATTCTAATAATTTCAATTTCTTCATTTTTAATATTGATTTTGTAAAAGATGAAATGTGATTTTACCCTTGAACGAAAATATCCTTTTCTGATTTCGTTGTAATCTTTTCCTGATTTTGGATTTTCGGATAAATATTCAATTTCATCCATAAGTAAATCAAAATAATGGTCTGCTTGTTCTTTCGACCAGGTTTCAGAAGTATACAACCATATTTTTTCTAAATCATTGGATGCTTCCTTACTGATTTTGTAATTCATAACTCAGCGGAATGTTTTTGATGAAGATTTTTCAGAAATTCTTTACGGTCAAAATTCTCAACAAATCCTGATTTTTCACCTTTTTTTAATTCATTAATTAATTCTGATTTTTTAGATTCTTCGTATTCAAACATTCGCAAAGCAGCTCTCACAACTTCACTTGCAGTTGAGAATTTCCCTGATTTGATCTGTTGATTGATAAAATTATCGAAATAATCACCTAATAGTATGGATGTGTTTTTTGCCATTATTTTAATTTTAAATCAAAGATACCAATAATTGGTATTTGTTTGAATTGGATTCATGAATTTTTTCAATAAATTCTATTTTAACATTATAAATATAGTTATTCAACCACATGATTTCCACCCCATCCAAAAATAAAATTCCTTTCAAATTTGCGCACCCAATTTTTTAAAAGTAATTTTGCATGAATCTAAAATAAAAGTAAAATATGTCAACTTACGTAGTTGTAGGTCTTCAGTATGGAGATGAAGGTAAAGGAAAAATCACAGATGTTTTATCGGCAAAATCAGATTACGTTGTACGTTTTCAGGGCGGTGATAACGCAGGTCACACCGTGTATGTGGGTGATGAGAAATTTGTTTTACACCTTCTTCCTTCAGGAGTTCTACAGTGCAAAGGGAAATGTATCATTGCAAACGGAGTAGTGGTAAACCCTAAATCTTTCATTAAGGAGGTTGGCCAGATCGAAAGCAAAGGCTTAAGAACTGACCACATTTTTATCAGCAGAAGAGCGCATGTGATCATGCCTTACCACATTCTTTTGGATACTTACCGTGAAGAAGAGCACGGCGGTACTCAGATCGGAACGACCAAAAAAGGAATCGGACCTTGCTACGAAGATAAAATCGCAAGAGTGGGAATCAGAATGGTAGATCTTTTGAACCCGGAAATTTTAAGAGATAAAATCGAGAAAAACCTAAAAGTTAAAAATTCTCTTTTTGAAAAATATTACGGAAAGCCGACGTTAGATGTTGAAGAAATTTATAACGAATTTTTAGAGATCGGAAAACAGCTTCAGGACAGAATCGTAGATACTGAGCTTGAACTGAACGAAGCCATCCACGAAGGAAAAAATGTATTGTTTGAAGGGGCTCAGGCTTTAATGCTTGATATCGACTTTGGAACATATCCGTACGTAACTTCATCTTCTCCGTCTACAGGAGGAGTTTGTTCAGGAGCAGGAGTTCCACCGACTTCACTTCAAAACCTGATCGGGGTTGCTAAAGCATACTGTACAAGAGTAGGAAACGGACCTTTCCCTTCCGAACTGGATAACGAATTAGGTGAAAAGATCAGACAGGTTGGTCATGAATTCGGAGCTACAACAGGAAGACCGAGAAGAACAGGTTGGTTAGACCTTGTTTCTTTAAAGCATGCTTGTATGATCAATGGGATCAATAATCTTGTGATCACTAAACTTGACGTTCTTACAGGAATTGAAAACCTGAAGATTGTTACCCATTACAAAACCGAAGACGGAAAAATCATCGATTATTTCACTTCTTCAACAGAGAAATTATACAACTACGAGCCGATCTACCAGGATTTACCGGGCTGGAACGAAGATCTTACCAAAGTAAGAAGCTACGACGAACTTCCTGATAATGCTCAGAAATACATCGAGTTTATCGAGCAGTATTTAGGAATCAACGTGTATTTGGTTTCTGTAGGCCCTGAAAGAAGCCAGAATATCATCAGAAAAGAATTATTCTAAGAAATTAGATAATCAAATAAAATAGAAAGACCGTCAAAAAAAATTGACGGTTTTTTTTATAGTAATTCACTTCCATCCTGTCATTGCGAGAAGTAAAGCGACGAAGCAATCTCTTCTAAGTATTGAGAAATCATTCATTACACATATTCGTAAATTTTCACAAATAATACATTGAATAAAATCAATTCCTGGAATATTTCGCATAAGTCTTTGCCAGTTTTTCATCATACTTATTAAGCTTATAACCTCCGCCATTATATCCTTTCGCAAAATTCGCCCAGTTTTTATTCCTCAAGTGAATCAAAAGCCCGTTTTTCTCCAGGAATTTCCCGAATGCTTTCAAATGTTCCCCTTCATTAATCTCCATTTTGGAAACAAAATCATTCACATCAGTATAATCCAGGCTCTTCGCATGAAAACCCATGATCTGGAAACTTCCCCAGGAAGCGGAAGATAATGCAGCATCTTTGAATGTCGGATTACTTCCCAGTCCGATGGCTTCATTTAACCGGTCATATTCTTTCACACCACCCTGATAATAAATCTTGGCCCATTTCGGGTATAAAATATCCTTACTCGAAGCGTTGTAATAGGTGTTCGGATCAATTCCTCTCTTTCTGAGTTCGTTCCAGAAAATATGTCCTTCAAAAAGAATTTTAGGTTTGTTGTTGATCAGGAAGCCTTTTCCACTGCTTTCAATTTCGTTGACGGCTTTTACGGCTGCCAGTTCCAGTCTGTATTGATCTGCAAAAGTAATCAGATCGCTTTCTTTTAAGAATTTATCGGCAGTATTTATCGGAGCTGAATTTTTCTGTAACAATACGGTCCAGGTTTTCATTCCTACAATGCCGTCTACGACCAGAGAATTTTTCCTCTGAAAATCTTTTACGGCTGCATCAACTTCCAGATTGAATGAATCCGAAATTTTAATGTTGTATCCTAATTTGTAAAGTATCTCACAAAGCGTAAGAACTTCCGGTGCTTTGGTGTAGTATTTTAAAAGTTTCATGGTAATTAGTTTTAGTTATAAGTTAAGAGTTATGAATTATGATTCGATCATAGGAGTTTAAAATATTTTTTCATATTAATTTCTTACTTCTTAAATCATTAATACATCGTACTTTTTACAAAAATTATTGGTTCATAGGTATTTTAGGCATTCTCTCACAGATCATTCCGATCAGAAAGAATGATTTGAATTTCACTTCCTCTCTTTGAAGTTTATATTCCAAAGTCATTGGATTGCTGTTGGTTATGCTGAAGTTTTGATTTAAAACAGCGTAATCATCAATCCTCAGTTCAATATTGTATTCTCCGTCCGGAATAATTTGGTTGATTATTCCGATCTCATTCGTTTCGATCTCATAAATCCGGCTGTTGTTCGTTCCTTTAATCGAAATAGCACATTTGTAAATAGGGTCATTATTGATTTTATCAAAAACTTTGAACTGTACGTTTGCTCCGGCAGAAGGTGTAGGAACCGGATATTTTATCGGAATAAAAATCCCGGGAATTTTTATAGGTCCTGTGACTACAGGGGTAACAGGTTTTACTGGCTGTACAGGTTGAGGAGGTGGAATCACTGGGTTATAAGGTCTTAAATTCCTTATGCTGTTTAAAATATTCATATTCATTTTGTTATTAAAAACAGGAGTTGCATTTACTTTTGCGGCTTCAGTTACCGGTTCTGCGGCCGGCTTTGCAACAAAATCAGTGACAGGTATTTTTACAGCAGCTTCTGCAGTAATCGTTTTCTTCGTTAAAGTATTTAATTGGTCAGATTTTATAGTCTTAACATTCGTGATCGCCTTAAGAAACTTCTGATTATTGCTTTTATTTACAAAAAGCTGTTGCTTCATAATTAATGGTCCGAAATAGATGAGCTGGTCAGGATTGTTAACCGTATCATTCGTGATCGACGGATCCAGAATTATTTTGAGGTTTTTGATCAGGATCATTGTTTTAGGAAATGCCGGAAGTTTAAAATCATTCGAAATCGTTTGTCCGTCGGAGATTTTTTTAGACTCATTCCATTCAAAAAGATCAGACATCATAAAGTTTTTATTAAACCAGCTTCTCTTAAGATGGACAAAAGAATAATCGAGTTCTACAGCCTGAATGATGCTTTCGTCATAATCAATGGAAAGAATTTCCGAAGGCAGATTTTCATTGGAACTCTTGGCTTCCTGAAATAAACTGTCAAGCTCGGATTTTTCAATTCTCATATTATTCCATCCCGATTCATTCTCCATAAAATCATAAGGAATGAAATTAATATCATGAATGGATGCGTTACTGATCACATCCGTTTTTTCTGCGGCATCAAAAGTATTTTTTGCATTTTGAGCCATGGCTAAATACAGATCTGCATCAGATGCTTTATTGATTTTTGCCAGTTCGCTGTCAATAAAGTCTTTATTGCCTTTTACTTTCCATTCGGAGAAAGCGAGCTCTTTCAGTTTATTAACACTGATTAACTGGTCGTTCCAGTTGTTTTTTTCTTCATCCGTATCCAGACCGTCAAATAGTTCAAGGTGAGTGGTAACTTTATTAACAGCTTCCTCATAGATCGTTCTGTATTTTTTATATGCTTTAAATTCTTTGGTGTCACTGTTTTTAGCATCAAACAGAACAGTACTTTTAATTGCCAGAACTTTATCTAAATTCTCTTCAAGGTTTTTTAAATTATTTTTGTCAAGGATATCCCTGTAAATATCAAACAGGGAATTATTGGGATTCAGATCCCAGAAATCAGAAGAAATGGGAACAGAGTTAAGCTCATAAGCCATGTTTTGCTTTTTAATGATGGAAAGTGCTTTCTTCTGGTCATCATTAAGCAGGCTTTGGGGTTTTAACAGCTCCAGGTCTTCATTTTCATATATTCTGAGCGAAGGGCAAATCATCGGTAAATCATTTTCCATCGAGCTTTGAGACATATATTTATTTCTAAGCTTCTGGTAAACGGCAATAAAATATTTCATGGCGGTAGTTTTGTTTTTAGGAAGGGGTTAAAGTTTAAATAACCGACAGAAAAGAAACTTCTGCCGGTTACTCTTATTGAGATTGAGAAGGATATTATATTATGATTTTCCGTCAGTCCATTTCTTGATTTCAGGATTTGGATTTGGAGATTTCGGAACAACATGGCATTTGTAGCCGATGATATAAACTCCGTCTGACATCAGTGTTTTATTTTTCCATTTTGAATTAGATTGTACATCCTGGTTGTCATAGCTGTAATTTCCTCCGAAAACGAAAGGCCCGATTCCTACCGCTGCTCCCGAAGTCACTGAATTTTTAACATCAGTATAAGCAGAGCTGCTTTCGGAGAAATCCAGGGAAACATCTTTTGCGATGATCAGTTCTGTGATGATGGAAGGCATTAATCCTTTACCGTTACCATCACTGATCATATCTCCGTTTAAGGTCTGAGGAGACTGCTCATGTAATTTCCAGTATTTGGATTCTACGAATTGCTGATTAAACCAACCTCTTTCCACTCTTACTTTTCCTAATTTGAAAGAGATTTTCATATTCGTATAATCAGTGTTGATTTTGGTTTTTTCATGCTTTCCGCTACCTTTTGCACCGATAGAGAAAATTCCCATGCTGAAGCCTCCGGCAGCACCCCAGTTATGAACAGATTTTGAATAATCATAATTAGATTCACCCTCAGAAATTGTTACCGTAGGCCATCCTTTAGATTCTTTCAGTGCATTGGCAGCGACCGGAATAGAAGGTGAGTAGTTGGTGTAATCTAAAATTCTGGTTCTCTGACTGTTTCTGAATTCAGATTCCATTCTTTTCTTAATGACAAGCATGTTTTTCTGCTCAACTTCACTCAGGTAATTCTGGATTTTTTCTACCGCTTCTTTATACCCTAAAGATTGCCATGCTTTTAAAGCTGCATCTTCACGTTTTTTCATATTCTTCCCGTCGATGGAAAGTTTGGCCATAGCTTCGGCATCTCCGTTATCAGCAGCAGATCTGATTTCGTTGTTGGCATCTACGATATCAAAATATTTCATCTGATACTCGATGTATTTTGAATAAGTCGGCGAAACGAAAGTGTGAAAAATTTCAGGCTTGTTCATGTCGTCAATCGGTGAATTCGGATCAAAATCTCCATTTTTTACTTTTTTGATTTTGAACAGCTTGTCTCTTAAAGTATTAAGTTTCTTTTCTACCTTTTCATCAAATTGTGTGTCTACCACTACAGACCACTGTAAAAGATCCTCATATACTTTTGAAACTCTTTTCTGAGAATCATTCATAACGCTCATGATGGTCATTGATCTTCCGTTTCCGCTTTCCGTAAGCGGTGGTAATTGAGATGGAATCACATCTACCATTGCGGCAAACTGCTCCATCTGAAGGTATTTTTTGAATTTACTGTTGGTTAATGCATTCTGATAAGCGTCCATATCGATTTTAGGGTTTCCGTTGGCATCCAGAATAGGGTTTCCTTTTCCGTCCAGCATTGGTTTTGGAGAAGGTGCATCTCCGAATAGCCCGTTTAAAGCATAATCAAAAGTATCTTCAGAAAGTGTGACTCCTACCGGATCAAAAGCGATAAAGTCGTTGGGTCCCAGAGAATCAGGATTCCCTCCGTTGGTTACAGTGTCATAAACCTGTTTTAAAAGCATACTCATTAAAGAATTCGATTTTGCTTCTTGAGTTAATGTTGGCATAATTATAAGTTTTTAATATTTTTTTCCTGCTTACTCTTTTCGGTTTTCAGCATCCCCGTTTTTGTATGGTACAAATGTATTTCGGGTCATAGAAGAAAATCTCAGTATTTTTCCGATTTATAGATGTGGTTTTTACTGTTTTTCGTTTTCTGTTAGATTTTTGTAATTAAAATGAAATTATTGTTGAATAATAAAAAGTGTATGTGCTTTATATCTAGTAGATTATTATTATCTGCATAGTTAAATTTTATAGATTGTTATAAAAATTTTTAAAATGATATCGTTTTAATAAAATTTTGGCAGATGTTTTGATATTGAATCAATAATTATCGATAATAACTCATAAAACTAATAATCGCTATATTATTAACAGTTTAAATTTTTACTAGTGATGAAACACCTGAACACGAACCAGGAATTTCGGTTTAACGAAGTTCTTTTTGAGCACCGGAACAAAGAATATGGCGCTTATGTTTTAAGAAACGAATCAGACAGAATACTTACCAAAGCTCTTTTTGTAGGCGTAAGTTTATTGGCTGCAATTTCTATTACACCTTTTGTAATTTCAGCTTTCAAAACGGAAGCACCTACAGAAAAACCTCCGGTTATCTTTGATCTTATAGATCCTAATATTCCGGATACAGAAGTTGCTCCTCCGGTAGTTGTTGTACCCCCTAAAGCTACCCCGGCTCCAGATGTTAAAACGGTAGATGATAGATTGCCGGAGCCTAAAGCTAAAGTGACTAATGAAAAGGTTGTTGAAAAAATTGAAGGCGCCATTTCAGGGACCAAAAATAATTCAGAAGGAGAAATTGCAAAAACCAATTATAATCCAACAACCTCTGAAACAGGGAAAGGACCTGTAATTCCTTATGTGCCACCCACACTTCCTAAGGTTCCTGATAATCATATTGCAGAGCGGGGGGAATTGAGTGTTGAAGCGAGCTATGATGGAGGAATCAATTCGTTCAGAGATAAAGTAATGAATAAATTTGATACTTCCGGTTTTGAAGATACAGATGGAGTTATTAGAACAACAGTAACTTTTATCGTAGAAAAAGATGGAACAATTTCCGGAATTAAAGCTGATGGCAAAGATGCTTCTTTTAATAATGAAGCTCTTAGAGTTATCAAATTAATTAAAGGAACCTGGAAGCCTGCAAAAAATAAACAGGGTGAAACCGTAAGAAGTTATTTCAAATTTCCGATCTCTATGCAGTTTGAATAATCTATAGCAAACAAATCCTGATACTTATCCACAAAGACCCGTTTTTTGTGGATAATTTTTTTTCGGCTTAAAAACCTTATTAACAATATTTTAACTCAATTTTCGTTTTCTGCATTCATTCAGAGCAAAGAAAAAAGTGTATTTTTGATGCTTAAAGTTCTAATAATGGCAAAAATCATAGGTATCGCTAATCAGAAAGGAGGAGTTGGAAAAACGACAACAGCTGTAAATTTAGCCGCGGCATTAGGGGTATTGGAAAAGAAAATATTAATCATTGATGCTGATCCTCAGGCTAATGCAACATCCGGTTTAGGAGTTGACGATGTTCAGTATTCCACTTATAATCTCCTGGAGCACAGCATAGATACAAAAAGCTGCATCAAAAAGACGGCTACACCCAATTTGGATATTGTTCCGTCCCATATCGATCTGGTAGCAGCGGAAATTGAATTGGTAGACAAGGAAGACCGTGAATATATGCTTAAAAAAGCATTGCAGAGTGTAAGAGATGACTACGATTACATTATCATCGATTGCGCGCCGAGTTTAGGTCTCATTACAGTAAATGCGCTTACTGCTGCAGATTCTGTGATTATCCCGATTCAATGTGAATATTTTGCATTGGAAGGTTTGGGGAAACTTTTGAATACCATTAAAAACGTTCAGAAAATTCATAATAAAGATCTGGATATCGAAGGTTTGCTTCTTACCATGTACGACAGCAGATTAAGACTATCAAACCAGGTAGTGGAAGAAGTGAATGCCCACTTCCCTGAAATGGTTTTTGAAACCATTATCAGCAGAAACGTAAGATTGAGCGAGGCCCCAAGTTTCGGAGAAAGTATCCTGAATTATGATGCTGAAAGTAAAGGAGCAATTCAGTATATTCAACTTGCGGAAGAAGTTTTATTGAAAAACGAAAATTTAGTAAAGAATTAAAGTAAATAGTGAATGGTCAAATAGATCATAGAGGATAAGTAAATTATTTAATCACTTATCATCTGTCAGCAATAATCTATCAATCATCATTGAGCAATTATATTTATGAAGGACAAAAAAAGAGCTATGGGACGTGGTTTGGGAGCTATTTTAAGTGCTGAATCCAAAGCGACGATCAATTCTGCTACCGACGAAGGTGCAGATAAATTTGTTGGAAATATTGTAGAAGTAGCCATTGAAGATATTTATCCGAATCCAACCCAACCGAGAACTTATTTTGACGAAAAAGCATTAAACGAACTTGCACAGTCTATCAAAAACTTAGGTGTAATTCAACCGGTTACCTTAAGAAAAGACGGTGAAAAGTTTGAAATTATATCCGGGGAAAGACGTTTCAGAGCAAGTAAAATTGCAGGCTTAACATCTATTCCGGCCTATATCCGTTTAGTAAACGATCAGGAGCTGCTGGAGATGGCTCTTGTTGAAAATATTCAGAGAGAAGACCTTGATTCAATTGAAATTGCATTGACCTATCAGAGGCTTTTGGATGAGATCGGGATGACACAGGAAAATCTGAGCCAGAGAGTCGGGAAAGACAGAAGTACAATTACCAATTCTATCAGATTATTAAGATTGAATCCGGACATTCAGAATGCGATCCGGAGCGGGGAAATTTCTGCCGGGCACGGAAGAGCCATCATCAGTATGGAAAATGAAGAGCTTCAGCAGATTTTATTTGACCTGATCATTAAAGAACAATTGAATGTACGCCAGGCTGAACAGGCCGCTACAGCTCTGAAAGCTCCGAAATCTCCGGCTGCCAAAAGAGCAAAGGTTGAGCTTTCAAATAATTATAAAAGAGCTCAGAAAACAATTTCTGATATTTTAGAAGTAAAAGTGGAGATTAAAACCTCCGGAAATGGTAAAAAAGGTAAAATTGTTCTTGACTTCAAAAATGAAGATGAGCTGGAATATATTTTATCCCATATTAAATAAATGAAGAAAATACTTTTCACTTTTTTCTTGTGTCTGTTTGCAATTACTTATTCACAAGTAAATCCTAATGATACTATTCGGGTAGAACACCATCCGAAAGACAGTATCTCTGCAGAAAAACCGACGAAATCTGAAGCTAAAATCGTAGCAGATCTTGAAAAAGCCAACGGACCAACCGTAAAAACATTAAAGCTGAATCCTACCAAAGCAGGTTTATATTCTGCCGTGCTGCCGGGACTAGGACAATACTATAATAAAAAATACTGGAAAATCCCTATCGTATGGGGTGCCGTAGGTACAGGAGTCGGAATTGCCATGTGGAATGACAAGCAGTATAAAAAATACAGGGAATACTATATCGCCAAGTTAAACGGTACCCCGAATGAATTTATAGACAACCGTCCATGGCTCGATAAAGTAGCATTGGGAAATGTTCAGGACCGGGCAAAAAGACAGAGAGATTATGCGATCGCCATTACAGGATTGATCTATATCCTTAATATTGTAGATGCCGTGGTAGATGCTCACCTTTATGAAAGCCGCCATGATCCGGATTTAACTTTCAGTCCTGCAGTTATCCAGGATGAATTTGGAACAACACCTCCTAAAACAGGATTGAGCTTAAGTTACCGGTTTTAATATAAAATAAAAAAATAATATCACATAGAACTTTAACGTTACATGTGGCAACGCAAGAACAAAAAATATCGCATGAAAATAGCATTAGTTGGGTACGGAAAAATGGGCAAGATCATTGATGAAATTGCAACCAAAAGAGGCCATGAAGTAGTAGCCCGCCTTAAAGAAACTCCAACTGCTGAAAACCTTAATAATCCTGATGTTGTTATCGAATTTTCATTACCCGAAGTAGCATTTGATAACATAAAAGCCTGTCTTGAAAATAAAATCCCTGTAATCTGCGGAACAACAGGCTGGCTGGAGAAAAAAGAGAAAGTGGAAAAAATTGCCGTTGATAATCAAACAGCGTTCTTGTATGGCTCAAACTTCAGCTTGGGAGTTAATTTATTCTTCGCTCTCAACGAAAAGTTAGCCGATCTGATGAAAAATGTAGCTGAATATTCATGTCAGCTGGAAGAAATTCATCACATCCATAAAAAAGATGCGCCGAGCGGTACTGCGATTTCTCTGGCAGAAGGCATCTTTAAACATAATCCTAAATTTGACGCATGGAAATTGGAAGAAACCCGGGAAAACCAGTTGGGTATTTTTGCAGTTCGTGAAGATGAGGTTCCGGGAACTCACAGCGTGTTCTACAGAAGTGAAGTAGATGAGATTGAGATCAAGCACACCGCTTTCAACAGAAACGGATTTGCATTGGGAGCCGTAGTCGCTGCAGAGTGGATTAAAGATAAAAAAGGAAATTTTACTATGAATGACGTTTTAGGGCTTTAATTGTTGTAACAAAACCCTTAAATTGTAAACAAATAATAGAGATGATCAATTATCACTCATCATGTATTATATTATTTAGAATAGGCACAAAAAAACTATGAATTATTTTTTAACTTATACAGTATACGTTCTCATTTTATCTGTGTTAATGGGAATTTCAACTTGGAAGCTGTTCAAAAAACTGGGCTATAGTCCGTTATTTGCATTCATTCCTTTCTATAATTATTTCATCATTTTAAAAGAAACAAAACATCCGAAATGGTGGGCTGTTTTATCGTATTTACCAATTGTAGGACCGATTATGATGTCTGTTTTTCATCTCTATCTGATGAAAAAATTCGGAAAAACACTTTTCAAGCATCAGTTTCTTACCGTGATTCTTCCTTTCATTTATATGGCAAGTGTCAACTATTCCAAAGATGTAGAGTTGGAAGATGAAAATGAATTATTCTTAACAGACGAAGAGAAAAGTGCAAAAAAGAAAGATACTTTTGCAGGTTCAATCACCTTTGCCGTAGTTTTTGCAACGATTATCCACGTTTTTGTAACGCAGCCTTTCGGAATTCCTACAGGTTCCATGGAGAGAACATTACTGGTAGGTGACTTCCTTTTTGTAAATAAATGGAGCTACGGATACAGATTACCGATGCGTCCTTTGGCAATCCCTTTCTTGCAGGGAACTATTTTTGATTCCGGAGAAAAAGGAAATCCTAAAGATGACCCGAAATCTTATGTAGATGCCGTAAAATTACCCTATTCAAGAATTTTACAATTCAATAAGCCCCAGAAAAATGATGTGGTTGTTTTCAACTATCCTCAGGATTCCGTACACACGGCAATTGACAGAAAAGACCCTTATGTAAAAAGATGTGTTGCTGTAGCCGGCGATACCTTTGAAATGAGAGGCGGAAGGCTTTTTGTGAACGGAAAACCGGAAACCGTTTTAGGAGACCAGGAAGTTCAGCATGCTTACACCGTAAATACAGGAGCACAACTAGATATTCCTGGATTGTACAACACCTATGGTTTTTTACCGGTAAGAGAAATGCAGTCGGATAAAGGCTTTGTTTATATGTTCCAGGGATTGACAGATAAAACTGCTGCGGAAATTAAAGCATTACCCAGTGTGATCGATATGCAGGAAAACATCTTCCCAAAAGATTCTGCTACGATTTCTTATAAACTGAATGCAGATAAAACTGCTTATACAAAAAGTATTGATACAACCCAGTCTATCTTCCCAATCAACAAGCCTTGGAATCAGGATTGGTACGGCCCGCTTAAAATTCCTAAAAAAGGAGATGTGGTAACCATCAATCAGGAAACCTTACCGGAATATCAGTGGATTATTTCCAGATATGAGCACAACAAGCTTGAAAATAAAAACGGAAAAATATTCATCAACGGAAAAGAAACCAATCAATATACCATTCAGCAGGATTATTATATGATGGTAGGGGACAACAGGGATGCCTCTTTAGATGCAAGATTCTTTGGTTTTGTTCCTGAAGAAAATATTGTTGGAAAACCGATGTTTACCTGGATGAGTTTGCAGGGAGCGTTCTCAGATGCAAGTTCATCTTATCAGGCTCCGTTCAAAGTTCGTTGGGACAGAATGTTTAAAGCAACCAACACCGGGGAAGCCAATAAAACATCGTACTGGTGGATTGCAGCAATGATTCTTATCTTATTCTTCGGATGGGAATATTTCATGAAATTATTCAGAAAGAAAAAAACAGAAGAAGATTTATAAATAAAATAAATTTGAAATAGAATGAAGTATTTGAAAAAATACTTCATTTTTGTATTATGAATATGAAGAATGTATTATTACCGGTATTTTATTTGCCGCCAGTTTCATGGTTTTCAGTTTTTTTAGACGCTGAAAATGAAATTATATTTGAGCAGTTTGAAAATTTTCCGAAGCAGACCTATAGAAACAGAGCTAATATTTATGGGGCAAATGGAAAGCTTTCCCTGATTATTCCTATCAACCATAACGGGAAAAGAGAATTAAAAGATATTGAAATTTCTTACAGGGAAGACTGGAGGAATCTTCATTGGAAATCAATAAAAACCGCCTATCAGAGTTCTCCGTATTTTGAATTTTATGAAGATAAATTCAGAAAAATATTTGATCTGAAAGAAAAATATCTGTTGGACTTTAATATCAAAAGCCTGGAAATTCTTCAGCAGATTCTTAAAACGGAAAAGGCACACTCTTTGAATGAAGAATATATCAAAAATCCAGAGGAAATCAATTTCAGAGAAAAATTCTCAGCGAAATTACCTTCCGAATTTGATATGGAAGAATATTATCAGACTTTCACAGATAAGCTGGGATTTTTAAAAGATTTATCGATTTTGGACATAATTTGTAACAAAGGCCCGGAATCTTTGACCTATATAAAAAATATTAAACAATCATACTAGCATGAAAAAGGTATTGTTAGCTGCTGTTTTTTTAGCAGGCTTTAATTCTGCTTTTGCACAGGAGGCACAGGCAAAAAGCATTGATCCTAAAGAGGATAAAGATCTGATGACTTGGTACCATAAAGATTTTGGTACTACAAAAGTATACGGTATAAATACGGAAAATGCATATAAATTTTTAGAATCCAAAGGTCTTAAGCCGACTACAGTGGTAGTAGGAGTTTTAGACAGCGGTGTTCAGGTTGATCACCCGGGATTAATTAAAAATGTATGGAGTAATCCCAACGAAGTTCCCGATAATGGTAAAGATGATGACGGAAACGGATACATCGATGATATCCACGGATGGAATTTCATAGGTGGTAAAAACGGTGATATCGATATCGACAACATGGAAGTAACCAGAGTGGTTGCCAAATACAAGCCGATGTTCGAAGGTGACGATTCTGCTAAAAACAAAGCAAATCAGACTAAAATGCCTGAAGAATTTGCTATGTATATGAAAGCCAAAGAGATTTTTACAAAGAAAAGTGTAGAATCAAGACAAAGCTTCCAGATGTATACCATGATCAACGATGCGATTCCTACCATGGTAAAACTGCTTAACGGAAAACCTGTTACCCCTGAAAATGTAGCAGCAATAAAGCCGGCTGAGCAAAAAGAGGCAATGGCTGCCCAGGTTTTATCACAGGTTTCTCAAAGCCCCGAATTCAAAGGAAAATCATCTGCGGAGTTTGAAAAAGCAATGAAAGATCAGATGAAAGAAGCTCTTGATTATTTCGGTCCTCAGGCTAAACAATATGATTTGACCTATGACCCGAGAAAAGAAATCGTAGGAGATAACTATGATGATTATTCTGAGAAAAAATATGGAAACAATCACTATGAAGGGCCTGATGCTGAACACGGAACTCACGTGGCAGGTATTATTGCCGGATTGCCGCAAGGAAAAGAGATCCAGTACGGGGTAGCTTCAAAAGTAGCTAAAATCATGTCGGTAAGAACAGTTCCTAACGGTGATGAAAGAGATAAAGATGTTGCCAATGCCATCAGATATGCTGTAGACAATGGCGCCAAAGTTTTGAATATGAGCTTTGGAAAACCGGTATCTCCGGGTAAAACCGTAGTTTGGGATGCTTTCAAATATGCACAGGATAAAGGAGTTCTTCTGGTAAAAGCAGCAGGAAATGAAAACGAAGATGTTGCAGAGCACCTTGCATATCCTACCAACTTCAAAAACGTTACAGACGAAAAACCTTTTGTAAATAACGTGATTGTAGTAGGAGCAAGTACCAATAAAAACAATGCATTAAGAGCAGATTTCTCCAACTTCAATAAGAAAATGGTAAACGTTTTCGCGCCAGGTGAAGAAATTTATTCTACAGTTCCGAAAAATGAATATAAATATTTACAGGGAACTTCAATGGCCTCTCCGGTTGTAGCAGGAGCAGCGGCGGTTTTATTAGCTTATATGCCGGGTTTAAAACCGGATCAGATCATTGAAGCATTAGTTAAATCCAGCAACGCTAATACTGAAAATCAATTTGCAGACTTTTCACAGGCGGGAGGAGTGATAGATCTTGAAAAAGCAGCAGAATATGCATATACCAATTTCTATAACGGTAAATCTTCGGCAGTAAAAAAGGCTACGAAATCTTTAAAAAAGGCAGCTAAAAAATAGTATATCTTTCTGTCTTTTAATATAAAACATGTAAAGTCCGAATTTTTCGGACTTTTTTTATTTTTATTTTTCAATTTTGGCACGGTTTTTTGTAACTTTATTACTAATTTTAATAATAAACATCAAAATGAAAAAGTTACTACTTGCAGGATTGTTGGGAACATCACTTTTTGCAGTGTCTTGTTCCTCCGTGAATAAAGCGGCAACGTCACAAAACCAGAGATCTGAGTTTTTGAAATTAAAAGGAGATTGGGAAATCGTAAGCATTGATTATGATAAACAATATAAAATCAAACCTTTTGATGAAGGAGCAGATGCGCAGTGTTTTGTAGGAAGTCATTGGAGACTGATTCCAAATAATTATACAGGAGCATATACCTTAAACGGAGGCGGATCTTGCCCGAGTATCTCTCAGCCTATCAAATTTGAAATAAAAGACGGAAGCAGCTTTATGTTCAAAAAAATTGCTGCAGGTACAAAAGCAAAACAAAATACAGTAGGATATTCATTGAATATCATTAATCAGACTACTGATCAGTTTTCACTGGAACAAAATGTTCCTTTCGACGGAAGTACAGTAAGAGTTGTTTACAACTTCGAAAGATCCGGAATGAAGTAATTTACTAACTATTAAAGAATAAAAAGATGAAATTTAATAAAACATATATCGGGGCTCTTTTCTTATCATCAGCATTGCTTTTGACAAGTTGTGAAGCCGTTCAGAATTCAAATCACCAACAGAGAGGTACTGCCGTAGGGGTAGCTTCAGGAGCTGTAATCGGAGGTATTTTAGGAAACAATGTAGGTAAAGGTAAAAATGCAGCGTTAGGTGCCGTATTAGGAGGTATTATTGGTGGTGTTGCCGGTAACGTTATCGGTAATAAAATGGATAAGCAGGCTAAAGAGATCAAAGAAACATTACCGGGTGCAGAAGTAGAAAGAGTAGGAGACGGTATCAAAATTACGATGAATGAAAGTATTGTAAACTTTGCATTTGACTCTTCAGATTTAACATCTCCGGCTAAAACAAACTTAGATAAATTAGCTCAGGTTCTTGCAAACAATCCGGATACCAATATCAATATTTACGGTCACACAGATAGTAAAGGAGCAGATGATTACAATATGAGGCTTTCCGAAAGAAGAGCTAACTCTGTAAAATCTTACTTATTATCCAAAGGTATTGCATCAAGCAGAATGTTTGCTTTAGGGGAAGGAGAAAGCCAGCCGGTTGCTACCAACGATACAGATGAAGGAAGAGCAAAAAACAGAAGAGTAGAATTTGCTATTACCGCAAATGAAAAAATGATTAATGATGCTCAGAAAGGGCAGTAATTAATTTAACATATAAATATTTTCTTAAAAACCGCTCCGGCGGTTTTTTTTTGTATTTTTATGAAATGATATTTAAATTGAAAATCATTATTTTTGTATTGAAATAACATAAATGAAGAAATATTTAAAGCTACTGCGCGTAGAACAATGGGTGAAGAACCTTTTTGTATTTGTCCCCCTCTTTTTTTCAGGCAACATTAAAAATGTAGATTTACTGACCAAAAGCATTTTTGCCTTTATTATTTTCTCACTGGCTGCAAGTGTGGTGTATATCTTAAATGATTATAACGATATCGAAGCCGACAGACAGCATCCCGAAAAGCGGAGACGGCCCCTGGCAAGTGGAGTTATCTCCAAATCAAAAGCCATCGGAATCCTTATCGGATTAGTGATTATAGATATTGCGCTTATCCTTTTTGCCCAATATTATTTTCATCAGGGTCTTTGGAAGTTTGCAACCATCATAGGCTTTTATTTTGTCATGAATCTTGCTTACACGTTCAAGCTAAAGCATGTTCCCATCATTGATATTTTCATTATAGCCATCGGTTTTGTCTTAAGAGTGCAGGCCGGAGGATATATCACAGGAATTCTTATTTCACAATGGGCAACCCTGCTTACTTTCGTACTGGCATTGGTATTGGCGATCGGGAAAAGGAGAGGAGAGCTCATCAATGCTCAGGTTTCCGGAAAAACCAGACGTGCTTTAGACGGGTATAATGTACAGTTTGCAGATATTGCGCTTTCCATTTCGGTAACTTTGGCGATCATCTGTTATCTGATGTTTACCTTATCTCCCGAAGTGCAGGCCAAATTTCACGCAAGAGTTTTTTATACTGTCATATTTGTTGTATTTGCATTTTTAAGATACTTACAGCAGACACTGGTTTACAACAGAACGGAGTCTCCCACTAAAATTGTGTATAGAGACCGATACATTCAGGTGACTCTGATATTATGGGTTGCTGCATTTTTAATTCAAATTTATTTTAAAAAATGAAGCCTAATTTTATACAGAAAGTGACCAACTGGGGAAATTTCCCCGTTGTGGAAAAAGAGATGAGATCAGAGGACAGCTTCAGGAAAATAAGGGAATTTGTTCTTAATCACAATGAAGTTATTGCCAGAGGAAACGGAAGATGTTATGGAGATGCCTCGTTAGGCGAAAATATATTTTCCACAAAAAAACTAAATAAGTTTATCAGCTTCGACCGTCTAAACGGAATTATAGAATGTGAATCCGGAGTATTGCTTTCCGAAGTTCTGGAAATTTCTGTTCCGCAGGGATATTTTTTATATGTAACACCCGGAACTAAATTTATTTCCATTGGCGGAGCCATTGCATCCGATGTACACGGTAAAAACCATCATGCAGAAGGCTGCTTCTCAGAATATGTAATCGAGTTTACACTGATGAACGAAAACGGGGAAATTATTAAATGTTCCCGTGAAGAAAATGCAGATAAATTCTGGGCTACTATTGGTGGAATGGGACTTACAGGAATTATCCTGACCGCTAAATTTAAGCTTAAAAATATAGAAACTGCCTACATTCGCCAGGAAAGCATAAAAGCGGAGAATCTGGATGAAATTTTCAGGCTGTTTGAAGAAAGTGAAAGCTGGACCTACACCGTAGCGTGGATCGACTGTCTGCAGAAGGGAAAAAATATCGGAAGAAGCATTATGATGAGAGGAGAACATGCCTTTCAACATGAGCTTCCGCAAAATCTGACCAAAAATCCACTCAGGCTAAAGAAAAAACTGCAGCCTACCGTTCCTTTTTATTTTCCGAATTTTATTCTGAATGCTCTGACCGTAAAGGTTTTCAATCTGCTGTACTACAAAAAGCAGACTAAAAAAGAAGTGAAGAATTTTATTGATTATGAAACTTTCTTTTATCCGCTGGATGCCATCAACGAGTGGAATAAAATCTATGGGAAATCCGGTTTTATCCAATACCAGATGGTCATTCCGAAAGAAGCCGGAAAAGAAGGAATGAAAAAAATACTTGAAACCATCGCCAACAGCGGAAATGGCTCATTCCTTGCGGTCTTAAAGCTTTTTGGAAAGAATAATCCATCCGCTTACAATTCATTCCCGATAGAAGGTTATACATTGGCATTAGATTTTAAAGTCAATTCAAAGCTGAAAAAACTGGTTGAAGACTTAGATGCGATTGTTCAGGAATTCGACGGAAGAATTTACCTTACAAAAGACAGCATGAGCAGATCGTCTCTGACCAATTACCTTAAAAATATACAAAATCCTAAATTTGTGTCTTTACAGCACAAAAGAATCTTAAATAATAATTCATAAATGATAGTTCTGGGAAGTACATCTGAAGTAGCGCAGGCTTTCGTTGAAAAAGCTCTGGAAGAAGGAGAAAAGTATGAAAAAATCTACCTTTTCACCTCCAATAAAGAAACTACCGAAAGATTTGCAAGGCATATTGATGTGAAGTTTTTTCAGCAATCCGAAGTAATCGAGCTGGATCTGACGAAAGAAATAGATTACAATAAATTTGATACTGTCAGCTCAAATGTATTATTTTGTGCAACGGGATATTTGGGTGAAGGTACGGAAGAAGGTTTGTATGATAATAAGAATACCGAAAGGATTATTGATATTAATTATTCAAAGCTGGTTCCTGTAATGAATTATTTTGCCCTCAAATTTGAAAGCAGAAGATCGGGAACCATTATCGGCTTGTCATCAGTAGCAGGAGACAGAGGAAGGCAGAGCAATTTTATTTATGGAAGTGCAAAAGCGGCTTTCACGGCCTATTTAAGCGGTTTAAGGAATTATCTTTTCGATAAGAATGTTCATGTGCTTACCATAAAACCGGGATTTATGGCCACAAAGATGACAGAAGGTTTGCCGTTAAACCCAAAATTGACCGCAACACCGAAACAGGCTGCTGCCTGCATTTATAAAGCCTACAAAAACGGGAAAAATGTAGCTTATGTTTTACCTGTTTGGGGGATTATTATGATGATTATCAGGAATATTCCTGAATTTATATTTAAAAAATTAAAGCTTTAGTAAAATGAAAAAATTGTATTGTTTTGATTTTGATGGTACAATCACCTATAAAGATACAATGTTTATGTATCTTAAATTTTACGATCCCATTAAATTCCGGATACAATTTTTAAAACATGTTCCGCTTTTTGTTTTACTGAAACTGAAATTGGCTGAAACCGAAAAAGTAAAGAAAAGCTTTATAGGATCCATACTCAAAGGGCAGTCACAGGAAAAGATAGAAAGAAAGGCACAGCAGTTTTTTGATCACCATTACCCGAAAATCGTAAGGGAAAATGCTTTAGATTTTATCAATAATATAGATAGAAACAATACACAAAGTCTGCTCGTAACCGCTTCACTGGATATCTGGGTAAAACCTTTTGCCAAAGAACTGCAGATGCAGCTTGTTTCCACACGTGCCGAGTTTAAGAACGGGATTTTTACAGGAAATTTCATCGGTAAAAACTGTAACGGAAAAGAGAAACTGGAGCGAATAAAAGAAGAAATTGCCAACTCCAAATACGATAAAATAATAGCTTTCGGGGATACTTCCGGAGATAAGTATATGCTGAAATGGGCAAATGAAGGTCATTACCAATTTTTTCACTAATTTTGGGTGATAAAAATGTAAGAATGAATAAACTGTTTGTTTTGCTTTTTGCAATCATCATGAGTTGTACATCCACACCTTCACAATCCTCTCAGAACGCCGGAAACAGCGGTGATATTCTTGCGTCTGAATCCCATGGAGGAACAGAGACAGCCGGATTTACCATCATAAAAGATGAAGCAGAACTTCAAAAAGTAATCAAAGGAAATTCCGGACTGATCGATTTGGGTAAAGATATACCACCGGTCACCTATCCTCAATTTCCCAAAAATAGAAAAGTAATCTTATACAATCTCGGAACATTCAGATCCGGGAATCATGCAATCACTCAAATTAAAAGTCTTTCAGTAAAAGACAATGTACTGTATGTAGAAGTTCCCCTGAAAGAATCCGGAGGAATGGAAATACAGGTAATATCACACCCGTGGCTGATCTTTACAGCCCCTTCAAACTATCAGTTCAATTCAGTAGAATTAAAATATTCAAAATAAAATGAATAAAGTATATTTAGATAATGCAGCAACAACGCCTCTTTCAGAAGAAGTAATTGATGCAATGGTAGGTACGATGAAAATGAATTTCGGGAACCCTTCTTCCACACACAGCTTCGGACAGGAAGCTAAAATTCTTATTGAAAATGTAAGAAGACAGGTTGCTGATTATCTTCATGTTACTCCTGCTGAAATTATTTTTACTTCTTGCGGAACAGAATCTAACAACATGATTATCAAATCAAGTGTAGAGCATCTTGGAGTAGAAAGAATCATCAGCTCTCCATTAGAGCACAAATGTGTTTCCGAAAGTATCCTGGATATGAAAGCCAGAAAAGGAGTAGAAGTGGCTTATATACGCCCCAATGAAAAAGGGGATATCGACCTTAATAAACTTGAAGAGCTTTTAAAAGCTTCAGATAAAAAAACTTTGGTGAGCTTAATGCATGCCAATAATGAAATCGGAAATATCGTAGACATTAAAAAGATTGCAGAATTATGCAAAGCCCACAATGCCCTTTTCCATTCGGATACGGTGCAGACAATGGCTCATATGAATCTTGATTTTTCTGACATCCGTGTAGATTTTGCATCTTGCAGTGCCCATAAATTCCATGGTCCGAAAGGAGTAGGTTTTGCTTTTATCAGAAAAGCCACAGGCTTAAAAGGAATTATTACCGGCGGACCTCAGGAGAGAAGCCTCAGAGCGGGAACTGAGAATGTTGCAGGGATTGTTGGTCTTGGTAAAGCGTTGGAGCTTTCTCTTGATCATATGGCAGACTATTCCGGTCATATGCAGGAAATTAAAGATTATGCGATTGAAAGACTGTCAGCGGAAATTTCAGGGGTTAAATTCAACGGAAGAAGTGCTGAGAAAGAAAGTCTTTATACGGTACTAAGTGCTTTATTACCTTATAAAAATCCTTTAATCGGATTGCAGCTTGACATGAAAGGAATTGCAATCTCTCAGGGAAGCGCATGCTCTTCGGGAGCTTCAAAACCTTCTATGGTGATGATGATGGTTTTATCTGAAGATGAAATGGATCATTGTACTCCGCTGCGTATTTCATTCAGTCATATGACAACTAAGGCGGATATCGATGCTTTAGTCAATGCTCTGAAAGAAATTTCGGCAGATTTCGTTATAGAAAAAACAAATGTTGAGCATAGATAGTCTTATTACTGAAAAGTAGTAATTTTGAATATTCAATTAAGGATTGAAAATAAAAAGAATATTAATAAATAAAAAAAATAAAAATGGCTTTAGAAATTACGGATAGCTCATTTCAGGACACAGTTTTAAAATCTGATAAACCTGTATTGGTAGACTTTTGGGCAGTATGGTGCGGACCTTGTAGAACATTAGGACCGATCATCGAAGAGGTTGCTTCAGATTTTGAAGGAAAAGCTTTGGTAGGAAAAGTTGACGTAGACAACAACCAGGAGATTTCTATGCAGTATGGTATCAGAAATATCCCTACAGTTCTTATTTTCAAGAACGGTGAAGTGGTTGATAAATTAGTTGGTGTAGCTCCAAAAGAAGTGATTGCCGAGAAATTAAGCGCTCACTTATAAAAAAACAAGTTTGATAATGAATGCCTTCCAGCTTTGGGAGGCATTTTTTTATAAAATAATTTGCAGGGAATTAAAAAAGGTGTAATTTTGCAAACACAAAAAAGAAACGAGTTCTTTAACAAATTTGATCCGGTAGTTCAGTTGGTTAGAATGCCGCCCTGTCACGGCGGAGGTCGCGGGTTCGAGTCCCGTCCGGATCGCAATCAAATTTTATTTGAAATTTCAGAACTACTGATCCGGTAGTTCAGCTGGTTAGAATGCCGCCCTGTCACGGCGGAGGTCGCGGGTTCGAGTCCCGTCCGGATCGCATATCAAATTTGATTGAAAACTTCAGGACTACTGATCCGGTAGTTCAGCTGGTTAGAATGCCGCCCTGTCACGGCGGAGGTCGCGGGTTCGAGTCCCGTCCGGATCGCATATCAAATTTGATTGAAAACTTCAGGACTACTGATCCGGTAGTTCAGCTGGTTAGAATGCCGCCCTGTCACGGCGGAGGTCGCGGGTTCGAGTCCCGTCCGGATCGCAACTATTACATTAAAATAGTTCATAAAGCTTTAAAACGTATGTTTTAAAGCTTTTTTTGTTTTATATCTGTGGGTTCAATAGGGCTAATAATTAACAAAATAAAAATGACCTATTTGGTGACCTAAAATAAATGATTGGTAGAAATATAAAAAAAGGTTAAGTTATTTTTGACTATAAATACACTTTTCCGTTAATTATATATAACTGTGGATATGAATCAGTATGTATATTATTGATCAAGATTTAAATAATTTATAGTTCTCCTTATCAGTTGTGTTGGTAGATATTTCGAGAAATGAAATAATGAATAGCAGTCGTGGTTAATTGATGCCGAAGATGTTTTGATTTACATATAATCCTGAAATCAACTTGTATGTCTGTCACTAATAAATAAAATTAAAATGAAAACAGTATTAAAATTGCAGAAAGTCTATTTAAATAATGGATTCTCAAATATGTAAATAGGCTTACATTAATAATTACTTCAGAGAAAAGTTACTCCAAAATAAATTTACAATCGATATGTACTTGAAATATAGTCTTGAAAAAACAAAGGCTAGTCAATTCAGCGATTATCCTCAAGATCAAGACTTAACAATACGCTATTTTTATCAAATCAAAAAATTACTTAAATATCACTTATCACAGTACATTATTCTTCACTATCTAAAATTGATTAATCTTTACCAATAGACGTGGCATCATAAAAAAGAAGTACAGTCAGGAGCTGTAGCTTGGTCCATAAAAAAGTATTATGTAAAACGTACAAAAAATGAACTTTGCATTATGGAAGCAATTATGAGAAAATTAAAAATTATTGACAGAATATTTACTGATGTCTGATCACGTGAGAGTTCTTTCTGTATTTTCTGTCAATTTCTTCTATAATACCAATGGTAGAATCCGAAATTATATAGGCTGACGGATCTTTTCTTGCTGCTCTATTATATAGATAAACAAAGTAAAATGGATCTTCTATATGTCTGATCAGTTTTTTCTTATATCCTCCTTTTTCAATGATGTTGGCCATGTAATAACCAGGAATATGTCCACTTGTATTCCATCCCTTAAATAATTTGTTTAATTTGAGCTTCGATCGATCTAAAGGCTTAATTGAAAGCAGAGAGTCAATATTTTTCAATGTCTTGTAACCGTCAGCAAGAAAAGTTTCTGGATATCCGCGTTGAAATTCCAGTAGTTTTTTAGCATCTTCACCCTGATATCTCTTATCAATAAGGTCTGCTGAACCCTCATTTAAAATTCTTTGCAACATGCTAACGATTACCATGTCATCGTTATTCACCTCGAAATCCATCCTTGGTCGCAACACATGATGAAATTCGTGACCACCCAATACACCATTTTTATTGTAGTCATTAAAATAAGCAGCCATTAGAGTGAAAATCATCCATCCATTTTCTACGTGTGCATCGTTATGAATTGGTATAATCGTGATTTTATTTTCCAGCGCTCTTTTGTGTTCCTTTGTAGGGAGCATCTGATACGTGTAACGGTACGAAAGATCAAGGTATTTCTCCGGTTCTTGTTCAAGACCTTTAAGATATACCTTCATATTATTCTCATTGATCTTATACTCATTGATTATATAAGTCCACCAGTTATTATAAGGATCTTTTAACCTTTTTTGAAGTGTAGAGTCATTTTTAGGCATGTAGACCGTTTCCATTATCTTTCTATAATTATCTACATAAACACTATCGACCCCCTGATCTTTTAGATAAACTTGTATTGCTTTACTTCCTATAAAATGTTTCCACTCAGTTATATCAATCGGTTCGTCTCTTCTTAATCTTTCTGTGATTTTAAAATACTCCCAACAAGTGCTGTCATCGATTTGTTGCGAATATATTACCTGGGAGGTTTGGATGATGAAAATTACTAGGAGTAAATGTCGTATCATTGAGAATAATCGTTTATTAAAGTAACAAATATAATCAAAATGCATTCTATTCGAGAAATTATTAGACCTACGAGAAGAAATTTATAGGAAAATTTTATTAAAAAGACAATGAAATAACTAAAGTATTTGATTTTGCATATCCCGTATAAAGTTCTTTTTGTAGAATTTTATACAATTGAGCTAAAAATATTAGAAGTACAAACTTACATCCAGCTGCTATTGAAACAACTAACTATTAAGCTATTAGAATTGCTTTATAATTAATACGTAATATATCAAAATTAATTGGAGGTAATGTACTTATGGATTATATTAAGAGCGGTCTTAAATTACTCTGAATAATTCGCTTTAATTTATTTTCAATTTATATTACTTTTTTATAAATATATCATGTTTTTGTGAAAAATTAATACATTTGCATCTTGTTTTAAAAAGTGACCTATTCGGTGACGTGAAAAACAAGAGAATAGTATAAAGCTTACGGATAGGTTTTTTTTCTATAAAAGATTGAGTCTCGGATCGCAAAACTTTAAGCCCTTCAATATTACTGGAGGTTTTTTGTTGCTGTCAAAGGATAGTTTCGGTTAAATTTCTGTTCAATCCATTTTTTACCCAACAATTGTTTTTTACTACGAAACTGATCATGTTATTTATAATTTCTTGTAATATGGTAGTACTACTATAAATAATTAATGCCACCGTATTTTCACGGTATTTTTCTTAAACACTTTTATTATTCATTTTTAGGTCTGATATTTGTACTGTCAAATCAAACGAAATGGCCCAATTTATTTATGAATAACATACTTGTGAGAAAAAACTTTTTATTTACTCTTATTATCGCATTATTTTTAGTTTCATGTAAGAAGGAGATTGAGAAAATAAATGATACTTTAAACAATGATCCTACTCAAACTGAGACTGAAACGACCAAAACTGACTCTATCAAAAAAGATTCTGTTGTGAAAAAAGAATCTGTACCTCCGGCTATGCAGGAAAATGGTTTTTACAATGCTTTTGTTCTTCCAAAGGATAAAAAACTCAGAGATTCATTATACGGGGTGTTCAGCAAAAAATATTCTGAAAAAGAACGTTACGCAATCTTGGCTTTGAACAGACTGGATTCAAAAAATAAATGGAACTCAGACACTTTGGTGGTTCCTGCTAAAATAGATACTACACTGATGTCTTATTCACCTTTCCCGATGCAGTTGGATGTACTAAGCGGGGTGAAGAAGTTTGTAATCTTTTCATATCCTATTCAGGCTTACGGTGTATATTCAAACGGGAGCCTTGTAAAATGGGGACCAACAAGTATGGGGAAAAAAGCGGCACAGACAACACGTGGCTTAACATTTGCCAACTGGAAAAAGAAATTATCGATTTCTACGGTAAGCAGTGAATGGAAACTGCCGTATAACTTCAATATTTTTAACAGCGGCGGAATAGGATGGCACCAGTATGACCTTCCGGGCTATCCTGCATCACATTCATGTCTAAGATTATTAATGAAAGATGCCCAGTGGCTTTATTCTTATGCCGATACATGGATTTTAAATCCGGGTGGAGCAACTACAAAAGCAAAAGGAACACCGGTAATGGTTTTCGGAGACTATAAATGGGGTGGTAGAAAACCCTGGAGAAAACTTCTGGATGATCCGAATGCAAACAATATTTCTGTAGAAGAAATGACTAAGCTTATTGAACCGAATATTGAAAAGATATTAAAAGAACAGGATAACAGAGATAAAGTAGCAGATTCCATCAAAGCTGCAAAAGCAGTGGAAATTCAGGAACCGGCTATTAAGCCTGAAGTTCCGGCTCCTTAATTTTTCTTTTCAAACTGTAAGGTAGATTCTTCAGCGAATCTTCTTAGCTTTTGCATTTCTCCTTTGGCTTTGCTTTGCCCGAATCTTGCTGCTGCATACGTTGCTGCTATGCAGGCTATCATTACAAATGAAGCGCTTAAAGCCCATGGGAAATCATTGCTTTTTATTTGTTTTTCCACATAATACATAGTGAAGAAAGTCATCCACAAAATAGAAAAAGAGAAGTACAAAAACATAAAGAAAGTCCATACTGCTGAGCTGGGACCGAATACACCTCTTATAACAATCTGATCATCTTCCTCTTCGGTGCGTAAAGATAATCTGGGTTTCCAGTAAGTATCATATTTTGTTTCTACACAAATGGTAGCGACTTCTTTATTGATATTCCCGGAAAATTCATCTTTATGCTCTTTAAGATAAATCTTCAAATTTTCGGCATACTCTTCCTTGGTGAGATGGGTAAACATCTTAAATCTCGGTCGCGTTCTTATTTTGTCTAATGTGGTTTCTTCGGTTTGCATATTATTCCTGATAAGGGATTGGATCTTCTAATGTAAAGCTTAATGTTAATTCCTGGGTTTTTCTGTGAACAACCATTGTAATGGTTCTGCCTTCGGATGATTTCATCAATTCAAGGATGCGTTCCAGCGTCATATCGGAAGTCTTTCTTCCGTTGATGGTAATGATCTGATCGTCTTTTTTTAAGCCTGCTTTATCGGCCGGCGAATCTTTTCTCACTCCTGCGATAGAAAATATGGGTTTCAGCACAAACTTATACTGCAGGTTATTATTAAGAACCTCTACTTCACCCGAAGCTTTATTCGTACTTTTAGCCGTTGATATGCTGAATACGTCTTTTTCCCATTGTAAACCATCCTGCTTAAAATCGAGGCCGCTCATATTAAAATGGAAAGGATCATCATAGTTTTTATTTTTTCTTAAATATAACTTCTGATTCTGATAATCAAATGCTACTGTAAACCGGCGCATAATCTCACCACCCACAGAGCCTTTTCTGCCATCAACAATCGTGACATGCTGAATGGAAAATTCATCAGGCATTGCCGTAAGAGGTTTTTCAAACTTAAAGTCCCCGATATAAAAATTATGAATCCTGCTCCTTTTACCATAAACATCACCATTAAAACCTCTTCCTAAAAAATCATCGATATTGGGGCGGTTGTATACAAAGTTTTTGATAAGAGTAGGGAAGAGCCAGATAGGATCACTGTTTCCAAGATCTATCAGTAGCTTTGAGCTTTTCTTTTCATTCGTCATTTCTACATCAGCATACATATAAGGCTTATTTCTTTCAATGGATATGGGAAACTCTTCAAACTTTTTTATTTTTTTTCTGAATAATTCAGTATCATTATAAATGGTAATCCGTTTTGAAAGATAATCAATGATTACCGGATGATTTTTAAAAAAATGATACCCGATAATTCCGTTAACAGGAATTCCAACGTGAGAAGAAATATTAAATTCCTGATTGACGATAATAAAAATGCTGAATGATGTGTTGGTGAAATCTTTTCCGATCTTCCCGATATTATTGTCCGAACGGAAACCATCAATACTGGCATTTCCTCCTAAGCCCGAAAATTTTATTTTTTCAAGGTTGCTTAGCTTTACTTCCTTATCCTCCAAACTGAAAATTGAAGTTTCTGCAACACCCGTATCCAGCAAAAAGGTTAAATCTGCACCATTTACATTCACGGGAATGAAAATAAGGTTGTTGATAAATTTGAAGGGAATTACTGTTTTTTTAGCATCTTTTATTTCAAAGGAATTTTGGGCATTGAAAAAAATGCTTAAAAATAAAAACCCTATAAAATACCTTAATTTCATTTACTGAATTTAGTAAAATTATTGTTACGGAAAATAAAAAACATTCTCTGATTTGAGAATGTTTAAATATTTTACAAAGAATTTGCTTTAATGTTTTATTTTTCGTAATTTGATTATTTCGCGAAAAACTCCATCAGATCAATATAATTTTTTTGATTCACTCCGTGTCCGCTCATATACTCTCTGAAAGTGAAGTAACAACTCAGATCGTATAGCAAGTCAGCAGCCTTTCTTCCCCATTCTAAAGGGATAACGGCATCATCTGTTCCGTGGGAGACAAAAAAGCGAAGTCTTTCCAGTTTCTTTTTATCTTTCACAATATCACCCAGAATCTTTTGTTCGGGATAACTGCTTAAACACGCTACATAATTGAATAATTCAGGATATTTCAACGCGAGTGCATAGCACAGAATTCCGCCCTGGCTGAATCCGCACAGATGGGTCTTGCTATTCGTTAAACCGTAATGATTAATGATTTTCAATATATTTTCCAGAACGGCGTTCAAAGATGCATTTGCCTGATCAATATCAATAAATTTTTCAGGATTATTGAAATCGATATCAAACCAGGAATAGCCTTCAAATTGAGTATCTCTCGGAGCTCTGAAACTTACAAGGATCCAGTCGGCAGGAAGTGTTTCTCTGAAACTGAAAAGGTCCTGCTCATTACTTCCGTATCCGTGAAGCATAAAAAGTATAGGAGTATCGGGTGTAATATTTTCGGGTTCCCGGACTAAATAATCTAAATTCATAGAGCAAAGATAAATAATAATCAGGTTCTAAAATCTCAGAAATCCGAATATTTTTTTATAATAAGAAATGGAGATGAATGTTTTTAATCTCCCCTAAATAAGCCGGTTAACCAAAATATTATTTTCATAAAAACCGGAATATATGCGTTTTGTTGATTTGATATTATTTGGAATTTTTTGTTGGAAATTTTTCATAAAAGTTATTTTTATATTGATAAAAAACCTATATTTGAAACATTAAAAATCTATTTGGAGAAATGAAGCAATTTTACAAATCTAAAAGTTTACTAAGACTTTCTTTTTTATTCATCGTATTATTTTCAGTAATTTCTGTAGTTAATTCTTGTAAGGATGACGATGAGGAAGAATTTACAGATCATATGGTACAATTTGAGGTGAAAGGTTCTCAGAATGTAGTTCCTAAAACCATCGTAACCCAGGTTGGAACCAGCCAGAGTACAATGTATAACACTCCTCAGACGCCAATAACTTATCCTTGGACAAGTGGAGAGTTTTTCGTTAACTCAAGCCAGTCTCAGTTGAATCTTGCAGCGAATGCAGAACTTCCAAATGCTGATTCTGAATTGATCGTTACGATCTGGATAGACGGAGAAGTTGCCAAAACAGATACTGTTACCGGTTCAGGAGTAAAAAGTGCTGCAGTGGCTCACAGTTTCTTAGAATTATAAAAAGCAAAATTTAATATTAAAAAAACCGCTGAAAAGCGGTTTTTTTGTTTCTTTATCTTTTCAACAGATGTTGGATTTTTTTGTTGATTTTTGTAAAAGTTTAAAGTATATTAGAATGTTAATTTTAGCCTGAAAAACAGATGTGGAAAAGAATAACGGTATTGGTTTTTTTAATTGCATTTTCTTCTGTATTTCCGCAGAACCGACAGGATATACAAGCTTACAAAGATAAATTCTTTATCTATCAGAAAATAGGAACCGACAGTGCTTTAGTATATACAGATAAAATTTTTGCTTCAAAAAACAATGCTGATCTGGCATTTGCCTATGCTGCAAAAAGATACTTGTTGACTATTACCGGAAAGGAAGATGCTGCTCAGGGTTATCTTGGAAAAATTAATACCTATTTAAAGAAAATTCCTGAAACAGAAAAGAATTATGTGACCTTATCGCATATATACAATATTCTCGGGAACACCGATATGGCCGATGAATCACCCAATGAGGCATTAAAAAAATTTATAAAAGCAGACTCTTTTGCACAAAAAAATAATGATATCCGGCAACATATAAAGATCAAAGGAAATATTGCCTATGTAAAACTGAATATAAAACAAACGGATGATGCTATTTTAGAAACCAGGGAAGTGCTTGAGCTCTTGGAAGAGAATAAACATTTATATGAAAAAGAAAATTTTGAGATTATTTATAACAACCTGTTTTCCAATTTAGGCCACCTGTATTCTGATAAATATATCTCAGACCCGGATAAGAATAAAAAATATGCAGACAGTGCCCTGCAGAATTTTAACCAGCTGCTTCGTTCCACAAAAGATAAAAAGCTGTTGGCAGGCACATATCTGAAACTGGGGACATTAAATAATAAAAAGAAAAATTATCAGGAAGCATCGGGATATTATCTGAAAAGTTTAGATCTCTACACTTCATTGCAGCTTAAAGATGAAATTCTCAATCTTAAGTATAATTTAGGTGTGAATTATTATGAGCTGAATCAATATTTGAAATCAAAGCGGAGTTTCCTGGAAATGTCCCATTCAATGGAGAAAGATTCTCTGGTAAATATAGATTATATTTTTGCTCAGGATTATTTATCCAAGATTTATTTAAAAGAAGGAAAGGCAGATTCTGTAGAATTTTATAACAACAAATTCATTGAACTGTACCAAAAGAATTCCGAATTGGAAAAGAAAAATATAGCCAGTATTTACAGGGAAATCAATTCCAAGAATCTGAATGAGGAGATTAATAAAAGTTCCTCTATACTTAGGAGCCGCTTATTTCTTATTATCATATTGATCGTTTTGATAGGCTGTATTACAGGATATTTACTGCTTCAGATCCGGAAAAAGAAAAAAATAGAAATCAGGTTGGATGAAATATTGCTTCAGGTGAAAAACAGCAGCTTAAACAACCCGCAGAATAAAAGCAGCTTCACGATAAGCAATGAAAAAGAAGCTGAGATCATGGAAAAACTGCTTGAGCTGGAAGACAAAAAGGTCTATCTTAAAAATGAGTTTAACCAGGCCTATGCAGCCAAAAAGCTGGGAACCAATACCACTTATCTTTCACAGACGATCAATAAATATATGAAGAAATCTTTCAGTGAATATACCAATGAATTAAGGATCAATTATATTCTGAAGGAATTATCTGAAAATAAAAAGCTGCGGAATTATACTACCCAGGCACTGGCTGATCTTGTAGGCTATAAAAGCGGAATTTCTTTTGCAAGAACATTTAAAGAAAAAACGGGAGTTACCCCGTTTCAGTATATTGAGAAATTAAATGCAGAAAATTTGTCTTAATTAAAATGGCCTTTACAAGAGGATATTGCCACATTGATTAGGGCAAATATCTGAAGGACACTCTTCGGTTATTATTATATTTGAACATTGATCTACTGTTCCTGAACCGTTACCGTTATTGGTTCCACCTCCACCTCCACCAGGCCCACCTTCAAGAGAAAGCTGTCCGGCAATGATTGTTGACTGTTCTTTTCGGGATAATTTTTTTAAGCTGTTTTTAAATTGTATTTTCATATTATTTTATTTTTTTAAATTTTTATTCTGATCCTAAAAGTTCGGTAGATGGCCTGAAGCATGTCTGGCTATATTCATTGGTACATTTATTTTTCCATACACACCGGTCAATTTCTATCCAGCATTCTACTGCCGCGATATTTCCGGAACCGCCACCATTATTGGTGCCACCACCTCCGTTACCGTAAACAGGGTCTTCAATTGCTGATGCGTTCCCGGCAGCAATTTTAAGCTGTTCTTTTCGTGATAATTTTTTTAAACCGGATTTCAATTTTGTTTTCATTATAAGTGTTTTAATATAATGCCATGATATTTTCATGAATATAATACTGGCTGACGTAAAATTAAAAATTAAAACGCTTTCAAAACGCGTCCTGTATAGAAGGACACTTTGAAATATATATATATTATTTAATTATCTGTAATTGAGGTTTTTAAATTGTTGTTGGTGGTAAACTTTTTATAAAAAGTTCTATTGTTTTTTATAAAATATTCATTCATACAGTTTTTTTTGAGCTGAGGTTAAGCAACATTTGTACTTGAAATTTCTTGTGAGAGACAAAAATGAAATCTTAAAAATTATAATTCGAAAAATTTAAAATATGAAAACAAAATATCTACTCATTATTATTGTATGTATATTTTTTAACGTACAGCTAAAGGCACAGCCTACTATTACCAGCGCAGATATAATTACCGGAACTTTTCCATATACAGATGTTTCCTTTGCTCCGGGAGCATATGCTCCCGGTAATGGAGGAGCGAATGTAACCTGGGATTTTTCCAATATCCAGGGAACGGCGAACGGGGTTACATTTTTTTGGGGAGTTTGCCCCGGTATTCCGGAATGTTCAGCTTTTCCCACAGCAAATCGGTATATAGCAGTAATTGACCCCAGCAGTGGAGCTCAATTCCCGGATAAAAATATGTTCCGTCTTACAGACACTCAGTTTGAACATTTAGGAGCCCGTAATGAGACAATGAATTTTACTTACGCTTATACGGATACTCCGATTGAACTTACATTTCCAATTACTTACGGACAATCTTTTACAGATACTTCTTCAGTAACGGATAACACCATTACGACATCTACCAATGATGTGTTCACAGCGGATGGATACGGTACTCTTATAACTCCTGCAGGTACTTTTACCAATGTGTTGAGAGTGAAAAAAGTGAGTACCATAACATCATCCGGTGCAGGTACAACTACAGTAACAGAAACGATCACTTATGCATGGTATAAAAACAATAGGGAAATAATCGCTACATTTTCAATAGTGAATCTTATATCACCTATATCATCACCTCAGTCTTCAAACTTTCAGTATACTACCAATGCTAGCCTGGCTACGGAAGATATTCAGGCAGGAAAAAAAATAATGGTATATCCCAATCCGGTTAAAGACGGAAAACTATGGATGAATATCCCTTCAAATGTTAAAATGAAATCGATCAGAATATATGATATGACCGGAAAACAGATTTTCACAGAATTACAGCATCAAATCATCCAGATAGGAGGTAAGCATATCATCAATCTGCAGAATTATCCTGAAGGAAATTATATTGTTAAGATAGAAACAGATAAGAATACCATTTCTAATACCATACAGATCGGAAAAAGCAATTAATACTCATCGTGCATGCGGATATATGGAAATCTCAGGTTAAGTAAATCTCTATTACAACTGAATCACCCTATCAATAATAATGTTTTTTTTCATAAAATTTTATAATTACCACTGTTATTCTAATCCGACATGCACAATGAGCTTAATTTATAATTTTTAATAAACGAAACTAAATAAAAAAACAATTTTAATAATGAAAAAAAAGATTTTTTTACTGGGCCTGATTTCATTTTTTGGAGTGATGACAGCACAGAGAGTGCAGAAAGGAGAAGCCCAGATCAATGCAGGGGTTGGATTTTCAAACGGATGGGGAATGCCCGTGTATGCAGGAGTTGATTACGGGATACATAATGACATTACAGTGGGGATTGAAGGAAGTTATAGCACTGAAAAATACACCGGCGATATTAAAGGAAGCTGGTTTGGGATCGGGGTTAACGGGAATTATCACTTTAACACTCTTTTTAAAATTCCGAATAAGTGGGATCTCTACGCCGGAGTGACATTGGCTTACAACTCATTCTCTTATAAGTATAACGGTTCTGATTATGATTATTTTGGAGGAGAGTCTTCAGGAGTTGGCTTTGCAGGGCAGGCCGGAGCCAGATACTATTTCACGGATCATTTTGGTGTGAACGTGGAATTCGGTGGTGGAACGGTAGCTTCCGGCGGTAAAGGAGGAATTACATATAAATTTTAAATAAAACCGAATCTACATAAATATAAATTCTATAAAAAAACATGTGTGCTAAAATTAAATTGGTGATAAAAAAAAATTAGTCTTTAGATTTCATATGAATGTGGAAGCGAGATCGGGCGGGCTCATAGAGCCCGCCCGATTAATTTATTAGATTACTTTTACAATAAAGTAGCTTTTCTTTCCCTTTTGGAGCAATAAAAACTGACCGTCAATAAAATCACTTTCATTAGCTGTAAAAGTATCATTTACTTTTTGTTTATTTACAGAAATTGAATTTCCTTTAATTTCTCTCTGAGCTTCACTTTTAGATTTCAGGAAACCCGATTTCTCAGAAAGTAAATCAATGATATTTACTCCCAAAACATCAGATTTCACCACTTCTTTTTGTGGAACTCCATCAAAAACCTCCAGGAAAATTTCTTCATCAAGGCTTACCAAGTCTTCAGCAGTAGAACGTCCGAAAAGAATTTCCGAAGCTTTCAGGGCCTTTTCATATTCTTCTCTTCCATGAACCCAAACGGTAACTTCTTCAGCTAATTTCTTTTGAAGCTGTCTTTCATGTGGGGCGGTTTTATGGTGTTCAATTAAATCTTCAATTTCCTCTTTTCCAAGGAATGTATAGAATTTAATAAACCTTTCAGCATCTTCATCCGTGGCATTCAGCCAGAACTGGTAGAATTTATAAGGAGAGGTTTTCTTTTTATCCAGCCAGTAATTTTCACCGCTTTCAGATTTTCCGAATTTGGATCCGTCTGCTTTGGTAATCAAAGGAACTGTCAATGCAAATGCTTCACCCTGAGCTTTTCTGCGGATAAGTTCAGTTCCGGTAGTGATATTTCCCCACTGGTCAGAACCTCCCATCTGCAGTTTTACATTATTGTTCTGATATAAATGAAGGAAATCATAGCCCTGGATAAGCTGATACGTAAATTCAGTGAAACTCATTCCGTCTGCACCGCTTTCTCCCGAAAATCTTTTCTTTACGGAATCCTTTGCCATCATGTAATTTACCGTGATGTTTTTCCCGACATTTTTAGCGAAATCAAGGAAAGAGATGTTTTTCATCCAGTCATAGTTATTCACTAATTCTGCTTTATTAGCTCCTTCTCCGTTAAAATCCAAAAATTTTGAAAGTTGGTTTTTTAAACAATCGACGTAATGCAAAAGTGTTACTTCATCCAAAAGGTTTCTCTCTGCAGATTTTCCGGACGGATCTCCGATCATTCCTGTGGCACCACCTACTAAAGCAATGGGTTTATGGCCATGCTGTTGAAAATGAGCTAAAATTTTTATCTGAATAAGGCTTCCGATATGCAAAGAATCAGCGGTTGGATCAAAACCAATATATGCAGTAGTTACCTCTTTATTCAGTTGTTCATCGGTTCCGGGCATCATATCGGCAAAAAGACCACGCCATTTTAGTTCTTCAATAAAGGAATTCATTATATTTTTCTTTAAAATTTAATCGTGCAAAGATAAGAAATTCAAGGTTAAGAAGATAATTGCAACCTGCAGTTTTATGATTTAACGAATTAACAAATTTGCCAATCTGCCCTTTAGCTTTTTTGCCTAAAATAAATTATATTTGTTAGTAATGAACGACGAACAATTATTCTTACTGATTCAGAAAGCAAAAGAGAAGGACCAGAAGGCCCAGACCCGACTCATTAATGTGTTTTGGGTGGATGTTTTTTCTTTTGTGATGAAAAAAGTAAGAGATGAAAATGATGCAGATGAAATTACCGTGAATGTTTTTTCAAAAGTTTTGTCAAAACTGGATATGTATGATCCCCATTTTCAGTTTAAAACCTGGATTCTTACCATCGCACAAAATACGGTGATCGATTTCTGGAGAAAAAGGAGCCGCGAAAATCAGGATCCTACCGAAAATCTCGAAGAAGTAAAAAATCAATACGCCAAATCTCCTGAAGAATTAATGATTTCTGATGAAGAGCAAAAGAAAATTATTAAAACCATTGAATCTCTGGATGCCAACTACCAGGATATTATAAAGCTCAGATTCTTTGAAGAAAAAAGCATTAAAGAAATTGCAGATGAACTGGGAATTTCTATTGCAAATACCAAAGTGAGAGTGATGCGTGCTAAAAAAGTATTAGCCGAACTATTGAAAAACAATGAGTTTGAAGATAATTAAATCTGAGAACAGTTGATTTTAAGTATAGCTCTATAAGTAGATTTCTGCCTTAGTTTTTGGAAGAACGAATTTTCGTGGTTCTTTAAGGTTTCTATTTTGCAGATTTATTTTCAGTCCTTTTTTGATAGAAGTTTCCTTTTCGGTTTTCCCATTAAAAGTATCAGTGGTGTTTTCAACTTCTTTTTCGTAGATGATTTGCCCTGTAGATAAATTGAAGTCTATATCTTTCCAGTATTCACCGGGTTTTCCGGAGCTCGAAGAATAACCAATCAGTTCAAAATGTCCGTTCTGAAATCTGTATTTATCGGTATATCCCCATTTCCAGCTGCTTCCGCCGGCCTGGGTAATGTTTAAAATGCCTTTTTCAATAGCCGAACTTTGATACGGATCACCCATCATCCCACCACCTTTGCTTTCGAGAATGGCATTTCTGGATTTTTCCAAAACAGTCCATTTCCCGTTTACTTTTTTTAGAATCTGAATTTCCCGGATATTCCCTAGCTCTCCTTCCTCTTTTGTATTATAGATGATTACTTTTTCCGGAATTTTATCGCCGTCTAAGTCGCCGTCTACCGTTTCAATAACTTCCGAACCTGCAGGCTGAAATTCTCTTTGTGCAAAGCAAGGCGTAGTAAAAACAATTGGTAAAATAAAAAACAGCTTCTTCATTGGGTGAAATTTAAGTGTACTCAATTTACAATTATATTTCAATTATCAGTTCCATCAATTTTTCTGTTAGATGGTTTCCATTAAAAATTCCTTAACTTTGAACTTCAATTTTAGAAATGGAAAATTTAGTTCAAGACACTACCGTTCAAAAACCAAAATGGATTCGTGTAAAACTTCCGACAGGGAAGAACTATCGTGAATTGAGAACTTTGGTTGATAAATATAAATTAAATACGATTTGCCAGAGTGGAAGCTGCCCGAATATGGGTGAATGCTGGGGAGAAGGTACAGCAACTTTCATGATTTTAGGAAACATCTGTACGAGAAGCTGTGGTTTCTGCGGTGTAAAAACCGGAAAACCATTGGATGTAAACTGGGATGAACCTGAAAAGGTTGCCCGTTCCATAAAATTAATGAAGATCAAGCATGCCGTTCTTACCTCTGTAGACCGTGATGATCTGAAAGATATGGGATCTATTCTCTGGAGTGAAACTGTAAATGCCGTAAGAAGAATTTCTCCGGGAACCACAATGGAAACATTGATTCCGGATTTCCAGGGCCTTACAAAACACCTTGACAGATTAGTGGATGTCGCTCCGGAAGTGATTTCCCACAATATGGAAACCGTAAAACGTCTGACAAGAGAAGTGAGAATTCAGGCTAAATATGAAAGAAGCCTTGAGGTATTAAGATATTTAAAAGAAGCAGGACAAAGAAGAACAAAAACCGGAGTAATGCTTGGATTGGGAGAAACAAGAGATGAAGTTTTCCAGACGATCGAAGATATCAGAAATGCAAATGTAGATGTAATTACTTTAGGCCAGTATTTACAGCCGACTAAGAAACATCTGCCGGTTAAAAAATTCATTACCCCTGAAGAGTTTGATGAATTCGGGGATTTCGCAAGAAGCTTAGGATTCAGACATGTGGAAAGCTCACCTTTGGTAAGAAGTTCGTACCACGCAGAAAAACATATTCATTAAAAAATACAATCGCTTCAAACTGGAGCGATTTTTTATTTATATCATTTTAATAGGTCATGAGTTCGGTTGGAACTGATTTGTAATTGTTTTTGGGTTAAACGCTAAGACGCGATTTTTCCTTTCAGACTGTTTTTAAGGCGCAAGGATTTTTATCGAAGATAAAAATTGATGGTGGGATGGTGGAAGTTCTTTCATGGCACTTGTCATTCCATATAACTTAATTCCATACAGCTTTTTCAACCAAATTATATTGGATATAAAAACCTCTGATTTCCCTGCGCCTTAAAAACATGAAGTATAAAAATAGCTTAGCGCCTTTGCGTTTAACCTGTTCATCAGCCATTCACTTCAATTTTATTCAGATGCTTTTTCCTGAATTCAGAAGGTGTTTCCCCAACATGTTGCTTAAATAGTTTATTGAAATAAGAAAGGCTTTCAAAACCTACCTGGAAACAAACTTCCGTAATCGAAGACTCTTTCAGTAAAAATAATTTAGCCTGGTTGATCCTGTAATTATTAACAAAATCTGTAAAGGTCATATTCGTTTGCTTTTTAAAATAACGGCAAAAGGCAGGCGTACTTAAGCTTACAATTGTTGCAATTTCATTGACATTGGGCTTTTTATCATAGTTTTCGTGAATGTAGTCATAAATAGTTCCCATCCTGATTTTATCATTCAGAAACCATTTTACCCGGGTATCATCATTGTTGAGTTCCCTTACTTCGGCAGAGTCCGCCAGAGTTTGTAAAATATCAATTAATATCATCAGAGATTCAAAAGGATTCATATCCCTCATGGCATGAAGCTTTTCTACGACCTGTTTTTTTGTTTCTCCTGAAAAAGATAATCCCAGATAAGAACGTTCCAGAAGATGCCTGATATTTTCAAATTCGGGAACCGGAAGAATAAGATTCTGAAGAAAATTCTCCCGCATCTGCAGAACCAGTTGCTTGCATTCAGTCTGAATCCTGTAATCAAAATTGAGATGAGGAACATTGGAACCGATTAGCAGAAGATCACTGTCTGTAAACCCCGAAATGTCTTTTCCCACATGACGGATTCCGTTCACAGCTTCTACATAAACAAGCTCTATTTCAGGATGATAATGCCAGAAAAAACAATTTTTTAAAGAAGGAGCAAAAAGCTTAAAGGACTTTCCTTTTTCAAACTCAACAATTTCTTTCTGAATTTTCATTTGGTTCTGCTTTGATTGTTTAATGATTTAAAATTACATAAAAAGGTTAATATGGAGCAAATTTTTATCATTTGGGTGGAAGTAAAAGTGAATATTTCTATCGAATTTTGCACCTTCAAAACAGAAAATCAATAATTGCTGCTGATTTCTGAAATGTATTCAAGTAAAAAACAAATGGGAATAGACAAAAGAATTATACCACTTGCTATCGGTGGTTTAGGGATAGGAACGACGGAGTTTACCATTATGGGATTGTTGCCTGATATGGCAAAAACATTACAGATTACGATTCCGGAAGCGGGACATCTGATTTCAGCTTATGCGTTGGGAGTAGTGATTGGAGCTCCTATATTGATAGGATACTCTGTGAAATTCCCGCCCAAGAAAGTATTGATCGTGCTTATGATTCTCTTCACTCTGTTTAATGCATTATCAGCTGTAGCACCTGATTATACTACAATGCTTATTATCAGGTTTATGTCGGGTTTACCGCACGGTGCATTTTTCGGAGTAGGAACTGTGGTTGCTTCAAGGCTTGCCGGAAAAGGAAAGGAAGCGCTGTATATATCATTAATGTTTACCGGACTTACGGTGGCTAATCTTGCTATGGTGCCTTTGGTGACTTATATAGGACATGCCTTCCATTGGCGCTGGTATTTTGCGATTGTAGGAGTAATCGGTTTGATTGCTTTGGTATTTTTAAAACTCTGGCTCCCGGAAATGAAAACCAATGAAGAAACTCATTTCCTTGAAGAACTGAAATTCCTTAAAAAGAAACAGGCCTGGCTGGTATTGATGATTACCGCTATTGGTTTTGGCGGGCTTTTTACCTGGCTCAGTTATATTACCCCTTTGATGACGATTATTGCCGGAATTAAAAGCAGCCAGATGGCTTATGTAATGATTCTCGCAGGCAGCGGAATGGTTGTGGGAAATTTGGCTGGCGGGTTTCTGTCGGATAAATTGGGACCTGAAAAAACATGTTGCCTTTTACTTTTTCTGATGATGGTTTCTCTGACCGGAGTATTTTTTCTTTCTGAATATCAGAATATAGCTTTAACGCTGACATTTATCTGCGGGGCTTTATCCATGTCTGTTGCGGCACCGATTAATATTATGATGATGAAAGCGGCACCCAGAAGTGAAATGATGGCGGCAGCATTCATGCAGGCGGCATTCAATATTGCGAATGCTATGGGAGCATTTTTTGGTGGAATTCCTTTAGAACACGGTCTGCCGTTCAATTATCCGTCTCTGGTAGGAGTGGGGATGACGCTCATCGGGCTTTTGATCAGTATCAGGTATATGTATCTGTACCGGTCATCAAAATCTGAAGAAGAAGTTGATGTGGAATGCGTTCCATGTGATAAATAAAACAAAAAGAGAAGCAACTGCTTCTCTTTCTTATGTTTAATCTTTAAAATACTTCCTGAGTTTCCAGCTATTTTTTCGTGCTTTTGCATCAGTTCAGTAAGAAAAATCAGATGGTACTGTTTTAAGCTTCTACTTCATTGCCGTTTTTACACCAGTAAAGAGCATTGTAAAGATTTTCTTTAGGAAAAGATTTGAATTCACCAGGCATTAAGACACTGAAAATATCAGTAAAGTTTTGCACCCCTTCCTTATCGGTTACAATGGCTGTTCTGTTCCACTTCGTTAAATTTTTCAAGCCTAAAAGTAAATCCTGTAACCATGCTCCCGCAGTAAAATTACTCAGATCCGTATCGAGGTATAATAAATAATTAAGCTCCTCAAACTCATCAACTTTCTTTTTTACGTAGGGAATTACCAGGTTTTCAAAATCTTCTTTCGTTACTTCTCCTGTGGCATTAAATGCTGCAACATTTTCAGGTGCTTCCGGAATAATCGTTATCATAATATAATATTTTAATGTGGGTTGATTTTAATTCACACTACAATAATTACACCGTAAATAGCTTGAAAATTGTTAAAAAATATATAAATGTTTTTGTTTTTATGTAGAATATTAATATTAATTAAGAATATGATGAATTATTTTAATTTGAATAAATTGATCATCTTCGTTGATAATATCACAGAAGTTATTAGTATTTTAGTTAAAATATTAATATGAATCTGAAATCTAATGAACCGTTTTGGCTTTTAAAGAATGGATTGATGTCTTCATATCCTTCCTTAAAATCTGATCAGGAATGCGATGTTCTCATTATAGGAGGTGGAATTACCGGCAGCTTAATAGCCCATCAAATGATACAGGATGGGTATACTTCAATTCTGATTGATAAAAGGGAAATAGGCAACGGCAGCACGTCAGCCACAACATCCATGCTGCAGTATGAAATAGATGTTCCATTGTATGAACTGATCGGAAAGATTGGAGAAAAAGGGGCTGTTGAAAGTTATAAAGCATGTTCTGAATCCATCAATATTCTTGAAAGTTTAACGAAAAAAATAAAGTCAAAAACGGGATTTAAAAGAAAAAAATCATTGTATTTTGCTTCAAAAAAGAAAGATGTGTCATGGCTGAAAAAAGAATTTGAAGCCAGGGAAAAAGCCGGATTTGAAGTAAAATGGCTGGAGCCGGATCAGATTCTCAATACATTCGGGTTTGAAAATACTTTTGGCGGTATTGTATCAGAGCAGGGCGCAAGTATTGATGCTTTTAAATTTGTGCATGAACTGCTGGAATTTAATCATAAAAAAGGACTGAAAATTTTTGATAAGACAGAAATGGAATCTGTAGAATATCATAAAGGATACAATCTGGTGAAAACAACAAACGGTCCTCTCATTAAAGCAAAAAAAGTAATCTATTGTATCGGTTACGAAAGCAAAACACTGATCAAAGAAAATTTTGTTGATCTGAAAAGTACTTATGCTGTTGTTTCTGAAATTGATGATACCAAATTTAAAAACATAGCCAATACCTTAGTCTGGAACACCGATGAGCCGTATATGTATATGAGAACCACAGATGACGGCAGGTTGCTGATAGGCGGTGGTGATGAAGATTTTTCAAACGCCGGAAAACGGGATGCACTCCTTAATAAAAAGGAAAAAGAGATTCTGAAAGTTTTGAAAAAAATAAAACCGGATTATCATTTTTACACAGATTTTGTCTGGGCCGGAACGTTTGGAGAAACGAAAGACGGTTTGCCTTATATCGGGGAACATGAGAAGTTTAAAAATTCTTATTTCGTACTGGGCTTTGGAGGAAACGGAATTACTTTTTCCGTCACAGGAATGGAAATGGCTTCCCTGTTTATGAAAAATAAAAAACATCCGTTATCAAGATATTTTAAATTCGGAAGGTAAATATTGGTGCTTCGAGGGCCTCAGCCACCGATAAAGAGAACACTGATATAAGCATGATGGCTGAGACTCTCGAAGTCACCATGCTTATATTTAATATTAATTACTATACCCATTCTTCTTAGCCAATTCTAAAATTGATTTTTCAATTGCTTTTCCGAGATCATCGGAATCCGAGCTTCCCCGTTTTTTCATTTCATCATCAATATAATCCTTGCGTTTTTTAGAAAGGTCTTCAATATCTTTCTGGATTTTCTCACGCTCTGCAGATTTTACGGCTATGGCTTTTTTAATCTGTTCTTTAGTTTTACCTTTCAGCTCTGCAGGAAGTTCATCTTCTTTAACGGAAGTAATGAAGTCTGCATCTTTTTCTGCCCTGTCTACCAGATCCCAGTGTTCATTTTTGTAGGCATTTTTCCTGGATTTGGCAACCGTTCTTTCCACAGCATTGGAAACAGACTGTACCTCTGCATTTTTATCCTGCATGATCTGTTTACTTTTGTATTCGGAGCCTTTGCTTCCGTAATAAATGTAGGTATCATTTAATCTGGTGTTATAATCTGAGATCCTTACATCATAAGGAGTTTCAATATAAATCACTTTTCTGTCGCTGTCGATATTGAAGTATTTTCCATTGCCCAGACTTGCTCCGTTTTGCCATGAGGTTTGAATACCTTCATTTCTGTCGCCGCAGAAAATGGTATTGGTATAAATATTTTTATTTCTGGCTTTTGTAATAACATCTTTATAATCGATTCTTCCCTGATTGAAAGGTTCATTCCCCGCGATATAAATGAGTTTCATGCTTTTTTCATTGGCGTCCCAGTTCAGATTCATCGATGCATCCCGGATTACGGCACCGCAATATTCACTTCCGCCGTTGGTACGTAAGGCAAAAAGTTTTTCTGAAACCAAATCGAGATCCTGCGTGAGTGGAGTCACCTGTCTGATATAATTTTCATCATTCAGTCCGTCATTACCATATTCGTAAAGGGCAATTTCTATCTGTGGGGACTGTCCGTTATATTTTAAGGTGGTCAGGGTATTCACGATATTCCAGAGTCTGGATTTTGCCTGGTCAATCAATCCATCCATACTGTTTGAAGTATCGAGCAGAAGAGCTACCTGAATCTTATTTTCTTTAACTGTCTGCTGGTTTGCCGGAACCGGAGAATTGTTTTCCGTCGATGCTTTTACGGTTGAATTCTGGTTGACACATCGAAAATCTGACAGGCTGTTTGAGCTCAAAAAAGCTACACCTGTGGCTAATGTTAAAATTTTAAAAGTTGTCATTATTTATATTTTTAATAAGGTTATCGGCTATAATATTGGATCTGCATTTCTTTCGGATATTTCACTTCATAAGAGAAGTTTATTTTTTCTGAACTTCCGCTGCTGATTTTTCTGTTCCAGAGAATGCTTCCTGTTTTTTCATCAAAATTTCCATCGCCGGTTTCCAGGGCTTTTACTGAAATTTTAGAATTCTCACTGATCGGAAGCTGATCCAGGATTTCAAGTTCAATATTTTCTTTAGTATTGTTTCTGATGCTGATCTGATAAGACTCTGTTTCCCATTTATTGGCATTGAATGTTTTCTGGGTCGTTTTATCTTCAAGCTTTATTCTTTTGACGGTAATTCTTTCATCTACACCAAGAGAAATCGGGAATTCATCTTTTACATAATTGTTTGTGATATGGGTTTTGCCTATATAATTATCTTCAAAATAAATATTGGCTTCGCCGGAAATCAGATTAAGATTCTGCCAGTTTTTCACAAATGCCATCAGGAAAACCTGGTTGTTGAGCTTGGGAACTGTGTGGTACTTATAAGTTGCATTCACTTCTTTTTTATCAAGAATCACATACTGTTCTTTTTCCTGGCTCATAATAGTCTGATTAAACTTCAGCTCATACATCACATTCATCTGGTTGTCAGAAACCGTAGCCACAGGAATCTGGCTTTGTACAACAGCTTCTTCACGCATCTGGTAAGCATTAGTGGTTGCTGTTTTTGCTTTCACGGAATAATCTGCAAGTTCTTTCTGTGAATCGTAAGCGGTATATTCCGCGACATATAATGGAGCCAGAATAGGCCTGTTCTGGTTATAAGATGGTTTATAGGTAGAGACAAACAGTTTTACATCTGTCCAGTCCTGACCTGTTTTCTGGTATATTTTTCCTTTGTATACAATTTCAAAAGGTTTTTTTGTAGATTCCGCTCTCAGGTCATAAGAAGGAACCCATCCTGCATTGGAAACAATATAACTGATTCCCAGGTTTAAATTCATTTCATGGTCAGCAAGAATTTCAAGAAGGAGTTCTTTTTTATTCTGATTTTTATGGGTCTGTTCTTCTGTGAATTGCTTATTGATTTTTGCAATACTTTCATCCAGAACACCTTTCTGTTCGTTCAGCAAAAAGACCTGATTATCAATTTCAAGCATTCTTTTTCTGTAAAACTCTGTCAGTTTGATGAGCTGTTCCTGAGGTGTGGATTTGTCATTGGTTGAAACTTTGAGATTATCATTAATAATACTTTGTTCACCGGTTAAGTTTTTAATCTGAATATTCAGGAGATTCACCTGTCGCTGCAGTTTTTTTCTTTCATCCTCCAGTTTTTTCTCACTTTCAGAAAGTTCATCAGTTTTCAGAAAATTGTTTTGTGGGGTAATCGAAAGAAGGGTTGTATTTTTTTCAAGGTTAATTTTATACGTGTTTTCATCAATATCATTCGGAAGATTGATAATTCTTACCGTATTTTTCCCTTTTTGTAAGGTGACATAGGTGCTTCCGAAAACCTTTGCACCCTGAAGAAAAAGAGTGGCCTGCTTTACATTAATTTCCTTTTTGAGTTCCTGTGATTTGAAAAACGAAACGGAAAAGGTCAGTATGATTAAAAAGTATTTCATAGCTTATTATTTTTTAATTCCTGGAATAAAATTATCTCTATTTCAGCCTCAAAACGGGAAGACTTGGTGAAAGCGAAGTTTGACTTGGTGAGTTGTTTTTATGAAGAAATAAAAAAAGACAGCTCTTGCGAACTGCCTTTTTTAATCTGGTTTCTACAGAATTTCATATCTGGTCTTAATGCTGTATTTCAATTTGATGTTTTCAATATTATCAAAAGAAAAATCGGGTGATGCATCGGCTTCCATCTGTACATTGCTTAACTTTCTTGCATAGGCGGCCACAGGGATCACGGTATCACTTGTGTAATCTTCTATTTCTACAATTTCCAGAGGGTTTCCTGCTTTTTTACCCATGCTCTCCAGTAAATAATCGGCCTTTTCTTTCGCTGCTTTTAAGGCCTGTATTTTAACGGTCTTTTTAAACTCTGCGATTTTTGTGTTCTTGATCTCGGCAATATTGATATTGCTTACCCATTTTTGGTTCAGGTCTTCAAATAGCTTGCTGACATTGGTTTTGGCATTGATTTTAAACTGAAAACTTTTGGTAAACCTGGTGGTCTTTGAATACAGATTCTGATACATCGATTTGAATTTGATGTCTTCATTTTTCACCCCGTTATTTTTTAAAGTCTCGAATAATTTCTTTTCATTATCGGCCAGCTCATTTTTGTTGTCGGCTTTGATTCCTATATTAAAGATGATTTCATCCGGTTCTACTTCCATTTCGGCAACTCCTGTTACTTCAATTGCATTCTTCTTTACTTCCTGTGCGTTGATAAAACTTCCTGCGGTAAAGATTCCGATCAATAAAAAATGTCTCAATTTCATAATTTCTGGTTTTAAATTCTGATGTAAAATTAGCCGGATCCGGAACCGGAAATCCCGAGACTTGGTGAAATGAGGATTTGACTTGGTGAAGCGGAACAAAAAAAGGCAACCCGTAAGAGTTGCCTTTTAAACCTGTATTTTAAAGCTTACTGAATAAAATAAACTTTTGATATTTTGTCGTTTTTTATTTCATAAATGGCGGTTGCTTCCACTTTCACGGATTTTCTCATCCCTGAAACACTTTCTTTATCAATCACAAAATTACCATTAATGATCCTGTTGGTGATTTCACAGTGCAGATCAGGCATTCTTTCAAATATTCTGCTATAATCTTTTCTCATTGCCTCTTTTCCCTTACTTAATAGTTTATTAGGGAAAGTATAAACTTCCACGTCTTCTGCATAAGGTTCAAGAAAGGCATCGATATTTCTTGCATTGTAACCATTTACCTGCTGCTGTACAAGACTTTCAGGAGTTATTTTAACGATTTTATCCGATGCGGTAGGCTTCCCGTTTTTAAATACCATATCGATTTGGGTAAGATTATCTAAATTTTCAACAGGATTTGAATTCAATAAAACAAGATCTGCAATTTTTCCGATGGCAATGCTTCCTGAAGAATTTTCTTTGTTAAAGATCTTAGCAGGATTGATGGTTGCCGACTGTAAAACCTGCCAGTTGCTCATTCCGCTTTCCTTCATTGCTTTAAGTTCTGCAATAAAAGAAGTTGCATGTTGTGTACCGATATTTCCGGCATCTGTTCCGACGGCAATCGTTACTCCTCCGTCTGACAGTTTTTTAAGGTTCACATACCTGATGGAATCTGTTTTTCCGATCTGGGTATTTATTTGCGGCAGATTAAAACGTTTTTTGAGCTTATTGATCATCAGTGAATCTGCAGAACCGGATAAGTGTTTCAGATCATACATTGATCCGATGGCCTTCGGATTTGCATTTTCCAGCTCATAGCTGTTGTAATTGTTTTTCTGTGCGTATGTTTTATAATAATTGTCGGCCACCGTAAGGGTAGGGCTCAAAACTACTTTTTTATCCTTTAAAAGTTTTACAAAGCTATCAGGAACAACCTCATCTTCTACATCATGTACCAGAAAATCGGCGCCGTTTTGTACTGCAATTTGTGCCGTGATTCTTTCTGTAGCGTGTACTGCAACTTTTAAATTGTTTTTATGGGCTTCCTCAATGATGGTTTTTACAATGGGTTCATATTTTTTTGCGGCAGCTTCCATTTCTTTTGGACTGGCCATTACGATATACCATATTTTGATAAAGTCAGGTTTATAGGGAAGCTGTTCCTGCACGTATTTTCTGGCTTCTTCAGCGGATGCAACCAGTTTGAAAGGTTCATTCTTATCAAGATTTTTAAACACTTCAGGCTCATAGGTTGTGATAAGAGGGCCGGTCATATATACAGACGGTAAATTGGTTTTCTTTGAAAATGAATCCCTGAGTGCAAGAAAATTATAGGTTGCCCCTACATCAATCACAGAAGTGATTCCGCTTTTAAGATAACGTTGCAGAAAATCTTCCATATTCTGATGAACCCAATTGATTTCTTTATCATAAGGTATATGTTTTCTCAGATCCAGCGCGTCCGGTCTTGCATACAAGCCTCCGCTCTGAAAAAAATGAACATGGGCATCTGTCATTCCCGGCATCAGGAATTTCCCGTTTCCGTTAATGATATTTGCATTCTGGGGAATTTTTATTTTTTTCGCCGGTTTAATATCCGAAATAGTGTTTTGACTGATCACTACTGTTTGGTCCGGGATCAGTTTCTTATTCACCACATCAACCACCGTTACGTTCTGAATGTAAGTCTGCGCATCAATCTTATGGACTAAAAAGCAGATCAAAAACAACAGGTAAAATCTTTTCATGAGTTTTGTTTATTCTTTCATCAAATATAATGAAACAGCCACCTAAGATTGTTATAAGATTTCCATGAGAGAGAATATAATCAGGCTGTCTGTTTTTTTGATGTCATATTTTACCCTAAAATTCAATAGATACTGAATTTCGATCTTTCGGATTTTTAAATTTAAATCCGATACAAACTTAACCACGGAACAAAAGTTTAAAACGGTTAACTTGGTGAGTACGTGATTTCACTTGGTGAATAGTTTTTGGCAAACTATATATATGTATATCTTTGTTTTATGAAAATGCTACAACTTTTTGTGTTTCTTTTTTTGATCTGTTTTGGGAATATGCTCTATTCTCAAGTCAATAATAATGTGGCGCAGGAAGTTCAGGTTCAGAGTAAAAAGCTTAGAAAGGCAGTTGATAATAAAGACCCGTCTGCGCAGGCTGATTCCTACTATAACATCGGAGAAACCTTTTTCAACAGCGGGAATTTTCCAAAAAGTGAGGAATATTTTACGAAGGCTAAAACAATCTACGAGCAGCTTAACGATAAATCCAATATTGAAAAAGTAAGTCGGAAGCTGGCTCAATCCCAGGAAAAGCAGAATAAAATAACGCCGGCCATTAGCAACTACAGCAGGGCGGCAGAAGTAAATTATTCTCCAAGAACCAAAGCTGTCAACTCTAATGATGCGGCGAGGCTTTCTTCATCTTCTCCCGAACTAAAAGCAGAAGCAATACAAAGTAATATAGACCTGAGCAGGAAAGGAGATGAAAAAGAAGAGCTGGCAACGAGCTACAGCCAGATGGCAGATGTCTATATAGAGCAGAAAGATATTCCGAAAGCCGAAGAAAACCTGAATAATGCATATAAATTATCCAAAGAGCAGGCACCACAACAAGCCTTGGAGATCAATCAAAAGCTGACCAATTTTTATGTCGGAAATAAGAATTATGATAAAGCCATTGAGGCAAAGAAAAATGTACTGAAGGAAGATTTCGTAAAGAGTAATTCACAGGAAGAAGTTGAGCAGATTCAGGAGCTGGCTGATATTTATATTAAGAAAAATGATACCGGAGAAGCTGTTGACCTGTTGAAAAAATCCTATAGTTTAGCCATAGAAAAAGGACACACGCTGGAAGCACAGAAAAGTGTGAAAAAACTGGACAGCCTTTATAATGTTTCCGATGATACCAATGCTTCTGTAAAACTGTATCGTGATTTTCTGGGAAAACTGCCGGGTCTTGTCGCCAAAGACAGAAGCCTGGTTGATAATAAAATCCTTGAAGATACCGAACAAAGAATTGTACAGCTGGAAAAAGAAAGAGAGTTGAAAGATGAGCTTATCCGAAAGAAAAATGTGTTTAATTACAGCCTGATCGTAGCTTTGGTTGTATTACTGGGATTAATCATATTTATTTTTCTGACATTGAGAAAAGTTCAGATCAAAAATAAAAAAATTGCTTTGCAGTCGCTGCGTAGAGAGATGAATCCGCATTTTATCTTTAACAGTTTAAATAGTGTCAATCATTTTATTGCCACGAATAATGAGCTCGAAGCCAATCAGTATTTAACCAGATTTTCAAAGCTGATGCGCGGTGTCATGGAAAATTCCACCGAAGATTTTATTCCGTTTCAGCAGGAGCTGGATTTACTGCAGAATTATCTCGCCCTCGAAAAAACGCGTTTTGCAGATAAATTTGATTATGAAATTAATGTTGATGAAAATCTGAGCATGCAAAACCTGCAGGTTCCGGGAATGCTGGTGCAGCCGTTTTTGGAAAATGCAGTCTGGCACGGATTAAGATACAGGGAAGATAAAGGATTCCTGAAACTGAATTTCGAAAAAAATGATGAGCAGTTGAAAATTACCATTGAAGATAACGGAATCGGAATTGAAGAAAGTAAAAAACAGAAAACGCAACATCAGAAGGCGAGAGAAGGCCGAGGTATGAAAAATACACTTGAAAGAATTAAGCTGCTGAATGACCTGTACCACCAGGAGATTCAGTGTAAAGTCACGGATAAAAAGGATGAACCGGGAGTTATTGTAGAGATTAGCTACAGACATATCAATACTTAAAAGGATTTTGGGTTTTTATTTATGTATTTCGCTGTGTTGTAACAAATTAAGAACAGTGTCGTCTTATTAGATAAAAATAAACAGATGACCATTGAAAACAAAACAGCCCGGCTGGCAGGACTTCTTTATCTTGTTGTCGTATTGACAGGACTTTTCAGTTTAATGTATGTGCCTTCAAAGCTTATAGTACAGGAAAACCCTGCGCTTACTTTTCAGAATATTTCTTCCTCATCTCAGCTTTTCAGATTAAGTATTGCCGGAAGTATGATCTGTTATATTGCATTTACACTACTTCCCTTAGTACTCTACAAATTATTGAAAGATGTTAATGGAACCTACGCAAAACTGATGGTTGTTCTGGCACTGATCAGTGTTCCTGTTTCGTTTATAATCTGCAAAATAAATTTTCTGTTCTCACTATCGTTGAAGGAGCCGAATATTTAAAGTCGTTTAATACAGAACAGCTGCATTCGCAGGTGATGTTTCTGCTGACTATTTACAATAAAGGAATTTTAATTACTCAGATCTTTTGGGGACTCTGGCTTTTGCCATTTGGATATCTGGTATATAGATCCGATTTTCTGCCCAAAATTTTAGGTGTGTTTTTAATGTTGGGGTGTGCAGGATATGTACTTAATGTATTGGGAAGAACCATCATTCCTGACTTTTCTGATTTTGCTGTTTCGCGTTACATAACACTTCCTGCTTCCATAGGTGAAATCGGCATATGTTTATGGTTGTTGATAGTTGGAGTGAGGAAAAAAAATAAAAGATCTCTCGAAAAAAATAATTAAAAAAGCTTAACAAATGAATAGTTTTACAAAATTTGAAGATGTGAAAGTCAATATCAAAATTATACTTTCAGGACTTTGGGTCGCTGTCACACTATGTTATCTCTACGGAGATTATTTTGAATTGTATGTACCTCATAAAGCAAAAGGATTGGTAGAAGGAACGAATCTGCTGGATACACCTACCAAACTGTTCATTGCAGCATTTGCACTGTCACTGCCTGCGGTGATGGTCTTTCTTTCCCTTATTTTAAAACCGAAGATCAACAGAGTACTTAATATTGTTTTAGGAATATTTTTTACCACCGTCATGTTACCCATAGCCGTGACTTCCCTTACTGCGTGGCGTGCATTTTATGTCTTCCTGGCTCTGCTGGAAAGCCTGCTAACCATACTTATTGTAATCTATGCATGGAAATGGAAAAGGGTATAGGGAAGGGAGAATTTGAGTTTTACGACTCAAAATTGCACGGTAAGCTAAATATTTTTTATTTTTACTTTAATACCGGATATTTTCCGGGTTATATTGAAAATGAACAAGCATTTATTTACAGGACTACTGATATTCTTATGGACAGGAATCTTACATGGGCAGGAGATCAATATCAGTAGGTTTGATAAGATCGTAAAAAGTTTAAAACTTGACAAAACCAGGATCAAAGAGGAATTCTGTACCGAAAAGAAAATGCCGAATGCAGCAGATTCATATATTGCTGTTCTTCCCATTCTGCAGGGCAGGGTTGAAGAAGACTTTTTTGTGGTCCGGAATTATATTGTGATCACAAACGGAAACGGAGAAATCAAAAACCAGTATTTTGATCCGGTGGAAATCACTTCCGATGCCGTGATGCTGAGAAGTATTACCATAGACACCGGATTATACAATGTTGGCAATGGTATCCGTGCTTTTGGTGTAAATATAAGTGTTGCCAATGGCAGCCAGCCCAATCCCTATTCCTCAGAAACGGTTTCATTGTACTATCCTGCAGGCAAGACCCTCAAAAAAATTTTAAATACATTTGAATTGAATTCTCACAGTGGAGAATGGGATACCAGATGCTTAGGTGAATTTCAGGATCATCATTCAGTGATAATACTGGACAAAGCAAAGACGAATAACTTCACAGATCTTAAGATCAAAACCATATTTGTTGCTATAAGATCCGAAGAGTTAAACGGAGACTGCAAAGAAAACGAAACTTCAAAAACCTTGTACCACATTTTAAAATTAAAAAACGGAACATATCAATAGTATTTCCCTTTCACTGATCCCTATAACTTAAAAAAATGAAAATAAAAGCTGTAATCGTAGACGACGAAATTATCGCAAGAGAGGTTCTCAGAAGCTATCTCACAAAATACTGCCCTCAGGTTGAAATCCTCGGAGAAGCTGAAAATATAAAAGAAGCGGTTCCGTTAATAGTTGAGAAGCAGCCTCAGCTGGTTTTTCTGGATGTGGAAATGCCTTATGGAAATGCTTTTGATGTGTTGGAAGCTACCAGGGATTATTCTTACGAAACCATTTTTATTACTGCATTTTCCCAGTATTCTTTGCAGGCACTCAATAAATCGGCGAGTTATTATATTCTGAAACCGATCGATATACAGGAGCTTATTCTGGCAGTGAATAAAGTTTCCGAGAGTATTGAAAAAAATGAAGAGCTCAACCGGAATAAAATTTTACTGGAGAATCTTAAATTAAAACCTGAAAAGCAACAGCTTATCCTGCCGACTTTACAGGGGTTTGATGTAGTAAAAACCGAAGATATCATGAGATTGCAGGCAGATGGGAATTTTACACAGGTTTATCTTACCAATGGCTCAAAGAAAATGGTCTGTAGGTTTTTAAAACATTTTGATGACTTGCTGGAAGTTCCTTTTGTGAGGGTACACCGTTCTCATATAATCAATACCAACTATGTGAAATCTTACCATAAAAGCGGTACGGTAATGCTTGCCGATGAGGTGGAGATTGAAGTTTCAGGGACATTTAAAGATGCTTTCCTGAAAGTTTTCTCTTAGAATTATCGTTTATTAACAGCCTAAAGGCATTATTTTTGAACTTTTCATAGTAACCACAAACGGATCTTATTATGAAAAATTTTCAGAAAGTTGCCATTCCCGTCTCGTTGGGTATTTTGGGGTTAGTAGTTTTTAATTCCTTTTCGGTGGGAATTCCCAAAGGTGCAGTGGCTGTAGCTCATTTCAACCCGGAAAAATATTTAGGAAGGTGGTACGAAATCGCCAGATTCGATTACAAATTTGAGAAAGATATGGATAATGTTACCGCTACCTATTCTCAGAATCCAAACGGAACGATCCGTGTTGATAATAAAGGATACAATTACGTCAAAAAAGAATGGAAAGAATCCATAGGTGAGGCCCGGTTTGTAAAAGATAAAACAGAGGCCCGGCTGAAAGTGTCTTTCTTTAAACCGATCTGGGCGGGTTATAACGTGATTGATATCGATGAAGATTACCAGTATGCTCTTGTGGCCGGAAACAGTTTAAAATACCTATGGATTCTTTCCCGTACTACCACAATCCCTGAAAGCATAAGACAAAGATTTTTAGAAAAAGCAAAGAAAATCGGTTATAATACGGATGAATTGATCTGGGTAAGGCATTATCAGTAATTTTGAATATTTCGAGGTAACCGTTCTTGGATAATTATCCTGCTGAAAACCACCCCGTCAAAAATTCTTAAGAATTTTTGACTCCCCTCCGAAGGAGGGGAATTCCCATCATACAATTTTCACATTGATATTGATTATTATTGTATGATTTAATTCAGGCTTTTATATGCTTTCCATTCTTCAAAACGGTGAGCAATAAGCTGTTTCATCAGATCATAGTTTTCGTAAGTGTCTTCAATATGATAAAAAGTTTCATATTCATAATCATTTTCTTCGGCTTTAGCGTCAAAAAGATTGACATAATCATCAGCAAATGAACTGAATTTATTCCCGAAATCTGTATCATCTGCATAATAATCTTTTGCGAAGGCATTTCCCATATCACTTAGATCATATTCGGAAAATTTTCCATCCATTGAATCCATTATAAATTCTGCACCTGTGATTTCTCTCCGCTTTAATTTTTCAATTTCTTCTCCGGCATCTTCTTTCAGTTCTTCAGAAATCAAATCATTGTTGATGCACCAGTTCAGAAACATTCCTGTATGTGTTGCACTGTTTTTTTGAGGAAGTTCTTCCGGAAAATCACCACCATAATGCCATGAAGCATCATCATATTTAGACATAACTTTAATTATAGTTTTAAACAATTCCCTTCAAAAATAGAAAAAATCAATTTATATTGTCGGTCATGCAGAATTTTCCGTCATTTGTATAGAAAATTTTTCGAAGATTAACATATGGAAAATGCTGTTCTTATTACCATCGGTGATGAAATCCTTTCCGGAAACACGGTGGATACCAATTCTAATTTTATTGCTACTGAACTTAAAAATATAGGCATCAAAGTTTCTCAGATTTTTACGATCTCAGATGAAATTGAAATCATCAAAAATACATTACAGTCTGCTTTTGAAATAGGGGACCTGGTAATCACAACCGGCGGACTGGGCCCTACCAGAGATGATAAAACCAAAAAAGCACTTGCCGAATTTTTCAATGATGAAATTGCTTTGGATGAACCAACCTTTGAACACCTTAAAGGGTATATGGAAAGACGTGGTCGTCTTGATATCCTTGAAAGAAACAGGGAACAGGCTTTTGTCCCTTCAAAATCTACGGTTTTTCAGAACCAGTACGGAACGGCACCGTGCATGATGATGGAGTTGAATGGTAAATTAAGTTTCAGTCTCCCGGGAGTTCCTTACGAAGTAAAACCACTCATTAAAGATCAGATCGTTCCTTATTTAAAAAATCATTTTAATCTGAATTATATTGCTACAAGAATAGTTTCGGTAGTAGGAATTCCTGAAAGTATCTTAGCGGATATGATTGAAAACTGGGAGCTTGCCCTGCCTGAAAATCTAGCATTATCTTATTTACCGATCGGTACCCGTGTTAAGTTGCGATTAACGGCAACCGGAGATAACGAAACGGTTTTGCAACAGCAGCTTGAAGAAGAAATTCAAAAGCTGTTTCCTATCATCGGCGACCGTATTATTGCGACCACGGAAGATAAAATTGAAAAAATTCTTGGAGAATTACTGGGTGAAAGAAAAATGACGATTTCTACGGCGGAAAGCTGTACGGGCGGAGAATTGGCAAGACTGATCACTTCAAATTCCGGGAGTTCAAAATATTTTATGGGCGGAATTGTGCCTTATGCCACAGAAAAGAAAATTGAAATATTAAAAGTTTCTGAAAATACGGTAGACCAGTACACCGTAGTAAGCGAACAGGTGGCTCAGGAAATGGCAAGAGGCTGCCAGCAATTATTTGATACTGATATTTCTCTGTCTACAACAGGGGTTGCTGGTCCGGGGAAAGGAGAGGACGGAAAAGAAGTAGGAACTGTTTTTTATACGATCAGGATTAAGGATCAGGAACAGTCATTCAAATTGTACATGCCTCATTTAGAAAGACAGGATTTTATCTATTTTGTTTCCCAGAAGATTATTCAGGATCTGGTAGGGATATTGGTAAATGGCTAAAGCTCAGTAGATTTTTTAATTTTTTTTTAATTAATTTTTATACGGTTTTTCACGCTTTTTGAAATTCAATTCAAAAATAACAAGACGTGGAAAACTCAAAACAGATTTTTCAAACCAATAACAAAAAACGCTGGAGAAACGTACAGTGGAGCTCACGGGTTTTTATCTTTATTGCAGTGCTTCTTTTTCTGGCACTGGGCGTAATGATGAAGCTGGACAAGAGTCCGAAAATACCCTTCAAAGAAGATTATAAAGCTGTGATTACTGCAGCAAAACCTTATCTTCAGGAGAATAAAATTTCAAAAGAATACAAAGGTTTCAGAAGCTTTATTTCAGAAAAGACGATTCATACCAATCTTTCCAAAATTGAAAAGGCGAGAGCCGAAAGACTTCAAAATCAAAACAGGAACTGGGCCCAGTTTCCGGGTGGTATCCGTTCTGCATTTTATGTGGCATGGGATCCGCAGTCGCTGATGTCTTTAAAACGAAATATCAAACACGTCAATCTGGTTTTTCCCGAATGGTTTTTCCTCGATCCGAAAACCGGTGACCTTAAAACCAATATAGATCCTGAAGGATATAAGGTGATCAGAAGAACGGGAGTGGCTGCAATGCCTATCTTAAGTAATAATTTCGACCGTGAATTCCGTGCTGAAGGACTGGCTGAAGTTTTAAAAAATCCACACAGAAGAACCCAGCTTATTCAAAAGGTGGCGCAGCAGTGTATCAAATTTCATTTTAAAGGGATCAACATCGATTTTGAAGATATGAACCTGGATTCGGATGAAGACCTTATTGCTTTTATGAATGAGCTTTCAACCACATTCAAACAAAATAATTTATTGGTTACGATGGATATTATGACGGATAATGACGATTATAATATTGAAAAACTGAATCCCTTTGTAGATTATTTTGTACTGATGGCCTATGATGAATATTCTTCTTCGGGTGATTCCGGGCCGATTTCTTCTCAAAAATGGATTGAAGCACAAACAGAGAAAATCCTGAAAAAAACCACTCCGAATAAAATCATTCTCGGACTGGGAGCTTACGGCTACGACTGGAACAGCAATACCGGTGATAATTCTTCGGTTTCTTATATGGAAGCGATCACAAAAGCCGGTGCCAGCAAAGCCAATATTAATTTCGACGACAATACTTTTAATCTTAATTATTCCTATAAAGACTTTAAAAACAACACCCATACCGTATTTTTCAATGATGCAGCTTCTATTTTCAATACCATGAGGTTTACATCCGAATTACCTCTGGCCGGAACTGCGCTCTGGAGACTGGGCAGTGAAGACAGCAGAATCTGGAACTTTTACGATAAAGATCTCACTTTCGCAGGATTATCAAAACTGAATATGAAAAGCCTTGAAAATGTAAAAGGCCAGACCATGGTAGATTATATCGGTGACGGTGAAGTGCTGGATGTCCTGAATACTCCGCATGACGGTAAAATTGCCCTGGAAATAGATCCTAAAGAAAAGATCATCACCGATGAAAATTATTCAACCTATCCCAGTTCCTATGAGGTGAAAAAATATGGAGAAGCCCCACAGAAAGACCTTGTGCTGACTTTTGATGATGGACCGGATGAAACGTACACGCCTCAGATCTTAGATGTTTTATCAAAATACCATGCTCCTGCTGCATTCTTTTTGATTGGTTTAAACGCAGAAAAAAACCTTCCGCTTGTTAAAAGGATTTATAAAGAAGGGCACGAGATCGGGAATCATACCTTTACTCATGAAAACGTAGCCAAAGTAAGCCCGGAAAGAGCTTTGCTGGAACTTAAGCTGACCCGTTTACTGATAGAATGCGTCACCGGGCACAGTACCATTTTATTCAGGGCACCTTACAATGCGGATTCCGAGCCTACCACTTCAGAAGAAATTATTCCGGTCGCCCTCGCAAGACAGCAGAATTATCTTGACATCGGTGAAAGTATTGACCCCGAAGACTGGCAGCCCGGAATTAAAGCCAATGAAATTGTAAAACGGGTGATGGAAGGCATAAAACAACAGCGGGGAAATATTATCTTGCTTCACGATGCCGGCGGAGATACCCGTGAAGAAACCGTTAAAGCACTCAATATTTTAATTCCGGCTTTACAGAAACAGGGTTATCATTTTACGAATCTTGCCAGCATTCTGCATAAAAGTAAAAACGAGCTGATGCCCGGGATCCCTAAAACAAAATCTTATTATATCATGCAGCTTAATCTGGTTCTGGCAACCGTAATTTATGAGATAAGCCGTTTTCTGGTTGCGCTTTTTACCATCTTTATCGGATTGGGATTGATAAGATTAATATTAATGGCTTATTGGGCAATAAAAGAACGAAGAAAAGAGAAAAAATTGGGTCAGTTTCCGGTGCCGGAATCCTATCCGAAAGTTTCCATTATCGTTCCGGCTTATAATGAAGAAGTGAATATTGTATCCTCTTTAAACAATTTATTAAAACAGTCTTACCCGAATTTTGACATTATTGTAGTTGATGACGGAAGTAAGGATTCAACCTATGAAAAAGCTGAAACGGAATTTAAAAACCATCCTAAATTAAAGATTTTTACAAAATCAAACGGCGGAAAAGCCACAGCTTTAAATTTCGGAATTTCCCATACTGACGCCGAATATGTAGTCTGCATTGATGCCGATACCAAGCTACAGCAAAATGCCGTTCAACATTTAATTGCCCGGTTTTTAAATGCTGCTCCCGAAGAAAAGATTGCAGCCGTGGCAGGAAATGTAAAAGTAGGAAACCGGGTAAACTGGCTTACAAAATGGCAGGCCATAGAATATACGACAAGTCAGAATTTTGACAGGCTTGCCTATGCGAATATCAATGCGATTACCGTAATTCCTGGAGCGATTGGAGCATTTAAAAAATCAGTGATTGATGAGGTTGGCGGATATTCATCAGATACATTAGCCGAAGATTGTGACATTACAGTGAAAATTCTTCGGGAGGGCTATACCGTTGCAAATGAGAACAGAGCCGTAGCGGTAACTGAAGCTCCGGAAAGCGTAAATCAGTTTTTGAAACAGCGTTTCCGATGGACCTACGGAATTATGCAGATGTTCTGGAAACAGAAACAGACTTTTTTAAATCCGAAATATAAAGGATTAGGACTTTGGGCAATGCCGAATATCCTGTTATTCCAATACATTATACCGTTTTTTTCACCGCTTGCAGACCTTCTTATGCTTTTTGGAATCCTGTCCGGAAACGGATCGAAAATATTCACATATTACTTATTATTCCTTCTGGTAGACGCCTCTTTAGCAATTATAGCCTTCATGATGCAGAGAGAAAAATTAATTAATTTACTCTACATTATCCCGCAGCGGTTTGGATACAGATGGCTGATGTACATCGTATTATTCAGAAGTTTGAGAAAAGCGTTGAAAGGCGAAATGCAGTCGTGGGGATTCCTGAAAAGGACCGGTAATGTAAAAGAAGTAATAACGTCTTAAATATTTATTAATTTTATTTTAAAAGAAAGTAACGAATCTCAAAAAAAAGAGACATATTTACATAAATTGTTATTCTAATGAAAAAACTAACGCTTTCTTTGTTTTTATTAACGGGAATATGCTCACAGAACATGGTGAGTGCACAAGCTAAAGCAACTACAAAAACAGTGAATACAACGGATAAAGGCTTAGACCTTAGTTTGATGGACACATCTGTTCGTCCACAGGATGATTTTTATAACTATGTGAGTGGAACCTGGATGAAAACAGCCAAGATCCCGTCTGATAAGCCGACTTGGGGAAGCTTCAACAAATTGGCTGATGATACAGACAATAACTCAATGACGATTTTAAACTCGCTTCTGAAAGATAAATTTGCAGACGGAAGTGAAGGAAAAAAGATTCAGGACCTGTACGCAACGTACATGAATATGCAGAAAAGAAATGCAGACGGAATCAAGCCTATTCAGGAAAACCTGTCTAAAATTGATGCCATCAAAAACCTTACTGACCTTCAGAACTACCTTACCTCTGTAACGAAAGAAGGTGAAAATACATTCTACGGTTGGGGTGTGGATGCAGATCTTAAAGACTCTAAAATGAATGCTGTTTATCTAGGTAATGCTTCTTTAGGATTAGGAAGAGATTATTATCAGAAAGTAAACGATAAAAATACGGAAGCACTTGCTGAATATCAGAAATATGTAGCTTCTATGCTGAAAGAATTAGGTTACAAAAATGCAGACGAAGCAGCAAAAGGAATCGTAGATTATGAAAAAAGCATTGCACAGACTTATCTTACCAATGAGCAGAGCCGTGACAATACCCTTCAGTACAACCCGAAAACAATGACGGAGCTTTCCGCTTTGGTAAAAAATGTTGACCTTCCTGCCTATCTGAAAAAAGTAGGAGTAAGTTCAGATAAAGTAATCATCGGTGAATTAGGATATTACAAAAACTTTGATAAACTGGTAAGTGCTCAGAATCTTTCGGTAATCAAAGATTATCTGAAATTCCATATGATCAACGGAAGCGCATCTTATTTAAGTGAAAAACTTGGAGATATGAGATTTGCTTTCTATGGTAAATACCTTAGAGGACAGCAGGAGCAAAGAGCTCTTAACAAAAGAGGTTATGAGCTGATCAATGGTTCTCTTGGAGAAGCTTTCGGGAAACTGTATGTTGAAAAATACTTCCCTGCAGAAGCTAAAGCCCAGATGGTTGAATTAATTGATTACTTAAAGAAAAGCTTTGCAGTTCACATCAACAATTTAGCTTGGATGTCTTCAACAACCAAGGAGAAAGCAATGCAGAAATTAAATAAATTCACTGTAAAAGTTGCTTATCCTGATAAATGGAAAGATTATTCTAAATTAAATATCGTTTCTGAAGCTAAAGGAGGAAATTTATATTCCAATCTTCAGAACATCACAGAATGGCAGTACAATAAAGATTTAGCTAAAATCGGAAAACCGGTAGATAAATCAGAATGGGGAATGACTCCGCAAACGGTAAATGCTTATTACAATCCGGTAAACAACGAGATCGTATTCCCTGCCGCAATCCTTCAGCCGCCTTTCTTCAACCCTAAAGCAGATGCTGCTGTAAACTTCGGTGGAATCGGTGCTGTTATCGGTCACGAAATGAGCCACGGATTTGATGATTCAGGAGCTCAGTTTGATGCAGACGGAAACCTGGTAGACTGGTGGACTCCGGAAGATAAAGCCAACTTCGAGAAAGCTACAAAAGCTCTTGCTGCCCAATACGACAAATATGAGCCGGTAAAAGGAACTTTCGTAAACGGTACCTTCACAAACGGTGAAAACATCGCCGACTTAGGTGGGGTAAATATTGCTTACGATGCATTACAGATGTATTTAAAAGACAAAGGAAATCCTGGCGTAATCAGTGGATTTACACAAGATCAAAGATTCTTCTTAAGCTGGGCAACTGTTTGGAGAACATTGTCAAGTGAAAAATACATGATCAATCAGGTAAAAACAGATCCGCATTCTCCTGGATATTTCAGAAGCTTCGGTCCGTTAACCAACGTTGATGCGTTCTACAAAGCATTCGATGTAAAACAGGGAGACAAATTATACAAAGCTCCTCAGGACAGAATCAAAATCTGGTAAAAAATAGAAGGCCGCTCAGAAATGAGCGGTTTTTTTGTTTGAAAGAAGTTAGTAGCTAGAGATTAGAAGCTAGAAGTTGAAGGAAAAACAGGAAGCGGAAAATTTAGAAAATATTAGACAATTTACCTGCAGTCATTTATTATCCATAACTCATAACTCATCACTTATAACTCATCACTTATAACTCAATAAATTTCCTCATTTTCAAATTACACAAAATAGTATTCTCTAAATTTGTATATTTGATAAGTTTGTGTAAAATCAAAAATTACCTTTAATGAAAAAGCTAAACATTGGAATACTTGCCTTATCAGGTATTGTATTTTTAAATTCGTGCGGTACGGCCAAAACTGCAGAGACGACGACTACTAAGACAGAAACGACTGTGGCTGTTGCAGAACCCGTAAAAGAAGAAGTGAAGGAAGAAGGGATCAATTTGTCCTATATGGATAAAAGCGTTCGTCCGCAGGATGATTTTTTTAATTACGTTAACGGAAATTGGGTTAAAACAACTCAGATTCCTTCTGATAAAGCGAGCTGGGGATCTTTCAATGCTTTGAGAGAAAATGTGGATGATGCTTCTCTGGATATTCTCAACAAGATTTTATCTGAAAAATATGAAGCAGGTTCTGAAGGACAGAAAATCCAGAATCTGTACGCTTCTTTCATGGACCTGAGCAAAAGAAATGCGGATGGCCTTGCCCCGATCAAAGGAGATCTTGCTAAAATTGATGCCATTAAAAATATGAATGACCTTCAGAAATATCTTCTGGAAGCAACAAGATTAGGCGACAACTCTTTCTACGGATGGAGAGTGGGTGCAGATATGAAGAATTCTAAAATGAATGCAGTATATCTTGGCGGTCCGGATCTTGGTCTGGGAAGAGATTATTATCAGAAAGTAAACGAAGCCAATACTAAAACTCTGGCTGAATACCAAAGCTATGTAGGCAAATTATTTGGGGTATTGGGATATAAAAATTCAACACAGGCAGCTCAGAATGTTGTGGATTTTGAAAAGCAACTGGCTAATTATCTTTTAACATTAGAGCAAAACAGAGATGCCAACTTAAGATACAACCCAAAAAATGTATCTGAGCTATCCGGATTGGTTAAAAATGTTAATTTAGCTAAATACCTGTCGGATGCAGGAGTGAAAACAGACAAAGTAATCGTTGGTGAACTGAAATATTATCAGAATATGGATCAGTTCATGAATCAGAAAAACCTTCCGTTGCTGAAAGATTATTTAAAATATCATGTGATCAATGGAAATGCAAGCAACCTGGATGAAAACCTGGAACAGATCCGTTTCGATTTCTATTCCAAATACCTTCAGGGGCAAAAAGAACAGCGTCCGATGAATAAAAGAGGTCTGTCTCTGGTAAACGGTGTTCTTGGAGAAGCTTTCGGTAAACTTTATGTTGAAAAATATTTCACTCCGGAGGCTAAGCAGCAAATGGAAACGTATATCGACTATCTTTTAAAATCATTCAAGACCCACATTAATGATATGGATTGGATGTCTGCAGAAACAAAAGTAAAAGCTCAGGAGAAATTATCTAAATTCACGGTAAAAATTGCCTATCCTGATCAATGGAAAGACTACACTCAATTGAAAGTGGAATCACCGGAACAGGGAGCAACCTTATATTCCAACTTACAGAATGTATCGGCATGGCAATATCAGAGAAGCCTGGATAAAGTAGGAAAGCCGGTTGATAAAACAGAATGGGGAATGACTCCGCAAACCGTAAATGCTTACTATAACGGTTCAAATAACGAAATCGTTTTCCCGGCAGCTATTCTTCAGCCTCCGTTCTATAATCCAAAAGCAGATGCAGCGGTAAACTTCGGCGGAATAGGTGCGGTGATCGGTCACGAAATTTCTCATGGTTTTGATGACAGTGGCTCACGTTTCGACGGTGACGGAAACCTTAATAACTGGTGGACGGATGCAGACCGTAAAAACTTTGATGCAAAAGTAGGGCAGCTTGCTTCACAATATAATGCTTATGAACCGGTAAAAGGAAGTTTTGTCAACGGTAAATTCACAAGTGGAGAAAATATCGGTGACTTAGGCGGAGTAGCCGTAGCTTATGACGCATTGCAGATGTATCTTAAAGATCACGGAAATCCAGGATTGATCAGTGGATTTAATCAGGATCAGAGATTCTTTATGAGCTGGGCAACAGTCTGGAGAACAAAATCTACAGATCAGTATATGGTAAACCAGGTGAAAACAGATCCGCATTCTCCCGGATATTTCAGGGCTTTCGGTCCGTTGGTAAACCAGGATGCCTTTATAAAAGCATTTGATATCAAACCTGGAGACAAATTATATAAAGCTCCTCAGGACAGAATAAAAATTTGGTAATACAGCCAAAAATTGTTAGAAAAAAAAGCGCATCTGTTTTGATGCGTTTTTTTTATTATTTTTTTCATAGATTAGTGATATGAAAAAAGGAATTTTGGATCGCATATAATTGACTGAATTAAATATTTCAAGAAAAATCTTAGCAAAATTTTGTATGTTACAGTTTTTTTTTAAATTTAAACATTGGATTGGTGACTTGTTTGATTCATCAGCAAAAAACAAATCCAGACTAAATCAAAAATCTCAAAATAATAATAATATGGCAATGTTTAATTATGGTGTTGGCGGAAACGAGGTAAAAGTAGACGCTAATGAAGCTATTCAGGAAATACAGGAAAATAAGTCATTGATTGTGAGCCAGCTTACAACTGAAGAATCTTATACCCCTGAAATTGTAACAGGATTAAAGACTGTGGAGGATGTTTTCAAACATTTCCAACCTTCAGTAAGTGTACAGCACGAAACCGAAGACGGTAATGTAGTGGAAGAAGAATTCCGTTTTCAAAATCTTGGGGACTTCACTCCTAAAAGTCTTACCCAGAAATCAAATTATTTACAGCAACTTAGCATGGAACAAGAGCAATATAATAAAATTGTACGTCAGCTGAAAACTAATAAAATTCTGCGTAATATGCTGGAGAACGAGCAGACAAGAGCTGCTTTTATAGAAGTATTAAAGGACGTGGCACAAGAACTTGAAAAATAATTAAAGACTTTACACTAATCATGGATAGTAAATTACAACCGGCAGAAAACCAACAACAAGGTCAGCAGCAACAACACTCGGGGCAGCCGAAAGGAAATCCCCTTGCCGAACTCAATAAAATGGGTGGGTTTGGATTCGTAGAATCTGTTGTAGATGGTATTGCCAATATGAACCCTACAAGGAAGGCAAGGAAAGAAATTTTCCTTAATGACAATAATAAAGCAGAAGAAAGAAAAGAATTACTTCAAAAAATCAACCTTTGGGTGAGCCTTTTAGAAGGAAACGAATCTGCTGATAAAATGGCTGAAACCTGCAAAAATAAAGCGCAGCAAGCCGAACAGAACTTAAAATCTAATCTGAAGAACACACTCGATGCAGTTCGTCAGTTAGAAACAAACTACAGAACAGTTGCGCAGTTTTACAAAAACACCGAACTCGACAAAGTAGATAATGTAAACATCGTCAATGCAAGCCTTGAGCAGCTTTCAGATCTTGATAATCCGCTGTTTATCGATGCCATTGCCGAAGAATTCAAGAGCTACTATGACCGTTTAGACCTTAGAGACAACTATTCTATCCTTGCGGTTCCAGGATATCTCGGATCCAATAAAGTGATCGAAAAATGGGCGAAAATCTGTAACGAAAACAAAGTAATGATGGTTACCGATTTTGCTAACCTTGATAAACCGGATGATGTTGTAGATTTATTCCATTCTGCTAACCTTACAGGAGGTGAGCTTCACAGAAGTAATGTAATCATGACCTGTAACTGGCTTGTAGGACGTGGAAGAGCAGAAGAAGTAGGTGAAGAGGAAAACGTAGAGCTTCCGCCTTCAACCTCATTGGCCGGGAAAATTCATAAAACATTGATGTCTCAGGTAGCTGCAGGTAAAAAGCATGGTAACATCAACGAAGTAGATGCCGTAAAATTCGAATTGAAGAAAAGTGAAATTTCTCAGTTGGAAAAAATGGGATTGGTACCAATGGTTAATGAATATGGTAAGATCATGGCATTCTCAGCCAAAACATTATTTACAGGTGACAATATCGGGCTTCAAACGTATTCCGTTGTTCGTGTATTTGACTATGTAACCAAAGTTTTATTAGATTTCTTAAACAGAAGAGCTTTCGAAAACTGGAATGCGAAAAACGAAGATGACCTGAGAAGACAGATCGTAACGTTCCTGGATAATATCAAAGGAGCGGATAAGCTTATTGAAAAATTCAAAATCGTTCGTTTCGAACAGGATAAAGTAAATAAAGACAGAGTATGGCTGGATATCCGTTTAACACCTTATTTCCCTACAAAAAGTTTCGTTATTAAATTAGACGGGCACAAAGGAGATGATGGTAACGAATGGGATGCAGAATACATTCAGGATTAATTCAACCCACTTTAACAATAAAAACCGATGTATTCAAAAACATCGGTTTTTTTCTACCAAATCATATGAAAATTAATCTGATCAAAAACAGACTGCAGTATTATTGCTTTCTTCCCCTTTTATTAATGGCTTTTATGGCAAGCTGTGAAAAGCAACCCATCTCGAAAGATCATAAAGTAGACCTGTTTGCCAATGAAAGAGAAGAAGGTAAAGCTTATGTCATGAATGCAGATGAATGCTATGACGGAAGCGACCTTGTGCTTGCAAGCTCTGAAATGAAGCTTGTAGACAGCTCCTCAACCCGTGGTAAGGCTATCTTTATTTACAAGGTAAGCTCAGGCACCCTTTTAAAAACCAAAACGGATTCTGTAATGAAATACCCGTTTGAATTTCTTTCTAATCAAAGGCTGAAACTGAAAAAAGACTCTATGTATGTCTTTCTCAAAAAGCTGGATGACCACCGTCTTATTGCAGCAGAAAAAAACCTCAAGTATAAATGGTTGAGAGCAGCTCCCGTATATTCGGTAAGCGAAGAAAAATAAATAGTTTTATCTTTGTACAATAATAAGATGCTGCGCGTAGCCGTAGCATCTCAATAAACGATGTCGGCAGAACTAAACACTAAGTTTTTGGAAAAGAATAACAGCAATCCGGACTTTCTTTATATCGGAGAAAAGCTTCTGGACTGGTACAAAGAAAATGCAAGGGATTTACCTTTCAGACAAACAAAAGACCCCTATAAAATCTGGATCTGTGAGATTGTTTTCCAGCAGACGAGAATCAGTCAGGGATTGAATCATTATAATAATTTCATAAAAAGGTTTCCGAATGTTCAGACTTTGGCAGAAGCTGAAGAAGATGAGGTTTTATTATACTGGAAAGGACTGGGATATTATTCCAGGGCGATCAATATCCACAAAGCTGCACAGCAGATCATGAATGAGTATCATGGTGTTTTCCCTCGTGAATATGAAGAAATCCTAAAACTCAAAGGTATCGGAAAATATACGGCCGCTGCAGTTTCAAGTATCTGTTTTGATGGTAAAATGCCTGCGGTAGACGGTAATTTCTATCGTGTACTAAGCCGTGTTTTCGCTGATGATTTTGATATTTCGAATTCAAGGGCGTTTACGTATTTTTCTGAGCTTGCAGGTCTGGTAATGCCTGAAAATGCAGGAGATTTCAATCAGGCTATGATGGATCTCGGATCTGAGATATGTAAACCGAAGAACCCGCTTTGTGAAGCATGTCCTTTACATGAAAGCTGTCTTGCATTTTCCATGAGCCGGATGTCGGATTTTCCCGTTAAAACCAAAAAAGTTAAGACGGAAGACCTGCATTTTACCTATTATTTCGTTTATCACCAGAACCGGTTTTTAATTCAGCAGCGGAAAGATGATTTCATCTGGAAAAAACTGTTTGAATTTCTACCTTCGATTCCCGAAGAGCTGGAACCGTTTATTAAGAAGACCAAAACAGTTACCCATAAGCTGACACACAAGAATTTAACGATTGAAATTTCCGATGTTGAGGTCACTTCAGAAGATATCTGGAAAGATTTTACAACCCGGAATTCATACCTCATTACCGATGTTAAAGCTTCTCATGAAAAATCATTTCCAAAACCTTTGGAGAATTATATTCAAAACTCATTGAAAGACTGAAATTTGTCTTATAAAATCTGAAATCTAATTTGTACTTTTGCAAAATGATCAAAAAAGTCATTTTTATATTTGCTTCATTGCTTTTAATTTCATGTGGGAAAGATCCTATTCCTAAACCTTACGGAGAACTACGTTTGGAATATCCCGCACCAAAATACCAGAAATTTGAATCTAACTGTGCTTACAGTTTTGAATACTCTGATTTTGCTAAAATCACAGATGCCAAAAGGCCGTGCTGGTATTACCTGAATTATCCGAAAATGAAAGCCAAAATTTTCGTGACCTATTATCCGATCCAGAATGATTTTGCAGCGCATATCCAAGAAGCGGAAAAAATGGTCTATGAGCATACGATTAAAGCCAGTGCCATTGATACCAAATCTTTCGAATACCCTGAAAAAAAGGTATATGGTAATTTCTATGAGCTGAAAGGTCAGGCTGCTTCCAACCTTCAGTTTTACATTACAGACAGCACACGTCATTTCGTGACGGCTTATTTATACTTTAATACAAGACCGAAGCCGGATTCCCTAGCCCCTGCGGTAGATTATATCAAAAAAGATATGAAACACCTGCTGGACACTTTTGAATGGAAAAAATAATTATTTAAAATAGATTGAAAAATATATGAAACTTTTAGTTGTAGGAAGTGTTGCATTCGATGCAATTGAAACACCATTTGGTAAAACAGATAAAATTTTAGGAGGTGCCGCTACTTATATCGGAATTACTTCATCTATTCTGGGCATACATTCAGGAATCGTTTCTGTTGTTGGAGGAGATTTCCCGCAAGAGCATCTTGATATGTTTACCAACAGAAATATAAATATTGAAGGACTTGAAATCGTAAAAGAAGGAAAAACATTTTTCTGGGCAGGAAAATATCATAATGATTTAAATACAAGAGATACTTTAGCTACAGAAGTAAATGTTTTAGAAAATTTCGATCCTAAAATTCCTGATTCTATGCAGGATGCAGAGATTTTACTTTTAGGAAACCTTCACCCGGGCGTTCAGTTGTCCGTTCTTAAAAAAATGAACCAACGTCCTAAACTGGTTATTTTAGATACCATGAACTTCTGGATGGATTCCGCTTTGGATATTTTAATGGATATGATTGCTAAAACAGACGTGATCACTATTAATGATGAAGAAGCAAGACAGCTTTCAGGAGAATATTCTCTGGTAAAAGCAGCTAAAAAGATTCATACGATGGGCCCTGAATATGTTATCATTAAAAAAGGCGAGCACGGATCTTTACTTTTCCATGATAATAAAATATTTGCGATCCCGGCATTACCATTGGAAGATGTTTTTGATCCTACCGGTGCAGGAGATACTTTCGCAGGTGGTTTTGCCGCTTATTTGGCTAAAAAAGGGAAGTTCGATTTTGAAACAATGAAGTCTGCATTAATCGTAGGTTCTGCAATGGCATCATTTACCGTTGAGAAATTCGGAACGGAAAGACTTCTGGAAGTAAAAGAAGCGGATGTATTCAGCAGATTGAGACAATTCAAAGAATTAACGACATTTGATGTTGAACTGCAATAAATACGTCTTTTTAAGAAATATTTATAATAAAAAATTTAGAGTAATTCATTAAGAATTCTAAATTTGCAACTTGTTTAAAATAGTAAAATGATAAATAAACTAAAAACCACTTTTCTCTTTGGAGTTTTTATAATGTTGTTGGCGACAAACAGCATGAATGCTCAGCTAAAACAAGGAGACCTGGTGGATGGTATTGCTGCTGTAATCGGTGATGAAATTGTTCTGGAATCTGATGTGGAAGAACAGATGAACTATGGAAAGCAGCAAGGGGCTTCTAATGTAGATAAATGTGAGTTTTTGGAAAATCTTCTTAATAACAAACTCCTTGTTTACGAAGCTAAAAAAGATACCTTAATTGAAAACCGTTCTGCTGCGATTAAAGAGCAGGCAAATGCTAAATATACCCAGTTACTTTCTCAGTTTCCTGACGAAAAAGCAATGTTAGCCGCTTATAAATTCAGAAATGGATATGAGATGAAGAATGCTATTGAAAAAATAGATACAGATTCATATTACGGGCAGGCGAAATACCAGAGAGTAACAGAAAAAGCAGACGTTACGCCAAACGAGGTGACAGACTTCTACAACCTGTATAAAATGCAGTTACCGGAAATCAAAGACGAGGTTTCCTTGGCTCAGATCATGATGTATCCTAAATTGACAGAAGCTCATAAGGATGAACTGATCAACAAGCTTAAAAAAATCAAACAGGATATCGCCGGCGGTGAAACCTTTGAAAGTCAGGCAAGAATATACTCTGAAGATCCGGGATCAGCATCTAATGGAGGTCTGATGAAAAATATTTCCAAAGGTCAGATGGTGAAGCCGTTTGAGGCTGCAGCCCTGAACCTTCAGGAAGGTGAAATTTCAGAACCTATAGAATCCGAATTTGGATACCATATTATTCAGCTGGTAAAAAGATCAGGAAAAATTTATGATGCGAGACATATTCTTTTAATGGCAACCCCTACAGAAGAAGAGATTAAAACGGCTAAAAGCAAACTTGACAGTATCAGAACACTGATCACAGACGGAAAAATAACATTTAAAGATGCTGCTTTTAAATTTTCGGATGATAAAAGAACCAAATTCAACGGTGGAGTAATTGCCGGATCTGACGGTTCCAACAAGATTGAAAAAGAAAGTATCCCCGGAACAATCAGCTATGAGCTTGCAGGGCTAAATAAAAATGATATCACAACTGCTTTTGATGATGAAGATGAAAGAAAAAGAAAAGTGGTGAAAATTGTGAAAATCGAAGATGTGATTCCTGCCCACCAGATTACCCTGGAAACAGATTACGACAGAATAAAACAAATGGCTCTGAATAAAAAACGGAATGAAATGGTTGAAAAGTTTGTCAACTCTAAACTTCCGACCACATTTATATCGATAGACGGCCGTTACGATTCTTGCCAGTTCAAAGCAACCTGGAAAAAAGAATCTATCAAAAAATAAACTCTAAACCTTCGGAATTTCTGAAGGTTTTTTTTATCCGATATTTCCTGGATTCCATGTTTTTATTACTTTTACAGTATGAGCAATTTTATAGACTTTAATACAGCGAAAAAGCTTCAGGAAATGGAATCAACACAAAATAGAATTACAGAACTTTTTAACATAAAATATCCCGTTATCCAGGCCGGAATGATCTGGCATTCGGGCTGGAGGCTTGCCTCGGCAGTTTCCAATTGCGGTGGATTGGGCTTAATAGGAGCGGGAAGCATGTACCCTGATATATTGAGGGAAAATATTCAGAAATGCAAAGCTGCAACAGATAAGCCGTTTGGAGTGAATGTTCCGATGCTGTACCCGAATCTTGATGAAGTGATACAGATCATTCTGGAAGAAGGAGTGAAGATTGTTTTTACTTCCGCAGGAAATCCTAAAACTTATACCGAAACTTTACAGAAAGAAGGCCTGAAAGTAGCTCACGTTGTTTCCTCTACAAAATTTGCAATGAAATGTGAAGATGCAGGAGTAGATGCCGTAGTTGCCGAAGGTTTTGAAGCAGGTGGCCATAACGGAAGAGATGAAACCACTACTTTCTGTTTAATTCCCAATGTGAAAAAACATATCTCAAAACCGTTGATTGCCGCAGGTGGAATTGCTTTAGGCTCACAAATGAAAGCTGCGATGATTTTGGGAGCAGACGGAGTGCAGATAGGATCACGTTTTGCCGCTACAACAGAAGCCAGCGCCCATGAAAACTGGAAAAAGAAAATTCTGGAACTGAATGAAGGAGATACCCACCTTACCTTAAAAGAACTGGCTCCGGTAAGAATGGTTAAAAATAAGTTCTTTAATGAGCTGGAAGAAATTTACCAGGGCGGAAGAAATACAGAAGCTTTAATCACTTCCTTAGGCAGGGCAAGAGCAAAACGCGGGATGTTTGAAGGTGATATGGAAGAAGGCGAATTGGAAATAGGGCAGGTTTCAGCTTTAATCGATGAAATTCTTCCCGTGGAAACTGTTTTCAAGAATTTATTGAAAGAATTTGAGGAAACCGGAATACCTAATTTTTAATGGAGTGGGATTGAATGCAGAATAAGTTAATTGAAGTAAACGGAAAAAAACTTTATACAGAATACAACAGCCTGTTTAAAAACAGCCCCACAATCATTTTCCTGCATGATTCTCTGGGATGCGTACAGCTCTGGAGAGATCTGCCAGTCAGGATTGCAGAACAAGCCCAATGTAATATTTTGGTTTACGATCGGATCGGCTATGGAAAATCTGATCCGATGCAGACCTATGAGAGGCCAACGAATTATATGGAGCTGGAAGCCGATCTATTAAATGATTTGCTGGTAAAATTAAACATTAATGATGCCATACTTTTCGGGCATAGTGACGGCGGAACCATTGCTTTGATTACAGCAGGCAAATATCCTGAAAGAATAAAAGGTGTGATCTGTGAAGCCGGCCATATTTTTGTGGAGGAAGTGACCTTAAAGGGTGTCTCTGATGCATCTGAAGCTTATAAAACTACCGATTTGTCTAAACGTCTGCAGAAATATCATGGAAATAAAGTTGAAATGTTATTCAAAGCATGGACCGAAACCTGGCTTCGTGAAGACTACAGAAACTGGAATATTGAATACCTTTTGAAGAATATTACCTGTCCGTTATTGTTCATTCAGGGGGAAGCTGATGAATACGGAACATTGGACCAGGTTGAAAAAACCATTAGTCAGGTAAGTGGGATGGCGGAAAAATATATTATTCCCAATGTGGGACATACTCCGCATAAAGAAGTTCCGGATCTGGTTATAAATAAAGCTTTGGAGTTTCTTAGACAGTTTTAATTGTGAAGTTAATTTTCGCAGATTTAACAGATAGCGCAGATTTTTAATTACGGCAATAATCTGTGTAAATCCGTAAAATCCGTGGTAAAAAAATATCAATAGGGCTTAACTACCCCATTAAAAAAGAATTCAATGGCTTCATAACATCTGTGCAAATCTGTGAAACCTGTGGTGAAAAATAATACGTCTCACTAAGAGCAGATTTTAGTCAAAGCTTATAAACTACGGAGTTCATATTCAATATTCAGTTTTGCCTGAACTTCATATTGATCTTTAAAATAGTCCGTTTTAAAGATGTTTTCCAGTTCTGAAAAATGCTGAAGAACTTTTTTTCTTCCGGGTTTATAAAGAAAATCAGGATAAATAGAATATTCTTTTCTGATCTTCCGGGTATAATCGAGATAGGTTTCCAAGTCCTTTCCTAAAATTGAAAGATCGGCATCCAATAAATAATTAGTATCAATATCACCGGACTTTTGATGCATTTTTGTTGCAAGGATCTGTTTACAAACCTGATCCACAGATTCCTGATCGATAGAAAGTTTTTGAAACCTTATTTGAGCAAATTCCGCACTTTTTTCTTCATTTGTTTTTGAAGAAGCATCATAAATCACATCATGATAAAAAATAGCAAAAGAAATATTGCTGAAATCAGAAATAAGGTCTTTTATCGCTTCAATCTCCGAAAACATATTTCCGAGATGTTCCAGGTTGTGATAATATCTCTTTTTTTCTGAATACTTCTGCTCAATTTCCCACCATAAATTGTTGATAAGATCCTGATCGGAAGTAAAAGGAAGGCAACTTTTTCTGAAGGTTTCGTGGAGGTGCATCATGATTTAAAGATATGAAAAAGGGGATTTAAATAAAATCCCCTTAATTATTTTCTTTCCGGAAATCTGGTAAATAGACTCCCGATTTTAATAATTCTTAAAATGTTCCCTGATTAGCTTCTATAGTCGCTTTCAGATCAGCCCAGCCACCGCCGTTATAGCCGTCTGCCAAACCTTGGGAATTAAGGTATTCCAGAGCTTTTCCACTTCTGTTTCCGCTTCTGCAGAAGATCACCACCGGTTTTTCGATAGACAGGATCTCTTCTTTTCTATCCTCAACTTCACCCAAAGGAATGTTTTTTGCTCCTTCTATATTGCCGTCCATTTCCAGCTCCATTGGCTCACGAACATCAATTAACTCGTAATTTCCTGATTTTAATACATCTATTAATGACATAATCTTAAATATTTAATGTTAAAGTTTAAAAAGAATGTATGAAGTATTTTCAGACATCCAAACTATAACAAATTTATAAAATAATCTTAGTTTTGCAATGCGAAATTATGAATTCAACCGCTGAAAAATATTCTCAACTCATAAAATCCAAGGCTGAAAGTTTTGGGTTTCAAAGTTGTGGTATTTCCAAAGCGGAATTTCTGGAAGAAGATGCAAGGCCTCTTGAGAATTGGCTTAAGAATAATTTCAATGGTGAAATGAAATATATGGAAAATCATTTCGATAAGCGGCTTGATCCCAGATTGCTGGTAGAAGGCTCAAAATCGGTGATTTCACTGTCCTATAATTATTTTCCGAAAGAGCAGATCAATACTATCGGAAATTATAAAATCTCGAAATACGCTTATGCAGAAGACTATCATGAAGTAATCAAAGAGATTCTCCATGAAATGGTTGCGGAGCTGCAACAGGAGATCGGTGACTTCGGATTCAGGGTATTCGTAGACTCGGCACCTGTCCTGGAAAGAAGCTGGGCGAGAAAATCAGGAATCGGCTGGGTAGGGAAAAATGCCAACCTTATCACCAAACAAAACGGCTCTTTTTACTTTTTAGCGGAGATTATTTGCGACCTGGAGTTGATTCCCGATAATGAAACCACCAGCCATTGCGGAACCTGCAGAAAATGTATTGATGCCTGTCCCACAGATGCGATTGTATCGGATAAGATCATTGACGGAAGTAAATGCATTTCCTATGCTACGATCGAATTGAAGAACGAGATCCCGGACTATTTTAAAAATAAAATGGAAGATTGGATGTTTGGCTGTGATATCTGTCAGGATGTTTGTCCGTGGAACCGGTTTTCCGCACCCAATCTGCAAAGCAAATTCACTCCTAATGAATTTCTCAAAAACTTCAAAAAAGGAGAATGGAAAGAAATTACCCAGGAATTATTCTCTGAAATATTCAGGAAATCACCCGTAAAAAGAACCAAATTTGCAGGCTTAAAAAGGAATATTAGATTCCTTGAAGATTAATGATCAGTTTTAAAATAGATTTTTTTGTTTTGTGCGGGAGATAAAAATGAAATGAAGAAGAGTAATAATATGAAATTGTTCAAAATGGAGAATAAAATTTTAGGTGAAAATATCTGTCTGGAATTTTTTGATTCCAAAGGTAAAGAGGGTTAATGATCATGCCTTAAATTTATTGATTTAAGGAGATTAAGATTAATGAAAATAAGAAGCTGTTATAAAGCCCTTCCTAAAAACAAAAATTGACTTTCAGGAGATAAAAATCCCACAGAAAATCAACGTCTTTTTTGTACTCTTTTAGGAGCTGTTTTTACTCTTATTTTAAACCTTTTTTGAGATTTAGTGTTTTTACGCATATTTGTGTAATATTTCGTAACTAAATTTAATCATTTTTCCGATTAAAACAAATACTTTTACTAAAAAATATAAATTAAATTTTATTAAAAAACATGACTGTGAAAATGGTATTAATGTACGTCCTGAAAATCATCGGAATCATTATCGGGATTGTTGTTCTTTACGCTGCATTAGGGTATTTTCTGCCTTTTATAGAAGTATCAGGGAAAGATGACGGTGAAAAAAAGGAGATCCCGGTTTATATTTATACCAATGGTGTGCATACGGATATTGTAATGCCTGTGAAGAATGATTTACAGGACTGGAGTGCAAAAATTCCGTTTTCGAATACAAAATCCAAAAGAACGGATTATCAGTATATAGGTGTAGGGTGGGGTGATAAAGGTTTTTATCTGGATACCCCAACCTGGGCAGACCTGAAGTTTTCAACGGCTTTCAAAGCGGCATTCTGGCTCAGTGAATCAGCGATGCACTGTACTTATTACCAGACAATGAAAGAAGGCTCGGACTGCAAAATGATGATGATCAGCAGGACACAGTACAAAAGTCTGATACGGTTTGTAGAAGATAAATTTGATAAAGACCGGAACGGAAATTTTGTTTTGATTCCTACCGATGCTGTGTACAATGATAATGATGCTTTCTATGATGCGAAAGGAAAATACAGTTTCCTGTATACCTGCAATACCTGGGCTAATGATGCATTGAAAGCAGCCGGACAAAAAGCGGCATGGTGGACACCTTCAGATTTTGGGATATTTCAGCATTATAAATAGGTTCTGTAAAAAATAAATAATGATCCACAGACTTTTTCGGGAACAGCAACTGAATTGTGATATAGAAACAGCGTGGAAATTTTTTTCCTCAGCTGATAACCTTTCCGAGATTACCCCGAAGGATATGGGTTTTACTGTATTGACTAAGTTTGAAGATGACAGCATCTTTGAAGGAATGCTTATCGATTATCATATTTCTCCGGTTCTTGGAATCAGGATGAACTGGCAAACGGAGATCACACAGGTGTCATTTCAAAAAAGCTTTACCGATATTCAGAAGAAAGGGCCTTACAAATTATGGAAACACCATCATGAATTCATCGTGAATGATCGGGGAGTGTTGATGAAAGATACGGTAGATTATGAGCTGCCTTTAGGGTTTCTCGGAGAGATTGCCCATCAGGGCAATCTCTCCCTTTTTGTGAAAAAGAAACTGGAATATATCTTCAGGTACAGGAATGAAGTCCTTGAAAAACATTTTAACGGAAAAAGTGATAAAAATTAAATCCCTCAGCAAGAGGGATTTTTTGTTCTAATCAAAGTTTAATTCCATTTTTACATTACAGCGTTCATAAGGTGATTCGGATACAGGAACATGTTTAAAGCCCAGTTTTTCATATAACCTGACAGCCGGAACCAATATGGAATTTGTTTCCAGGAAAATCTGTCCGGCATTTTTTTCCTTTGCCATATCTATCAGGGCTTTCCCTATTAAATATCCGATTTGCTTTCCCTGTGCTTTCGGGCTTACTGCCATTTTTGCAAGCTCATACACTGTAGGAGATTCTTTAGACCGTATCAGGGCACATGTACCTACTGCCTCATCATTAATGAGAGCAAATACAATATGTCCGCCTTTATTGATAATATATTCTTCCGGGTTATTCAATACTTCATAATCTTTCTCTTCCATTTTAAAAAAAGTGGTGATCCATTCTTCATTTAAGTTCTTAAAAGCTTTCTGATATTTCGGATGATAGGTCACTATTTTTACTTCGTCGGCTCTTTCTGTCATTTTTCTATAATTTTGATTCGTTGTTTATATACTGTTTTTAATCATTTTTCCTAACCGTTCCAGATCATTTTCCACACGGTCTGTCCATTCCAGTCCATAATTTAACCGCATACAGTTTCCGTACTGATTATACTGGGAAAACATTCTTCCCGGTGCAAAACTTATTTTTTTACTGAAAGCTTCATCATATAAATTTTCAGTACAGATTCTCTTATCCAGTTCCAGCCATAGCATAAATCCGCCTTTAGGTTCAGAGATTTTGGTGTTGTCCGGGAAATAAGCCGCAACAGATTTTTGAATCTGGAGATAATTTGAATATAATTTCTTCCTGAACATTCTTAAATGGTGATCGTAACGCCCGTGTTCCAGAAAATCCGCAATGACATCTGAATAGAACGAAGGACTGCATACCGTCTGAAGAAGCTTCTGCCGGATAATTTTATCTTTGAACTTCCCCGGTGCCACCCAGCCTACACGGTATCCGGGAGCCAGAGCTTTGGAAACCGATCCCACCCACATCACAAGATCTGCTTCATCGTAAAACTTACAGGGCTTTGGTCTTTCTGTTCCGAAATAAAGGTTACCGTAAATATCATCTTCTATCAGAGGAACATTGTAGTCAGTAATTAACCGTACAAGCTCTTTTTTCTTATCATCAGGCATCTGAAACCCTAAAGGATTGTTGAAATTTGTCACAAAACAACACGCTGAAATTTTAGGTAACTGTTCCTTTAATGCATCAAGGTCCAAACCATAAATAGGATGGGTCGGGATTTCCACTGCCTTTAGCCCGAGCAACTGAATGGCCTGAAGAATTCCAAAATAGACCGGGCTTTCCACCGCTACGGAATCTCCGGGTTTTGTGACCGCCATCAGACAATTATAAATTGCATTCATCGTACCGGATGTGATGACCAGGTCATCTTCAGTGATCTTTCCTTCGAGAACCAGTGACCATTGGGCTATTTCACGGCGCAAATATTCATTTCCCTGCACAGGCTCGTAATTCGTTCCGCTGTCATTTTTGCTTTTTACCACATTGAGCATACTTTTTTTCAGCTTTGCCAAAGGAAGGAAGCTCTTTCCGGGAATTCCCAACGCAAATTGGGTGACGTCCGTATTGGAGATGGTTCCGAAAACTTTGTCGATCAGATCTTCGGGTGTCTTTTTTATCTCAGATTCCTTAAGCTTTACTACTGATGGTAATGCCAGTTTCCGTTGTGAAATCTGGCTGACAAAATATCCGAATTTCGGGCGGGATTCAACCAAAGAACGGCTTTCCAGTTCCATATAGGCTTGTTTGATCGTATTCAGACTTACATTGTGTAATTTCTGGGCACTCCGGAGAGATGGCAGCCGGTCACCGAACTGAAGTGTTTCGCTCTGTATTTGCTCTGTGATTGCTTTTGCTATTTTAAGATATAAGACCTCTTTTTTAGGCATAGAAGATTTTTAGATAAATCGTTGGGAATTATGAATCAGATACGGAATAATTTACATCAAATATTTAACCAATTGATCATTCTGTCGATGCTGCTTTTCAGCTGTTCAGAGTTTCGGTAATTTCCGGAATTATTCTTTTTGAAAAATTTTCGTGCATGGCAGATAAATGCTTCTTTTTCTTCAGGTTTTAAATCCGGTTTGTGATATACTTTAAAATCCGTTTCTCCGGTTTCATTGATGATCAGGCTTGCAAATCCTGTAATATTTTTCTTTTTTTTAATTAAAAGAAAGGGAATACCAAAAATTTCATTCACTCTTTTCAGATTTGATACCTGAAGAAAAATATCTTTTAATGCTGTGATATCTGCAATATAAACTTCAGAGAACTGAAGCTGCTGCTGATGTTGAAGAGTGGTTTCCATACTTGCTTTGCTTTTATATACTGCAAAGTTATAGAGTTCTTAAGTTTGGGTACAGACACAGAAGTGTATATTATTATGGGTACAGATTGAATGGTGTTAATTATTTTAATCTCAATCAGGCTATTTGATAAACTTCTTCTGTTTGTTGAAAAGTTTGTTCCATAAAAAAAGCCCCTTTCGGAGCTTAATCGATATTAATATATGGAATATTATTATGCTAACTGTACATTTACAGCGTTTAGTCCTCTTTCTCCTTTTTGTACATCGAAAACTACTTTATCATTTTCACGGATTGTTTTTGTGTTCAATCCTGAAGAGTGTACAAATATGTCTTTTCCTCCGTCTGCAGGAGAAATGAATCCGAAGCCTTTTGCTTCGTTAAAAAATTTTATTGTGCCTTCTTGCATTATAATTTATTTAAAAAATTGTTGTTGTTATTATTTTACCAATTGGATATTGATTGCAGAAAAACCTTTTACCGATTTTTCTTTTTCAAAAGAAACTTTATTTCCTTTTTTTACAGGCTCAGCACAATTGTTATTATGGAAAAATACATTTTCCTTAGAGTTGTTTTCAGTGATAAAACCATAGCCTTTTTCACTTAAGAATGTAACGATACCTGTTTTGCGTACATCTTCTTCAATGATTGGTGCTGCGCCCAATTGGATGTCTTCCAGGTTAATTTCCTGTCTTTCTTCAGGAGGAGTAGAGGTAAGTCGTCCGAACTCATCTACATAAGTGAACATATCTTCCAACTTTTTTCCTTTGTTATTGTTGGTTTTACGTTCTTCGCGCTTTAACGCTTTTTCTTTTTGTTTTTGAATTTTTTTCTTGAAATTTTCTTTTTTAGAGAAAGAATCTGCCATAAATTATTTTTAGTATTTAGTTATTCTGTATGTAATGCTTTGTTTGTTCTTCAAACGCGGCCTGAAAATGAGATTCTGAATATGATCGTTAAATACATTCAGTCACTGTTTCACTGATATCTTTAATGCACTAAGATGCATTGAAGCGGAAGAATTAAGGTCTTCAATCTTGATGTTTCCATCGGAATCCCGAAATTCGGAATGTCCGGCTCTTTGTAATTTTTCTTTTGAATTCTTTGAAGATGTTTAAAGAAAGGAAACTTAAGTTTGTTACTTCTTTTCTTACATGATTTCTGAATTCCGAAAAAACTTAACTGATTAATGTTTTCCTTTTGAAAAAGAATTGGAGTGAATTTTACTAAATTATTAACTCCATCTGATGTAAACTCTTTACAAAGATACGATTAATTAATTGATTTAGAACTATTTTCCGGAGAATACTTTCCTGTTAAGGTTTATAAGTAAGCATACTTTTAGTTTATTGGATTCCAAATTGACAAAATAAGCAGTAATATTTAGAACTTTAGGATGTTTCTTGATTGGTATTATTAAGAAGAGTAAAGTCACTTAAGAACTGGTTAAGTTCCGTTTCCTTAGGCAATCCCATTTTGGTTTTTATTTTCGTTTTATAAACCCTTGCACTTCCGTCTGTAATGTCTTCAATTATTGAAATTTCTTTTGAAGATAAATTAAGCCTGAAATAGACACAAAGTTTTAATTCCTGTTTAGTTAAAAGAGGATATTGTTAGAGAGTCTTTCTATAAAAAGTTTATTTTCAAAAGAACTTTCATTAAGCAGATCATTATTTTTCTTATCTATTAAAATTAAGTTATTCACTTTTATGAGTAAATTATTTAAGATCTGTTCGGTATTAATATTTTTCCTTGTTTTTATTTTTTTTAGATTTTCTAAAAATGTTTTCTCAGTCTCTATTTTAAGGTGAAGGCTTAACTGTAAATTTTTAACCTGCTCCTTATTGAATTGTAAATTCTTCTCTAAAATCTTTTTGTTTGCTTCCAGAATCAATCTTTGTTTCTCAGCAATCACTTTTTCTTTTTTGTTCCTGTTTCTTACAGATAAACCTAAAATCAAAAATATTAAAGTAAGCAAGAAGATAAAAATGACCAGTCCTATATTTTTTCTCTCTTTATCCCGGATCTCATAATCATATTTCTGATTCACACTTTTAATTATATAATCACTTAAAAGGTCAGACGTTTTATTAAGCTCTTTGTTTATGTCTTCATTATATTTATCATTTAAAAGAACAAGTTTATCAGCAGTTAATTTTAGATTTTGTATATCTGAATTTGCTGCATAGTATTTTAGAAACACTTTTTTGACTTTAATCTTTTCAATAGGATAAAGAAGGTGAGGCTCCAGTTCTTGCAAAAAGCTAATAATTTGTCTTTGCTTTTCTTTTTGCCGGGTAACAGTATATATTTCAAATAAGTCTTCTGCCGCTTCAATTGTATAAATATTGTAATCTTTATTCAGTTTACCAGTCACACCTTTATAAAACTCTAATGCTTCATTCAATAGTTTTTCTGCCATTGAAAAATCCTTTTTCTCAATCAGATATTTGCTCAGCCTTCCTTTAACATAATAGATGAAATCTTTTTCAAGGACTGTTTGAGGATGATAGCTTTTGTTTTCCAAAATATGAATTGCTGTATAACATTCTTTAATCGCCAAATCCAGTTTATTCATTTTTTGATAACATATAGCGAAATTGTTATGCATTGAAGCAATATAAAGTAACTCAGTTTTTTTATTATAATTTTTTAATGCTTTATCATAATAAAGCATGGCATTGGAACAGTCTCCTTTATTTAAGTATAGTTTTCCTTTCATATGATAAAGATGGGGAAGGAAAAATTTCTTTCCTATTTTTTCATCTATAGCAATTGCTTTATTCAGAAGCTCAAACGACATTTTGGTGAGCTAAATTCAAATTGTGACGCCAGGTTAAAATTACAGGCAATGGTTATATATTGATATTTGTCATCGTTTACTTTAAGCATTTCATAATCTAAACGTATTTGCTCAGCCTTTGTTGAGGGTTTTGCATATAAGAACATTTCAGCATATTTACTGCTGAGGAGATAGAGCTTGTCATGGGTTGCTTTATATTTTTTGAGTTCTCTGTCAGAGATGGCTTTTAACTTAGGAGCATTATAATCAACCTGAATTATTTCGTCATTTAAGTGATATAAATAATCATTGCCGTCAACTGATGAAGTTTGTTGGCATGAAAAAAAAATAATAAATAATAAATAACATAGAGTGTTTTTCATATTATGTTTTTGCCACCATTAATTTAACAAAATATTTTATTCCGGTAAGATTATAAAATAAACTTGTAATTGAGTAAGTAAAATTAATGAAAATAATACTTAATGTATTGATTTTTATTATATTGGAGAGTGATTGCCTGGAATTTGTTAATAATATCATAAACTATTATTGACAAATTTTGAATTCAAACCGATATATATAGTATAATTTGAGAATGGAAAAAGAAAAAGGAAGAACTTTTAAAAAAATTCTCCCTTTATTGTACGGTAACCGGAGAGATATCGAAACATTTAATAGAAGATTTAGAAAGAATTTCACAATTATCAGATGTGAAATATTGAATTTACGGTATAAATATTCGTTAAGATTTCATCTATTATAAAATTGAAATATGGCTTATTTACTAAAGTTAGACGAAGTTTTCTAACTGAATTTTTATTCATATTTCTTTTAAATTCCAGACTTAGCAAATGAACAGCGTATACAATTTCTTTCTTATTCATCGAAGCAAAGCTAAAACGAAATGCATTTTGTTCTATATTTATTCCTCTTACTTTTAATCCTTTCATAAACTCTAACTGATTAATTGGTCCTTGATAGAATATAAATAGACTCAATTCTGCGTCGTAATGATTTTGAATACAGATGACAAATGTATCCGTAAAAAATGAGAAAATCCTTTATGGATGTTGAGGAAATAATTAAAGTTCAGCCCTGATTCTGCTGAGCTGAGTAGGAGTAATTGCCAGATAAGATGCTATCTGATGAAGCTTCAAACGTGAGATTAACGGAGGATAATTTTTCTCAAACTCTAAATACCTTTGTTTTGCCGTAGATGCTTTAAGCGTGATTTCGGAAAATTCTTTTTCAATAACCCAATGACGTTCCAAATAGGTAATGTAGAAATTAGCGATATCATTATATTTTGTTGTCAATTCTTTGAAATCACTGAAAGAATAACTGATAAGCTCGGTATCTTCTAAAGCCTCAATAGAAAAATGTCCTGGTTCTCGTTTTAGCAATGCGCTTGTAGAGGCTACGAGCGAATTTTCCGGGAAAAACCTTTTAATTATTTTTTCACCTTTTTCATTAAGATAATGATATGAAAGCAGTCCTTTTCTGATAAAAGCAATATCCTTAGGAATTGTGCCCTGATCTAAAAAAATCGTTCCCTTTGCTATTTCAGATGTTTTCAACAAAGAAGACCATATCTTTTTTGATTCCTCAGAGATTAAAGAATAGTGATTTATAAATTCCCAAAATGCTGTCATCGTATAAAGATAAAGTAAAAATTGAAATACAATTAAATGAATTTTCAAAAATTGAAATGTTTTTGATCCCTCAACATATGTATAGAATTTTGAGAATTTTGAAATCTAACTTTGCTTCCACAAAAATCAATTACAATGATAAAATCATTATTAGCCTTGGTCATTACCTGCATCGGAACCAAAATGTTTTCTCAAAAAATCGACTCATTGAATATTTACAGTGAGTCTATGAACAAGGAAATTAAAACCCTTGTGGTGCACCCATCAAACAGTAAGGATAAGAAACTGTCAACGGTTTATATACTGCACGGCTACAGTGGCTATCCCAAAAGAACATTAACACAGGATATTCCGTCCTTAGCGAAGCTCAGTGAAGAAATGCAGATGATATTCGTGTTACCAGACGGAAATTATGACAGTTGGTATGTTGACAGTCCCAATTTAAAGTATGAAACATTTATTGCCAAAGAATTGACCGGATATATTCAGAAAAGATACAAATCGGATCAATCGAAAACCGGTTTGATGGGTTGGAGTATGGGCGGACACGGTGCGCTGTATATTGGTGCAAGACATCAGAAAACCTTCACGGCTATTGGCAGTCTGTGTGGCGTTATAGATTTTGTTCCTTTTGGAAAAGAGTATGGTATTCCCAAATTATTAGGTGAAAATCCTGAAAAATGGACTTCTTACACAGCCATTTCGCAAATAGACAGGTTCAAGAACAGCCGACAAAAAATCCTGATCAGTTGCGGAACCGAAGATCCCTTGCTTACACAAAATAGAAAATTTCACGAGCAATTACTTACATTGAAAATTCCTCACATCTATGAAGAAAGACCGGGTGCTCATGATGCTGCCTATTGGTCTGAGGCTGCTGTTACACAAATTTTTCAGCTCAACCAATTTTTTTCAAGCTATGATTAATTTTAAATACTTTACAGATAAGAAAAAATATTTTCTTATATCTCCACTCTTTATTTTATTGTTTACAGGTTGTTTTAAAACTGAAAATAATCTGGTCCCTAATCAAAACGATATGTCAAACATCCAATATAAAAACCCGCCAGGACTTTTCGATCCTATGCCATTTGCATTTTCTCACTCTGTAACTGCTTCGGGCAACGGAAGTTATGTGTTTGTTTCCGGGCAAAGCGGTGGAGAAGGTGTAGAACATAGGCTTTCGAATGATTTCAGGAGGCAGGTCAAAGTGGCACTGCAAAACCTGAGCATTGTACTTAAATCATCAGATCTGTCAACTGATGACGTACTTAAAATTACAATACTGATTGTTGACCACGATCAGGAGAAACTCAAAATATGGACAGAAGAAATGCATAAGGTGTGGAATAAGAATAAATTTCCTGCAAGTACATTAATACCAGTTCCAAAACTGGCGTTAGATGGTATGCTCATCGAAGTTGATGCCATTGCTTTTAAGCAACTGTAGGTACTTCTATTTTTATAATTTTTACAGCATCCTGGGAATGGCTAATTTTAGCCATTCTTTTTTTTAAAACAATTTTATACCTGATTTCTCTATTAGACTTATCTTGTTTTGTAATTATCGGATAATACAAAAACAATTATTTATAATTAAAATCTGTTCCTTTAATACATTGCTGGCCATATACTTCCGATCATTTAAGTATATTTATATCTTAATTATATCGAGATACAATTATAGACTTAAATAAATAACTATGCGACTATTTTTATTTACATCAACTATATTGATCATTTTTTGCAGCCAATTGAAGGCTCAGTTTGGAACGCCAATAAAAGATTCGATATATTCAAACGTGTTGGGAGAACAGCGGAACATTGTCATCACTCTGCCTGCCGGTTATCATAGTGACTCTGCACATTATGACGTATGGTATATTCTGGACGGAGAGTGGGACGGTCCTTTGTTTACACAAATCTTTAGTTACATGGTAAACATGCAGTTTGCACCACCGGCTATTCTTGTAGCGGTACCTAATCGTTACGTTAACGGTATTAACCTCCGTGATCGTGACCTGACCCCAACTAAATTCCCAGATGTGGACAGTTCCGGCGGTGCAGCAAATTATCTTGCGTTTTTTGAAAAAGAACTTCTGCCATACATCAACAAAAAATATCGCACGAATGGAGAGAATGGTTTATTCGGAGGATCGTTCGGAGGGTTATTCACACTCTATACACTTTTGGAAAGACAGAACATGTTTTGTTTTTATGTGACTGCTGACCCGGCTCTGCACAATGACGGGCAGCAAATTCCGCGATTGGCCGCCAGTAGACTGCCTACGATGCAATTTTCCAATACCGTGTTGAGTATCGGTGGACGCAGTGAAAAGGTTTCTTATAATGAAATGGCCCGCAAAATGATGGATAGTGTACTGACAGTGACTGCACCAGAAGGTTTACATTGGCGTTCGGCTTTATACACTGATGAAATACATAGCTCCACTCCGTTTAAGTCTATATATGACGGACTTAAATATTCCTATCTCGGATATTATGTGCGAAATGCCCAGTGTTACCCTAATAGTGGAATTGTATTGAAAAATCGGCCGGTGAAAATCTATGTTCCAACTGACTATTCGGATATACGTTATACTATAGACGGCACAATACCGACAAGAAAGAGTGAAAAATTGGATGATCACTTATTGATAAGCGAACCGGAAAAAATTAAACTCTTTTCCTTTTCACCAAGCGGTCGCTATGATCATCCGATCCCGATAGCGCTACATTCAGGGGATTATTTACAGCCCAAAAAGGCTGTGGGCAAATGGAAAGCTGAACATCAATTATCAGGCATATTCAAAGCGGGCACTTCGAGTATTATGGACGGCTGGGTTGAGATCAGCAAAGATGGATATTATGTACTTCAACTCACACCGCCGGTAGGAACAAAACTTATGTTCAATGATTCACTGCTACTTCATGCTGATATTACGACAGCAAACAAGCGACAGGCCATGATCCTGCCACTACGTAAAGGACGGTATATGCTACGTGTACAGCTCCCTAATGACAACGGGAAGCAATCACCTTCCTTCGGTCTATATTATAGTGAGAATGGTCAGGATGACTGGTGGAAAGCTCCGCTTGTGCGGTGGTAAGAGCGTAACTCCTACAAAACTTCATTGCTTCACGGAAGTCTGAAAAGTATAACAGCTCAAAAAAGTTATCTTTTTTGATAACATACTATTATAGAGTATTTTATTATTGGTTTTTAGGATGATTAACGATGCAAAACTGCCAAATAATATGAATTGATCGAACCCGTCTCATGAGAATACTGATGCTTTTTCCAGAGCTCATTTCCCAAACTTGTAAAGGAATCGGTTTGGTTTTTTATATCGCCTCCGTAATCTATTGTTATTCCGGCAGACAGCTTTAATTTGGCAAGCTTGATTTTAATTTCATGAGAAACGTAAATAGTCTGATTGAGCTGCAATGTACCATTTGTATCAAACTGTTTTGTAAATGCCACATGGATATTTTCATCATCAAATTTTATTGATATGTTTTGGTAGGAAACGGACAAAATCGCGGATGAAACGGGACATAGTCTTCAGGTTATTAAGTTTACGACCAATTGAATTTAAAATTATTTAATACTAAAACTATATATTTTTTATTCTAACACTAAAGCAATATTTGCTCACTGTGATTGTATTTCACGGAAAATCAAGAAATCTTAGATTTTTTTTTTCGAAATTTGTACAGAACCCAAGTTTATAATTACCAATAACGAAATTACCAAAATATGAAAAGAATAATCGTTCTAGTTGTAACATCAGTTACTATTCTTGCCTGCGATAAAACACAAAAAGAAAATCAAAGCCAGGAAATTTCTAAAAATCAAACAGTACAACCAACTAATGATGCAGAATCGGAGAACAAGTTTGACATTGAACGTATTCCCTATTCAACTGCCGATCTGGGCAATTTCCCTTTCTTGATCTTGCCAAAAGGATTGAAAGAAATGAATAAACCTTTGAAGAAAAATTTTGATGTTTGCTTTTTTCCCATAAATGGCAAGATGACGGCATTTGAAGGACAGCTTTACAAAGCAAATATCACTGCAGAACAGGGAGAGGAATTTTCTCAGCATTACTTTGAAAAAAGTATGGAAGATCTATTGAAATCTGCAGGGGCTGTAAAGGTTTTTGACGGAGAAATAAACCAGAAGGAATATGACAGTTACAATAAGCAGGACCCGAATAAGGGTGGAGAAGGAGATATGGGCTACCCTGGGGAAGCAATCAAATTCTATGTCATTCGCAGCAAGGAGATGGGGGATATCTATGTTCAATACACAGCTAATAATGCGGCTGGCAAATTAAATGTCTTACAGTCGAAAAATGCTCATAATTAATTTGCTGATATACTTTTGAATGGATTTTTTCCTGTCCTAAACTATTATCGATTTAATTTTGGTTCTTAGAATTGATGATAAAGCGTAGAGACTGATCGTGTGTTATGTAGGCAACAGACCAGTTGAACCAGGTTTTAATACGGTTACGGTAATTGACAAGAGACATCAAGTGGACGAATATCCACATAAACCACGCAAAATTGCCATTGAAATGCGTTTTGCCGGAAATATCGGCAACGGCTTTATTCCTTCCCACAATAGCCATTGAACCTTTATCATTGTAAACAAATGCTGTTAAAGGTTTATGGTCTACGGCTGCACACAGATTGCAGGCAAGTCTTTTCCCTTGTTGAATGGCAACCTGCGCCAACTGTGGGTGTCCGTCAGGGAAACCGGGGTCGGTCTGCTGTAGGGATATATCGCCAATAGCATAAATATTTTGGAATCCCCGAACACAATTGTATTGGTCAACCAACAGCCGTTTTCCTCTGCCGTAACTATTTTCAGGAATGCCAGGAAATTGTTGTCCGGTAACACCTGCCGCCCAAATAAGATTTTTTGTGTTGATGACCGAGCCGTCTTTAAACGAGACTTGTTTACCGTCAAAATCTGTTACCTGCGTGTTGAGTTTTACCGTCACTCCGAGATCAACCAATGAGGTGTAAGTATATTGTTGAGATTTCTCTGTCATCGGCGATAGCAAGGCACTGGCACCGTCCACCAAAAATAGATTGTTTTCCTTTATTAAATACGAGAGCTCAGGATATTCTTTTGCAAAGATACTGTGTTTCATTTCTGCCAGCATTCCTGCTACTTCCACACCTGTCGGACCTCCGCCGGCAATGACAATAGACAACAATTCCTTTCTCTCCTGCTCATCTTGGCTTCTTGAGGCTTCTTCCATTCGTTGCAATAAAAGATTGCGCATATTAAGCGCGTTTTCCAATGTTTTCATCGGAATAGCATTGTTGCTGACATTTTCCATCCCGAAGTAATTGGACACTGTGCCTGTGGCAAAGACAAGGTAGTCGTAAGATAATTCGCCTGTGGACAGAATTACTTTGTTTTTGTCGGGATCTACTTCATTAAATTCGCCCAGCCAAAAATGAACATTCTTATGTTTTCTGACCAATTTCCTAAACGGATAACTTATGGACGAAGGTTCAAGAAAGCCGGTGGCGACCTGGTAGATAAGAGGCGGAAAGAAATTGTAATTGTTTTTGTCCACCAGGGTAATGATAAATTCATCTTGATCAGCCAGTGAGCGCATTAGGTTTATCCCCGCAAACCCACCACCGATGATGACGATCTTTTTCTTATTTTTAACTGGCATAGTATTTTGATTTATGAGCCCCGTATTCTATCTGTAGGTGCTTGTGACAATTTTTCTGGTTATAATATGAAATTCCTTTACTGCGAAAACCACCATTTATGACTGTGGCACTTTAGGTAATCCCATGTGATCTGTCGTTTAACACGATGTGTTGTATGTAGTTTTCATTTATTTCTTGCCCTGAACATCTTTGGAGACATCTTCATTTTCTTTTTAAAGAATTTACCGAAGAAGGACTGGTCGCTGAAATTAAGTTCTTCTGCAATTTGTGTGATCGAAAGGTTTGAGTAAAGAAGCAGGTCACGAGCTTCCATAATTACCGAGTTGGTAATGATAGTGCGCGTAGATTCACCTGAGGCTTCTTTTATAATGCGCGTCAGATAACTCGTGGATATGAAAAGCTTCTCGGCGTAAAACTCAACGGTCCTCTCTTTTTTTGAATGCTCGGAAAGAAGTACCAAAAATTGATTGATCAGATCCTTTTTTCTCCATGTTTTGGTATCGATCATTCTTTTGTCTTTGAGACGGTACATAACCATCAGCTCCAGAAGCAACGCATTGAAATAATGATTGATAATATCCTTCGAATAGTAATTTTCCTGCTCATCCGCGATACGTATCTTATCGATCAAAAATTTGAATGCAGCCCTTTCATTAATATCGCTACGTAAAACCGGAGTATTTCTTTCAGAGAAAAAGATGATCTCATTGATGTAGTGCATGTGAAGCTGAACATTCTGCTGTACGAATGAATCGTTAAAGACAATACCAATCGCTTTCAGGGGAGAATTTGTTTTTACGGGATAGAATATCGAATTTGGTGTAAGAATAAGGATGTCATCTTTTTTAAGTTTTATCTGTTCAAAATTAATCTGGATATCCGCTTCGCCTTCTGTGATCAGCATAACAGCAGTATTATCCGTTCTGAAGGGATATTGATAATCATTTTCATCAAGATCATAAGTTTCCTTTATGATAAAGAAGTTATTGTTGATCTTTTGATGGCCATCATCTTTATCAAACTTTTTGAAAAGTTCGTGCAGGTTGTGGAAAACAATATCTTTATGGACCATATGATATTTTATAGAAGTGTTAGTAAAGTTATTTAAATTTTATATTCCTGAAAATTCCTCATTATGATCTATACGTCATTTAAAATGACCCTGGTTTCACATTGATTGTAGAAAGAAATTTATAATCCTTTCAGTTCGGCGATCATGGAGAGTCGGTGAGAGTATGACATCTGACCTATTCTGAAGATAAACAGCAGCGATATGATATCCCGAAACTATAGAGATCAGATCGGCCAAAAACTCCACGGGATTGTTGTAACGTATGCTTCCATCATGAATACATAACAGGATCTCGGGTATCATTTCCAGCCACGGAAAGAACAATTTCTCTGTGCATCCTTCAAATTCCTGTTGGGTGATAATATAAATATCTAAGTAGGGATATTTTTTACTTTTTTCTGTATTGTAGCTGATATATCTTATAAGCTTCTCCTTTAGGGGCAGATCCCTGATGTCTTCCCAGGAGGGAGCCGGAAACTCGTTGATGATCTCATCAATAATGGTACGAACAAGATTTGTTCTTGTACGAAAATAGTAGTGTATCGCTGTTCTGTCCGTATGAGCAATTTGTGCGATCTGCTGTGTGGTGGCACTGAACCTACCTTCTGTAAACAGAAGATATTTTGCGGTATCCTTTATTTTTTCTTTTGCACTTGAAAGAGCTATTGATGGATTATCTGTATGTAACATGGTTTATCCCAGGTATTGAGTTATTTTGTTCTACAATTGAAAACTCCATTTTATACAGTTCAAATAGCGGCTTAAGCTCATTTTCAGAAAATAAGGTTTCAGATGATACACTTAAGTGTCTGAAATTGTTATCGAGATATTCGCACCGGCAGTTGGGAATTGTTTCCAGGATATCCTCCCTAAGCCAGAAAGCATCTATAATTTTTTTAAATTTTGTTTTAAAAAGCATACTGTTTTTCATATCTGTCTTTTATCTGTTCAACGATTATTCTAAGACCCTTCGGAGTATCTTTCACAATTCTTTTCACCACCAACAAATTCCATAGCCAATCTGTAATCAATTCCCAAACCTCTTTTTTACCAATCAGATCACTTGTTACAGACACGGTGTGGCTCTTCATGTATTTTCTGTCGTACTGGTTAATAATGCAAATTTCTCTATTAGAATGTTAAAATAAAAGGTCTGAATTGGGTATAAAATGGTCAAAATCTGAACAAATTGTTGGATTTTTAAGAAAGGTGTTCCGGGATCATAAGGATCAGGAACTTTTTATTTTTCTTCAAGTTTTATACGATCTGAAATTACATTGGTAAGTATCCGTTAATAATGGTTCGGTTTAGACCAATATCAGGCACAAACAGACCTTTTGTCTTATGTTCTCTTCCCCCAAATTTGTAGGGTGAACGAATTCCAGATTTAAATTCTCTTAACAGTAAAATTTTATTTATGATAATGAAGCAAAAGAAAAGTCTTTTTTTATTAGGAAGTCTGTTGCTGCTTTCAGCATGTGGCGGAAAGGAGCAACCTACAGTTAAAGCCGAGCCTGTAAGGGTAAGTATACAGAAGATAGAGGTGGTTTTGCGCCCTGAAACATTCTCTTACAGTGGAAATATTCTGGCAGACAACAGTGTGAGCATTGGTTTCGGAGTTTCCGGTCGTGTTACCGCAGTATATGTTCAGGAAGGGCAGCGCGTATCTAAAGGCCAGCTTTTGGCAGCCATAGAAACCAGCACCTATCAGAATGCTTTGGCTGTTGCAGGCGCAGGAATGGATCAGGCCCAGGACAATTTCAACCGTCTCAACCAGCTGTATCTTAAAAAAAGTTTACCGGAAAGAGATTATATCGCCGCAAAGGTAGCGCTGGCACAGTCTAAAGCCAATCGGGATATTGCCATGAAGAACCTGAGAGATACAAAGCTTTATGCCTCTTTTTCAGGGATCGTCTCCCAAAAGCTTACCGAAGCCGGCGCCGCGGCAGCACCCGGCGTTCCGGCATTTACTATCGTGAAGACCGATAAGATATATGCGACTGCATCCATCACTGAAAACGAGATCAGTGCCCTTAAAATAGGAACTCCTGCAGAGGTGTCCATTCCAAGTCTCGATCGTAAGATCCATGGGAATATTACCATTATCAATCCTCAGGCAGATGATAATTCCAGAACGTACACGGTAAAGATCCGACTCGATAATCCGGGAGGACAAATCCTGCCGGGGATGATTACCGACATCAACATTAATACCGGTAAAAGCAAAGACGCTATTATCCTTCCTGCCCAGGCAGTACTTAAAAGTCCTGATGGTTCAAGCTATGTGTATACTGTGAAATCTGCTAAGAATGGCGCCACTGCATTTAAAAAGAGAGTAGAGATGGAGAATATGGCAGGTACCAGCGATGTAATCATAAAAAGCGGACTGGCTGCGGATGACCAGGTCGTTGTTTCCGGGCAGACACGTCTGGAAGATGGTAAACCAGTTAAGTTTTAAATTAAGAAGAAATGAAAGAAATGACGAATAAAAAAGTGCATTTTCTGGAAGCTGCGATGAAGCACAAGCAGGTGGTGATCGTGCTGGTGGTGCTATTGATGGTGATGGGGATCAATTCCCTGATGAATATGCCACGAAGCGAGAACCCGCGTATCGATATGCCTACAGCTGCTGTGTACGCTTTTTATCCTGGGGCCGATGAGCATCAGGTTGAGGAGGAAGTCGCAAAAAAAATTGAACAGTATCTTTTCTCCTTTGAAGAGATCAAAAAGAAAAAAGTAAAAGCTGAAGTTAAAGAGGGGCAGGTGTTCTTTACCGTAGAAATGAACACCAATGTGAAAGACCGTAAGAAGTTTTGGCATACCCTTCAGCTTGATATGGATGCGAATCTCCGTCCTAAACTTCCTGCCGGAGTCGTCGGGCCATTTATCAACAGCAATTTTGCCGATGTAACGGCCATGATCATCTCTGTATCCTCCAAAGAAAGATCGTACGCTGAGATCGAAAGCTATGTCGATAAGCTAGAAGACGGATTAAAGGTGATTCCTACGGTTTCCAAGATCAACAGATCTGGAGGACAAAGGCAGCAGATCTACATTAAAATCAATGATCAGAAATTACAGCAATACGGTTTTGGTGTTAATACGTTGGTGAATGCTATTCAACAGCAGAATGTAACAGGATATAATGGAGAAATATCCGGAGGTTCCAATGCCATCATCCCGGTATACACCAACAGCCGGTACAAGAATATGTCTGATATTGCCGAGCAGATCGTATATACCACTCCGGCAGGCAATGTTGTAAGACTGAAAGACGTTGCTGACCTTGAAAGACGTTTTGAAGAACCTTCCTCATTTGTGAGGGTAGGAGATGAAAAGGCCATGGTACTGACCGTTGATATGCAGCCTGGAAACAATATCGTCGCCTTCGGGAAAGAAGTGGAGAAAAAGATCGAGGACATTCAGAAAGATTTCCCACCGGATATCCATATGAAAACGATTGTGAATCAGCCGGAAGCGGTTGGTGAAAGTATCAGTCATTTTATGGTGGAGTTTGCCATGGCGATAGGTTCTGTCGTGCTTGTGGTGATGCTGCTGCTTCCTATACGTGTAGCTGGTGTGGCTTCAGCAGCAGCACCAATCTCTATCGTGATTACGTTTGGGCTCATGCAGATCGTGGGGCTGGAGCTTCACCAGGTTACCCTTGCTGCCCTGATCATCGTTCTCGGAATGGTGGTGGATAATGCCATTGTCGTCGTCGACAACTATATTGAAAAGCTGGATGAAGGCATAACGCCGTGGACGGCAGCCTGGCAGGCCGCCCAGCAGCTGTCGCTCCCGATCTTTACGGCAACAATGGCCATCATCTTTGCATTTGCTCCGTTGGCTTTGTTTATGGATGGCATTGCAAAGGACTTTATGTTCTCACTACCCATCACAGTCGCTATAGCACTGATTACATCGATGCTTGTTGCTCTGTTTCTTACGCCATACACCTGTTATGTATTCATTAAAAAAGGATTAAAGCATAAAATGAGTGACCGGCCGGTGAAAAAAAATATGCTGGATCATCTTCAGACCGTTTTTGATAATGGAGTTGGAGTAGCATTTAAATGGCCTAAAATGACCATGTTTATTGGGGTGTTATCAATTGTCAGTTCCCTATTTATGGCCACCAAAGTAGATCCGGAGTTTTTCCCGCTTAGTGAAAGAAACCAGTTTAATATGGAAGTCTGGATGCCTAACGGAACCTCTTTGGAGAAAACGGAAGCTAAGGTAAAAGAGCTTGAAAAGATCCTTAAAAAAGACAATCGGGTAGTAGATATCACCAGCTTTGTAGGAATGAGCTCACCGCGATTCCATACTTCCTATGCGCCGGAATCTCCCAAAAAATATTTTGCACAGGTTTTCATTACGACAATCGGTAACGATGCATCTAATGAAATGGTAAAAGAATATCTGGGAAAACTGAAGAACTTTATACCTGATGGCTACATTAAGTTGAAGCAGCTCAGCTTTCAGGAAGGTTCACCAATTGATATCCGTGTGGTAAGTGATAATGAAGCCGATCAGCGGCAAGTATCCCTTGAGGTGAAAAAGATCCTTGAGAACACGCCGGGAACCAACAATGTACGTCTTGGCAGTGAGTATGATTATATGGGCGTAAAGCTGAATGTGGATGATGTAAAGGCCAATCGTCTTGGTGTCACCAATCAGGCCATTACCCAGACCCTTGGGGCCGGACTGAAAGGATATTCCGTTTCTACCTTATGGGAAGGAGACAAACCTGTCGATATTTTTCTGAGATATGATTCTATCAGCAGAAAAGATATGAATGCCCTGGAAAATCTGCATATACAGTCATATTTCGGTGGAAAGATCCCTCTGAAGGAAGTAGCAAAATTACAACCGGAATGGCATATCGGTGTCATTTTAAGGAGGAACGGCATCAAATACACCAGTGTATTGGCAGAAGCGCAGCTTGGTCCTAAGCCGTCAAAAATCCTCAAAGAGGCCCAGCCAAAAATTGAGGCGCTTGCGCTTCCGGCAGGCACGACCATTCAATATGGAGGAGATGCGGAATCAACGTTGGAAAATACACCGGGAATGATGCTTTCGCTTTCTGTGAGTCTTATCCTGATCTTCCTTACGCTGCTGTTCCAGTTCAAGAGTTTAGGGAAAGCGCTCATTATCCTGTGCACGTTCCTTCTTAGCCTTTTCGGGGCCTTCTTCGGATTGTTCATTACAGGAAACCCATTGGGAATGACAGGCTTTATGGGAATTATCAGTCTGATCGGTATCGTAGTAAGAAACGGGATCATCTTAGTAGATTATGCCGATGAGCTAATCCGTGAACATGGGTACACCCATAAGGCGGCTGCTATGGCGGCTGCCAAACGAAGAATGCGTCCCATATTCCTTACATCGGCTGCGGCGGCCGTAGGTGTAGTTCCGATGATCCTTGGTAAATCCCCGATGTGGGCACCTTTGGGAAGTGTGCTGGCTTTCGGGCTTATCTTCTCAATGATCTTTACGCTTTTCATTGTTCCGGTGATGTATTACAAGCTTCTGAAAGACCCGGTAGCTAAAGATGAAACACCTGAAGATCAATTGGACGACGAGGTCATTTTATACAAACCTAAACCCCATCACTAAATAGTTATAATATCAATTTTTAACCGGTTGTCCTGTACGAATTTCTTGTTCATAAGCTCTTTCGTTTATTGCTGCAGGGCAACCTTTATGTAAAAAAAAATGAAAATCATATACAATACGATATCAAAAATAGTTCTGGTGCTGATATTCACCGCGGCGGTCAGTTTTCATGCGCAGCAGCGCGTGGTTTCTGTGGATGAAGTAAAAGATCTGGCATTGGAGAATAACAAAAAGATCAAAAAGGCGCAGCAGAATATAGAAGCTGCCAAGGCTGCCAGAACGGCTGCGGAAGCGGGAGGGAAACTTACCGTGGACGGAAGTGTGGGAGGATATTATTTCTCGAAACCGCTTTCCAACCTCATACCGGAAGTACTGGGAAGTGCTAATGTGAACGTTACCCAGGTTTTGTATGCCGGCGGAAAAGTAGAAACCGGGAAAAAGCTTTCCTCAACGGCCGTTGATCTGCAGATGGCGCAGAAGGACCTTACCAAAGAGGAGGTAAAACTCTCTGCAGAAACCATGTACTGGCAGATTGTAAATGCCAAGGAGAAAATAGCACTGGCAAAAGAATACATCAAACTTCTGGATCAGCTGCATACCAATGTGAAGAATTCTTTTGATGCAGGGCTGACGTATAAAAATGATCTGTTGAAAATAGAAGTTCAGCAGAATGAGGCGCAACTCAATCTCAAACGTGCAGAAGACGGTCTTAGCATTGCCAAATTAAGCCTTGCCCAGATCGCGGGATTTCCCAATTCCGATTTTGATGTGGAAGATTCTGTAAGTGGCAGCTTCAACGGTGTTTTAGCAGACAGCCAGCTGCAGCCGACGAACCGACCTGAGCTATCCATTCTTGCCAAGGCAGTAGAAATAAATGAACTTCAGGAAAAATTATTGGATGGAGACAGAAAACCTACGGTAGCACTTTCAGGAATCGGCTTTTCCAGTTTTGGTAAAAATATTAATCCTATCAATATGAAAAATAATATGCAGGGGTTTTTGGGAATGCTGTCTGTAAACATTCCGATTTATGACTGGGGAGCAAGAAAGGAGAAAGTAAAAGAGCAGCAGTATAAAACCAGTGCTCAAAAGCTTGAATTGGAAGAGACGAAGGAACTTCTGCTGCTGGAAATACAGAATGCAGTGATGCAGCTCAACCAATCTGTTAAACGCATCGAGCTTGCTGAAAAATCCCTTGTTCAGGCCACTGAAAATCTCAGGCTGAACCAAGACAGATACGACGCGGGAACTGTTGTAGCAGAAGAAGTATTGAAAGCACAGGTTCTCTGGCAGGAAGCGAAATCGGAGATTCTTGATGCCAAGGCAGAATATAAGATCAATGAAGCTAAGTATAAAAAAGCCTCAGGGGTTAATGGTGAGCAGTAATTAAATACTCATTACAGACGCAGAATTTATGATAACGTACTATTAATAATAAAATTTAATAACAAATTTATAAAACATGGACAGATTAAAAGGTAAAGTAGCGATTATTACAGGTGCAGCATCAGGTATGGGTGCGGCCCATGCAGTTGCATTTGTTGCAGAGGGTGCAAAAGTTGTACTCACAGATATTAACGAAGAAAAAGGTTTGGAAGTCGCCAAATCTCTGGGAGATCACAGCGCACTATTTGTCAAACATGATGTTTCGAACAAAGAGGACTGGGATAAAGTAATTGAAGCCGCTGAGACAACTTTTGGCCCGGTCAATATATTGGTAAATAATGCAGGTATTGATACGGCTGCCTCAATAGAAGAGCTGTCAGAAGTTTTATATCGGCGAGTAATAGAGATAAACCAGGTATCTGTTTTTCTGGGTATGAAAGCAGTAGTTTCTTCAATGAAAAAAGGATCGACGGGGTCAATAGTCAATATATCATCTATCGCAGGCTTGGTTGCGGCACCATACAGGTTTGCTTATAGTGCATCTAAATTTGCAGTTAGAGGAATGACCAAATCAGCAGCGGTGGATTTGGCCAAATATAATATCAGGGTTAACTCTGTGCATCCGGGAATGATTGATACGCCAATGATGAGCGGGGTTTCAAAGGAGCAGTTGTCACAACTCAACATCCCTTTAGGAAGAATTGCCGATGCGAAGGAAGTATCTTCTTTAGTAGTTTATCTTGCTTCTGATGAATCAGGTTATTCCACAGGATCGGAGTTTATAATTGATGGGGGTATTACCGCAGGGATATGAATTAAATAAAGACCGGCCGGCCACTTGCAACAAAGCCAAAGTGCTGGAAGCCTGCCAAAGCGAAATACAACAGAACAGGCATTTGTTTTATCACTGGCAAAGAGGAATAGTATATTGACTGAATAACAAGAGCAGTATGAAGGGAGACTTTCACGTACGGTTCGATGAGCGGCTGAGGCTGAAATGCTTCGGCCCTCTCGACCTCTTATTTTTAACAATAAAACAAAAATCAACTTCGGTACCGGCGTGACGGGATTCTAATATCCTGCCATCGCAAATATCGATTCGTTAGCGGGAATTTTAAACAAAGCGTGACAAAACAATCTAATTAATAAACAACACAATGAACTATAGTAAAACTGGTAAATCCTTCCTTTCAGATGGAGTTGAATGTGTCGCATGGTATTATAAACCAAACACAGAAATGCCTTTACCCATAATTGTAATGGCGCACGGACTTGGTGGAACAAAAGAAATGCGACTGGACGTATATGCTGAAAGCTTCGCCGAAGCTGGATTTGCATGCTTTCTGTTTGATTATAGAAATTTTGGCGAAAGCAAAGGCAAAGACAGGCAAAATATTAATGCCAAATTACAATTAGAAGATTGGAACGCCGCAATAAATTTCACGAAGACTTTAGATGGGATAGATGCAAACCGGATTGGTATTTTCGGATCTTCTTTTAGTGGTGGTCACGTCATTACATTATCGGCAGAACGTCAGGATATTAAAGCAGTTATAGCTCAATGTCCTTTTACAAGTGGCATTGCGAGCGGTATGAAACTTAATTTATTCAGTGCGTTCAAAATAAGTATTTTAAGCATTGCAGATTTAATTTCTCAACTTTTAGGACTGAAACCGATACTGGTAGATTTAGGCGGGCCTCCAGGTTCAACCTCATTGATGCCTGTTGCTGACTACAAGGGTTATTATTCATTGGTTCCAGAAGAAACTAATTTCAAGCGAAAAGTTTGGGCAAGAACTGCATTCCAGGTTCTATGCTACGAACCAAAGAATAAAATAAAGCATATAGATTGTCCTATATATTTTGCAATTTGTGAAAAAGATAGCGTTGCTCCACCGAATGTTACCTCAAAATATGCCAAGAACGCAAAAAAATCTATCATAAAACATTATCCTTACGGACATTTTGAAATTTATTTAGGAGAAGCTTTTCATAATGTAATAACTGACTATGTAAAATTTTATAAAGAAAACTTAATAGCTTAACCAAATATAAAAACTACCGCTAACATATAGGGGTTAAATGAAGCGCAGCGCAGCTGAGGTTCGGTTTAAACCTTTGTTGACTTAACCTTTGGTGGTCGGGCCAATAATTATGGGTTTTGAAACGAAGATGTTTTACGTTGGTGAGGTGAGTATACGTTTATTGAATGATCAGTGTCAGTATTTCATGTTCCTTTGCGGTATAAATAGAAAGAACTATTCCTGTTTTACAGCAGGGGCATGGTTCTACATCAAAATGAAGTTTCTCTTTGGTGATGGTTTTCCAGTCTTTTTTTTTGTTGAGGAACAACACCCATTTGCATTCGCTGAATTTTTTAACCGGGGCCGTGAACGGTTGGATAAAAAATCATAAAGTCTTATTCGTAATAATGTAATAACTTAGAGAACTTTTTCAGTATTTTAGGAGCTAAATTTAAACCAAATAAGTCTTATGAAAAAATCACTCACTTTAATAATGGTAAGTGTGATATTTTTACAAAATTGCAAAGAGGATTGTTATGTAAACTCTGAACCTACAGTTTTTGAATTTGTAAATTCTTCGGGTGAAAATCTGATCCAAAATGGAACTCTTACCAGTGCCAAAATTGTAGTACAACAGGATAACGGAAATGGAAATTTTGCAGGAATTAAGATTGAAGTTCGTGAAGATAAAAGGGTTTTATTGAAAAATGTAGGTCTGTTTGATGGTACCAGGGACTATAATGTTTATCTCAATGCAGATCCTGTAAGAACATTTTCATTTAAAATATCCTCTGAAAAATTGACAGGCGATTGTGATGGTTATAAAATTAACGATTTAACTTTAGAAAATATAACTTGGTCTGCTGATAATGGGTATTACAAAATAGTTATTGATTAAAAGTTATTTATTTAGATTAGATAAATGTTAATTAATATGTAACCTGACCTTTTCTCTTTTAGTAATCAATCCTTAGTTTCAGATTCTTACAATTAAAGTAAACAATGTCTAATCTGAAAGCTAAATCTCTTAACAGTAAACTAAGGTTTTTGTATGACATCATTCTAAAAAACGAAATGACCGATAGTGATTATTGGTATTTTGGTGGTGCTGATGAATTTATTCAGGTAACTATATATTTTAATGTATCATGCCAAATAATAAAGCATTATTTGTTTTATAAATTATGTAGTTTAATTGTATAAGAATTGCACAACTGACATTTTTATAAAAATATGATCTGGTACATTCAAGTATGTTGTCTCCAGAATTAATGTAATTGAGTGATGCTTTAAGGTTTCTTCTCTATAACAAATGCTTTTAGTTCTGCTATTTTGCCATCCGCAAATCGCCAGATATCACAATAATCAAAATGTTCATATTTTCCGGCTTTATTTTTTAATCGGATTTCCCCCGTTACCATAACAAAATCGCCATCTTCGATAGCCTTTTCGACACTGAACACCGGTGGTTCTTTATAGAACTCTTTCATATATGCACGGACTTTCTTTCCCATTAAGGATACGATCACCTACAAAAACCCATTTTGTGTCAGGGGTACAGTAAGCTAAAAAACTTTCATAATCGCCTTTTGATACAAATTCATTGGCTGTGTGTAGGATTGTTGTGTTATTCATTTTTGTCTGTTGTTTTATATTGTTATTTTATGCCCGTGCAGTAACATTAAATGTAGCAAGAAATAGTGGGATAATGATCAATGATCTTCTCATATTAAAAGTTGTGTTGAATAGGTTTATACATTAAACTTTACCCGATCTCGTCAAAGGTATCGATTTCAAATTGTTTTAGACGACTCAATGGTTTCAGGAAGATAGAGACCTCCTTTTTTCTGTGCAGGCCGTCCGTTCAGACCCAATATATTTTCCGTTATTAAACATACACCGACAACATCCAGGGTACTCATTGGATAGTCTATTGCCGAGGAATGATGGTACAAATTGATTGCTCTCGTACTATCTTTTGCTTCGGCAGATAACTACTTTCCATCCTTACGAATTAATACCTGACCTACAAAGCCTGTTACTTCGTTTGTAACCATTGGTCCCACAACATCTTTCTCGTCATATAATCCTGCCGTTTCTATACGTATAACGGCGAAAAATAGGTTTGCGATATATCAACAAGGAATTTAAACGTGAAATAACAAAATGTGATGTTCTGAAAAAAAGTTTTATAATAACATTCTTTATTGAGCTAATCCGTCAAAATCCAAAGGATGGTACTCCGATAGTTCGACAGAATTTGGCCTGACGCTGTTTCGCCAGCTGATACTTCTATGACGGGACGGTCCAATCTGATATTGACCTAGTCCATCTAACTCCTCTACGAATCCAAATAAATAGATCTTATGTATTGGAAATATCACTTCCTGTTGGTATATGAGGGGCCGTTCTTTCAAGCTGCGGCTTAATTCCTTTATTAATGTAACGGGTTCGCTTAGAAAAACTGGAAAATTCATAAAAGTTAGCTTTCTACAGCTTGCATCAGCGAAAATTTCTGTAAGCCGACCAGATGTATATTCGAAAGATAAACCATTTGTCCTGAACTCTATAACCTTGTCATCCGATGCAGGGCTAAACTCTGTGATTGCTTCTGAAACTGTTTTGAAATCTTCGTCGCTAAAAAAATCGGGAAACATTTTATAAAGATCTTCCAGTCCAGCCTGCTGACTTTGAACTGTATCACTTCTTTCAGCCTGAATTGGGCCAATGTCTGCACTAAGTTGGTCAACCTGCGAACGCGACATGGAAAATTTGATCGGCCCAAGGCCTTTTAAAACATTTACTTGCCACATCATATCAGCATGTTCGGACATAAATATGAGTTTTAATAGTTTAAACGAATTTAATTAATTTTTCTTTATTCCTCATTTACCATGCCCGTTTAGATCACTTAGCTAGCTCCAATTACGGTCCTCGCATCTGTAAATTCTTTTGACCTAATAACAGCATAATCAGGTTATTTGAGAAACACTATAAATCATTTAGAATAAGGTTTGATTATTAAGCTAACCACAACCTTTCATTCATTAAATAATATCATGCCAATATTAATATATGGGTGATACTTTTAATACCATCTTTTCGTTTAAAACCTTATTTTCATTGTTGGCATACCGCTACGATGCTCCTTAATTAATCATTTGTATATTTGAACCACGAAAAATCAATAAAGATCAAATTGGAGTTTTTAAATAAGTTTGAAAGATAATCTTGAATATTCCAATTTGCTTTTATTCGAAACACAAACGCTTCAGTCAACGATCGGACTCATGGATAACTTTAAATCTTTTATAAATGGACTTTCGCCTGTTTCAGCTGAAAGCTGGAAAAACTTTTCTGCGTTGTTCACTCCTAGAATCCTGAAAAAGGGCGATTATTTTATTAAGGAGGGTGAGATTGCAAATGAAATTGGTTTTCTGGAAATAGGAATCCTTAGGTCATTCTACAGAAATAATGAAGGTGTTGAATATAACAAACATTTCTTTCTCCCAAATTGTTTTATTGGTGGATATACCTCCTTGATTACTAAAAAACCAAGCCCAATCAATCAACAGGCTCTTACTAACTGCAATCTATTAGTGGCCAATTTTAAAAATATACAAAATCTCTATGGTACATTTCCCGACATTGAGCGTTTAGCACGTATTTTAGCAGAACAGCTTTTTTTACAAAAAGAAAAACGGGAAATCGAGATAGTCCTATTGGATGCAGAAAAGCGGTATCATATTTTCCAGAAAGACTTTCCGTTATTAGAACAGCAAATTCCACAATATCATATTGCTTCCTATCTTGGTGTAACTCCTACACAGCTCAGCCGTATAAGAAGAAAAATTTTAAGTAAATAATTTCTTTACCTATGTAAATGGAATTTAGCAATTGCTTGTCCATATTTGCACAGTAAATATTGAACATTAAAATGAAGAAACTGTTTTCTTTCTATTGATAGTATTTTTACTAATCTCATGCTCAATTTGGAGAATAAATAAACAAACCTAAAGATCTAACAATTGTGGTCTTGAGTAGTGTAACATCCAGGTGGCTGTTTAGAAATGAGTCGACGAGAATGAACATTGAATTTTAGCAGACTGATTTTTCACCAGGTTTGGCAACTATGAGTGTAATGCAGTTTGACAATGAATGTTACTTCTCTCTTTCATCCTTAATGATTTTGATAGCAAAAAAACTTTGGTATTGTAATACTCTGATAGGAACATGTCTGGATACCAATCTTTTGAGTATACATTAATTTGAAAGTAAAGACATTCCTATAGAACAAGAAATTTCTTTTGAAGATTTAACGAAGGCTAAAATAAATAAAATGCGAACTACAAACAACACCATATTAATTACAGGTGGTTCCTCTGGTGTGGGGCTGGCTCTGGCAAAGCGTTTCCTATTGTTGAAAAATAAGGTCATTATTACAGGAAAAGACTCAGAAGAACTTGAGATGATAAAAAAGGATTTTCCTGAAATGATTGTACTTGTCGGAGACCTAACTGAGCAAAATTCGATAGATGAACTGGTTTCTATTATTGAGCAGGAATATCCGGAAATAAATATATTGGTCAACAGTGCTGCTGTTCAGTACAATTATGATATTTTGGATGAACCAAACTTTCTTAGTAAAGCCGATCATGAAATTTCTTTAAACTTTAGTGTGCCATTAAAACTGACTGGATCACTATTGCCTATATTGCTAAAAAATGAAAACAGTGCAATTGTAAACGTCAGTATTGATGAGTTAATCGTGCCAAAGAGGTCAGCTGCTGTCTATTGTGCTACAAAAGCCGGGATTCAAAGTTTTAACAATTCACTAAAACTTCAGTTAGAAGGTACGCAGGTAAAAGTTTTTGAAATCATTTCCACATTGATTGACAAGCCTATGACGGAAGAGGGCGGCAAATTATTGATGGAACCGGACAAGATAGTAGATCAATTTATGACAGATTTTTATAATGATTGAAATGACAACTATTTTTCTAAAGTACAATTGCTAGGTCTTCAACAGGGGTACAGTGGGCTTGCCAATAAAAAGGAAAGATTAAATATATCTAAGGTAACGTATCATCATAATTTATTTTGCAAAAAACAAAAATTTCCAATTTTAAAACAATCATTTCAGAATATTTTATATCTTTGTCCCGTTATGGCAAGATCACTAGAATTTGACGAAGAACAGGCAGTTCGGAAAGCTATGGAAGTTTTTTGGAAGAAAGGTTATACCTCAACTTCTATGCGCGACTTAACCGATGCAATGCAAATCAATAGCAGCAGTCTTTACAATACGATTGGCGATAAACAAAAGTTGTTTATAAGGTGTATCAAACATTATACGGAAATGCGGATTCGGGCGACTGAAGAACGTTACAAAAATTATGATTCACCGTTACAGGCCCTCGAAAATTTCATCAGAGACGGAGCCGATATTATCACAACCGAGCCAAATAGCTGTCTCTGCATAAAAGCGACTTTTGAAACCGACGGCGAAAATGTCGAAATTCAAGCAATAATCAATGCCTATGATAACTTTAATCATCAATTCTTACAAAATCTAATACAAAGCGCCCAGGATCTTCATGAAATTCCCGATAATGAACCTGCCGATACTATTGCTGATTATTTGGGCAGTGTATTTATAGGTTGGTATAATTCATTTGTGTTATACCAAGACCGCAGTAAAATCCTCAATATGGCAGATTTTGTTATCCGTCAATTAAAGAGATAAAATTTTTACCCAATTTTAAAACGATCGTTTCAAAATAAATAACAATTTAAAAAAAAAATATGATTCAATTAAATGGAAAAATCGCTCTTGTAACGGGAGGAACAAAAGGTATCGGAAAGGCAATCGCCGACAAATTACACAATTCAGGAGCAAGAGTTATTGTAACTGCGAGAACAGAGCCTAAAGAAAATCCGAATGGATATTATTTTATTTCGGCGGACATTGCTCAATCTGCAGGTGCAGAAGTTATTGCCAAAGAAATTCTGGATAAATTTGGCAAAATCGATATTATTATAAATAATGCGGGCGCAAATCTTAGTATGGGTGGAAGCTTCAGTACACTGACAGATGAACATTGGAATGAAGATTTTCAATTGAATTTAATGGCGGCTGTTCGTGTCAACAAGGCGTTATTGCCCACGATGATAGAGCAAAAAACTGGAGTCATTATCAACATTTCCACTTACGCTGCACAACAACCAATCTGGGATATGACAATGACTTATTCCGCTGCCAAAGCTGCGCTGAATGCGTACACTAAAGCGCTGGCTAACGAAGTAAGTCCGAAAGGAATCCGTGTAAATACCGTTTCTCCTGGTGTTGTAAAGACACCTTTAATGCAGGATTTTATCGAAAATATTGCTGAGTCATCAAATATTTCGGTAGATGATGCTTTCAAAACGGTGATAAGCAGAGTAGGAGAGGTCCCGTTGGGGAGAATGGCTGAACCTGAAGAGATTGCGAACCTTGTGGCATTTCTTGTTTCTTCCGAAGCAGTATATATCACAGGAACGAATTATTTGATTGACGGAGGTCTAAGCCCTATTGTTTAATGTAAAGTAAATTGCAAATGTAGTTGGTTAATTTTATTATAAGCTGGTTTTAACACGTAAAAGTAAATTGAAAAAGATACTGTTTCATTAAAAAACAACGCCAATATTTTTTGTATTGGCGTTGTCAAACAACAAAAAATAAACATTTTTCCTATTTCTCAAATACTATTTCTTTTTTTTAGGCAATTGCACGTGAGGAGATCAAGTTATATCGTTCTGATAACAGAGATTCATCTGTTAGTTTTAGACTTTAAATCCTCAAACTTTTCATCCAAAGGAAGAATATGCTGCACTTTTTCAATCAACAATTCTTTCGGAGTGGCAATTGCGATATTATATGAAAAATATCAGAAATCAATAATTATTGTGTGACCGATACTGTATACTTATCACTCATTTCGGCAACTAATTCAAAGAGATCAGGATAGGTTTTTACTAGACCATCATCGTCAGTTACAATCTGTGCTGAGAAACCTGATTCAATGCTCATATATAAATAACGGTTTTTTGCCATGTTTGTATATTTCTGTTCAACAGGCTTTATTTCATTCTTTAAAATATCGATATAGATAACTTTAATATTTTTCTCTTCGTTCTGTGCAAGCAGTAAATTATTGATAGGTAAACTATTCGTAAAAGGGGTAAGTGAAATATCAATATAATGGAATCCGGTATAATCTGAATTATTGGCGTGATTGATGGTCCATTCGTTTCCCGATTTCTCTCCTGTCATGAGATGCTGTTTCCCGTTGATTTCAGATGTGATTAAAAATTTCAGAACGTTCCATTTTTTATCCAGCACCACCATATAGTCAACTGTATAGATATAGTCACTGGTATTTCCTAAGATAACGGATTTAACGGTAATTGTCTCTTCCTCATTTCTAATGATGCAGTGTTCTAAGGAATTATGCTCCAATCCCTTCCATAATAGTACTCTCATGTTTCTCTGTTTTTTAATATAAAAATACCTTTTTTTAAATATATCGTAAAAAATTGTGGGCAGTAAGTGTAAAATCAGCCGTTTTTTAAGAAAACCTATGGTCAGGTACTCCAGGTTTCATAAGTCGCTAAATTGCTGGTTTTTCGAGAACATGTTTAGGTTCTGTCCAAGAAGATTTTTCCATCCATCTTCGAACCTTTCTCTTTCAAAATGTGGATCATCTGGAAAACTTTCCAGACCGGTATTACCTGGTATTTATTTCAACACAACGGATTTTGTCTGCTATCTGCGTAACGATTTAAGTATCGGGCATAATACGCAAAAGGTATCACATAAGTTCAAGGGTTGGACGCTTTTTGTTCACCAACTCTGAAAACCAATAAAGCGATTAAAGAAATTCAAGGCAGTTTTTGCATTGTTTTTTTGTATTTTGGCAGTTTATAAAAATAAACCCTTACATCAATTGCACAAAGCCAACCTATTTAGTTGTATTGCCTACATTTGATGAAGGTTATAAACAAGTTAGCTACAAGTTGAAAAATGACAATCAAATACTTAACATTCGGAATAGCAATATCATTTATTTCTTGGATAGTTGGAATGATTATTAATGGAATTCTTGTGAAAACAGAATTCTATAAAAAGATATCTAATCTGAATTTTATCACAAGTAAAACAATGAATAAGAATATTGGAATTGAATACTTCAAATGGATTGTGAAAAACACTCCTTTTAAGTTCTTTAATCAGAAAGTGTCGTTAAAAGATAAAAAAATGGAACTGACTGAATTACGGAAAGAAATGACAATTGCAGAAATAAGTCATCTTATCGGATTTTTATTCGTGACTTTTTTTGCCTTATACAAAAGTTATACAGAAAATTATTTGTTTGGATTAGTAATTATGATTGTGAATGTTTTAATGAATTTATATCCATCTTTATTACAGCAGGAAAACAAAAGACGAATAGATAAACTGATTAAAAGACAAATAAAGACTGTTGCTAACATCGCATAAGCATTCTTTTACTCGGTTAACGCTGATAGTTATTTTCCAACAACATGATAATATTGCTTTTACAGAAAAGGATTTTCCGTTCGAATTTGATAATTATATAAGTGCAAATAATATAGGGCATGATTATAATGGGTACTTTTTGTATCCGCAGTAAACCAACTGTCAAAACTGTATACTATATTATTATCTGAATTGAAAGCCAACGGTAAACCCATATCCTAAAAAGTACTATTCCCTGAAAAACTGGAATTTTTTGAAAATCATTATCGAACCGCTAGAGCTAATGTTTTAATCTCGTATATCTATCAGATTACAAATGAGTTAGAAGCTAAAAAAAACCGGAAGGAAAGTGAATTATCACCTCTTTCCGGTCTTGTACCCAGGACCGGGATCGAACCGGTACTCCTAAGAACTGGTGTTTGAGACCAGCGCGTCTACCAATTCCGCCACCTGGGCATGCTTTAAATTGGTGTGCAAATATAAAAACTTTTTTACGATTTTTAAAACTTTTTGTAAACTTTTCTTTAAAATTCTATTTCCAAACCATCGTAGGCAAGGTGCATTCCGGCCGGAAGCTGCTTATCTTCAATGTCATGCAACCCGAGATGATGACTGATGTGGGTTAAAAATAATTTTTTAGGTTTTAGCTCTTCATACAGTTGAATTACATCGGGAAGAATAAAATGCGCAGGATGCGGATCAAACTTACGGATACAGTTCAGGATTAAAACATCCAGGTTTTTTAATTTTTCTTTTTCAGGGTCTAAAATAAAGTTGGCATCCGTAATATAAGCAAGGTTTTTAAATTTATATCCGAAAACCGTAATTTTATAATGAATCACCTCGATGGGAGTAATATCCGTATCTAAAATATGAAAAGGTACATTTTCAATTTCGTGGAGATCAAAAGCAGGTGCACCGGGATACCTGACATCAGTGAAAGCGTAGGCAAAACGTTTTTTGATTTCCTGCCCGACCCTGTGATAGCAGTATAAAGGCATATCTTTTCCGCTTTTAAAAATAAGCGGGCGCATATCATCAAGACCGATAACATGGTCGTTGTGTTCGTGGGTAATTAGGGTGATATCTACCGTGCTTTCGTTGTTTATCAGCATCTGCTGCCTGAAATCCGGGCCACAGTCGATCAGTATTTTTTTGTTTTCTTCCGTTGTCATCATTACAGAAGACCGAAAGCGTTTGTCTTTTGGATTATCCGATGTACAGACTTCACAAGTACAGCCAATAACGGGTACACCCTGAGAAGTTCCGGTTCCTAAAAATTTCAACTTCATTTTGTTTTGAGGTTGGTATTAATTTTGGTAAATTTACAAAAAATTTAATGTCCTAATGTATCAGAAACTAACTCCTAAACAAAAAGCATTAACAATTAATCTAGATCCTACTATTTATGGTACTTTCGCGGAAATTGGAGCAGGGCAGGAGACTGTTCGACACTTTTTTAGAGCAGGAGGAGCTTCCGGTACAATTGCTAAGGCAATGTCAGCTTACGACAAAGATTTTAGTGATGCCATCTACGGAAAAGAGGTAAAAAACAGATATGTTACCCAAAACAGACTTCGCAAAATGCTTCGATATGAAGTAGCGCTGATTGAAGAAAGAATTTCCAGAGAAAATAATCCGAACAGAAAATTTTTTTCCTACGCGAACACAGTTACCACCATCAATTTTGATAAAACATTAAAAGGCCACGGCTGGGTAGGTATTCGTTTTCAGGTATGTGAAAATGAAGATTATAATGAAATTGTAATTCACGTTAAATTCAAGGAAAATGATGCCACATTACAGCAGGAAACATTAGGAAACCTTGGGGTAAACCTTATTTTCGGGGCATTCACTTATTACGATAATCCCAGAAGGTTAATCGAATCTCTTTACGATGATGTAGCGACCGATAATCTGGAAATTGATATGATCGATTTCAGCGGACCGGCTTTTGCCTACGTAGACAACAGACTGATGTCTCTGCAGTTAGTGAAAAACGGAATGACAGACGCTGTGATTTTCAATTCCGAAGGAAACAACATGCTGCCTGCGGATATCCTGTACAAGAAAAATATTTTTGCAGTAAGAGGGAGTTTCAGGCCGGTAACGAAGGTGAATATCGATATGCTCCGGAACGGATTGGATATGTTCCTGAAAGATGCGATCTGTACCCAGGAAGAAACAGAAGTATTAATTGAAATTACCATTTCAAACCTCAGGGCAGACGGAGATATTGATGAAAGGGACTTTATGGACAGGGTAGATATTCTGGGCAGACTGGGATACACCGTTATTATTTCAAATTTCTCAGAATACTACAGGCTGATCGATTATTTCTCTTCGTACACGAATGGAAATATTGGGGTAGCAATGGGAGTAAACAACCTGTTGATGGTATTTGAAGAGAAATATTATAAAGATTTATCAGGTGGGATTCTTGAAGCTTTCGGTAAATTCTTCCGAAACGGGATGAGAGTATACCTGTATCCTTACAAAGATCCTGAAACCCATGAATTACTGGATTCTTCAAACCTTAAAGTAGAAGAAAACCTTAAAGAACTTTACAAATACTTTAAACTCAACAACCGTATTGTAGATATTAAAAACTATAATCCGGAGTTTCTGGAAATTTATTCCAGAGAAATATTAAGAAAAATTGCATGCAATATCAAAGGCTGGGAAAACCAGGTTCCGGAAGGTGTTGCAGAAATGATAAAAGAGCGCGGAATGTTCGGATATAAAGAAGAATTTTCCTTAAAACAATTCTCTTAAAATAAATAATATCATGTCAGAATTAAAAAAAAGGCTTTCTTCCATTCTTGAAAGTCCGAAACATAATACTGAAGAAAAGCTTCAGAAAGTTTGTCATTTGTTGGATCAGGAAATTTCTTATTTCAACTGGACCGGTTTTTATTTTAAAAACGGAGATAAGGAAGAATTGATTTTAGGCCCTTACGTAGGAGCACCTACAGATCATACAATTATTCCTTATGGGAAAGGTATTTGTGGTCAGGTTGCCGTTTCTAATGAAACATTTGTGGTTCCTGATGTTCACCAGGAAAGCAATTACCTGAGCTGTTCGATTGATACCAAAGCAGAAATCGTAGTTCCTATCTTTAAAGACGGAAAAAATGTCGGCCAGATCGATATCGATTCCCATACAATAGATCCGTTCACAGCCGAAGACCGCGAATTATTGGAGTGGCTTTGTAATGAGGTTTCTAAAATTTTATAAGTTTTAATTTCTAACCACAAAAGTTCCAAAAGTAAATTTATAGTTTATTAAGAGTGTCATCTGAAGATTTTTCTTCACAGTTTTTGAGACTTTTGTGGTTTAAAATAATAGCTCCGGTTTTATGAACCGGAGTTTTTTTATGCTGTGACCTTGTATCTTGTTGTTGTGCTTGTATCTGCAATTGGAATTTGAATGGTGGCTGAGGCTCCCGAAGCCACCAGTCCTAGAAATTCATCTCCAGAAGCAGCTCCTTAAAATAATTTTCACATTTCGCAATATGGGTCCCGTACCATGAAAAGGCTTCTCCATCTACGATGATAATTTTTTTGTCCGGATATACTTCTTTTATTTCCTCAATATGCTTTTCTTTAAACGGGAAAGGTTCGGACGACAGCATGATAATATCAGTATCGGCAAGGTCTTCAATCCGTATCTCAGGATAACGGGTTTTATCTTTAAAACTGTTTTCAAATCCTATTTCAGCCAGAATGTGGTGAATAAAAGTATCCGAGCCAATGGTCATATAAGGGTTTTTCCAGATCAGGTAAGCGACTTTTATTTTAGTCTCAGCTTTAGCCTGATTAAGAATTTCATAGATCTTAAGATTGAAAAGTTGTGCTTGTTCCTCCTGATTAAATATAGCACCCAGATTTTTAAGCAGATAATAATTGTCTTCAACGGTTTCAACATGGGTTACCACTACTTTGAAATCTTCCATTAAAGCTTCTACCTGCTCTTTGACGTTTTCCTCTTTATTGGCTATAATCAGATCGGGCTGTAAGCTTCTGATCTTTTCAATGTTCAGGTTTTTTGTTCCGCCGATAACAGGGATGTTTTTTATTTTTTCTTTGGGATGGATACAGAATTTGGTTCTTCCGATGACTTCATGCTCAGTTAACCCCAAATCAAATAATGCTTCAGTAATAGAAGGGACAAGAGATATAACTTTCATTATTAGACTTTGTCTAAAATTACAAAAGTTTCCCGGTTAAGAAAAGTCCGGCTACGGAAAAATAAATAATAAGCCCGGTAACGTCTACCAGAGTTGCTACAAAAGGCGCGGAGGAGGTGGCAGGGTCTAAATTTAATTTTTTAAGAATAAAAGGAACCATTGATCCTGAAAGAGTCCCCCAAAGTACGATCATTACTAGGGAAACGCCAACACTTAATCCTACAAACGGCCAATACATTCCATAGTTGAAGAAGCCCGCTTCATGCCAGATCATAATCCTTAAAAAGCCGATAACTCCGAGAATTCCTCCAAGGCATAAACCTGTGAAAATCTCTTTTTTCATTACATACCACCAGTCTTTCAAACCGATTTCCTGAAGGGCCATGGCTCTGATGATCAGGGTTGCAGCCTGAGAACCGGAATTTCCACCACTGGAAATAATTAAAGGAACAAACAAAGCCAGTACAACCGCTTTTTGAATCTCATCTTCAAAATATCCCATTGCTGAAGCCGTAAGCATTTCAGAAAAGAAAAGGATGATCAGCCACATTCCTCTCTTTTTGATCATTTCTACAAGAGAAGTCTGGGTATAAGGATCGTCTAATGCTTCAAGACCCCCGAATTTCTGAATGTCTTCGGTATTTTGCTGTTCGATCTGGTCGAGGATGTCATCAATCGTTACAATTCCTACCAAAACTCCGGCCTCCGTAATAATGGGAAGAGCAGTTCTGTCATATTTTTCAAAATAGGTTACAGCGTCTTCTTTTGAAGTAACGGTCGTGATGGCAACAAAGTGATTATCCGTGATTTCAGAAATCAAAGTATCTTCTTCCGCTAATAATAAGCTTCCTAAAGCGATATCGTCAATCAGTCGGTTTCTCTCATCCACCACATAAAGATGGTTCATCGTTTCAACCCTTTTCCCCACTTTTTTTATCTGTTGCAGACACCTTTTTACCGTCCACTCTTTACGGATCTGGATGTAATAAGGAGTCATCAGACGGGCAATAGAATCTGAGTTGTATCCCAGTAGCTTTAAGGCAATTCTTCTTTCCTGTGGGTTAAGATGATTGATGGAGTATTTAATAAGCTCATCCGGAAAATCCTCAAACAATGCTGTTCTGTCATCCGGAGTCATTGCATTCAGGATCTCGGAAACTTCATCACTTCCGATACTTCTGATCGTTTCTTCCTGGAAATCAGGGTCAAGATGGGAAAAAACTTCCGCTTTGTATTGTTTCGGAACCTTCAGAAATGCCAGTAACCTCTCATCAGCGGGAAGTCCACTAAGAGTTTCGGCAATATCGGCAGGGTTAAAGATAAGTTCGTCTCTGGAATTCAAAACGTGAAATTTTTGGATATGCAAAAATAATTCAAATTTTTAAGATAGCGTAATGAACCGGGAAAATTAAGGATTAATTAAAGTTTTCTTCTTTTCAAAAACGGAGATCAAATAAAAAACACCCGTAAAAGAACGGGTGTTTGAATCAATTTAAAAAATGAAGGTTGGTATATTTTAAACTTCAGGATATTGGCATTTTAAGACCACTTCCTGAGTTGTTTTACTAAATTTGAAGCGTGTTTTTCACTTCCTTTAGATTAATATAAAACTAAAGTAATAAAAATATTTTAATTATTCACTATTAAATGAAGATATCTTAGATAATTTAACAAATTAAAATGTTTTTTGCAGATAATTATATGCGGAAAATAGGAATAACGTAGTTTTAATTTAAAACAAAGAATGATTAAAATCCGGCTTCCGAAGAAGGTTTTATTTTTCTCAGTTTTTTTAAAATACCTTTGATGGCACCGTTTGTTGCAATTTTAATTGAATTTTCGGCGGAACCTAAAAGACGCATGTTTTTACGATAAGTATCGTAGTCTGTTTCCGTAATGAAGTTTCCTTCGGCATCAAAAAGTTTCATGCTTACCACTACCTGGTTAGAGAAAACATATCTCCCGATTCCCACTTTGAAATATCTTACTTTCGGAACAATGGCAAAATCAGCTTCATTATTGGTGCAATAATCATTAATCGTTTTGGTATCGATACTGTCAAAAGGAATTTGCACTTCCGCTCTGAGCATTTTATTTTTCTTATATCTGCTCAGGTTATCGGAAACCATACTGAAAAAAGCATGGTTGGTGGGTTCTTTGATCTCCTCAATATCAGGCTCTACCTCAGGATTGAAGTATAAGATCCTTTTTATTTTGTCTTCAGAGGCATTCTTCTGGGCTTTTACCGAAGTAATACCGATTAATAAAAAAGTGGAAACCGTAGTAAAAAATAATATTTTTCTCATCTGTAATTCGTTTGCAAAATTACTGTCTTTTAACGGGATAACATAAAATTATTTAAGAAATTTTTAACATTTTTTTCTATCAAATTTGATATATGGAATCAATAATGTTTTGCCAACTAAGAAAATAGTCGTACTTTTGCACCCGTTACATAATAATCATTAAACAATATTGGAATGTACTTAACAACAGAAAAAAAGCAGGAAATTTTCTCAAAACACGGAAAATCTGCGCAAGACACAGGAAGTGCTGAAGGACAAGTTGCACTTTTCACTTTTAGAATTAACCACCTTTCTGCTCATTTAAAGAGTAACCACAAAGACTACGCAACTGAAAGATCTTTGGTAAAATTGGTAGGTAAAAGAAAAAGATTACTAGATTACCTTAAAAATAAAGATATCGCAAGATACAGAGCAATTATTGCTGAACTAGGTTTAAGAAAATAATCTACAGGATTTTCAAAATAAAAAGCAACTTCGAAAGAAGTTGCTTTTTTTATATCTTTATCACCGGTATCTGTGCTGATCAGAAACAAAAAATGAGATCCTTAAAAGAATCTCATCCTGTTATTTTAAATTCTGGTAATTTATACTCATCATTTTTTTATTAACACAAAGCTTTTAAAATTCGGCTGCTATATTTTAAAGAAAAGCCAAAGGAAAAGAAGCAAAGCTGCTATGAAGCATTCTTTTGAAAATCTATTTATAGATTAAAAAACTTTGCTCATCTTAGATATATCCGACTCGTAATTTTCTTTGCGATAATAATAAAATCGATTATTGAAGGAACCAGAAACAATAAAGTATATATTTAACTAAACTATAATTAATGTCCGGACTTGGATTCGCCAGCTTCAACATGCCCGAGGTATTTCGTACAATAAGCCCCGAAGATCAGAATCACCAGATAGCAAAATACAGGAATGATAAAAGAATGCTGTACCCCAAACTGGTCCGCAAGATATCCCTGGAAAATAGGAACAATGGCACCACCTAAAATAGCCATCACAACCAGAGAAGATCCCTGGCTGGTATATTTTCCCAATCCTGAGATGGCAAGCGTATAAATATTTGAAAACATGATGGAGTTGAAAATTCCTATTCCCAGAATACTGTACATAGCCAGTTCGCCATGATTTATCATTGCTGAGATCAGTAAGATAACATTGATTGCTGCAAAAATTGATAACGTTCTTGCAGGAGCTGCCTTTCCGATAAAAAACGCAATAAAATTAAGTACAATAAATACAAGGAAGAAGCTGATCTGTGCAAACGTAAGATCTACAATACTGAAAATAACAAGGAAAACAAGACTCGCTGCTCCCAACATATAAATCGCTTTTTTCCCCTGGCTTATAGATTGGTTTAAAGAAATTGCGCCCAGAAAACGGCCGATCATCGCTCCGCCCCAATAAAGAGAAAGATAATTTTTGCTGATAATTTCATTGAATCCCATTACCTGAGGCTGTTCCAGGAAGCTGATGATAAAACTTCCCACTGCCACTTCACCACCAACATAGCAAAACATAGCAAAAACACCAAACTTTAAATGGCTGAATTGTAAGGCTCCCCAACCTTTCACCAATTCCGTATCGTCATTCATCTGGAAAGAGGGAAGCTTCACTCTTGAGATCAGTAAAGCAACAAGTAAAAGGATTCCTGCAAAAATCAGATAAGGAATTCTTGTTGCCACCGCACTGAATGATCCGTCCGGAGCTGAGAAAAATTCAAAGATCAAATGGCCACCCAATACCGGAGCAATGGTTGTCCCGAATGCATTAAAAGCCTGGGTCATATTCAGGCGGCTTGAAGCGGATTCTTCCGAACCCAGTAAAGAAACATAAGCATTGGCAGTAATCTGAAGGACTGTAAATCCTAAACCAAGTATGAATAAAGCTCCTAAAAATAACGGGTAATAAGAAAAAGTAGCCGCCGGATAAAAAAGGACGCACCCGAAAGCTGCGAGGAAAATTCCGAAAAGAATTCCCTTTTTATAGCCTACTTTATTGATAGGATCTCCTTTGGAAATGGAGATAAAAAAATAAATGAGCGAGCCGATAAAATAAGCTCCGAAGAAACAGAACTGCACCAGCATCGATTCGAAAAAGGTAAGTTTGAAAAGCTGTTTCAGATAGGGGATCAGAATGTCATTCATACAGGTGATGAATCCCCACATAAAAAATAAAAGAGTGATGGTAATAAGCGGAACGGTATAATTCCTGCCTTGCGATTTTACTTCATTATTAATCATAGACACACATATTTATATGAAAGAGATTTGCAAAAGCCCTTTCAGTTGTTGTAAGCTGGAATCTTTAAATTTTTTATCTGTTTTAAAGAACTGGGCAAATATAGGGGAAGAACTTTTTTTTCTGCAACTTTTCTTGTCTTTTTTATGTTAATATTTATATCAGTTTCGCCTTTAAATACAATATTTCTTATTTTGAGACAATAATATTCTCAACACATGATTTTTTAAGCCGGAATTCTTTTAGAAAAACTTGCTTTTTGTTTTTACGGGTTATGGATCAATTTTTAAATTCTTACATGAATTTTCATCATTAAATCAAAAATATTTAATCATAGTAGTCTGAAAGTCCGTATTATTTATTCATTTGAAAATTTAATATATCATTATTATATATTACCTTTGCAAACGAAAATTTAAATAGTTTAAATATTAATCGTACTCAATACGGAGTACAACAGACGAAAATTTATGAGTATACCTCAAGCGTTTACAGAAACGATTACTCTTGCAGACGGCAGGGAAATCACAATTGAAACAGGGAAACTGGCCAAGCAGGCTGACGGATCTGTGGTAGTAAAAATGGGTGGCACAATGCTTTTAGCAACAGTTGTAGCCAATAAAGAAGCAAATCCTGGTGTAGATTTCTTACCATTAACGGTAGATTACAGAGAAAAGTTCTATGCAGGTGGGAAAATTCCCGGAAACTTTTTCCGTAGAGAGGCAAGACCTTCAGATCAGGAAATTTTAACGATGCGTTTGGTAGACAGAGTTCTTCGTCCGCTTTTCCCTGAAGATTTCCATGCTGAAGTACAGGTAATGATTTCTTTAATTTCTTATGACGGAAAATCTATTCCGGATGATTTGGCAGGTTTAGCGGCATCTGCAGCGATTGCCATTACAGATATTCCTTTTAACGGACCAATGTCTGAGGTAAGAGTCGTAAGATTCGACGGTCAGCTTTCTATCAACCCTAGCTATGAAGAGCTTAAAAATTCTGAGCTTGATATCATGGTTGGAGCGACTAAAGATTCAATCGTAATGGTAGAAGGAGAGATGAAGGAGATTTCTGAGCAGGAAATGCTTGAAGCGATCATCTTTGCCCATGCTGAAATTAAAAAACAGATCGAAGCTCAGGAAAGATTAGCTGAAAAAGTAGGAAAGTCTTTCCCTAAAAGAGAATACAGCCACGAAAATCACGATGAAGCCATCCGTGAAAAAGTGTGGAAAGAAACTTACGATAAAGTATATGAGGTTGCAAAACAGCCTTCAGGAAAAGAAGAGAGAGGAGAAAAATTCAAAGCGGTTCTTGAAGAGTTCTTAGCACAATATGTAGATAATGTAGAGGAATTGGAAAGAGTAACGCCTTTCGTAAAAGTATATTATCATGATGTGGAGAAAGAAGCAATGCGTCAGATGATTCTTGAAGACAATATCCGTCTGGATGGCCGTGATCCTAAAACGATCCGTCCTATCTGGTCAGAAATTGATTACCTTCCGGGAGCTCACGGTTCTGCAGTCTTTACAAGAGGTGAAACCCAGTCTTTAACAGCGGTTACTTTAGGATCTATAAAAGATGCCAATATGGTAGACAGCGTGATGGCTAACTATGACGAAAAATTCTTCTTACATTATAACTTCCCTCCGTTCTCAACAGGTGAAGCAAGACCTTTAAGAGGAACTTCAAGAAGAGAAGTAGGACACGGAAACCTTGCTCAAAGAGCATTACAGGCGGTAATCCCTGAAGAAAACCCATACACCATCAGAATTGTTTCCGATATTTTAGAATCCAACGGTTCTTCGTCAATGGCAACAGTTTGTGCCGGAACACTGGCATTAATGGATGCCGGAGTACAGATTACAAAACCTGTTTCCGGAATTGCAATGGGATTGATTACGGATGAAAAGTCAGGAAAATGGACTGTATTATCTGATATCTTAGGAGATGAAGATCACCTTGGAGATATGGACTTTAAAGTAACAGGAACTGCAGACGGTATTACAGCTTGTCAGATGGATATCAAAATCCAGGGGCTTTCTATGGATATTATGGAGCAGGCTTTAATGCAGGCTAAAGACGGAAGATTACACATCCTTAATAAAATCACTGAAACTATCGCCGAGCCAAGAGCTGATGTGAAGCCACATGCTCCGAAAATGGTCGTAATGGAGATCGCAAAAGACTTCATTGGTGCAGTAATCGGGCCTGGTGGAAAAATCATTCAGCAGTTACAGAAAGATACGGATACCGTTATTGCAATCGAAGAGGTTGGCGAAATCGGACGTATCGAGATTGCAGGAACAGACAGAGAGAAAATCAATGCGGCTATTGCTAAAATCAACGAAATTACTTTCGTACCTGTGATAGGTGAGGTTTACAAAGGAAAAGTAGTAAAGGTAATGGATTTCGGAGCTTTCGTAGCCATTGCAAAAGGTACTGAAGGTCTTCTTCATATTTCTGAAATTGAATGGGCACGTTTAGATAAGGTTCCGTACAAAGAAGGAGATGAAGTGGAAGTGAAATTCATGGGTTATGATGACCGTAAGAAAATGAAGTTGTCAAGAAAGGTTCTTTTACCAAGACCTCCAAGACCTGAAGGAAAACCGAGACCGGAAGGGCAAGGCAGACCGGAAAGAGCTGAAGGACAGGCAAGACCGGAAGGTGAAAAGCCGGTTGAAAACCAAAACCCTTCAACCGAAGCTTAAGATTAATTCTCAGATATAAATAAATCCCTCAACTTGAGGGATTTTTTATTTTCAATTTTTTTAAATGAAATTTTGAAATTTATTTTATATTTAGAAACAGAAAACAATTTTATTTTATGAAAAAATTCTTCGTTACATCCTTTATTTATTTCAGCTGTTTTGCGTTCTCACAAACTGTTAATGATGTTCCCATAAAAGATATTGATGTTGATTATGTTCAGATCATTGGTACAGGACGTTCTTTAAGTACGAAAGTGAATGTGGAGATTGATTTTGGACAGGAAACCAAATCCATATCCTTTAAAAACGGAACGAATATCAAGGATGAAAGAGGGAGAAATATGAAGTTCAATTCTATGATGGATGCCCTTAATTTTATGTCTGCCAACGGATATTCCTTTCAGTTTGCTTATACAACGAATGATGAAAAAGACCGTGCGATCTATTATATTTTAAAGAAAAATAAATAAAGCCATTATAATAGCTTAATGCTCCGGAATCTTTCAAACCATTAAGAAAATATTCAGAAGTTAAGTTAGATTAAGATGAATCATTCTGATTTTAAAACTCACCATTCAAATAAAGCTTAGCTTAATAATTCTTAATACCTTATTCCTCCTTAACGGTTCAAAGTAAAAAAATCAAAAACCTCCGTATTTTCGGAGATTTTTGAAGCTATATTGTTTTGAAAAGTGTATCGATTTTCTTTTTTGAAGATTCACCGGGACTTACTTTATAAAACTCTTTGAGTAAATCTAATGAGGTAGGTTTTTTCGGATATCTATTGTTATTCAGAAAATTTTTCAGGGCTGCATTTACTTTATCTTCACCGATCAGCTCACTGAGTTTCACCATAGCTATTGCTCCTTTTGAGTAAGAGATATGTGTATTTTCTCCTGTTACCTTATAGATGGGCTGGTTGTCAGATAATCCTTTTTCATTGTCGTAGATCTGTTGATGTACCTTTATTCTTTCCATCATTTTTTCTTTTCCATGCATCTTTTTATAAAGCATCATTTCCGTGTACATCGCAAGGGTTTCGGTAAGCATTACGGCACCTTCTCTGTCATCGGGATCAATCTGGCTGTTTCCCCACCAGAGATGGGAAAGCTCATGGCCCGCAAGCTCATTAATTACATCCTGTTTTTTATCCGCATGAATATTGGCATGAAATATCATATCTTCAGGCATAAAGATCGCTGCCGGATAAGCTGTTGCTGCAAAACCTCTGGTAAATGAAGAGATTTCCGCAAAAGTGATGGTTTTAAAAGGGTATTTTCCAAAATTACCAGAACAGTAGTTCAGCGTGAGTTTTGCATTTTCAATCAGATGGTTTACATTTTCACCGTGTTTTGGATGATACAGTACATTGATGGTAATTCCTTTGTGAAGAACGCTTTTAAGTCTGTATTTCGCCGACGAAACTGCAAAACGGAACGGAATACTATCAACTTTATATTGAAAATAATTTCTTTTGTTTTTTGTGAAATGATGAATGAGATCTCCGGTTCCGATTGCGGTTTGACCTTTTTCTGTAGAAATGGTCATATCAAGATTGATAAAATCTTTTACAAAGACTTCCGGTGCCTCAAGTTTTTTTAACTCTGACGGTTTTCCGAGTTTATATTCCTTTCTTATTTTTTCATCTTCGGTTTCATTTCCTTTCTGATAGCCGAAAGTAGGGTAATACCTGCTGATCCGCATGAAAGAACCGTTTTCAATAATGGCATTAAACGAATCATGACCGTTTATGGCAGACCACTGATAGGAAATTTTAAAATCAAGATAGGCGGTTTCATTAGGTTGTAAAGGTTGTTTTAAATGAATTTCAGTTACCTTCTGATCTATCTTCATTGATTCGGAAGCTGTTTTTAAAATGGCAGATTCTATTTTTAAATCAGGGTGAAAATTAAGTAAAATTTTATTGATTGCCTGACCGGTCTGATTTACTAGCGTGTATTTTCCCTTAATCAGGTATGAGTTTTCAGAAGGATAAAGGTCTATTTGCGTAATCACATCAGTGATTGTCGGTTGTGGGAGATTTTCATATTTCCTGAATTCCTTTTCATAATTGACGGATTTTAAAATGGAATCTTCCTCGTTTTTCGGGATATAACCTTTCATAAAGAGGTTGCCAGCGAAAATTCCGAGAATTAATAAAGCTGTTACAAAAACTGTTTTTTTAGGATTCCATTTTCTAGTTTTGATCCATTCGTTAATCAACCATAAAAGAACAATTAAACCTAACCCGAATAAAAGCCGTTCTGCAAAGGCAACCGAATTAATCCCATAACCACTAAAATCGCTGTAAGTTCCCTTATAATCTGAGAAAATCCTGAACAGAGGAGACGGAATGAATTTTTTTGAAACCGGACCTGCGAAACTAAGACCTGCCAGAATTGAAATTCCCAGAGCTATAAACCTGTTTTTTACCAGATCATTGATCAGCAGTACAAAACCGGAAAAAAGAATCAGCGGAAAAGTATTGAAAAGAATCGTTCCCAGATAAGCGTCCCAATCGATATGGAAATACCGGTAAAGAAGCTGGAAAGCCAACCCTTCAATGATAAGAACTGCTGTGAAAAAGAAAAGCAGAATACTTATCGACAGGAAATGTCCGTTCAGTTTATTTTTTGAAAAATAAGTACTTTTTTCAATCAGCGAAAATCCCGAGGCATGGCTTCTCCAGTACAAATCATTAATGAAATAAGTGACAATCAGCATCCCCAGCAAATGAAAATTTTCTGAAATGGTGGTAGACATCAGTCCTGAGCTTGCATATTTTTGCGGAAGACGAATTCCTTTCTCAATTTCAGCATACATTTCCATCCCGACAAAGAATAAAAGCAATATGGAAACGGCAATGATGGTAATGCTTTTGAAAAGGTAAATAAGATCGATTTTGGCGAATGAAACGATTGATTTTAAAGCAGAAATATTTCCGAAAACAACAGATGAAGTGGTGTAATTTTTTAAACCGGAATTTGCCGAAACAATGACCTGCTGATCTTTATTTTTAAGCTTTTTATAGGAAAATTTCGAAAAAGAAAATAAACGGAAGGAAAGCAATAATAAACCGCCTGAAACAATCAGAAAAATTATTCTGTTGGTCAGCAGATATCCTGAAAGTGAAACAACGGATTCATTTTTGTGCTGCGCTGAAATGGTTTTCGCTTCAAAAAAATAAGCTGAAACTCCAAAAGGATCTATAAGAGCAGATAATTGCTGGGTTTCCAGAGATTGCGGTAAACTTCCCGCCATAAAAGGCGAATTGGAAAATATCAGGACAATCATGTATATCACATACAACAGAAGTCCACCAATCACGACCAGAAGTTTTTTCTTTGTAATCATGGAAATAAAAAACAAAAAGCAGCAGACTAAAAGACAATTGATCAACCCGAAGATCAGGAGCGGATATGCATAATGCCACAGGTTGAAATAGGGTTGGATTTCACTTCCGGTCCGCATATTCTGCCCGATTAAAAACCCGGTCATTAAAAACAAAAAACTTAAAAAAGTCTGTAAAAAATAAGCCAGGAATTTACCCTGTAAATACGTTCGTTTTGAAAATGGATAAGAGAAAATAAGAATGTCAAACCTTGAATCCCAATCCTTAAAAAGAATCTGATTGGAATAGATGATGGCAAAAAATATAATAACCATACTCAAAAGCCCTGTCATAAAACCAATCGTATAAGGTGAGTTTAAATAAATACCTTCTCCAACGGTAAGATTGAACTGGTTTCCGCAGAAAACTCCGAGAAATATTAAAATCAGGGCAATGAGGTATACAAGCCAATGCTTGGTGCTGCGTTTGGCTTCAAATAAAAATATAGCGTTCATGATTAGTGGTTTTGGGTAAGGGTATGGAAATAAACGTGCTCCAGTAAAGGATTTACAGGACTGAAGTCTTTCGGTTTTTCTTCTGAGAATGTGGTGATGTATAATTCCCTTTCAATCAGTTGCTGACTGATGATCTGATAACTTAAGTTATACTGTTCCAGGTCGTTTTTATCAATCGGTTTCGACCAGATTTTGTTCTCGAGCTCGGCGATCAGCTCGTTCGGATTTCCTTTTTTGAGAAGCTTTCCCCGATTCATAATGGCCATTTCCGAACAAAGGTTCCGGACATCTTCAACCAGATGGGTAGAAAGAATTACAATAACCTCTTTGCTGATGTCATTGAGTAAAGAATTGAAACGGTTTCGTTCTTCGGGATCTAAGCCGGCGGTCGGCTCATCAACAATAATGATTTTTGGATTTCCGAGTAGAGCCTGGGCAACACCGAAACGCTGTCTCATTCCTCCTGAAAAAGTATGCACTTCCTTGTTTTTAAAATCAGAAAGATTCACTTTTTCCAGCAGGTTTAAAATCTGATTTTTTCGTTCGGAATTATCTTTAATCCCTTTTAGTATGGCAATATGCTGAAGAAGATCATAAGCCGAAACTTTTGGATAAACCCCGAAATCCTGAGGCAGGAATCCAAGTTTTTGTCTGATATAATCAGGGTTTTTGGAAACATCGGTTCCATTCAGGATAATATTTCCGGAACTGGGTTTCTGTAAACCTACTATGGTTTTCATTAAGGAAGATTTTCCGGCTCCGTTCGGGCCTAATAAGCCGAACATTCCGTTCCCGATTTCCAGTGAAATGTCTTTAATGGCCTGAAATCCATTTTTGTAGGTGAGATTAAGGTGGTTAATGGTTAAGGTATTCATAGTGTTGATTTTGGGTAATAGAAATCCTGGCAACGTTTCCATTGCATTGTAAAATTGTTGGTAAAAAGATGTTATGCTGAAAACTTTAATGGAACAACGAAGTCACCAAAGTTTTGAATTTTTTAATCAGAATAAGTTCAAAAGCTAATCCTGTGAATTTATCTGAGCATTTATCAACTCATCACTCATCACTCATCATTCATAACTTATAACTTATAACTCATAACTCATCACTATCATCATTCTTCCTTAAATTCAAGAATATCTCCCGGCTGACATTCCAGGATTTTACAGATCGCTTCAAGGGTATCGAAACGAACGCCTTTGGCTTTTCCCGTTTTCAGAATTGACAGGTTGACAGGAGTGATTCCCAGTTTTTCTGCCAATTCTTTACTCTGCATCTTTCGCCTGGCCAGCATCACATCTAAGTTGACTATAATCGGCATATTATATAAATAGGTCTTGTTCGTTTTGCAAATGTAGTCCTTGGCTGAAGATATTAGCAAGAAACAGACAGAAAATTCCTAACATGAAATGAGTAAAAACCAATCCCCAGATGATACTTTCCACCTCCACGAAGAAGCTTGCCAGAACCACAATGGGTAAAGGGAAGAAAATATTATACATATAAAATCTTTTAAGCTGTGTTATATGAGCTTCTGTAAAAAGTTTCGGCTGAAAGAAAACTTTAAACACTTTCGCAGACAGCCAGAAGAAAATTCCGTACGTAATTAAAACCGTTAAAAATGAAAATATGATATATGGAGAATTGTTCTCAATATTCAGGAAAGGCTGTTCTGTGAACGGATAATTAATGTGCAGATATAGATTTTGTTTGTATGGAGTGACAGCAAAGCCCGTCAGTAAACAGAATACTGAATACACAAAAGTAAGCAGATAACCCACTGATAATACAAAGCATAAATAATAAAGAATCTTTGAAATAATTTTGATCTGATTCATGACAAAATAATTAATTGATAATGCAAATGTATAATTAATTATCGTAAAACAATAATTAATTCAAGTAAAATTTTAATTAATTAATATTTGAATTCTAAAGAAACCTGAAAAACCACAGTGTTTCTCAGGATTTTTATTTAATTTTAAGTATCAAAAAAATGTAACGATGGCTTTCAGTATACAACTAGCAGACCGAATCCGGGAATGGCTTTCCGAAATTCCTCAGATTGAGGTGGAAGAAAAGAAAATGTTCAGTGGCTTGTCATTTTTGGTCAATGGGAAAATGTGCATCAATGTAAGTCATGACAACCTGATGTGCCGTTTTAACCCTGATCTGGAGGAGGAAGTTGCCGCGAAAACAGGTTTTCTTCCCATGATCATGAAAGGAAAACAGCTTAAAGGATATTGCTATGTAGAACCTGCGGGCTTTCGTAAGGCAGAAGATTTTGAGTACTGGATTAATATTTGTCTGGATTATAATAAAACAGCTAAAGCTTCAAAGAAAAAATAAGCCATTGAATGAATGTTCAATGGCTTATTACTTTATAGTTGTTCTGTCTGATGGTATAATTTTTCCCTGATCTCCACAAGAATTTTTGTGGTTTTTTCAAGATCAGGATAATCGGGAAGAACAGAAGTACTGTGATAATGCTCAATAGATTCTATCAGATCTTCTGCTTTCTGCATTACGGCTTCATACGGTTGGTTTCCGGCTTTGATATCTAATAATTCGTCCCGGTTTTCCACGCGGATCTGCAATGATCCGGTTTTAAAAATCTGTTCGCATGATTGCAGCAAACGGATGGTATGCATCATGTTTTTGCTGTCGTAATTCTGCCCATGTTGCTGATTCACGTTATAGCGGTCTTCATTCCTTTCGGAAACCCATTTCCAGTATTCTCTGTAATCTTTACAATAGGTAGAATAGGCGTCCAGGTTGCAGAAAAGATAAGCACAGATTTCTCTTCTTTCGGAATCGAAGATACGGAAACCTGGTTGGCTTCCGCATCTCTGATAATTCCTTTATAGCTTAATGTTTCCAGCTCATCGTAGAAAAGAGCAAACATTCCTTTCGTATTGTCAATGCTTATCAATCCACATTTTTCCTGAATTTTTCCGGTTTCTGAAAGCCATTTTTTCAACGGAACAGAACCGTGATTCTGAAGAATAAAACAAAAATCAAGAATCGATTTTCTTTCTTTTGCTATCGGGTTCAGAATTTTTTTATTGAGCCCTTTTGCTTTTTTGATCTGAGAAATAGCATATCCTGCAAAAGTATCTTTACACAGTTTTGAAAGAAAATCTTCCGGTTCCAGCAAATCCATCAACGGACTTTTCTGCAAAATACAGTCTTCCGGACTTGCCAGCACTTCAAGGATATTCGGATTGTTTTTCTGCAGCAATTCTACAAATCTCCCGATTTCATAGTACGTAATATCATTCGTCTCATTGGAAATCTGCGGAATATAATTGAGCCCGAAAAATTCCTCTTTCGGCAAATAATACACTCCACGGATATCCGTATCAGAATTTTCCGTAGCCAATCCAAAAGAACGGCTTCCGGAGACGGCTTCGAAGAGGATGAGGTTTTTGTTTTTCAGGTCGTTGATTTCCATGATTTAATTTCTTAATCTATAATAATAAAAAGTTCTTTGAAAAAAAGATCCTCTACAATTTTTTAGTATAATATCTCCCTAAAAACCCTTTCCATCTCACGCTTATCCGCCTTCCCACCAGAAAGTCCTTTTGCTCCTTCCTCATTCTCCAAAACCATTTTCTCCAGTAATCTAAACAGTTCCCAGTCATTTGGGTGCTCATAAGATTCTCCTTTGGTAGCTTTTAAAGCGACAAGATTTTCTATTTTGGCTTTTGTAAAATCATCCACTAAAACCAGTAAATCACTGAATAAAACAGGCGGTACCGTTCCTTTTTCCCGTATCCATTTTCCGGTAAGGGTGGTTCTTAAACAGTAAAAATAACTTTTCAGTTTTACTTTTTCGCTTCTGCAGGCTTCAAGGTACTTTTTGCTCATGCTTAAATAATGATAAGAAACGGCTATCGGGGAAAAACAGCTGTCTGCCAAAGGTCTGAACAATTCGACAAATTTTTTATTTTCCATATAAACGATAGGAGAGTAGAACCAGCTCAATAAAGCAGCGTTCGATTTTAATAACAGATGAAAAGTTTTTTTCAGGTCCCACCCGGAGCCATCGAGATCATCTTCAGTCATAAATTCTATGGTTTCATCCTTATCCCATGGAGAAAGATACCAGTCTTTTTTGTGACGGTATATGAAACGTATGTCGTAATCACTGTCGGGCGATGCAAAACCCCAGGCCCGGCTTCCTGATTCTACAGCAAGAAGTATCTCTATATCGTGTTTTGTTTCCACTTCTTTTAATTTAGCTAATATTTTATCTTTCATGACTCTTTAATTTGATGACACAAAATAATTATAGCTCTGCGTAATCTTTTTGCGTATTTTTTTTTATTAAAGAATTTAGAATAAATAGCTATGACAATGCCGGCGATAGCAAATATCAAAAGAAGGTTAGTTTAAAAGTAAACTTTTAATAAGTTGAAAATAAAAACTGCCATTCTGAGAACGATGACTCAAAATGGCAGCTAAAAAAAAGGATATTATTATAGTCTGAAAATTTGGATAAAACTATCTTTTTCTAAAGTTTCCAGTGAAAAATCAAAGTCTGCTCCTTTCTTTTCGGAAGTGACGGTTGCCCCTAATTCTTCTACAAGTTTATTGAAAGAAACCGGCTCGTACCATTGTTGATACAGCGCACTGGTCGCCATCATAGAAACTTCTGTATTTCCGGAAACGTGCGAATGCCCGGCTCCGAAATTCAGCAATACAAAACATTGTTTTCCTTCTTTAGGAAGAAGCATTCCAAGAATCGTTTGCTTCTGGACTGAGTTGCACTTCACTTCAGCAAAAAGATGATTAGGATTCATCATATAATCGTATGAGATATGATCTCCTTTTCCAATGACGATTTTATAACCGCAATCATTTTCTCCGTAAAAAACATTATTCATGATAAGAGTCGGTGTATTAAACCTGTTACTTGCATAAAGGTATTCTACGGCACCTTTCGGAGCAGACGTCATATCCCCGGAATACATCAGCTGTCCGTTATCCTGGTTATAGGCTGCGTTCCAACCTACTTTTCCTGAAATATTCAATCCGGAAAGATCCAGATCATACGCTCCCCAGGCATCTTCCCAGTAAATACCTACCGCTAATCTTTCACCATAAAACCTCGTTCCGGTAGGGAAATTTCCCACAAACATTTTTTCAGAAGTAGGTAATCCGAATTCTACATTTTCAGGGAAATATATTTTCTTTCCGGAAAGATCGTATTTCGATTTTAAATAACTTATAATGAAATCATAGTTTTTTTGATTTACAGCTGTTGATTTTCCCTTTTGAACCCACGACTTTCCGTTTCTGATTCTGTACACAAAGGTATCCTGGCCATATATTCTTGCATGACAAGCCGATAAAGCTTTGAATAAGGCAAACGGAGTGGCATTTTCCAGCCAGTGCAGATCACCGTTTTCCAGCAATAAGTTGGTGGCATTATTCAACGGATTTGAAATTAATGGCTGATGATACACCTTCGACAGTTTGGAAATTTTATTGATGGTCTTCGGTGATTTATTTTTATAGGCTAAAAATAAAGGCTTAAACCTGTTGAAAATTTCTGCAAGCTTTTCCAGTCCGAAGCTTTCAAACAGGGAAGTGGCATCAAACTTACTCTCTTTGATCGCGTTAATAAGCTCATCATTCTTGATTAAAAGAGTGGTATCTGTCGTTTTATAAATCACATAACGGAAAAATTCAACCGGATTTTCAGGGTAAATATGATACAGGTCGGCAATTTTTACAATCGCTTCCTTGTTTCTGATGTTTTCTTTACCTGTAAATGTATATCCGAGTTCCTTATTCAGAATGTAAAGCAATTCATCGACGGTTTCTTCTTTTAAGGCAATACCCGATTTCAGTAAAGAAAGGCATTTATCCTGCATTTCTTCTTTTGTATAGCCTTTAACAACCTTAAAGGTCAACTTTAAACCTGGTACATTCAGCACTTCATCCGGAATATAAATTTCATCCTGAAAATTACTTCCATACGTGGAAATATAATGACTGATCTGCTCAAAAAACAATTCCGTTCTTGTGCTCTCTTTGATTTTCTGCCACGATTTATGAAAGGTTTTATTCAGGTCATTTCCATTCAGTTTTTCCTTTGAATAATACTGAATAATTTCTTTTTTAGCCCATATAGCATTGGGTTCAATGATAAAACCAAGCTCTGAAGCAAATGGTTTTTCATCAGACTTTCTTGCTACTACGGCATTGAATAATTTAAGTGTTTTCATTGTTTTTAAATTAAAAAATAAGTGAGGAGTAATTTTTAGCTTTATAGGAACTCCTTTTACCTATCATTTTAAAAAGGCGGGGAGTAATTTTCCAAAAATATAGGAACTCCCTATGCCCTGTCTGATAAAAAGGCGGAAAGTAAAATATGGGAAATTATAGGAACTTTCTTTGCCTTAATTTTATTAATTTTTCAGAAATTATGCTTTTCTGAATTTTTTCTTTTTCTTCCATGGAGCATTCTTCTGAACATCACCCGCCATGATACATCCGTAAGGCATCACCTCATCCAATACTTCACAAAGCCCGTATTCCTCAATTTGTGCTCTTACGTTTTTAGCACTTTTATAAGCGGTCGGAAGCTCTGAAATATCAATTTCATTCGAGAAAAAACGAACATCAAGCCCCTGGGTTTCCTCTGCAAAAATTTCTTCAATGGTTTTATGGGCTAATGATCTTTTATGCTGGCTTCTGCTGAAATTTCTTCCCGCTCCGTGAGGCGCAAAGCCAAGATTTCTTTCATTGGTTTTTCCCTGAACGATTAATACAGGTTCAGACATATTTAATGGAATTAATCTCGGTCCCGTAATATCTGGCATAAATTTATCATCCAATGGAGTTGCTCCTTTAGCATGGTAAAATAAATCCCCATCTTTGAAAACAAAATTATGCTCATTCCAATATCTGTCTTCTTTCACGGTTCCCATTTTGTTTAAAACGGCATCATGGATGGAAGTATGGTTTTCTTTAGTCCATGTTCTTATTAATTGCAACGCTTCCCAATATGATTTCCCTTCTTCCGTATCATAAGGAATCCATGCGTTTTCTCTCAAGGTTTCCGGTGAGATATCCTGTCTGAAACGGTTGGCTACTTTCATCCCTTTATCATACAAAGCAGCTCCAGGAGCTCTCGATCCGTGATGAGTAACCAGCATGGTGTTTCCCGTATTTTTAGAAACTCCTACAAAAAGGAAATGGTTTCCGTCCCCTTGTGTTCCCATATGCGAACGGGCAATGCTGATCAGCCTTTCATCATTCAGGAAGTAATTTTTTCTGAAACTTTCCATCAGTTCCTGAGACATTTCCATTTGCTCCCCTCTTGGCCTTCCGCCGTATCCGAAATGGGTAACCGAATGTGCAGTATCCAGAACTTCTTTTGGGTCAGCCTTTCCGAAGTCAGTTAGCATTACCGAACAGCAGATATCTGCGCTATGAAATCCGGGATGAATCGCATTTTTTGCAATCACCACTCCACCTACCGGAATCTGCCCTTCAGGACCTGTGGGGCAGGCATCTGGCATAATAGCTCCGCCAACCAATGTTGGGGTTTTCATCAAAACTTTCATGGTATTGATTACTTTTTCCACATTATCATTCTCACTTTCATGTTCTGCTCTGATGTTGATGATAAAGTCTTTTGGAGCTTCATGCAAAGGAATTATTTCCGGTTGCTTGAATGGTTCCAAATATTCTTTGATCTGATTTTCATCCAGATTATTTTCGTTGATATATTCAATAGCTTCCTTAAACCATTTTGCAGGTCGGTATCCAAGCTCAATCAAATTATTTCCATTAAATTCCATGTGTTCACTCATTTTGTTGATGCAAAGTAATTGTACAAGTATGCAATCTTTTTGCGCAGATAAATTTATTTTAATTATTTTTACGAAAAACTTGAAAAAAGTACTCCCCTTAAAACGAAACTGCCAAAAAAGAATAATATGATAAAATGGCTGAAACTACCATAAATAAAGGGTTTAATAGTGGTTTTGAGGCTTGTGAAGAAAAAAAACGAAATTGCCAAAAATTACTATTTGCTACCATTTTACTACCATTTTGGATTAAAAAATTACTATTATCCCAGCCCTTTCGAGGGCTTTTATTTTTATAATTACTACCGCATTACTATTCTTTGTAAATTACTGGTAATAAGCAATTTAAATATGTATTGTTTTCTTACACTATATAATAAAATTCACATGATGACTTTTATCTTTAATTTCCTCAAAAAGCCATGAAAAAAAGTTGGGGTTACAGTTGGGGTTGCATTTGGGGTTACAAAACCCGGTTTTTTAAGTCGGATTGGGGTATATATAGGGGCCCAAAAATAGGCAAAAAAGGGCATTTTTTAATTATTCGAGGGTATATAGGGACATGGGGTTTTATAATTATGATACTGATAAACAATATTTTACATTAAAGTGTGAAAATTTTCTTTTATTTTCTGTAATCTTCATCTACTTATATGTATTTATTCTGGTCTTTTCGTCTGCTTTTTCTTAATTCATCTACTAATCTTTTTAAAACAAAAGCCGTAGTCAAAAAATTCATCCTGAATTGCAATAAAAAAAGTTGGAGGTGCACTTGGAGGTGCAGTTGGAGGTGCAAACCTTGGTTTTTCAAGTAACATTCAAGTATATATAGGGGCTGAAAAACCCATCAAAAATCCCGCATTTTAATTATTCGAGTATATATAGGGACATGAGGTTTTAAATAAAGAGTATTGATAGCCAGCTGTTTAATGGTGTTTCCCCGAAATTGTTTTATATTCTAGCTAATATTACAAGAAATCTGATATTCATATTCGGTCATTTCCCCTTCCTTTACTCCCTAATTTGTTTATTTGTTATACCATCCATGATCCCTTAGTTTGTTATATAACCATTCAATATGAAACTCTAAATTTCTAAACATTCATAATCTTTACTATATAAATTACAGCACATCAGCAAATTGCAGAACACAAATAAGCAAAAAACCAGCCTATTTGCTTGCTTTATTAAAAAAGTCTAGCAATATTTGCTGGTAGAGAGGAAGTTACGCTTATTTTAATCTTTGGAATATTAGAAAAAAGATACTGGGAATGGTCAAAGATTGCGTAACAACGAATATCAAAAAGAGTTAAAAAGATTATGCCACATTATTGGGGAACTTTATTAGTCGTTACCAAAGACGAACTTATTCCAACCTACTATAGCTGTTTGGCTTCCCTTACCTCCCAAATTAGAAGGTACGCTCACCTTCCTTATGGAATTAAAAAAGTACAGCGGGGATGTTATAACAGACCGATGTTGATAGATTTTGACAGCTTACCGGAGCAGATCCGTGACAGCATTGGTGATCCGCGTAAAATGACCCATCCTCTTATCCCATTTTTTAGGTATGATCCTACTGCCGTCCGCTTTTATACTGATTACCGGTCCCCTGATGGCACACCGCTAAAAGAAAATTTCAAAGAAGAATATATTGTAAATGCCAGTGTACTGATCGCTGCGGAGAAATTAAAAACAGCACGTCTAACAGAATGGAGAAAAACAAATAAAACACACAATACCTCTCTTCGGGGATTGGCCTCACAACTATGTACAGACATTGCCACTTTCAATGAATATCTTCCCAAACTATTTAACACGCACCACAGTATCCCTTCCTCTTATAGAGGTTTTGACAGGGTATGGAAATTATTTATTGTTCCATCTGATCAAAAAGAACAAACTCATCCCGGCTCGGAACATAGCCACTTTAACTATGAAAGCCTTATTTCCGGGAAGCTGAAAAACCAGAACCGGAAAAAAGTAACTCAGGAAATGATAGACCTGTTAAATGATCTATTTGCCGGTCAGGACTATAAGCCCTCAAGAACAGAAGTAGCCGATCAATATCAGGCTTTTTTAAAAGGTGAACTCAGTATCATTAATAGAAATACCGGAGAAGAATATGATTGTATGGATTCAAACTTTAAAGAAATATCTGAAAACTCCATTATCACATGGCTTGGAAAATGGGAAAATAAAATAGGTACCTATGCACGACGCTCCGGAAACCGTCAAAAATTGATGCAGCAGTTTATCCCATGGCATAAGCTCAAAAAAATAAAAGAGGCCGGAACCCTTTTGTCCATTGATGATAGGCAACCTCCATTCATGTATGATCATAACAGGAAACGGGCGTGGTTCTATATGGGTATTGATGTAGCCTCCGAAGCCTGGACCGTATGGGTATGGGGGAAAGATAAAAAAAGAATCATTGTAGAGTTTTACCGCCAGATGGTTAGAAACTACTCAGAATGGGGCTTCAATCTCCCATTGGGACTCGAATGTGAAAGTTCCCTCAATAGCAGTTTTAAAGATACTTTCCTTAAAAACGGAGTACTATTTGACCATGTGAACATTTACAAAAACAGAGCAAGATCAAAAGTAGTAGAACGGAAATTTGAAGAGCTTAGATACCGCCATGAAAAAAGCCATTTAGGTTGGATGGCCAGACCCCATGCACTCAAAGAAGAAAACCAGAAAAGCGGCGACACAGAAGTTATTATTCCTTTCGATGCTATTATAGAACAGTCTTTACATGATATAGAAACATGGAATAATATGCCCCATTCCCTGTATCCTGATAAAACAAGGTGGGAAGTATTTTGTGAAAGGCAGAATAAAAATACCATGCCTACCCAATGGGCTGCCTTTCTTCCTTATATTGGCAGGGCAGAAATATCGAGCTGTAATGCCGGAATCGTTAAGTTCAGAAATACCACCTTTGTTCTGGGATCAGAAGGAAAAATTGCGCTTAGTGAAACTCTGATAGGTCTTATGACACGTATTGAAGGCAAGGAATTTACTATTTATTGGCTCGATGGCAATGATGGAAACGTTTTAAAAGCCATGATCTATTATGATGATATGCTGCTTTGTGATCTGGTTCCCCATCCCGAATATTCAAGATCCGTTCATGAAAGAGATAAAGATGGAGATATAAGCCGTGAACTTATGAGTGCTTATGAAAATACTGTTAATACTTTTATGAAAGAGCGAAAACAAAATATAGAAAAGGTAATGATTATAGACCACCGTAAAAAGACTCTCAATAATAAATTCCAGATTCCGGGGCTTAGAAAATATATCCCCAATAATACCACTGCCGAAGAAATACATCTGGAAACAGAAGACATAGAAAATGAAGAATATACATTTACAGGAAATACAGAATACTCGGAAACTATAGAAAACACAAAGCACGTAGAAACCATAAAAAATACAGAGTTTCCAGAAAGCACAGATTCTATAAACTCTGGTCACAGCCAAAACTCAACTTCTACATCAAGACGCTGGGATTCCAATTTTAGATAATAGAAGCTAGAATATTAGAAATCAAAAAAGAAGACGAAGAACAATAAAAAGATATGGAAATTACTACAGAATTAAAACATAATATTCGGGAAGCCATGTTAAAAGGAAAAGAAAACTTTAGCGGAGCCCACTCTGCCTATGCAAAATCATTAGGCATTGATTTCTTGGATTACTATTTAATACGGAAAGGAGAAATTGAAAAAGTGACATCGACATCCACCTGGTTTACTATTGGGAGAAAGCTTCAGGTAAGTGCTTATGATAATCTTTGGAAAACAGCCAGAACGGAAGTTTACACGCAGCTTGAAGATAATTTTCATTTCTGCCAACAAAACCAGGTCTCCATGATTCTGGTTGATGATTGTGGAATTGGAAAAACATACTGTGCTAAAATCATTATTAGCCAAATGAAAAATGCTTTTTATGTAGATGCTTCACAATCGCAATCCAAAATACGATTAATCCGCCAGCTTGCTGCCAGTTTAGGATGTGACACCACCGGAAAACATTATGAAATACTGGAAAATGTAAAATATGCGATCAATATTTTAGAAAACCCTTTCATTTGCATTGATGAAGCCGGGGATCTTGAATACACCGCTTATCTGGAACTTAAAGGAATTATCAATGCAACAGAAAGTAATTGCGCATGGTATATGATTGGGGCTGATGGACTAAGGTCAAAGATCACCAAAGGGATCAATAATCATAAAGTAGGATTTGCAGAAATATTCAGCCGTTTTTCCGATGACTTTGTAACCCTTGTTCCCAGAAACCCGGAGCAGAGAAAAGAATTTTATATAAAGCTCTTTGGAGATGTAGCTTTTGTCAATGTAGCAGATAAAAGACAAATTAATAAAATTGTTAAGAGCTGCATGGTAAAGATTGACTCACCTTATAAAACAGGCAAAGGTCAAGAAAGTGGAAGGATAAGGTCACTTAGATATTTAAAGACTATTATTAAGGTAAGAGGATAGTTAAGGTGTGAATTTTAGATTAAAATACTTCTGATAGAAAATTATTCTAAAAATATAAATTTTAGATTCTAATAATTATGCTAGTTCTTTAGTTTATTAATCAATATCTCAATTAATTTATTTTGACTGGTCATTAATTCAGTAAGATCTTGTTGACTTTTCATAACACATTCGATTAATTCCTCCGAATGCATATTGAATACAGGATTAATTACATTTCCTGCAGCATTAGCTATATAAGAATCAATGGTATTGTGTGATATAATGTTTTGAACATCATCCATTAATTCTCCTATTTCTACATCATAAATTTCAGCAATCTTAAATAAATTTTCAAGACCGGGTTTAACTTCATCACTTTCATATTTATGATATGCAGGTTGTGAAATGCCTAATTTGTCTGCTACTTCCTGTTGTGAGTATCCTTTTTTCGATCTTAATCTAGCAAGTTTTGTCCCTAAAGTTGTCATAGTTGATGAAATATTTCGCTAAAGTATAAAAAATATATTAATGTATTGATTTATGAAATTTATAACCTTAGTTATTAAACTTATAACCTTAGTTATTAAATATTAAAAGAGTCGATATTATCTTAGCCGCATACTAATCACCATAACATGAAAAAACATGATTATAATACTTTTGAGGCACTATTTCTTCTACTAAACAATATTCTCTATTTTTCGGTTTAAGAAAAAGATGAGAAGTTCTGGGCATAGCCAATTTTCAAAAAAATTAAGCTCATATTTTATAATACGACATGCTTTGTCGCCTTGTACAAATATCTTTGTAATATAGCTCTTAAACATGATAAACTTAAATTAAATTTCATTAATTAAAACTTTTAACTATTAAAAATAGTTAAATTTGCAAAATTTTACTAACTAAATTGACTATTAACCTTATAATGCGCAAATAGATGAAAAAATTCTACATGGGTGTACTTACAATGTACACATTCTTGGGTGTTTCTGCTCAAGAAGTGGCATGGCAAAAAGACATTAAATCCTCTACCCAGGATTTTTTAAGTCAAGTCACCACAACAATAGATCAGCAGTATCTAATTACAGGAAGCAGTATTCACCCTTCGGCAAGCTCAGGGACCAAGGACCAAAAACAAAACAACGGCTACGACTTCCACTTAGTAAAACTTAATCAGCAAGGAGATGAAGTCTGGGAAAAGTTCTTTGTAGGAAAAAATCATGACTTTTTATCTGCAACTGTTACCACTGAGGAAGGAGGCAGTTTATTAGCCGGGACTTCCTATTCCGGGAAGGGACTGGATAAAAAAGAGGATTCCAAAGGAGGATCTGACATTTGGCTTATAAAATTGGGAGAATTTGGAGATGAACTTTGGCAAAAGACTATTGGAAGCAATGCAGACGAAGAGGCAAGATCAGTAATTCAAACTACAGACTTAGGATTTTTTGTGGCTGGAAATGTTCAGAATTCATCAAAAGGCTATGGATCAAAAGACATTTTAATTGTAAGGCTGGATAAAAATGGGAAAGAAATCTCACAAACGGTTTTAGGAGGAAAAGGACTGGATGAAGTTGAGAAAATGATCCCAACGAAAGACGGTGGAGCTTTATTAGGAATGTATTCCAGAAGTAGTGCCACAGGATCAAAGAAAACAGAAAATTATGGGGAAGGAGATTATTGGATCGTAAAACTTAACAAGGATGGGAAAGTAGAATGGGAAAAGAATTTCGGTGGAAAAGGTGATGATCATTTAAGAACCCTTTCTTTAACATCAACAGGCTATTTAATCGGTGGAGAATCCAGATCGGAAAGATCAGGAAATAAATCGGTTGGGATCGAAGAAGGAACCGATCTTTGGCTGATCTCACTTAATGAAAGAGGCGAAGAACTCTGGCAGAAACCCTACAATTTTAAAAACAGGGATGTACTCATGGGAATGAGTGTTTTACACTCTTTGGATGATAAATCTTCAAAAGGCATCCTGCTCGGAGGATACACCCAGGCAGAAGGAAGAATAGAAAATGATGATGAAACTTTCTGGATGCTGTATCTGGACCAAAATGGTAATGAACAGTGGAGAAAACATGTGAAAGGAGAATCCAGAAAAAGGGAAGAAAGACTCTCGGATATTAAGCTTAACAGGGACGGTTCTATAATTTTAGCAGGTACAAGTGCTGAAGAACTCGGAAAAGAGAACTGGAAGATTGTAAAGCTGGGTGATAAACAGATAGACCAATTAATCGAAAAACAGGATATTAAGATTTACCCGAATCCTGTGACTGATTATGCTTATGTGGAAATAGGGTTTCCTTCGGCAGGCTCAGAACAAGGTTTCAAAGAAGCTGAGATTGTGATGTATGATATGGGTGGAAGGCAATTACAAAGTCTGAAAACAAAGAATCCGGTGACCAAGATTAATACCCAGGGACTTATTCAGGGAACTTACCTTGTGGTAGTGAAAACGGATATGAATAAAACAGCGAATGCTAAACTTATAAAGAAATAAAAACACAATGAATAAATTTATCAATTTACTTTTTAGCTCTGCAGTCATTACAGTTGCGGCGCAGGGATCAGGGCCGCAAGTAACCGGCAGTTATCCCTCTACCTTACCCAAAATACTTCCTTCCTCTCCGGAAGCTTTTAAACTAGGAAGCTATGGAAATATCCCTGTAAGTCTTTTTACAGGTACAGCGAACATAAATATTCCTTTAACAAATTACAAAGCCGGAAATCTTAGCCTTCCTGTGGCACTTAGCTACGGATCTAATGGGATTAAAATCGATGATATGAATGGTTCCACCGGACTCGGCTGGAATCTGATTACAGCTGGGGTAATTACAAGAACCATCAGGGACCTTCCTGATGAAGAAAATGTAAACATTTCTTTCCCAAATGATATTGGAACCTTGGGGGTAAGACATCCAACAGTCATGCAGTACTTTCAGGATGCATCCAATGATTTGGTCGACTCGGAGCAGGATCTATATATGGCTAATTTTAATGGAAACAGCATTAAGTTTGTATTTGACAGACGAGGAACGCCTATTGTGTATTCTCAGAAGGATGTCATCATTGAAGGACAAAGTGGAGGCAGTTCTTTTACCATCACAATGGATGATGGTATTAAATATTATTTTACAGATAAGGAAACCACAGAGAACAGGACTTTAGGTGATGGGCATTCCCTTTTATCGAGCAATACAACAGCGTGGTATCTGACCAAAATTGAAGACCCGTCCAATGGGGAACAAATTATTATTGAGAATCAGAATGCAGGATATTCTGCCACATTGAGTAATTCTCAAATGATGAGATATACCTTAGGAGCAGCACAACCCTCAGTGTGTGGCGGCTCGGCGTTTTCCCTTCCGCCTGTGGTTGGAGGACTGATTAGTCATTTACAGTCTGTGGGTGGAAAACAGGTCAAAAGAATTTATAGCAATAATCCTAACTATGGAGAAATTACGTTTGAATATACTACCTCCACAGGAAATGAAGATTATCAAAAGCTTTCCAAAGTTGTCAGAAAACTAAATTCTGTAACCATCAATGATATCAATTTTAACTATACCCTTACTGCTAATAAAAGATTGTTTTTAAACAGTATCAATGACAATATATCAAAAGCGGTTCATTCATTTGAATATACCAATCCTGAAGAGCTTCCGGTAAGGCTTTCCTTTGCCAGAGATACGGGAGGTTATTATAATGGAATATCAACCAACACCAATCTTATTCCTCAGCTTTCAATACCATCAGTATCTTACCCCGGCGCAACTCAGGGAGTAGTTCCTACTAAATCACAGGTTGGAATGCTTAAAAAAATTATTTATCCAACCAAAGGAAACTCTGAATTTTCTTATGAAAATCATACCCAAAAACAGTATAAACTTATTACTCCGGGTCAAAGCAATGGTCTTTCAATAGCAGCTGAAAGTACCGACACTGATGTGACAAATCCGAATATAACAAAGTCAGAAACTTTTACTTCCATCAAAGATGAAGAAATTATGCTTGGTGGGTCAGCATCGTTCAATGCCACAAAATGTGATCCCAGCCTACAGGTAACAGGAAAACACAGAGCGGTCGTTAAACTTACAAAACCGAGTGGGGAACTTATTCCATTCTATATTAAAAATCAAGGAGGATCCACCACTGCTATAGGAACTACATTTGTTTTGCCTTTAAATGGGAATACATTTTATGCCCAGATTCCCAAAAACTTGTTACTAAAACTCTCGATTACCACTTCTTTTGAGTGTACAAGATCATCTGTAGCAACTAACTATACGGCAGCTGAAGCCGTTTATGGTGATGTACAGACTGATATTCCGGGAGTAAGAATCAGTAAAATTATTGATAATTCGGAAAGTGGTGTTGCCACAACCCGTAAGTTCATCTATAAAGATATTGGAGAGTCATTTTCGAATGCAACAGTGGTTAGAGAACCTGTTTTTACAGAGGGATTAAACAAAACCAGAACCTGTGTTCAGGATCCGCCACCGGGAGGTACTGGGGGAGGTATTCCATGGGGAGTGGAAAGATTTACCTATTATGCTTTAACATCATCTAATATCAATCAGCTCAATGCCACGCATCCTAATCTTTTTTACAAAACCGTGCAGGAAGTTATTGATGGTAAATCAACCATTGTTCATCAATATTCCATAGAATCTGATTATTTCGGGCAAATTTTACGGGGAGCAGATATAAAATCAGCACCTTGGACGAACTTTGGCTGGAGCAACGGGAATGAGATTCTTACCAAATATCTGGACAATGGAAATAATCTTGTAAGAACAGTGGAGATGAATTATGAAGAAGACACCACGAGAAAAACTCAGGTTGATGGTTTTGCCATCAGGAAAAATTATGATGTTCCGGTATCAATGAATGTTACACAGACCTGTACTGCTGAAAATATTAATGCAACATATGAACAAACTTACTGTACTACCAATCATAATCATTTCAGGAAATCTGCGGATGGCTATAAAAACTGCTATACACCAGGAGCTAATAATGTAACGTTACTTTACAAACATCAATGCTATGGTAAAAATATTGGTGATGTTATTGCTTTTGATGATCAGTTGGATAATCTGGATATTGTACAGTACAAAAACGTTTCCTACTTCAACTATTTAAAATCACAGAAATCAACAGATTATTTAGGCGGGGAGGCTGTAAAAACCGAGACCCAGTATTTTTATAACAACCCGCTCCACCATCAGCTTACAAGCCAGAAAACTATTCAGCCTGATGCGTCATTTAATGAAGCTGCCTACAAATATGCTCATGAAAAAGGAAATCAATTAATGCTCGATAAAAACATGATTGCTGTTCCCTTGGAGACTACAACTACGCAGACTGTAGGCAGTACGGTTAAAACTTTGTCAAAAACAGAAACGTTATATCCAACGGCATTACCGACTACTCAAACAGGGAGTTTACTGCTTCCATTATCTCAAAAATCCTATGATAAATTAAATAGTGCTGCCTCTACGGATATTACTTACGATAAGTATGATTCTAAAGGCAATATTTTGCAGTATACCACCAAAGACGGTATGCCGGTAGCCATTGTCTGGGGTTATAACAATACCCAGCCTATTGCCAAAGTAGAAGGCGCAACTTATACTCAGTTAGAGAGTTTAGGGATTGTCCCAGCCATAGTAACTGCATCCGATTCGGATGCTACTACCCCGGCTAATGAACCTGCACTTATTACAGCACTCGATAATTTCAGGAAGAATACCGGTCTTTCGGCTTATCAGGTTACCACTTTCACTTATGATCCGTTAATTGGGGTAACAAGTATTACCCCACCTACAGGAATCCGTGAGGTGTATACTTATGACACGGCAAACAGGCTTAAGGAAGTAAAAATAAGGGAAAAAGACAGTACCGGAAGCTATGTCTTTAAAAAAGTGAAAGAGTATAATTACAACTACAAACAATAGCCACACAAATAATGAAAAGATATTTAATAACAAAAACGATTACTATATTCAGTCTGGCCATTGCCTGCATATCGTATGGACAAACCAGTACGGAAAATTATATACAGTCGAAAACCTGCTTAAGCGGGGATTGTACTAAGAAATCCGAAACCATTACCTATTTTGACGGACTCGGAAGGGCTAAGCAGATTATAGCCGTTAAGGTAACTCCTACAGGGAAAGACATGGTTACTCCTGTTATCTATGACGGATTTGGAAGACAGGTAAAAGACATACTACCCGTTCCTGTAGCTACGCAGAATTCATTGATCCACACCGCCATAACCGATGAAAACACCGCCAATACCTATTATGGGGTAAGCAATGCCTACAGTGAAAAGGAACTTGAAAAATCACCATTAGACAGGATTCTTTCACAGGCAAACCCAGGGGATGAATGGAAGATGAGTTCCGGACATATTCAAAAATTTAAGTATGAGACCAATGCAGCGAGTGAGGTTAAAAAGTTTGTCACCACAACTACGATTAATACTGTAAGTGGTGTTTCCAATACAATCTCAGCTTTATCAATCCCTGCAGGAAGTGCCGGATTATATGCAGCCGGTATCTTATATAAAAATACCATAACGGATGAAGACGGCAGCCCTGTGATTCAATTTAAAAACGGTCGTGGGCAAACCCTTCTGATTCGTAAAACTGATGGAACACAAAATTTAGATACTTATTATGTGTATAATGAATACAACCAGCAAGCATTTGTGATTCCGCCCCAAGCGGTAAAGAAAATTGAACAGAATAACAATACTGTTACTGCTACCATTCTAAATGAATTGTGTTATCAATATAAATACGACGGACAAGACAGATTGGTAGAAAAAAAGCTTCCGGGTAAAGATTGGGAATTTTTTGTGTATGATAAACAAGACAGACTGGTTTTTGTGCAGGATGGTGTTTTACGAACCCTTAATAATACCTTTAATACGAAAGGTTGGCTTTTTACCAAATATGATGAGTTTGGAAGAGTGGCTTATACAGGATTCTTTTCAAATACTGCAACAAGACAGGTATTGCAAAATGTTTTAAACAATCTGGCAGCTAATCCTTATAATAATGAAAAAAGAAGTAGTACTCCGTTTAACTTGTTGGGTGTAGATATTTATTATGATAACAAAGGTTATCCTACGACCAACATGAAGCTTCTGACAACTAATTATTATGATACTTATCCTCCGGACGCCTTATCGATTCCTGCAACTGTTTTAGGCCAGTACACACTTGCTCAGAATTTGGGAAGCAGTGATGATGCATCTACCAAAAGTTTGCTGACGGCTTCCTATATTAAAAATATTGAAGATGACCAGTGGACCAGAACCTATCAGTATTATGACTCCAAAGGAAGGGTAATTGCCACTAAATCGACCAATCATTTAGGCGGTTATACCAATAAAGACCTGAAGCTTAATTTTACAGGCTTGGTAGATGAAGCCTATACCTATCATGCAAAAACACGGGTTTCTCCTGAAGTTGTAGTAAAAGAGCATTTTACTTATGACGACCAGGGCAGAATGCAGAAACATTTCCATCAGGTAGATAGCAATTCCGAGGAATTATTGGCAGAAAACTCTTACAATGAGCTTTCACAATTGATCAATAAAAAAGTAGGATCTGTTTCGGGCTCAGCTCCTTTGCAGAGTATCGATTACAACTATAATATCCGGGGCTGGCTGTCGGAAATCAATAAAAGTCAGATGGCTGTATCTAATCTGGGTGGAAAATTATTCGCCTACAAAATTAAATATACGAGCCGTGATGGTGTAGAAAATCCGGATGCAGTACAGTTTCCGGGTAAAAATGTAGCACCGAAATACAATGGGAATATCGCCGAGGTAGATTGGCGGGCTGTACAGACTCTGGGAGATTATCCTTCATTGACACCGAAAAGGTATGGTTATTCCTATGATAAATCCGACAGGCTTACTGCAGGATACTATCAGAACCCGAATAACCCGAACAGCAAAGAAAATACAGAATCACTGACTTATGATCCAAACGGAAATATAACAAACCTTTACAGGACCTCTGTTATAGAAAACGGAAACACCATAGCCACTGTCATTGATAATCTGGTCTATGATTACCAGGGTAACCAGGCCATTAAAATCAAAGATAACAGTGGAAACAGTACAGGTTATGAAGGAACAGTAGGCTCTGCAATTGAATATGACCTGAACGGGAATATGAAAAATATGGCTGACAAACAGATCACAGGAATCGGCTATAATTACTTAAACCTCCCTAATACAATTGCCATCAATTTCGGACAGGTAACCTCAGATATTGCCACCAAATACAGGGCAGATGGTATAAAAGTAAGAAAAGAAAATACCAAAACCTCAATAGGGATTGCAGGAACCACCATCACAAAAGAAGTTACCGATTATTTAGATGGCTTCCAGTATTATGGTAAAGCCACTTCGGGCCCGGGCACAGGTGATCCCGGTACCAGTTCCTTGGCAACGGATGTATCAGAAAGAGCATTTGAGGTACAGGCTTTTACCCCAGATTCTTTTTTAGGTGAAGCGGTAACCGGTTTAAAAGACCCTGAACTTCAGTTTTTTCCAACTGCAGAAGGTTTTTATGATTATCAAAAAAATCAATATATTTATCAGTACAAAGACCACTTGGGAAATACGAGAGTAAGTTTCGCAAGAAACAGCGCAGGAGCTCTTGAAATTGTAGACAGCAATGATTATTACCCTTTCGGAATGAACCACCTGAAAACAGGTAGTGCGTATTTTGCTCAGAGTAGTTATAAGAATTATAAGTACAATGGAAAAGAACTACAGGAAACGGGGATGTACGACTACGGAGCAAGGTTGTATATGGCTGATGTTGGTAGATGGGGTGTGATTGATGAAAAAGCAGAAAAATATGTTCAATTTTCTGCGTATAATTATGCAGCAAATGATCCAATACGTTTTATTGACCCGGACGGAAAAGATATTATTATTTCTTTAGGTATTTATGATAAATGGGGAGCAGAACAAAAAGTAAAATATATGGATGGTAAAATATATGGACAAGATGGTAAGGGAGGATGGTCTACTACGGAATATGAAGGGGATACTTCTAAGGTTACGGGAATTATAAAAAGTTTAAACAAACTCAAAGAAAATTCTGCAGGTAAATCAGAGCTCATTGATTTCTTTTCAAAAAAAGGTAATGATGTAAAAATAATGCTTGGAAAAGATAATGCTTATTTAGTTGGACTCGGGACAGTTCATATTACTGACCAACCCGTTTCAATGCTTACTACAGAAGGATTGAAAGATGCTGATCCCTATTTAGTGCTTGGGCATGAGTTAGGACATGCTAAATCAGATGCAATTAAACAAAAAGGTAAAGATGATACTTGGTATCAAACACCCAGTGGAAAAAATATGACAGTCGACGAAATAAAAGCTTCTCATATAGAAAATAAAATTAGGCAAGTGGATGGTGTCCCTCTTAGAACACAATATAACCCTTATAGAGAAGACACATCTCTTTTAACACCTGATAATAAAAAAAATCTGCATATTAATAAAGCAGAAGATTATCCTACAAATCAACCAATTACAACAGATAATTATGAATACTAAAAGAATTCTATTAACATTTATTTTACTTACAGCATTTAGTTGCAAAATGAAAAGTCAATGTGATATTTATACAAAAATGATAAGTGAAAATATGAAAAATGATTATTCCATTTTTCTAAAGAAACAGAAAGTTAATAAAGCAAAAGATGAAGACCTTAATGAATTATCTGCTTATTATTCTAAATTTAATGATTGTAATAGGAAACAAATCTTATTTGACTTCCCCAAAGATTCCATTTTTGTAATGGAAGAAACCATTGAGGATGATTATTCAGGGACATTCAATAATTTGACAAGCTTGTATAGAAAAGATGAAGTTACAATACTTAATACATTAAATACAATTGTAAAAACTCAAAAAGTAGATAGAGATTATATTTTGAACAATAAATATAACGATGGAGATACATATAAATATATTTTACAACTAAAACAAAATAAATTATCGGGTCCTAAAACCTCAAATTGTATTGCAATGAAGGATAGGACTTACATTTCATTAATTATTGATAAAAAAGTAAAAAAAATCTATAGAGTTTGTTCCGGAGAACTCATAGAACTATGAGAAGTTCAGGAAAAGGTCAAACAAAAACCACACTTTATAAAATGTTTAATAATGGGTATATGATTGATTTTGGAGTTGCTACCTTTGTTAGGACACGATTCTTATACTCTTTAACTTTAATGTTATGAAAAAAGTTAGAAAAAATTACAGTTTAGAGTTTAAGATTGGGGCAGTTTCATTAAGTGAGCAAAGCGGCAATGTATCATCGGTAGCTCAAGAATTGGGGATTTGCAAAGAAAGTCTAGTCAATTGGAGAAAACTTCACAGAGAAGGCAAACTTACTAAAGAAAAGCAAATTTCCTCTGATCCCATAAGAGAAGAACTAC